>CAYMKU010000060.1:0-13637 GCA_964391015.1 uncultured Ignavibacteriaceae bacterium
TGCGCGATGTCGGGCGACGCGACCTTCAGCACCACCGGGCCTTCCATGTCGCCGGCGACGGCGACCGCGCGCGCCGCGTCGGCAGCCAGAACCTGTGGCACCACCGGCACGCCGCAATGCTTGAGGAAATCGATGGCCTCACGCTCCGACTGCGGCAGCGCGGCCGGCGCGCCCTTGCCGGATGGCTCCTGCACGGCGGGCGTGCCGCGGCGCTGGCGCGACGACCAGCCGAGCGCATGGCGGATCGCACGCATGCCGATGTCCAAACCCGAAGACACGTATGGCATCCGCGCCGCATCGATTTCGGCCCGGCTGCGATCGGAGACGCTCTTGACCGTGTTGCTCATCGCCAGGAAACGCACCCGTCCCTGCGGCTTGAAGCGGCCGATCGCCTCGAGCGAGCCGACGGCGAAAGGCGCCCAGTCGCCGTTGTTCGCAGTCGGCACGTCGAAGATGCACACCAGCAGCGACACTGCCGCGTCCTGCTCCAGTCCCAGCATGCATTGGCGGAACAGGTCCGGGTTGTTGACGACCGCTCCCGTCAGGTCGAGCGGATTGGAGGGGGTCGCCATCGGCGGAAGGATGCCGCCGAGCGCGGCGAGCGTTGCCGGCGCCAGCGCGGCGAGCTTCACGCCTTCGAGCTGCGCATAGTCGGCGGCCAGTTCGCCCATGCCGCCCGAAGAGGAAAGCACGGCCACGCCCTCGCCCTGCAGCACGCCGGTCTTCTCGATCAACGCCGCGGTGAACATCAGCTCCTCGATGGAGCGGACCCGGATCACGCCGAGCTGGCGGCACACGCCATCGAACACGCGGTCATCGCCGACCATCGATCCCGTGTGCGACTGGGCCGCCTGCACCGACAGCTCGGAGCTGCCGACCTTGACCACCACGATCGGCTTGGCCGCATGCAATGCGCGTTCGGCAGCCTTGCGGAACAGCCCGGTGTCGCGAACAGCCTCTGCGAAGAGGGCGATCACGCGGGTCTGCGGATCGTCGATCAGGTAGTCGAGCACGTCGGCCAGGCCGAGCATGCTTTCGTTGCCGGTCGCGACCACGATGTTCAGCCCGATGCCCTGCTGGTGCGCGAAGTGCTTCATCATCGTTGCGACCGCGCCGCTCTGCGACACGATGCTGATGCCGCCCTTCAGTGGGGGCGTGCGCATGGAGCCGGTCCAGCAGGCGCCGCCGGTCGTGAAGTTGATGAAGCCGAGGCAGTTCGGCCCGAGCAGCCGGATGCCGAGGGCGCGCGCCGTGCCGACGAGCTCGTCCTGCAGCGCGCGGCCGTCTTCGCCGGTTTCCGCGAAGCCGCCCGCGAGAACGACCGCGCCCGTGATGCCGGCTGCGCCGAGGTCGCGCAGCGCATCGTTCATTGCGGCGATCGGCACCATGAGAAGGGCCACATCCACCGCCTCGCCGATCTCGGTGGCCGACTTGAAGGTCTGCTGGCCGTGGGCCATGCCGCCGCTGCGACTCACGAGGTGCACTTTGCCCTCGAAGCCGAGGAGCTTGAGATTGTCGAACGCCATCTTCGACCAGGTCGAGCGGTCGGTCGCCCCGACCAGGACGACCGAGGCCGGGTTGAACATCTTCGACAGATCCGTCATTTCGAGGCGCTCCGGACGATGGCATCCACGATTGTGTCGAAGGCCCTGCCGGCGCTCGGCGCATAGTTGATCATCGCGAGGAAGCCGTGCAGCAAGCCTTCGCAGCGCACGATCTCCGCCGGCACCCCGGCTTGCTTCAGCCGCTCGCCATAGGCTTCGCCTTCGTCCCGCAGCGGATCGCGGCCGGCCGTGAGCACCAGCGCGGCCGGGGAGGCCGACAAGTCCTTCGCATGCAGAGGCGAGACATCCGGGTTCGAGCGCCGCGCGCCGTCGGGGCAGTAGTGGTCCCAGAACCACTTCATGTCGTTGCGCGTCAGCAGGTTGCCTTCGGCGAATTCGAGGTAGCTCGCCGTGTCGAAATCGTGTCCCGTGACCGGATAGGCGAGCACCTGCAGATCGACCCTGCGCGCCGGATCGCTCTGGTTGTGCAGGCGCGAGGCGACCGTCGCGAGGTTGCCGCCGGCGCTGTCGCCCATCGCAACCAATGCATGCGGTTCGGCGCCGATGGCACATGCGCCCTGCTCCGCCGCCCAGCGGATCGCGGCGAGCGCATCCTCGACCGGTACCGGGTAGGGGTTCTCCGGCGCGAGCCGATAGTCCACCGACAGCACCGCGCAACCGGTGCGATTGGCGAGCGTCGCCGTCATGGGGTGATAGCCCGCAACCGTACCGATGACCCAGCCGCCGCCGTGGAAGTACACGATCAGGCCGCTGGGTTCGCCCGACGGCACGTAGAGCCGCACCGGCAGCGCGAAGCCGCCGGAGGACGGGATCGTGAAGTCCTCCACCCGCTGCACCGGCGGCCCATCGCCGAACAGAAGCGTCATGAGCATCGGCGCCGAGCGCGCGGCTTCGGGGGTGCTCTGCCAGAACGGCGTGCGGTTGGCCTCCTTGACCTTCTGCAGCAATGTCTCGATTTCCTTGTCCATGAGCCGGTTCCTCTGTGAGTCCAAAAGTATGTTGCAAGCTGAATATTTGTCAATGGCCATACCATTCATTTGCAGTCTGATTGACGCCGTTTCAGCTACCACCCAGGGTAAACGTCATGTTTCATTGTCAACCTGTTTAGGTTGATTCGTCAACTTGAAAGCAGTAAGATGGAAGGAACATTTCCGAGGAAAACAGGCATGACGACTTCAACTCCCACCCGGGTGGACATGCTCATCGTGGGCGGCGGCTTCGCGGGCCTCTATCAGCTGTACCGGGCCCGCGGGCTCGGGCTCTCCGCGCGGCTCTTGGAAGCGGGAGACGGCCTCGGCGGCACCTGGTTCTGGAATCGCTATCCCGGTGCCCGCTGCGATGTCGAAAGCCTGGACTATTCGTACTCGTTCAGCGAAGCGCTGCAGCAGGAATGGGACTGGACCGAGCGCTATGCGAGCCAGGGCGAGATCCTGCGCTACATCAATCACGTGGCCGACCGCTTCGAGCTGAGACGCGACATCCAGTTGCGCACACGCGTCAGCGCCGCGCGCTTCGACGACGGATCGCGGCGCTGGACCGTGACAGCGGAGTGCGGCGAGCGCTTCGATGCGCAGTACCTGATCCTCGCAACCGGCTGCCTGTCGATTCCCCAGGCGCCGAAGATCGACGGGCTCGAGAGCTTCAAGGGTCCCTGGTATCACAGCGCGAACTGGCCGACCGAGGGCGTCGACTTCTCCGGCATGAGGGTCGGCCTGATCGGCACCGGGTCCAGCGGCGTGCAGATGACGCCGCTCATCGCGGCCCAGGCCGAGCACCTGACGGTGTTCCAGCGCACCGCCAACTTCAGCGTGCCGGCGCAGAACGGGCCGCTGGATGAGGCCACGCTGAAGCAGGTCAAGGCCAACTACGCAGAGCGTCGGGCCCTGGGCCGCGAAGCGATGACCGGCCAGTTCCTCAACGCCAACGACAAGTCGGCACTCGAAGTGACCGACGAGGAGCGGCAAGCCGAGTTCGAGTACCGCTGGCAAGGCGCAGGTGGCGGCTTCCGCATGCTGCGCGCCTTCTCCGACTTGCTGCGTCATCCGCAGGCGAACAGGTACGCGGCCGAGTTCGTGCGTTCGAAGATCCGCCAGGTGGTGCGCGATCCGGCGGTGGCGGAACTGCTGTCGCCGAAAGAGGACCTCCCCTTCGGCACCAAGCGGCTGTGCGTGGACACCGACTACTACGAGACCTTCAATCGCGACAACGTCACGCTCGTCGACGTCAAGGCGGCACCCATCGCCGCGATCAGGCCGGACGGCCTGCGCACCACGGAGCAGGACTACGAACTCGACGCTCTCGTGTTCGCGACCGGATTCGACGCGATGACCGGCGCGCTGCTGGCCATCGACATCCGGGGAATCGGCGGCCGCTCGCTGCGCGACAAGTGGGCGCACGGACCGCGCACCTACCTGGGCGTCTCGATCTCCGGCTTCCCGAACCTGTTCGTCATTGCCGGGCCCGGCAGCCCGTCGGTGCTCAGCAACATGGTGCATTCGATCGAGACCCACGTGGACTGGATCACGCACTTCATCCGGTGCACCCGCGCGGACGGCATCACCCACATCGATGCCCAGTTGCCGGCCGAGGACCGGTGGGTCGACCATGTCAACGAAGCGGCCGACAAGACGCTCTACCCCGTCGGCAACTCCTGGTACGTCGGCGCCAATATGCCCGGCAAGCCGCGTGTCTTCATGCCCTACGTGGCCGGGGTACCGGCTTACCGCCGCATCATCGAGGACGTGGCAGCGAAAGGGTACGAAGGTTTTTCGCTGAGCTGAGTTGCGTACCATCGGGGCCATGAAACTGGACCTCGATCGCTACGTTCCCGGGCTGCTGCTCTGGCTCTCCAACAAGATGGCCGGCAGCGCCTCGGTGCTTTATCGCGCGCGCTTCGAGCTCGGCGTGACGGACTGGCGCGTGTTGTCCTACTTCGAGATCTACGAGTGGTCGACCGCGTCCCAGGCCTGCGAGCTCATGGGCCTCGACAAGGCGGCGGTCAGCCGCAGCGTGGCCATGCTGAAGGACAACGGCTGGCTCAAGTCGCGGCCCAGTGGCCTGCGCAAGGTCGAATACGCCACCACCGCAACAGGCAAGAAGCTGCACGACCGCATCATCAAGCTGGCGATCGCACGCGAGGAGGCGTTGCTCACCGGTTTCACCAAGCAGGAGCGCGAGAACCTAGTCCGCTACCTGCATCGCCTGCTGGGCAACCTCGACGCCGTGCGCGCCGTCGGCCGCGACGAGGACTGAGCGCCCTGGCCGATTCAGGACGAATTGAGCGTGCCGCCGTCGACGGTGATCAGCTGCCCGGTGACATAGGACGAATCCGGACCGCACAGAAACCTGACGACGCCCGCGATGTCCTCGGGCTTGCCGAAGCGGCGAAGGGGGATCTCCGACAGGCGCTGCGCGCCGGCGCTCTCGATCAGCGCCGCCGTCATCGGCGTGTCGATCAGGCCTGGCGCGATCGCGTTGACCAGGATCTGCGGCGCGAACTCGCGCGAGAAGGTGCGCATGAGGCCCACGATGCCGCCCTTGGCCGCTGTGTAGGCAGCGCGCCCCGGCGCGCCGCGCTGGAAGGCCCGCGAACTGCACAGCACGATCCGTCCGACCGTTGCCGCGTCGTGCTGCGCCCGGAAGGCGATCGCCATCTCGTAGCGTTGGTGAGATTGCTGCCGATCGCCCGCTCCCACACCTGCCGGTCGTCGGCGTCCAGCGGATCGGGCTCGAACACGCCGGCCATGTGAACCAGGACGTCGGCCGGCCGTCCGAACGACGCGAAGGCAACGCGGCATTCGAGCGGCGTCGCGAGCGATGAGCGGTGCGTGCTCACCACGCCGAGCGGATCGAGCGCGGTGCGTGCCTGCGCAAGGCGTTCGCCATCGATGTCCACCAGGTGCACGGCAGCGCCATCGGCGAGGAATGCACGCGCACAGGCCAGGCCGATACCGCCCGCGCCGCCGGTGATGAGGATGCCGCCGGCCATGCCGCCCTCAGGCGATGGGCGCCATCTTGCAGCCCTGCTGCACCGGATCGCCGTAGAGCTTCTCGAGCGCCGCCTGGTTGGCCACGGTGGACGACTTGATGTCGAGAATGTCCCACTTGTCCGTGGGGTTCGGCTTGCGCGCCGTGGCCACGACGAGCCGGCGCAGCAGTTGGTGGTCGCCCTTGCGGTACTGGATGGCAACCGCGCCGTCCTGCATGCGCACCTCCTCGAGCCCGCGTGCGATGCGCGCCGGCTCGGTGCTGTTCGCCTGCTGTACGGCCGCGAGCAGCAGCTTCATGCTGTGCCAGCCGAAGAACACGCGGTCCGACGGCGGCTTGCCTTCCTTCGCGCGATAGGCCTGCACGAAGGCCTTCTCCGCGGCCGAATTGTTCGGGTCGTTGTAGTACCAGGTCTTGCCGAAGATGCCGGCGAGCGCATCGGGGCTGGCGCTCCACAGGTCGGTGTCGCTCACGGCCGGTCCGGCGATCATGATGTTGCCGGTCAGGCCGAGTTCCTTGAACTGCTTGAGCAGGGGCTCGACGTTGGCGGCGCCGCTGATGACCACGTCCGGCTTGGCGGCGCGGGCCTTGAGCACGAAGGAGCTGTAGTCGGTGGTGGCAACCGGCGTGCGGTCTGCGCCGACCACCTGGCCGCCCGCGGCCTTGAGGGTCTCGCTGAAGGTGGAGATCACGTCCTCGCCGAAGGCGAAGGCGCCGGCGATGAAGTACCACTTCTTGCCCACCGCCAGCATCTGCTCGGCCATCGCCTGCGCATATACCGGCACTGACGCCGGTGAGCGGAACATGAAGGGATTGCAGTCCTTGCCGGTGATCTCGCGCGCCGCGCCGTTGACCGAGATGAACGGCACCTTCGCGCGCAGGGCGACCGAGCCCATCGCCAGCGAGGTCGCGCTGGAGGTGCCGCCCAGCACCGCGACCGCCTTCTCTTCCTCGATCAGCTTCGTGATGTTCTGCACCGCGCCCTGCGGATTGGCCTCGTCGAGCCACATCAGCTCGGCGGGGCGGCCGAGGATCTTGGCGCCGGCCTCGTCGAAAGCCATCTGCACGCCCTTGGCCAGGTCGCCGCCCTGCTGCGCGAACGGGCCCTGCTTGGCGATGACCATGCCGATCTTCAGCGTCTGCTGCGCGGCAGCGGTGCCGATGTAGAAGCCTGGCAGCGCGACGGCGGCGGCCGTCCCCTGGAGAATGCGGCGGCGGCGAAAGCTCGCATTGAAAGTCATGGAGGTCTCCTTGGAATGAACGATCAGCGAGGCACGCGCTTTTCCGCCACGGTGCCGAGCTTCGCGGACGGCGCGCCGAAGGCGAGCCAGCCGCCGTCCACCGGCAGCGTCACGCCCGTGATGAAACTCGCGCGCGCCGAGGCGAGAAAGGCGATGGCCTCGGCGATCTCGGCCGGCTGCGCGGTGCGGCCCATCGGCGTGCGCTCCTCAATGTTCTCGAGGTTGAGCGCGCCCTTGGCCACAAGGCCCTTGACCAGGTCGGTCAGCACATAGCCCGGCGCCACGGCGTTGACCCTGATGCCGTCGCGCGCCCATTCGCTGGCCATGGCCTCGGTCATCGACGAAATGCCGGCCTTGGCCGCTCCGTAGGCGTTGCGCCCGGGATGGCCATGGAGGCCGGCGATGGAGCTGATGTTGACGATGGCGCCCGACTGCTGCTCGACGAACACGCGCGCCGCCTCGCGGCTCGCGAGAAAGGTGCCGCGCAGGTGGACCGCGAGGATGCGATCGAAGGCCTCGACCGTCTGCTCCAGCGTCATGACGGCCTGCTCGCCGACGCCCGCGTTGTTGACCAGCGCATCGATGCGGCCGAAGCGTTCGCGCACCTGTCGCATCAGCGAGACGACGCTGGCCTCGGAGGTCACGTCGCATTCGAAACCGGCATGCTCGGCGCCAAGCTCGGCGGCACGTTGCGGCGCGGCGTCGGCGCGCACGTCGGCGATCACCACGTGGCCGAACTCCTGTGCCAGGCGCTGGGCAGTGGCCCAGCCGATGCCGTCGCCGGCCCCGGTGACGATGGCCACCCTGCTGGTGGAATCGGGGTTGTCTTTCAAGTCTGTCTCCTAGCCACGGGTCGCCGGAATGGGCGAAGGCCATTATGCCGATCTTTTGTCTATTGGTCTGTCCTATTGCCTATTGGACCATTTCCAACGACCATCGGGCATCTCACACCCCGGGGGCCAAATGAAGCATCTTTCCGTTCGCGAACGCGTTTCCGCCGTCGAATGGCAAACGCGCGTCGAACTCGCAGCCTGCTATCGACTGGTGGCGCGCCATGGCATGTCGGACCTGATCTACAACCACATCACTGCGCGCGTGCCGGGCGAGGACGGGCGCTTCCTGATCAATCCTTTCGGCCTGATGTACGAGGAGATCACCGCGTCGAGCCTGTTCAAAATCGACATCGAGGGCAAGGTCATCGAGCGGCCCGACCTGCCCTACGAGATCAATCACGCGGGCTACGTGATCCACAGCGCGATCCACGCCGCGCGGCACGACCTCTCGTGCGTCCTGCACACGCACACCCGCGCTGGTATGGCGGTGTCGGTCATGGCCTGCGGCCTGCTCCCGGCGACGCAGGGCGCGCTGCGCTTTCACGGCCGCCTCGCCTACCACGACTTCGAGGGCCCGGCGGTGAACGAAGCCGAGCGCGACCGGCTGGTCGCGGACCTTGGCGACAAGGACGTGATGATCCTGCGCAACCACGGCCTGATCGCCTGCGGCCGCAGCATCCCGGAAACCTTCCTGCTGATGAACCGACTGGAGTTCGCCTGCAAGGTGCAGGTCGACTTCATGGCCGCCAACACGCCTCTGCACATGCCCTCGCCCGAGGTCATGGCACTGACGGCGCGTGTGCTCGCACCGCCGACGGTGACCGACCGCACAGGGAGCGAGGCCAGCCTCGGCAACTGGAACGGGCAACGCGAATGGTCGGCGCTGCTGCGCCAGCTCGACCGCGACAGTCCGACATACCGGGAGTGAGGCCGTAGTCATGAAGGTCTGCGTCTTCGGCGCCGGCGCGACCGGCGGGCATTTTGCGGTCCTGCTCGCGCGAGCGGGTGCGGAAGTCAGCGTGGTGGTGCGCGGCGCGAACCTGGCAGCGATCGCGGCGGCGGGCATCACACTGCGAACCGACGACGGGCCGCTGCACGCCGCCGTGCGCGCAAGCGACGATGCGCACGCACTCGGCGTGCAGGATCTCGTGCTGGTCACGCTCAAGTCGCATGCGCTGCCTGCAGCGGCGGAGGCCATCGGCGCGCTGCTGGGCGAGCACACGAGCGTGGTGTTCGTCCAGAACGGCATTCCCTGGTGGTACCACCACGGCGTCGGCGATGCATCGCAGGGGCGGCGGCTGCACGCCCTCGACCCCGGCGACGCGTTGTGGAACGCTGTCGGTCCCGCGCGCGTCATCGGCGGCGTGACCTCGAGCGCCTGCACGTTGGCCGCGCCCGGCATCGTCGAGGTCCGCGGCGGCAACCGCAAGCTGAGTCTCGGCGAGCCCGACGGCAGCGACACGCCGCGCCTGCAGGCGATCGCCGCCCTCTTTCGGGAGGCGGGATTCCCGGCCGAGACAACGGGCGCGATCCGCGACGCCATCTGGGCCAAGCTGGCGCTGAACCTGGGCTCGGGCCCGCTCGGAGTGCTGGCGCCGGTGCCGCTCCGGGACATGTTCGCCGAGCAGGTGCTGGTGGACGCGCGTACCCGCATCCAGGCCGAAGTGGCGGCCATCGCCGAAGCGATGGGCTGCACGCTGCACCTTGATGTCGCGGCCCACATGGCTTTCGTGCGCCAGTCCGCCCACCTGCCCAGCATCGCGCAGGATGCAGCCGCTGGCCGCAAGCTCGAGATCGAGGCCATGTTTTGCGCACCGCTTCGGATGGCACGCGACAAGGGCGTGGCGACGCCGACGCTCGACCTGCTGGTCGCGCTGTGCACCCTGAAGGCCCGGGCCGCCGGGCTCTACCCCTGAACGGATCGGAGGACCGCGTGCAAGGCAACCTGCCGGCGCCGGTCCGGGCAAGCCGCCGTGCTCAGCCGGGATCCGGCACGAAAACGTTCTTGCCGCCGACCTGAGACACGGTGCCCGGCAGGCCGAGCGCATCGACGGCTTCGATCCTCTGCAGCGTCTGCGCATCGCCGGGCGTCACGGCGACGAAGCGCTCGCCGGTGGAGGCAAGCCGGCCGAACAGCACACCCGACTCCGGCCCGGACTTGCCGTGCAGCACCGCATAGGTCTCGATCGCCGCCCTGCCCTTCGGCGCATCGACGATCGCGACCTTGGGCGCCTTGTCGATCTCGTCCTGGATCACCGACGCGGGTTCGCGCACGAAGGGCTGCGTCGGGGGGGCCGTGGAGAACAGCCCCACGGCCTCCTTCGTGACCAGACCGCCGTTGGCCATCACCAGCCCGAAGGAGCCGGGACTGGCGCGCACGCGTTGCACCATCTCGGCTATGGCATGCGTCACGTAGTTATTGCCCGGCCCGCCGAAGTAAGGGAGACCGCCGGTCACGGTGAATCCGCGTGGATCGTCGAGAGAAAGACCGAGCTCGCTGCAGGCGATCTGCACCGCCGACGGGAAGCAGCTGTAGATGTCGAAGAAGGACACGTCGGCCAGCGATTTGCCTGCCTGCGCCAGCGCATGCTGCGCCGACAGGCGCATCGCTGGCGAGCGGTCGAGCCGCGCTCGCTCGCTCACGAACCACTGGTCGTGCGCAGCCGCGGTGCCGTGCAGGTACACCCGCTTGTCGCGCGCAATGCCGAGGGCATCGGCCAGCGCCTCGGAGACGACGAAGAACGCGGCCGACTGGTCAATGAAGGCGCTGGCCGTCATCAGCTTGGTGAATGGGAAGCCGACGTAGGGGTTCTCGGGCGTCACCTCGGCAATGGCTTCTGCGCCGTAGCCGGCGCGGCGCGTGGCGAGCGGGTTGTCCCGGGCCACCTGCGCGAACCGCGCGAAGAGCCGCGCGCTCGCCTCACGGTACGCATCGACCGTCTGTCCCGCGGCCTGGCGCAAGGCCTGGCCGATCATCGCGTACATCGCGATCGCCGAGCGCATGCCGTGCGCTTCCTCGGCGGCGGTGTACATGCCCTTGGGGCCGTCGAGCACGTCGGGCGCGATCGGCGCATCCTCGCCCCACTCGAGCGCGAGGCCTGCGCGCTTGGCCGCCAGCTCGGTGCGCAAAGCCTCACCGCCGACGATCAGCGCGGCCTGCGATTCGCCGTTGGCGATACGCTCGCATGCGCGCGCCAGCATCACCTGCGGCGAGTCGCCGCCATGGGGCGGATAGACCAGGTCGCGCGGGCTCGCGCCGAGCAGCCGGGCCAGTGACCAGGGTGCGTTCACGAGCTTGCCGAAGGGCGACGCGAAGCGCGGCAACGTGTCGGCGAACAGGCGGATGACGACTAGCGAGTCGATCGCTCGCACGAGCGCATCGCCGGCGCCGCTGTCGGCCGCAGCCAGGCGCGCGGCGTCGTGCATCAGCTGCAAGGGCGAGCGGCCCTGCTGCGGCGTCGAGATCGTGTCGGTCACCTGGCCGGAGCCGACGATGACCGGAACGCGGTTCGGGTCTGGACGGCGGCTCACTTGTTCTTCCACTCCGGCTTGCGCTTTTCGGCGAAGGCGCGCGGACCTTCGACATAGTCCTCGCTGCTGCGCAGCCGCTTCGCGGCCGGGAACTCGCGCGCCGCCAGCACCTTCTGTTCGAAGTCCTCGCCCAGCATCGTCTTGCGTGCCACCTGCTTGGTCGCGCGCAGCGAGAGCGGCGAGCATTCGAGCAGCTGCGCGGCCCAGCGGCGCGCCTCAGCCAAAGCCTGCCCCGCCGGCGCGAGGGCCGTGACGAATCCGAGATCGAATCCTTCCTTTGCCGGGACGCGCCGCCCAGTCAGCAGGATTCCCATCGCGCGAGGCAGACCGATCGCGCGCGGCAGGTACTGCACACCGCCCGCCAGCGCGGCCAGGCCAACGCGCGGCTCCGACAACGCGAAGAAGGCGTTCTCCGCGGCGATCACGATGTCGCATGCGAGCGAGAGCTCGAAACCGCCGCCCATGGCGATCCCGTTCACTGCGGCGATCACCGGCTTGTCGAGGTCGAAGCGCGTGCTGAGGCCCGCGAAGCCGCCCGGCGGAAAGTGCCGCACGCCGCGCTGCGCATGCGCCTTCAGGTCGTTGCCGGTGGAGAAGGCGCGCTCGCCGGCGCCGGTGACGATCGCGACCCATTGCTCATCGTCCTCGGCGAATTCGGTCCACACGCCGTCGAGTTCCAGGTCGGCCTCGTAGTGCAGCGAGTTCATCACTTCCGGCCGGTTCATGGTGACGATGGTGAGATGGCCGTCGCGCTCGACGGTGCAGAACTCCTTGATGACGATGTCGCCCATTGCTCAGCCCTCCTGCGACAGGTTGACCAGCGGGGACAGCCGCTCGGCCGTCTCCACGTACTCGGTCATCATGTCCATGACGATCTGCCGGACAGATGTCTCCTCGTTCATGAGGCCAACCACCTGGCCTGCCGGCATCGAGACGAGGTCGGCGCGCCCGGCTTTCTCGATGCGCACCCGCGCCGCGTGATAGAGCGCGTTCTGCAGCGGCGGCAGCAGGTGCTTCGGCGCGCCCGGCTGCTCCCAAACCTCCGACGTCTTGCTCCTGATCATGCGCACGGACTTGCCGGTCATCCATTTGCGGCGCACCGCATCCTCGGTGCGGGCATTGAAGAGCACCTGCTTCTCGAGCGGCGTGAGCTCGCTCTCACGGGTGCCGAGCCAGATGGTGCCGCACCACACGCCCTGCGCGCCGAGCGCGAAGGCAGCGAGGATCTGCCGCCCACGGCTGATCCCGCCGGCCGCCAGCACCGCAATGCCGGGCCCGGCCACATCGACGATCTGTGGCACCAGCACCAGGGTCGAAATCTCGCCCGTGTGCCCGCCGGCCTCGGTGCCCTGCGCGATCAGGATGTCGACGCCGGCGTCCCGCTGCGCGGCCGCGTGCGCAGGCTTTCCGCACAGCGCGCCGACCAGCAGCCCGCGGCCATGCAACTCGTCGACGATCTCCTTCGGCGGGGCGCCGAGCGCATTGACGATCAGCTTGACCTGGGGATGGCGCAGCGCGACGTCGATCAGGCGGCGCGATCCGGCCGGCCCATGGTTGCGCTCCTTCGCCGCACGCTCCTCGCGCACCGCGCGCGCCTCGTCGGGGGGCAGCTCGGGCACCTTCTCGTCGCGCAGGAACTTCTGCAGGAATTCCTTCTGCTCCGCCGGCAGGATGTCTTCGAGCTGTTCGGTGCGGGCGTCGGCCTCCTTGTCGTACTTCGAGGGGATCAGCACGTCGATGCCGTAGGGCTTGCCGTCCACATGCTCGTCGATCCACTTGAGCTCCTGCTCGAGCTGTTGCGGCGAGTGCGTGCCGGCGCCGAGCACGCCGAATCCGCCTGCCCGGGTGATCTCGACGACCACGTCACGACAGTGCGAGAAGGCAAAGATCGGCACGTCGCAGCCGAGGCGTTCGCAGATGGGGGTCTTCATGGTGTCTCCTGGTCTCTGCTATTCAGTATGCATAGAATTTGAACGGAATGAGGTTGATATGTCAACCTGTAGTCACGCGAGCCTCAGGGTTTGCCGGCCGAGATCCTGGCATGCATCGCGGCTCTGTAGCCGAATACCATTGCAGGGCCGATGGTGGTGCCCGGTCCCGGATAGGCACCGCGCATCGCCGAGGCCATGTCGTTGCCGACCGCGTAGAGGCCTTCGATGGCGCGCCCACCCCCGTCGAGCACGCGGGCGTCCTCGTCGGTGCGCAGGCCCGCATCGGCGGCCGCATCGGCCGGCCACAGCGCCATCGCGCAGAACGGCGCCTGCGCGATCGGGCCGAGACAGGGATTGGGGCCGTGCGCGGGGTCGCCGTTGAAGCGGCTGACCTCGGTGCTGCCCTTGCCGAAATCAGCATCGACGCCGGTCCTTGCGAACTCATTGTTCCGCGCGACGCTTTCCCGGAGGCCCTGTGCATCGACGCCGATGGCGGGGTCTCCTCGTTTTCAGTGCAATAAGTGACGGTACGCAAAGCTAGCACTGGCG
>CAYMKU010000061.1:0-13163 GCA_964391015.1 uncultured Ignavibacteriaceae bacterium
TGCGTCATCTGAACATTTGAATATTTTTTTACGAAGTTCCCAGGTTCGTTTAGACCGCCATTCTTGCAATAAATATTAAATTTTACCATTAGGGGGCTAGCTAATGGTGGAGCTACCCAAGTTAGTTTAACCGATATTACTGTCATATAATTTATTGGTGTAGCTGTTAGATTTGTTGGCGGAGGAACTTGAGCAAATGAAGATATAATTGAACTTCCCCAAATTAGGGAAATAAATAATGAACGATATAAATGTTTCATTTCCACCTCTTTAGTTTTTTTACATGAGATATAATAAAATTAATTTAAGTTTAATGCAAGATTAAAGCTCAGATTGTTTTAAGATAGGACTAAATTTCAATTGAATTTATAGCTTTTTGAGAAAAGATGGCTTATTTTTCCATCCATTAAAAATTATTTTAATCAAGCAAAAATAAGTTTTATTATACTGAAAGTGAAAGATATAATGAAAGAAAATTCCGAAGTTAAATTTGAGACCAAATGTGTACACTCAGGCATTTCCGAATATGAATTTGGGCCAGTTGTACCACCAATTTACCAAACGTCAACATTTAAATTTGAGTCTGTTCAGCATGGAGCGGCACTTTTTGCTGGTGAAGAAAAGGGCTACATTTACACGAGAATGCTTAACCCGACAATTCAGGCGATGGAAGATGCAATCGCTGAACTTGAAGGCGGGCACAAGGCCCTTGGCTGCGGTAGTGGAATGGCTGCTCAACATACAATATTTGCAAGTTTAACTCGGTCTGGTGACCATGTTGTTTGTTCTTCTGCAGTTTATGGACCAACAACCACACTGCTCAATACAATTATGAAAAAATATGAAGTTGAAACAACATTTGTTGATAGTTCAAAACTTGAGGAAGTGGAAAAAGCAATCAAACCAAATACAAAAGTTGTTTATGTGGAAACCCCAGGTAATCCGACATTATCTATTTCAGATCTTTCGGAAATTTCTAAAATTGCTCATCAGCAAGGTCTGAAAGTTGTCGTTGATAATACATTCATGAGTCCCGCCTTGCAAAATCCAATTGCGCTTGGTGCTGATGTTGTAATGCACAGCTTAACTAAGTTTTTGAATGGACATGCCGATGTTGTGGGGGGAATTATCGTTGTGAAAGATGAAGAAACGTATCTACATTTCAGAAAAACATTAAATCAGCTTGGTGGTGTAATTGATCCATTCAATTCATTTCTTGTTCATCGCGGACTAAAAACATTGGCAATTAGAATGCAAAGGCATTGCCAAAATGCGCAAATAATTGCTGAATGGCTTGAGAAGCACAAGCTTGTGAAATCAATTAGTTATCCCGGATTAAAAGCTCATCCGCAGTATGAAATTGGATTGAAGCAGCACAAAGGTCATGGTGGAATGATCACGATCGAACTTGATGGTGGAATGGAAGCAGGAAAAATCATGATGAATTCAGTTAAGCTATTTCAGCTTGCCGTTAGTCTTGGTGGAGTAGAAAGCTTAGTACAACACCCAGCAAGCATGACTCACTTTTCAATGGGAAAAGAAGCACGATTAGCTGGTGGAGTATCTGATGGATTGGTTCGTATTTCTGTAGGGATTGAGGATGCGAATGATCTTATCAGCGATCTCGATTATGCTTTGAGGGCTGTTGAAAAAGCAAATCTTGTTCATAAAGAATAAGATTAGCTCAGAAAAACTTAATCTTCAATAACTTTTTATGTTATTAAGTTTATTGGCGTAGACATAAGCCATCAACACAGACAATACGAAGGCTCTCAATTTGAATTAGAACAAACAAACCTTTAGTTTTACTCACAACATTTCGAAAGAAAAACATGTCAGTACAACAATCAGAACGATTAGTTTCACTTGATGTTTTTAGGGGAGTAACAATTGCGGGAATGATTCTCGTTAACAATCCTGGCTCATGGAGCACAATTTACCCTGCACTCGAACACGCACCATGGAATGGTTGCACACCTACTGATTATATCTTTCCATTTTTCCTTTTTATTGTTGGGGTTGCAATAACAATTTCTTTGACAAAACGAAAGGAAAGCGGGGTAGATCAAAGAAAATTAATCTTGCAAATCCTTAAAAGGGGAGTAATGATTTTTGCTATTGGTATTTTTATGGCAGCATGGCCATTCTGGAATTTTACTGATGATAAATTTATAGATATTTCTCTTCTTAGAATTCCTGGTGTACTTCAAAGAATAGGGATTGTTTATTTCATTACTTCATTAATTTTTTTAAAAGCAAATATTAAAGTTCAAGCCATAATTGGCATAATACTTTTGTTAATTTATTGGACAATTATGACTTTAATTTCAGTTCCAGGTTTTGGCTCTCCAAATTTAAATGTAGCTACACTTACTAATGCTGTTACAAATGAAACCTTTGCACCAAATCTTGCTGGTTGGCTGGACAAGACAATCCTCGGCAATCACATGTGGAAAATATCGAAGGTTTGGGATCCGGAAGGAATTTTGAGTACAATTCCGGCAATTGCCACTTGTCTTAGTGGAGTAATGCTTGGTCATTGGCTAAGATCAAAAAATGATGCCTCCACTAAAACAGCGTGGATATTTGTAGTCGGAAATATTGTTTTAGTTCTTGGAGTTATTTGGGATATGTGGTTTCCAATGAACAAATCTTTATGGACGAGTTCTTATGTTTTGTTTACTTCAGGAATGGCGTTACAATTTTTTGGTGTGTGTTATTGGCTTATTGATGTAAAGGGAATTAAATGGTGGACCAAGCCATTCGTTGTTTATGGAATGAATGCAATCACAGTATTTTTCCTTTCAGGTTTAGTTGCTAAAACAATGGGAATTATTAAAGTAATAAATGAATCTGGCGAAAAGGTAAGTTTGAACAAGTATTTATATGAGATGATCTTTCTTCCGAATTTTTCTCCTATCAATGCCTCACTTGCATGGGCACTTTGCTATGTTTTAATCTGGCTTGGGTTAATGTGGATATTATATGCAAAGAAGATTTTTATTAAGGTTTAAAATGGAAGAATTTACAAAGGCAAAGATTACTGAGTTAGCAGACTTGAAATTCGAACAGAAATTATAAGAAATTCTTCTAATTGAACCTGGCTTTATTTTTGTTGCGTATCAAAACGATAATTATTATGTTTCGACGGAAATAAAAATTCGTTAACAATTTTTAACTAACAAAATCAATCACAATTCAAGGGAGCTAAGCTCTATGAAAAAAATTCTTGTTACTATCGTTGCGTTATTTCTTTTTGTTGGTATATCTCAGGCTCAGAACAAAATGTATTTGAATGTTGGTGCTAACGTTGCTCTGCCAATGGGTAGTTTTGGTGATGTTGCCGGTACAGGCATTGGTGGTACTGCTCAATTCGAAATGCAATTCATGCCTCAATTATATGGCACGGCAACTGCAGGATATATTGCATGGGGTGGAAAAGATTTTGGTGTATTTAAATATAGCTATTCTGCAATTCCTATATTAGTTGGTGCAAAATATTATTTTATGCCGAGTGGTGGATTTTATGGTCATGGACAAATAGGTTTATACATGTTCTCATGGGATTATGAATCACCAACTTACACGGTTGGTGGAGTTACCGTTGGTGGCGGTAAACAAAGTTTGACCAGCTCGGAATTTACATTTGCTTTTGGAGCCGGATATGAATTGCCATTGAGTCCGAAATTGATGTTAGACCTAAGTGGATCTTTTCTTCTGATAAGTAATTCCAACAATATCGGAATACGGGCAGGCATTAAATTTGGTTTATAAAAATTTAAACTGAAAGTTTTTAATAGCGGTATCGTAAAAACGATACCGCTATTTTATTTTAAACTGAATCGCCATATCTTTTTTCTTTCCAACCCCTTTTCTTATTTTTGATTTCAAGATTTCAAAGGAATAAAAATGAAATTTGAACGTACTGCCGGTATTTTACTTCACCCAACATCTCTCCCTGGAAAATTTGGAATTGGCGACATTGGAAAAGAAGCTCACAACTTCGTAGATTTTTTGGAACACTCCGGACAAAAACTTTGGCAGGTTTTCCCTCTTGGACCAACGGGATATGGAGATTCTCCATATCAATGCTTTTCTGCTTTTGCTGGAAATCCACTGATCATTAGTCCTGAAAAACTTCAAGAAGATGGATTTCTTACTCAGGTGGAACTCAAACATATTCCCCAATTCGTTTCATCAGTAATTGATTATGGTGAAGTCATAGAATACAAAAGATTACTCCTCAAAAAAGCATATGCCCACTTCAAAGAAGACAAAAACGGATTTGAAAAACAGTTCGATAAATTTTGCGATGCACACAAAGATTGGCTGGATGATTTTGCTTTGTTCATGGCAGCAAAAGAACATCATGGCGGAGGTCTGTGGATAGAATGGGATAAAGATCTTGTTCTTAAAAAAGAAAATGCTTTGAAAAAATGGAAAGAAAAACTTGCCGATGAAATACTTTATCAAAAGTTTGTTCAATTTCAATTCTTTAAGCAGTGGAAGGAATTAAAAGGGTACGCGAATAAAAAAGGAATCAAGATTATTGGCGACATGCCGATTTTTATTGCTTATGATAGCGCTGATCTTTGGGCTAACAAAAATCTTTTCACTGTTGATGAAAAAGGAAAGTTACTAACGGTTGCCGGTGTTCCGCCTGATTATTTCAGCGCAACAGGTCAGCTTTGGGGAAATCCTCTTTACAAATGGAAAGAAATGGAGAAAGATGATTTCCTTTGGTGGAGAAAAAGATTCTCAAGTTTGTTCGAGTTAGTTGACATTGTTCGTATAGATCACTTTCGTGGATTCGAAGCTTATTGGGAAATACCCGGCGATGCACCTACTGCCGTTACTGGTAAGTGGGTGAAAGCCCCAGGAGACAAACTTTTTACCACCATCAGAAAATATCTGGGTGAACTTCCGATTATTGCTGAAGATCTTGGTGTTATTACTAAACCAGTAAGAGAGCTTAGAGATAAATTTGAATTTCCTGGTATAAAAATTCTTCAATTTGCTTTTGGAACGAATATGGAAACGAAATTTTTGCCACATAACTTCATTCAGAATTGTGTTGTTCATACTGGCTCACATGACAATGATACAACTCACGCATACTTCGAAAAAGCAAAGCATGAAGACAACGATATTTATTCGCATGTCAAAAAATATTTGAATTATCATGGAGAAAATATCGTATTTGAATTGATTCGAGCTGCCTATGCTTCCGTTGCAGATATTGTGGTAATACCAATGCAAGATGTTTTGAATCTAGGTGGTGAAGCAAGAATGAATTTTCCGGGGAAACTTGGCGGTAATTGGACATGGCGAATGCGGTGGGAACAGGTTCCTCACAATCTGCCAAGCACATATAAGCACATGGCAGAGCTTTACGAACGCCCTTCTAAACCACAAAAGGAAGAAGAGATTGAAGTGAGCGACAATTAAAATGTTTGAACAGTTAAAAAAATTATTTGGTGGGCCACTTCCTCAAGGTTTAAACTCGAAAGGGAAAGATGAAACAGAAAAGCAGAAACTTCAGATAGCCACATGTGCAATCTTTTTGGAAATGGCTAAAAGTGATGATGACTTCACTCAAGAAGAAAGACGTGAAATCATTTCGATAATGCAAGGAACATTTGAGTTAGATGAAAAATATGTTGATGAGCTTGTTCAGTTTGCGGAGGTGAGACTTCAGCAAAGTATAAGCATGTACGAATTCACCGGCATAATAAATAATAATTTTTCTTCGGACGAAAAATTTGAGCTGATGAAAAATCTTTGGCGGTTAATTTATACAGATCCAAAACTTGATAAGTATGAGGATCATCTTGCAAAGAAACTTGGTACGATGCTTCTTCTTGAACACAAGGATGTGATTGCTGCAAAACTGATAGTCAAAAATGAAAACGTATGACATTCATCTTTACAAAAAAGCATTATATAAATCTTATCTCTGCTCTCATTGTTTGGCTTGGTGGTACACTGTTTATCGTAAAAATATTTGACACGCCCGAATTAAAAATAATTTTTTATTCAACCGCATTTTTTATTGCTGTCATTCTTATTGAGTGGGCAGCGAAATACTGCAGCTCTTTACTAACAAAGAAGTTCATTTTTCTTGCAATGCTTTTAATAACCGCTGTTTTATTTCTTGTGTATAGTTTGAAATATATCGGCTATCTCCCA
This sequence comes from uncultured Ignavibacteriaceae bacterium, assembly GCA_964391015.1. GTDB lineage: Bacteria > Bacteroidota > Ignavibacteria > Ignavibacteriales > Ignavibacteriaceae > XYD12-FULL-36-8. Next base: position 6,190 of record CAYMKU010000061.1, read on the forward strand.
TTTACTGGGCTTACTATTTTATGGCTTGTCATTATTCATCAATCACAGAATATAAAAGTAAGCTTGCTCCAGCTTGCGGTATTTTTTTTAAGCCCGATATTTTGTTCTGAAATGATTTCTTTTTCTGGAGTTTTTACGTTAAGCATGTTGGTTTTAGTTCTGATCTTGTTTGCTGAAAATTTTCTTGATCCCAGATTCGATTGGAAATATTTCTTAACGGCTATTTTGTTTGGGGTAACGTTGCCATCTACAATATTAGTGGGTTTTATTTATATCATTTATTTACTTTATGCTTTTAGGAATAATCTCACCAGCGGAGCTATATTCGTTTTGATAATATTAATAGTACATGCTCTGTTGTTATTATTAGCAGATAGGGGTTACTTATTAGTTCTCTCTTTACAAAACAATTTTTCCTTTGATTCCTTACCAGTTTGGGTTATGATGCCTTTGGGTATTACTACCCTTTATGTTGGATGGATCGTTTCTGATATGCAAGAGGTTTTATTTTCATCAGGCGTAATTCTTTTTATGCTCTTCACTTTATCTTTTCTTTTCAAAATTATTCAATTCGGATGGAATAAGAATGAAGTTGACATTTCAATTTTAATTCTGGCAATCCCATTTTTAATATTATCAATTAAGGATTACAAAGTAGATAGGTTTTTAGGAAAAGTGACTGAGTAACGAACTAACTGCTCGAATATTCTCTCCTCTATTACATGTGGTGCTAGGTTCAATTTCTGTTTTGTGTTTCCCTCACAATATCCCAAACCAAGCAGGATGTTAATGGAAATTTTTCTATTTTCTTTCTGTAAGCATAAAATTTTCCGCCAATGTATTGTCCGAAGAAAAAAGCCGAAATTAAAATCGGGAAAGTGTAAAACTCCCAGCCAAGTTCAGCAAGTATTCTAAATGCAATTATGAATGGAACAGGAACATGAATTGATAAAATCCATTCAAGAGAAAATTTTTTAACGTTCGCTCGCCAATAACCAAAGGGAATGTTGAATACAGAAATTATAAAGGCAGCAATCAGTATTTTCATTTTATAACTTTGTTCAACCAGGTAAGCATAGTTTCAAGAGCAAGCGGGGCAATTGTTTCTTCGATTTTTCCGTATTCAGATATTGCGCCGGTGTTTGAGGTTTGAAATAAATGATTCAATCCCGGCAGCATCTTAATTTCGTAATTTTTATTTACACCTCGCTTAAATGCTTCCTCTATTGCCGATAGATTTTCTTTTGGAGGCACTTGTAAATCTTTCTCGCCGTTTATTGCAAGCACCGGGCATTTTACTTTTTCAAGAGTTGGAACTGGATCGAACTTGACAAAATATTTGAACCAAGGACTCGTTAAAGTTTTCATTTGCATATTCAAATAAACTTTGGGATCGCCAAGCTGCTTTTTTTCTTCTTCGCTCATCAATGGATATTCTTTCCAGAACTTTTCCTCCAATTTACTTTTTAACGTTTCATCGTCATTAAATTCCTTGATCATTTGAAAAACTTCTCTCTGAATCTTCGTTGATTTCATAATTTCTTCTTCACTTGTTCCTTCGGCTCGTTGGATCAATTCGCCTTGAAGATAAAGTATAGAGTCACCTGGAATTCCTATCCCTGCCATCATCACAATAAAAGCGACATCAATGGATTTAACAGCTGCCATTGGAGCTATCATCCCGCCTTCGCTGTGTCCAATCAATCCAATCTTTGAATGATTAATTTCATTTCTTGTTTTCAAATACTCAACTGCAGAAAGAGCATCTGTAACAAAATCTTCAGTTGTTGCTAATGATTGACTGCCCGTTGATTCTGCAATTCCTCTGTCATCAAAACGAAGTACAGCAAAACCATTGCGAGTAAGGTAATCCGCAATTACAAGAAACGGTTTATGTCCCATCAATTCTTCGTTACGGTTCTGTCCGCCGGAACCGGTTATCATAACAACTGCAGAAAAATTTTCTCCATTGTTTGGCATTGTTAAAGTTCCGGCAAGAGTAATGTTATCTTTTTTGTTCTCAAACTTTACATCCTCAACTTTGTATGGAAATGGTTCTTTAGGTTCCTGCGGTCTTTTAACTTCTTCAACTTTATCAACTTTTCGAACTGATAGATCAAGATTCATTCCTCCTTGCTTCCACTTGCCTTCTATTTTCATGCTGTCTGAAAAAATTCTCCCTTCGTATGAACCCTGAATAGCCGGAACCTTAATAATTATTGAATCATCTTTAATTGTCACACTTTCAGTTGGAATTCCTTTTGCACCTTGATCAGGGCTGTCCATTGTTGCGGTGTATTTACCTTCCGCATCTTTTTGAAGATTGAATATCACCGTAAGTTTTATGGTATTTGGAAGCGAGAGTTTGCCTGACCAAATTCCCGAAAGATCAATCTGCTGGGCATGAATTGACAAAGCAAAAGTAGAAATTAGGATGGTTGTTATGAATTGCGGTTTCATTTCTATTCCTAAAAATTATAGAACTTAAAAAAGTTTTTTCTCTGATGAAAGATAGTGATTTGCACGAAGAGTTTTAGGTAATTAAAAAATTGAGGCAAGGTAAAGAAAGCTATGTCTAAAGTTTGATTAATTTATTTTCTTATCGAACTACTAAAATTCAAAGTCCAAATTCAGACTCTTAGCGAGCCACGGAATCCCCTTACGGCATAGCAGGACTCTGCTCCGTTGTGATATATAAAGACAGTATTATAGCGTCGGTCGCAAAAGACAGCTCCTCCAAGTTTTCTAATATCAGGGGGTGTTTTCACCCAACTCGACGTTTTCATATCGAAATTTCCAAGTTTCTGCAGCTCTCGATATTGTTCTTCCGTTAAAATCTCGATGCCCATGGCAGCAGCCATATCAATAGCGTTATTTTTCGGTTTAAATTCTTTCCTTGACTCCAGTGCTTCACGGTCATAACAAACACTTCTGCGGTCCTTAGGGCTTTCCGCTGAACAATCATAAAAAATGCACTCGCCCGTTTTTTTATCATAACCGACAACATCGGGTTCGCCGCCGGTTCTTTCCATTTCATTGAGCGGCCATAGTTTTTCAGTATTAGCATCCAGCTTTGCTTGTACTTTAGCCCATTCGAGACCTTTATGTCGGTTCATGTTTTTCTCAAACCGGGTTTTCAGTGCTTTGAGCAATTCTTCGCGTTGCTCTGGCGACAACTTCTTTTTTGTTACGTTTGACATAGTTTTTATGTTAAGAAAACAAGTAGTTCATTTTTATTTTAACATAGCCCCACCATTTATAGCCAACGTGTGCGTAAACCACGTTGTGGCGTGCGCTGTTAGCTGCCGTATTCTCCTATGGAAAATTTGGTGGTGGAAAATAGTCTGGGCTGAAACTATCTCCGTAGTTTCTATCTCTTGATGTCCGAAGTGTCATGAATTCTTTTAATCCTGGATAAGGACGCTCAGTTCTTTCTTCGGATTGATATTCTACCCGACTAGTTACAAATGTAAGATCCATATGTGGGCCTGATGTAACTAAAAGAACGCCTTCATTTAATCGGTAAGTCGGCAAAATAAATGTCCGAACCTTATCGCATAAATAGTTGGCAGCCCGTGTCAATTCAAGCATCAAGTCCTCAACCAGATCGACATGATAATCAAATTTCTTTCCCAGTTTCTGGTAGCGTTCCTCATCGTACTCACGAATCTTATAGAATTTCTCTGTCGTGAGCCACTCTTCACTGTGTCGCTCGATCATGTGCTCGCTGAAGACATTTAGGAAATCGTTAAGAACCAATCTGAAATTCGTGAATGCGGATTCTAAGACTTGGTATCTATGTGGCCAAACTCTTGACAGGATGTACTCAACAAGTTCTCTTAATTGCTTGTAGGTTGCTGTACGCATCTGCGGTTGACCTCCACCGAATACGAAGGAACTCCATGCATTCCATTCATTCAAATTGCACAACTGTTCCCATTTTTCTATGTAAGTAGTGTAGATTTCATCATCTCGTTGCTTTGCCTCGTCATACTCGCCTGTTTTCCTAAACCATTCGATATGTTCGTCTTTGATCTGGTGCAAACGTTCAACTGTATAGGTGTTTTGTTGATCATCAACAACTTTGTGGTGAATCTTACAAAGAAGAATCAGATTATCATATCTATCTCTCTCTTCTGGGGAGAGATGTGAGTTTCCTCTTGGACCGTCTGGCTCACGAGCGACTATGTGGGCTTCGTCTCCAATGATGGACGGATCGTCCGTTTCTGTTTCGTCAACTACGAGTAACCTACGACACTCCGGCATTGAGCATCTCCCGCCAGAACGGCCCCATAACATCTTATGTGTCTTGAGTGATATTCCCATTAGTTCTTCTGAAGAATATGGCAGCTAACTATTTTAATTAATAATGATTAATATAAAATTTATTGTGTACATAATACCAAATTGGGTATGATAAACTCAATATTGCATCTATTTTTCTTTTAGATACTTTCTTAGGTAACCTTCAAGGTCTTCAACTTCGTAATAGCTTTGCTGACCTTGAAGGTTTATAAACATTTTATTCCGCCATCAGCGCTGCAATAGCGGAAGTGTTAACTATGTCATCTACACTACAGCCGCGGGAGAGATCGAAAACGGGCTTCTTTAATCCCTGTACAACTGGACCAACAGCTTCCGCACCGCCAATCCTCTGGGCAATTTTGTAACCGATGTTTCCCGTTTTCAAATTCTAAGAACAATATTCAAGAACATACCTTGTATGAGAACTGCAAATCCTATTCAATTCTAATTATAGATTTGATAAAATTGCCTCATTCTTTTATTATTAGAACGCTACGCCAATTCAAGAAGATAATTTTCCAAATACTTTAATAGAGATAAAATTTGAATGTCTCATTTTTTAGTTTGCATTTGATGGACATTGACATTTGAAGCATCTTTCATCTAAATAATCCCCAAAATTTTTTCTACTAAAACCCAATCTAAGGCGTTTGTAGTTTTCGTTATTCCAAATTATTTTTAAGTCCTGAGATAAGCAATTACCTAAGTCATGGTCTTGATTTGTACATGGATGAACAACACCTTTATAATTAATAATTGTTGTCATCCATAACCAAAAGCATGCTTTCTTTTTTTTGTATCTATTTTGTTTGTACTTTATTTTTTTCTCTAAATAATATTCTTCTTTGCTACATTCATCATGAACAAAATGATATGAATCGAATCCCACTCTCCTATAATTATTCCTTACATATTCAACTTCATGTTTGTTGTGCGGAAAGACAATAAATTTCCAAACAATTTTTGGTTTTCTTTTTTTTAATTTGTTTTTCATATAACAAAGAGATTTCACATTATGTAACACTAGATTAAAATCTCCCCCTCTGCGATATTTGTTATAAGTTTCTTCTGTTGCTCCATCTAAGGATACATATATTGTGTCAATTCCGGAAAGAATTAGTTTTTTTAACTTGTCACTGGTAAAATTCAAACATAAATTTGTCGGAAAACTAGTACCAATTTTTTTATTATGAATATAATTAATAATTTCAGGTAATTTGTCATTACACAATGGCTCCCCTTGTAATGAAAGCGTTGTTAAAAGTAACGACTTATGAAATGGGGTTATAATTTTTTTTATGTCATCAAAATTTAAATTATAATTATTGTTGTCAATGTTATATTTAACTGTGCTGTGAGGACATGCGGGGCATTTTAAATTACAAAGCCTACTCGTTTCTATTTTAATAAAAGCCGGATGTGAAAATAATTTATCTCTCCGAAGCAAAAATTCTATAAAAGATAACATCAAGTTTAATATTTTATGCAAAGTAATATATGGATATATATTCCCAAGATGTCTATTTATCAGAACTCTTTTTTGTTCGAATAGTAATTTTACCTTCTTCAATTTTGCTCAATTAATTATTATGATTAATTAATATTACTCTAATTTCTAATAATCGAATTATATCCTAAATTACTCAAACTATGGGGAAGGTGCTCAATCAACCTTATGACAAATTCATTTAAATCAATACATTCACAAATTAATTTTCTTGCTTCTGACTTGCATTCTTCCTTCTTATTAATGTCAACAGCATAATCTTTAATAACCTCCAATAATTTCCTTTTATTAGGAGCAATTACACTTTGTCCAAGGTTATACTTTTGTTCAAATACCCTATAATTTGATATTTTGTCAGTAATATTGTTGTATCTAATATAAGGCGTCCCGAGTATTCCGGCTTCTGTACACATCGATTGACTATCTCCAATAAACAATTTTGCAAATGCCATAAGATCGTGGACTTTGTTTACTGGTATTTTTAAATGATATTTCCTTAAATCTGAATTAATTTGAGTTTCAGAGGTAATGAATATTTTTCCTAAAGTATTAAGGTATTTAATTATTTCCTTTAAAATAGAGTCATCTAAACCAACAAATTTTTTTTTATAAATGTGATGAAAAGATGTTGTATCAATTTTTCTTATTAAGAAAAAAGTATCATTATTTGATAAAGATAAACGCTTTAATATAGAATCATCAGGTTTATAGTACCTCGGATGCAAATAGGCAAGTTTTTGAGTGCCATAATATGATATTTTTTTATATTCATATTTACCAACATCACAGTACATTGGGGAGACTATATAGGAGGCGAAAGGATAGGACGTATAGGTAAATACCGGATTTATTTTGTAATCATCTTCGTTAAAAACTAGTGAAGGGATTTTTAGCAATCTACCAATATGCGTAATTGCTATGTCTGTACCCAGTAAACAATCATATTTAGATTTTAGACAAATCTTCAATAAATTGTATTCGTATATTGTTAACTCAATTAATCCATTAAACATTACTGATAAAAAGTTACTATTTCTTTTTCTTCTCTCACATAACTTGGTAAATTGTATATTTTCAAGTATTAATAATTTACTGAGAATATCTTTTTCTCGAATTACTATTTTAACTTTATGGTTTTTCTGCTCGAGTCCGAGCAATATAT
>CAYMKU010000062.1:0-9004 GCA_964391015.1 uncultured Ignavibacteriaceae bacterium
TTAACTGAAGAAGAATTTTCAAGGATTAAAAAAATTCTTGGCAGGGTTCCTTCTTTTACAGAGCTTGGGATTTTTAGTGTGATGTGGAGTGAACATTGCAGTTATAAAAATTCGATTAAACTCTTAAAAACATTACCGCGTTCAGGGGGGAAATTATTAGTTGATGCTGGTGCGGAAAATGCTGGTTTAGTAAATATTGGCGATGGACTTGCAGTTGCATTTAAAATAGAAAGTCATAATCATCCATCTGCAGTTGAACCATATCAAGGAGCAGCTACTGGAGTTGGAGGGATTATGCGCGATATTTTTACGATGGGTGCTCGTCCAATTGCTTCGCTCAATTCCCTTCGTTTTGGTAAACTTGATGATGCAAGATCACGTTACTTGTTCGATGGAGTAGTTAGAGGAATTGGCGATTATGGTAATTGTCTTGGAATTCCAACAGTAGCTGGTGAAGTTTATTTTGATGAATCTTATCAAGATAATCCGTTAGTTAATGCAATGTCTGTCGGATTGGTAAAAACAGAACATATCGCATCAGCAATAGCTAAGGGGGAAGGCAATCCAGTAATTATCGCAGGTTCTTCTACAGGAAGAGATGGAATTCACGGGGCAACCTTTGCTTCTGAAGAAATTTCTGAGAAATCTGAAACTAAACGTCCCTCAGTTCAGGTTGGCGATCCTTTCACAGAAAAACTTTTGCTTGAAGCATCTCTCGAAATAATAAAAAATGGCTGGTTAGTTGGAATTCAAGATATGGGTGCTGCAGGAATATCCTGCTCAACAAGTGAAATGAGTGCGAAGGGTAAATCCGGGATGAAGATAAATCTGGATAAAGTTCCCTTGAGGGAAAAAGGAATGACTGCTTATGAAATTATGCTTTCAGAGAGTCAAGAGAGAATGTTAGTTGTGGTTGAAAAGGGATTTGAAAACAAAGTGAAAGAAGTTTTTGAGAAATGGGATCTACATTGTGAAATAATTGGCGAAGTAACTAATGATGGATTACTTCATATTCACTATCAAGGAAGTGAGAAAGCAGTACTTCCAGCATTTGAACTTGTCCTTGGTGGTGGAGCTCCAGTTTATGATAGAAAAGTTCAAGAACCTGCTTACTTAAAAGAAACCCGTTCATTTGATTTCAAAACTCTAACAAAACCAAAAAATCTCAATGAAGTATTCAAAAAAGTTTTTTCCTCTCCCAACATTGTTTCGAAGAAGTGGATATATGAACAATATGATTCTATGGTAAGAACAAATACAATAGTAGGTCCTGGTTGCGATGCTGCAATAATCCACATTAAGGATACTGATAAAGCACTTGTCATGAAGACAGATTGCAACTCTCGATATGTATATTTAAATCCTAGAGAGGGAACTAAAATAGCTGTTGCAGAATCTGCGCGAAACATTGTATGTTCTGGTGGGATTCCGCTTGCAATTACGAATTGTTTAAACTTTGGAAATCCATACAAACCGGAAAACTATTGGCAATTCAGTCAAGCTATTGAAGGAATGGGTGAAGCATGCAGATTTTTTAATACTCCAGTGACAGGAGGAAATGTTAGCTTCTACAATGAATCTCCCAACGCTGTGGTTTATCCAACACCAACAATTGGTATGGTTGGGCTTGTAGAAAAATTATTAAACATAACTACCTCATTCTTTAAATCAGCCGGCGATTTGATTTATGTTTTGGGTGAAGATTACGAAGAATTGGGTGGCAGTGAATATCTAAAAATCATACATAGTAAAGTTGCTGGTGATTGCCCGCATTTAGATTTACAAACTGAATTGAAGCTCCAGCAAACACTTCATGAACTTATCGAAAATAATTTTATCAAGTCAGTCCACGATGTTTCTGAAGGAGGAATTATTTGCGCTTTAGCTGAATGCTGCATAATGGATGAGGAAAATCCGATTGGAGCCGAAGTAAACTTACTAGTTAAATCACGAGAAGATTTTTCATTCTTTTCTGAAAGCCAATCTAGAATAATTGTTTCAGTAAAAAATGATATGCAAAGAGAGTTTGAAGAATTATTGAAAAAGAAAAATCAATACTTCAAATTAATTGGACAGACAATTGAAAAACAATTTAGCGTAAATGGGAAAGTAATTTTTGATGTCAGTGAACTCGTTGATATTTATTATAACACAATCCCCCGAATAATGAATGCTTAAGCTCAAGTTCATACATGCATTCATAGATTGGGTTAGAGAATCGTATATGTATGAACAGTTCAGAAAATTACGTTTCATACTTCACTTAACACCCTCGTTCCATCAGATAAAAGATTTTATAGTGCACTACTTCGGTGGGCTATATAAACGCTCCGACGAGCATCATATTTTTTTACTTGGAGGAGGGTTAGCGTTTTCATTATTTGTCTGTATAGTTCCGTTTATACTAATCATCTTTTCTGTTCTTGGATCTGTGCTTGATTCAACTTACATGCAATATCAAATCAATTTATTAATCGAAACAATAATTCCTTATTATCAATATGCTGAGTTTGTCAAAAAAATCATTTTTGCAAGAATTTCTGAAGTTATTGAATACAAAACTATTGCAGGTATTTTAGGTGTGTTCGGATTACTATTTGCTGCAAGTGGCTTATTTAGCAGCATGAGAACAATTCTAAATGATATTTTTGGATTGAGATCTGAAGAGCCAATGCTAATTGCTAAACTAAAGGATTTCTCATTAGTCATGCTGGTGATTTTGTTATTTTTTATTACAACTATCTTAATGCCTGCATTTAATGTCCTGAGACAAGCCGCAAATAAAATTTACAACATTCAGTTTCTGCAATCCGGTGTTGTTGAGGACATTATTTTATCGATCATATCACTTCTAATGATTTTCATTCTATTCTCAATTCTTTATTTAGTGGTTCCAAAGAAAAAAATCGGAAGAAAAGCTGTATTTGTAGGAGCATTCTGGGCTGCTGTTCTTTGGGAAACAGCCAAACAACTCTTCGGTTTTTATATTTATAACTTTGCAGCTTTCGGAAAAATTTATGGAGCGTACGCTTTGGTCGTCGTAGTAGCTTTCTGGATCTTCTATGCTTCAATTGTTTTTATTATTGGTGCTGAGATAGGAAAGCTTTATTCGGAAAGATTACAAAAACGTGTGATTGGGAGACATGATGAAATATAAATTTCACTCGATAGAATAAAAAATAAATATATTGTTATGTGCTAACGATTTTGAATAATAATGCTAATTGGAAAATTAGAATCGCATAATACTCTTCGAGAGATTCCTCTATTCTCAGAGTTAAGTATTCAGCAGCTTAGAAGCATTATATCAATAAGTAAACTTGAGAAATATTCAAAACATGATATGCTTTTTTGTGAGGGCGATTTCTATCGAGGATTCTTCATTTTACTTAAAGGCACTGTAAAAGTTTATAAGTATTCTGTTGATGGCAAAGAACATGTGGTTCATATTGTAAAACCATTTAATGTATTTGCAGATGTTCCTCTATTTGAAAATACAGATTACCCGGTTAATGGAGAAGCTTTAGAGGAAATCCTTGTCATTTTTATTCCCAAGGAAAAGTTTCTTGACTTAATACGATCTGCACCTGAAATTTCTTTAAAGATGCTTGCAGGATTTGCTAAACGTTTAAGATCATTAGTTAATCAAATAGAAGATATTTCTTCAAAGGAGGTTCCAAATCGAATAGCAAAATACCTCCTAAAAGAAATTAAAGCTAACCAAACAGAAAAATTACTTGAACCTTTCATAAAACTTTCGGTACCAAAATCAACAATTGCATCCTATTTGGGAACAGTTCACGAGACGCTATCAAGATCATTCAAAAAACTTCAGGACGAAGGCATTATTCGTGTTAAAGGTAAAATCATTTTTGTTAGTGATTATAAAAAACTTATTGATTTAGCTAAATAAAATAACTTCCCTTTTTTACATTTCAGAAAAGTCGGCAATCTTGACTTAAGTCAAGGTATTCACATTTTTTGGTTAATAAGTTTGATACAGTAAGAATTTAATTTACCATTAAAAATTACAATTCATAAGATGTTTTCTACAGTTAGATATTTTATTAAGACTAGCATAATATTTTTGTCAGTGGGTATAGTAACTGGTTTATACATGTCATACTCAAAATATGTGTTTCAATCTGTATATCTGCAGGAATTGATATCGGCACATACACATATAATTCTTGTAGGGTCGGTAATGATGATGATTATGGGAGTGGCGTTATGGTTTTTTCCGCGTGCCGAAAAAGATGATAAGAAGTACAATCCGGACCTTATTCTTATTACATATTGGATGATGACAATTGCAACAGCAGCACGGTTTGTTACACAGGTTATATCATCATTTTATTATATCAAATGGATGAATATAGCAACAGTCGTTTTTTCATCGTTTCAGGTTGTAGCCATAATTTTGTTTTTTTATGCAATGTGGGGAAGAATACGGGCTGTTGGAAGTCAATATCGTGAGGCAAAAGGTGAAAAGTTCTGAATGACAATGTTGATGATAATAGAAGAATGTATCAATTGTGGGGCATGTGCTGTCGAGTGTCCCGCAAAAGCTATCTATAGACCGGGTGAAAGTTGGGAAGAGAATGGAAAGAGATTTTCTCCTATTTCCAACGAACATTTTTTTATTGCCCTAAGCAAGTGCGATGGGTGTTCTGGTTTTGATAAAATAAAGTGCATTGCAATTTGTCCGATGGAAGCGATTAAAAAATTATAAAATGTTTTCTTATTTAATATCAAAGGAGAGGTTTATGACAAATAAATTAAAACATATAATGATGTCATTATTGGCATCCTTTATTTTCATATTCACAAACAAAGTTTCTGCGCATTGTGATACTATGGAAGGACCTGTTGTTAAAGCATCAATTAAAGCGCTTGAAACAGGAAACTTAAATTATGTCCTTATCTGGGTGAGAATTGAAGACGAAGAAGAAATAAAAGCACTGTTCGATAAGGTGAATAAAGTTAGAACTTTGAGCACTGAAGCTAAAGAACTTGCCGATATGTATTTCTTTGAAACTGTTATACGGGTTCATAGAACTGGTGAAGGTGAACCTTATACAGGAATTAAGCCAATTGGTTATCATCCGAGCGAAGGAATAGAAGAGGCAGATGTTGCTATAGAGAAAAATTCTCTTTCTGAAATTTTAGCTAACATCCCAAATGCAAAACATAAAGAAGTCAAAGACCTTTTTAATGACCTACAATCAAAAACAAATTACGATGTAAACAACTTGGCTGCTGGAAGGAAATACGTCGCAGCATATGTTCATTTCATACATTATGTAGAAGGTCTGTTCAGTGGTGAAGAAAATTCTGTGCATGAACATCATCATTAAAATTAATAGTAAAAGAAAGAAGAAATAGAAAATGGTTGGAATAACTAAAGCAGAAAAATTGGTTGATTCTATAGCTTATCAGGATAGCTCGATAGTAAGTAAGCAGATTATTAAGAAGCAAAATGGGAACATTACCTTATTTGCATTTGATAAAGATGAATCATTAACAGAGCACACCTCGCCTTATGAAGCGGTAGTTTTTATGGTTGAGGGCGAAATGGAAATAAAGATTGGTGGAAACCCCTATATTGTTAAAGCCGGCGATATGCTTATAATGCCGCCAAATGTCCCGCACGGACTGAAGGCAATTATTAGATCCAAAATGCTTTTGATGATGATAAAATAGATTTAGGAAAAGTACAAAGGAATATTATTGACAGTTGATATTTTCTTTTCTAATTTTAATCAGATAAAAAAATCTGATTATATATTACTTATATTTAACATAAAAATGATTCACTAATATAAAATTTATTAAATACACCAAGGAACACAATATGAACAAAGTTAATTTTCTCTTACTCGAGAGCTTTTTGATTGCCATATTAGCTTTTACTTATTTTTCATGCGGTGGTGATTCAAGTTCTGATAAACAAGCCACAGATAAATCAAACACATCTGGTCTTCCTGACTGGGAATTTAAAAATGGTTTTGGTCCGATAAAAAAGAAGTTATATCTAATGCCTGTAGATACGATAATGGCTGGTGAAGGACAAAAAATATTTGAATCCAAATGCGCAGCTTGCCATAAACTAGATGAACGTTATGTCGGGCCCGCTCAACGAGACGTGTTACGAAGAATTACACCGGAATTTTTTATGAATATGGCTTTAAATCCTGAGGAAAACATAGAAAAACATCCGCATACCAAAGAAATGTTAGTGCAGTACATGCAAAAGATGACAAATCAAAATATTAATCTTGAAGATGCTCGAAAGTTACTCGAGTACTTTAGAAAGCTTGATGCAGAATTACCAAAAAAATAACTTTCAATAAATTTTATAGGAGCAGCTATGTACAAAAAATATTTTAACATGATAGCAATTGTACTTACTATTATTGCAGCCGTAGTTATTGTTCATAATGGTTGTCAGCAATCAAAGGATTTAGTTTCCGGTGATGTTGCTGAAAAGGTTTATGTTAAACCTGGAAGCTATGATGATTTTTATCTTTTTACTTCCGGCGGATTTAGCGGTCAAGTGGGCGTTTACGGATTGCCCTCAGGCAGATTGTTCAGAGTCATTCCTGTATTTTCACAAGACCCTGAAAAAGCTTGGGGATATTCGGAAGAATCAAAACCAATGTTCATGACTTCATATGGCTTTGTTCCATGGGACGATGCACATCATCCTAAACTTTCGCAAACAGATGGAGTCGCTGATGGAAGATGGCTGTTTATAAATGGGAACAATACTCCACGAATTGCGCGAGTTGATCTCTCCACTTTTAGAACCGCCGAAATAATTGAGATACCAAACTCCGGTGGCAATCACGGTTCTCCATTCTTAACTGAGAATACTGAATACGTTGTTGCTTCCACTAGATTTAGTGTTCCTATTCCAAACAGAGATGTTGCTCTGAATTCTTTTAAAGAAAATTTTAAGGGTACAATCAGTTTTGTTAAAGTTGCAAAAGATGGCGCAATGAATGTAGAATTTCAAATTCTTGTTCCCGGATTTAATTATGATCTTGCTCATGGAGGGAAGGGACCCTCACATGGATGGGCTTTCTTCACAAGTTATAACACCGAGCAGGCAAATACATTACTAGAAGTTAATGCCTCACAAAATGATAAAGACTTTGTTGCTGCAGTTAATTGGAAAAAAGCGGAAGAGTATGTTAAACAAGGTAAGTATAAGACTTTCAGTGCAAGCTATTTTAGAAATTATTTTGATGAAAAGAAACACATGGGAATTTCTGAAAAGAAAACAGGCGTCAAAGTTTTAATCCCAAGTGAGTGCCCCGGTTTGGTTTATTATTTGCCAACTCCAAAGTCTCCACACGGAGTAGATGTTGATCCGACGGGTGAATATATAGTTGCTGGCGGAAAACTTGCTTCAGTTATTCCTGTTCACTCATTCAGCAAGATGATGAAGGCAATAGAGAACAAAGAATTTGATTCTGAGATTGATGGTATTCCTGTACTTAAGTATGAATCTGTAATGGCTGGTGAAGTGCAGAAACCAGGGCTGGGCCCATTACATACAGAATTTGACGGAAATGGATATGCGTATACTTCATCTTTCATTTCATCTGAAATTGTAAAATGGAAAATAGGTACTTGGGAAGTAGTTGATCGTATTCCTACTTATTATTCTATAGGTCATCTTTGCATTCCTGGTGGGGATACAAAAAAACCTTGGGGAAAATACGTTATTGCTTTAAACAAGATAACTAAGGATAGATACTTACCAACAGGTCCTGAACTTACGCAGTCAGCACAATTGTTTGATATTTCAGGAGAGAAGATGAAACTTTTGCTTGATTTTCCAACAATTGGTGAACCGCATTATGCTCAAGCAATTCCTTCTGATATTCTTATGAAAAATTCGAAAAAGATTTTTCCAATCGAAGAAAACAGTAATCCATATTCAATAAAAGCAGAAAAAGATGTGCGAGTTGTTAGAAATGGTAATGTTGTTCATGTTTATATGTCAACTATTCGAACTCACTTTGCGCCAGATAATATTGAAGGTATAAAAGTTGGCGATGAAGTATATTTTCACGTAACAAATTTAGAGCAAGACTGGGATATTCCTCACGGTTTTGCTGTAAAAGGTGCAACTAATTCTGAGTTATTGATTATGCCGGGTTCTACAGAATCCCTTAAATGGCAGCCGGCACAAGAAGGAGTTTATCCCTTCTATTGTACTGATTTCTGTTCAGCGCTTCATCAGGAAATGCAAGGTTACATTAGAGTGTCGCCGAAAGGCTCAAATGTTGAACTTGCTTGGCATACAGGTAATTGATTTAAAAATTAGGGGAGAGCAAAAGCTCTCCCTTTTATTTATGAGATTGTAATTAGTGATGAATAATAAATCAAAAACGATTCTAATTTTTGCTTCTTTAATTCTAATTCTCATTTTCTTCTTTCCTTTATGGTCAATAGATCTTGAAGCACCGCAATATCCAGAAGGAATTGGGTTGCGGATTTGGATTAATCAAATTACAGGGTTGAAAGAAAATGACTTGAACAATATTAATGGTTTAAATCACTACATTGGGATGAAAACCATTGTACCAGAAGCTATTACAGAACTCAAAATTATGCCATATATCATAATTTTTATGATTGCTTTTGGTTTAATTTCTGCCTTCATCGGAAAAAGATTTCTTGTTTACATATGGATTGCATTATTTATCATTCTTGCTGCTATAGGGCTTTACGATTTCTATATGTGGGAATATGATTATGGGCATAATTTGAACCCGCTTGCAGCAATCAAAATTCCCGGGATGGCATATCAACCACCTCTAATTGGTTCAAAGATGCTGTTGAACTTTAATGCAATCTCATTACCAAGTATTAGTTTTTTTATTTTAGTGCTGACTGTTGTAATGGCAGTGGTTGCCTTAATTATAGATAAAAAATCAAACAAAAATAAAATCAAAAATGTTGCAATCTAAAATTTCCTTTATCGTTTTAC
>CAYMKU010000062.1:9104-13110 GCA_964391015.1 uncultured Ignavibacteriaceae bacterium
CAAACAAAAATAAAATCAAAAATGTTGCAATCTAAAATTTCCTTTATCGTTTTACTACTGGTTTTACTTTTCACAATTTCAAATTGTGGTATTTCGCCTGAACCAATCAACTATGGCAAAGATGAATGTGAACATTGCAGAATGTTAATCTCGGACAATCGGTATGGTGCGGAAATGATATCGGATAAAGGTAAGGTTTATAAATTTGATTCGATTGAATGCCTTGTGGCGTACGCTGTTAAAAAAATTTTTATTGGTGATGATAGTTTTGTGGTGCTTATAGCAAATTTTTCGGATGTGGAAAAGTTGGTTGATGCTAAGTCAGCATTCTACATTCATAATGATAATTTTCGCAGCCCAATGGGGTTAAATATTTCTGCTTTTGGCACTGAATCTGAAATGCAGGAATTTTTAACAAAAAACGGCGGTAGAAAATTAACTTGGTTCGATGTAATTGAAATGGTCAAACAAAATACTATGTGAAATGTACCTTTGGATTATGATTAAATCTTGTTTTGTATGCGAAAGGCAATTCTAAAAAAGGTAATTTTTATAAATTTAACCTCACTGGCACTTATTCACTCTAATCTTTACGCTAAGGAAATAATTGTTTCCAAATCCAGCCCCAATAAATCTATCAGGCAGGCAATCCAATTAGCTGAAGAAAATGATAAGATCATTGTCAAAGCTGGTGATTATGCTGAAGGAAATATTGTAATTGATAAGAGCATTTCAATAATAGGGGAGGAACATTCTACTGTTGATGGTAAAGGTGAAGGGGAGATCTTTACTATCACAGCAGACAACGTTCATTTATCTGGGCTTACGATAAAAAATTCGGGCATTAGTTATTTAAAGGAGAATGCTGGGGTACGACTCGACCATGTAACTAATTGCAGCATTACTAACAACAAGTTTATTCATAACTTCTTTGCGATTTATCTTGCCAAATCAGCTAATTGTACCATCTCTAATAATTATATTGAAGGAGCGAAAAGGAGAGAAACAAATTCTGGAAATGGAATTCATCTTTGGTATTGCAGAGAGGTAAACCTAAGCAACAACAAGATTCTAAACCACCGAGATGGAATTTATTTTGAATTTGTTAGGAATGGCAGAATAACTAAAAATTTTAGCAGTGGGAATTTGCGATATGGTTTGCATTTCATGTTTTCAGATAGCTGCGTGTACAGGGAAAACACATTTGAAAACAACGGCGCAGGTGTCGCTGTGATGTACACCAAAAATGTTTTGATGGAAAAAAATTTTTTCCATCATAATTGGGGAGCGTCCTCGTATGGTATTTTATTGAAGGATATTTCAGATAGTAAAATTATTTTTAATGATTTTTTTGAGAACACAGTCGGAATATTTATGGAAGGGTGCAACCGCATTATGGTTGAAAAAAATCAATTTAGGAAGAATGGCTGGGCGGTGAAGCTGATGGCTAACTCCATGGGCAATTTCTTTTATGAAAATAACTTCATTACAAATTCTTTTGATATAGCAACAAACAGCAAACAGAATTTTAATAACTTCGATAAAAATTATTGGTCAAACTATTCCGGTTATGACTTAGATAAAGATGGCTTTGGCGATGTTCCCTTCCGACCGGTTACAATGTTTTCGATGATGGTAGAAAAGCAGCCGACATCTTTAATTCTTCTTAACAGTCTTTTCATAAGACTGCTCGACATCGCTGAAAGTATAGTCCCAGCGTTTACGCCCAACGCTCTAACTGATTCTAAACCAAGAATGAGTATAATAAATTGATTGAGATAAATAACCTGGTTAAAAAATTCGGTAAGTCTGAAGTGCTGAAGGGAATAAATCTTTCTATTGATGCGGGAAAGGTAACTGCAATAGTTGGTCCCAATGGTTCCGGCAAAACAACATTGATAAAATCTGTTCTTGGATTAGTTAGACCAACCAGCGGCGTAATTGAAGTTGATGGTGAAAATATTAGGGGTAATTTTAATTACAAAAACAAAATTGGATATATGCCTCAGATTGCAAGGTATCCTGAAAATTTAACAGCAAACGAGTTAGTGTCTTTAATAAAAGAACTGCGTAACTCAAATGATTTAAGTGCCGAAGAATTAATTAAATCATTTAAGTTGTCCGATGAAATGGAAAAGCCGTTTAAAAATTTATCTGGTGGAACAAGGCAAAAGGTCTCGGCTATAATTGCTTTTGCTTTCAATCCTAAAATATATTTTCTTGACGAACCAACTGCCGGATTAGATCCAGTTTCGAGCAGCTATTTCAAAGATCTTGTTTTGAAGGAAAAACACAATAAGAAAACAATTGTCTTAACATCCCACATAATGAGCGAGGTTCAAGAGCTTGCCGATGAGATTGTGTTTCTTTTGGAGGGTGAAATCAAATTTATGGGCACAATAGAATCACTGCTTAAAAATCAAAAGGAAACTAAGCTTGAGCGAGCAATTGCTGAATTAATGAATGAGGCAAAACAATGAGATTAATGAATAAAATTCTGCGTTATGAAATTCATAATACAATACGCAACAAATGGGTTATTATTTATGCATTCTTTTTTTTCTTTATTGGCTATGCGCTTTTTGCTTTTAGCGGCGATGTTAACAAAGCATATATTAGCTTGATGAATGTTGTACTGATTATCATTCCAATTGTATCTCTCATTTTCGGTTCAATCTATCTTTATAATTCCCGCGAATTTATTGAAATGATGCTGGGTCAACCCATTAATAGAAAATCCTTGTTCCTTGGAATTTACTTAGGGACAACAATTCCACTTTCATTAACGTGGGCATTCGGAATTTTTCTTCCGTTCTTACTTTTTACTAATGACTATCAACTTATTGATGGACTAATTCTTCTTATACTAATAGGAATTACCTTGACCTTTATTTTTACAGCAATTGCTTTTATGATCGCAATTCGTCAGGACGATAAAGCAAAAGGGTTAGGCGTTTTAATTTTAATCTGGTTATTGCTTGCTGTAATTTATGATGGATTTGTTCTTTTGCTGGTTTATTACTTCGAAGAATATCCTCTTGAAAAAGCAATGATAGTCCTAAGCATTCTTAATCCAATTGATCTTGCAAGAATATTATTCATGATTAAATTTAATATTTCTGCACTGATGGGCTATACGGGTGCCGTCTTTCAGAAGTTTTTTGGCAGTATGCTTGGTGTTATAGTATCTATTTTATTCCTTATGATTTGGGTTTTTATCCCGATTATTTTCAGCACTAAGTCATTCAATAAAAAAGATTTTTGAGAATTAGACTTATATAGGTGATGGAGTTTTATTAATAAATAATTTTATCGATTAACTTAAACTATTTTATAATGACTGTTTTTTTCTCAAAAAAATGTGAATATGCACTTCAAGCAATTCTTCTGATGGCTGCTTCCGAACATGATTGTATTTGCCCAGCAGAAGATATTTCCAAGAAATTAAATATTCCTAAAGAATTCATTTCCAAAATTCTACAGAGTTTAACCGTAAGTGGAATCATTGAATCCAAGAAAGGTAAATCTGGTGGATTTAGACTTGCAAAACATCCGTCAAAAATAAAATTGATTGACATTGTTGAAGCAATAGATGGCTTAGATAGTTTTAACACATGTGTACTTGGTTTTCCAGATTGTTCTTCAAAAAACCCTTGCCCGCTTCACGATAAGTGGGGAAAATTGAGAACTCAAGCGTATGAAATGCTAAGTAAGGAAAATCTTGCGCACTTTAGAGAAAAAACCTTAAATAAAATTAATAATCTTTAGATTTTTTAGTTTGTAAAATATGGATTATGAAATGATGACCAAGAAAAAGATTAATCGTAACGGTGATAAACCAATTCAAAAGTACAGGTTTATAGTTCAAGTTTTTTTTGCTGCATTGTGTGTTTGGATTGGAGTTGAATTTTATCTTTTTGTACGTTACTTGGAATTTGGAGGAACTACATCTTATTTCACTCGTCCTCCTGGAGTGGATGGTTTTCTACCAATTAGTTCGCTGATG
>CAYMKU010000063.1:0-11978 GCA_964391015.1 uncultured Ignavibacteriaceae bacterium
ATTGCAAATCTATCATAGCTCCTTCCAAAGAGAGTTAAATTGAAAAAATCGAAATCCAGAAAATCAACCACCTTACCATAAAACAACGGCGCATAATCATAAATAATCCCATAGAAAGCTCTGTCAATAAAATTCCCTATAGCACCACCAAGTATTAAAGCTAAAGCTATTCTGAATCCAAGATTTTCTTTACGTACAACATACAAATAAATAATTAAGGCAACGCTTGCTATCAAAGAGAATAACGAAATCCAGAGTTTTATAGTTGAATCAATATCGATTCCAAAAGCCAATCCGGGATTTTCAATAAATGTAATTCTGAAGAAATCTCCTATAACAGGAATTTTTTGCCCAATTTGCATTCCCTCATGTTTAAGATCAAGAAAAGGAATGTGAAAACCTTTAATCCAAAACTTAGAAAATTGATCGGTTATAACTACAAATAATGTTGCGTAAAGAACTCTCAATTAAAAACTTTCAAAGATAATATTGTTCTAAAAAATGTTTTTCATAAACAAACCCAATTTCTTAGCGAATGAAATCAATCTGCGCTGAGAAACTGGGTTTGTAACTAATACTTATCACCAATGTGAGTTATTTATTTTTTTCCTGTTTTTGCTTCATTGGCAAACATAACTGACTATGTGGCACTGCCTCAAGTCGTGCTTTAGGAACAAGGGGACAAGTTTCGCAGAGATTCTGCGGCTCCTCTACACATTCAATACAAATTCCATAAGTTCCTGCATCAATTCGCTTCAAAGCATCTTCAAGATAACCCAAGAATTTATTTTCTCTTTGAGCATAGAGAAAAGTTTTTTCGCGTTCCATTGCATCCGTTCCTTGCTCTGCCATGTGAAGTGAGTATGGAGAATTCTCATTAATATATTCACCTGTTGTAGGGTCAAGCATCTGCTCTTTAAGATTTTGAAGTTGCTCAATTATTTCATCACGTTTTTCAAGGATTATTTGTCTGAAGTGCTCAAGATCTTTCTTGCTGTAACCTTTTATTTCTTCAATTGTACGAACCTTTGGCATCACTTTAGGTTCTTCAACTGCTTTAATTTTCTTTTTAATCGGTTTTGCGGGCTTAGTTGCTTTAACTTTTACAGCTTTCGCCCTCGGCTGAATTTTTTGCTTTTTAACAGCAACTTTTGGAGCTTTCTTTTTTACAATTGCTTTTTTAGCAACAACTTTTTTCTTTGGCTTAACAACCAATTTTTTCTTCTTTGGTGTTTTTTCTTTTTTCATCTTTCCCTTTGATTTTTGTGTTGTCTTTTTCTTTTTATCAATTTTCTTTGCCATTCTGCTTCTCCTTACTTTTTAAACTTAACTGCTTTACGTTTTGATTGCAATTTCTTCTTACTCACTTTTTTGATTTGTAATTTCTTTTTAACAGAAACCTTGACCACCGCTGATTTTTTCACAGCTTTCTTTACATTTTTTTTCTTCGAAGACTTTTCTTTCTTTATACCTGCTTTTGTTTTTTTTACTGCTTTCTTTTTAACGTTGATTTTTCTTTTCGGAAGAACAGTTTTTTCAACTGTTATTGGCATGACTTCAACTTTTGTGATTTCGACCAAACAATTAAGCTCGCCAATTTTCCAGTCCTGCTTAAAGCCGCCATTAAAATAATCAGTTTTAGATAACTTTTCCGATAGTGTCTCGCTGGAAATATAACTTTGAAACTTACTAACAGCTTCTACAATTTTAGAATCGCCGGAATATTTTATTTCAATTCTGTCGGTAACTTCAAAACCAGCATCTTTTCTCATGTTTTGAATCCTATTTACGAATTCCCGCGCAAGACCTTCAGCAATCAATTCCTCATCGAGTTCGGTATCAACTGCAGTGATTATTTCTTCGTCCTTCTCAACAACCCAGCCGGTAATTTCTGTAGAAATTATTTCGACATCATCCTTCGCGATAAATAGTTCTTCACCATCAATACTTAAAGGAAGTGTTTCCCCCTTTTCTAAAAGCGAGATTGAACTTCTATCAAGCTGCTTGATCATATTGGCAACCGGATTAACCTTCTTGCCAAATTTAGGACCGATTACTTTGAAATTTGCTTTTGCCGATTTATTTACTATTTCGGAATCATCATTCAACACTACTAATTCTTTTATATTCACCTCTTCCAAAATTACTTCCTTCATTTTTGCCAAAGCATCGTTTTTAGATTTATCTACTACTACCATTAATCTTTTCAGTGGCTGCCGGACTTTTAGATTTGCTTTAGCTCTCATTGCACGAGTGAGGTAAACTACCCTCTGTGCAACATCCATTTTCTCCTCAAGTTCCTTATCCTGATAACTGAGTTTTGGAAATTTAAATAGATGAATGGATTCAAATTCGTCTCTTTTAGTTACCCTGTTAAGATTAAGATAAATCTCTTCCGCAATAAAGGGGGCAAATGGAGAAGTTAGAATACAAACTTTAACTAAACATTCATACAACGTTTGATATGCAGAAAGCTTGTTGGCATTCATTTCCGATTTCCAGAATCTTCTTCTGCATCGGCGAACATACCAGTTAGAAAGTTGATCAATTGTAAAAGATGATACTGCACGTGCGGCCTTAGTTACATCGTAGCTGTCCATCAAGCTTTCATATTCTTCAACTAAAGAATTGAGTTTCGAGATAATCCATCTGTCAATTTCTGGTCTTTGTTCATACGGTATTGGCTCTTCTTTGAATTCGAATTTGTCAATGTTTGCATACAGCACAAAGAATGAATAGGTATTTATAAGCGTTCCAAAAAATTTTCTTTGAACTTCAACTAAACCTTCCTCATCAAACAAAGTTGGACGCCATGGCGGGCTGTTTGTTACGAGATACCATCTTGTTGCATCTGCGCCGTACTTTTCAAACAGCATAAACGGATCAACAGTGTTGCCGCGCGATTTAGACATTTTCAAACCTTGCTTATCAAGAATCAACTCGTTCACAATAATATTTTTGAACGCAACATTTTCAAAAAGCATTGTCGCAATTGCATGAAGCGTATAGAACCAGCCTCTGGTTTGATCAATTCCTTCGCAAATAAAATCGGATGGAAAAGAATGTTTCTCAAACCATTCTCTATTTTCAAAAGGATAATGATATTGAGCAAAAGGCATTGCGCCGGAGTCATACCAAACATCAATCAATTCCGATGTTCTTGAGAATACTTTTCTATTACGTTCAAACTTAATTCCATCAACAAACGGTTTGTGAAGATCAATTTCTGAATCGGGCAAATCTTTTATAAAAATCTTTTTGCCGTTCCGTTCAATAAAACCCTCTTTCAGTTCCGCAATCGAACCAACAGAAAACATGTCATCGCTATCTTCACTTATCCAAATTGGAAGAGGAGTTCCCCAGTATCTGTCGCGGGATAAAGACCAGTCTTTATTTTCTTCTAACCAGTTTCCAAATCTCCCAGAACCAACTTCCGGCGGCGCCCAATTAATTGTTTTGTTCAACTCGATCATTCGCGGAGCAATTTCAGTAGTTTTTATATACCAGCTATCTCGCGCATAATAAATTAGCGGATTGTCGCAACGCCAACAGTGAGGATAGGAATGAAGATAATCGTTAGATGATCTGTAAATTAAATTTCGTTCTTTAAGATTCCGAAGAATGTCAGGATCAACTCCCTTTTCTTCGTGAGTTTTGAACTTGATTGTCTTAACTAATCTTCCGGCAAAATCAGTGACTTCATCTGTAAATCTTCCACTAATTGTAACAGGTTGTACGAACGGTAAATTGAATTTTTTAGAAACTTCATAATCATCTGCACCAAAGGCGGGAGCGATATGAACAACACCACTTCCATCTTCAGTGCTTACAAATTCGCCGGGAATCACATACCATGCTTTTTTATCCACCGGGACGTAACTGAATAAGGGTTCGTATTCTCTATTAAGCAACGCTTGTCCCTTCAGATCTTCTAAAATCGCGTATCCTTCTTTGAGAACTGATAATCTTGCTTTAGCAAGATACATTACTCCATGACCCTCAGCGCTCACCTTCACATAATCTATTTCAGGACCAACAGCCAGTGCAACATTTGAAATGAGCGTCCAGGGTGTAGTTGTCCAAACAAGAATTGAAGCATCCTCATCTTTCAGCTTAAATTTTGCATAAACATTAGGATCTCTCACTTCATCATAACCGAGGGAAAGCTCATGTGAGGAAAGAGGAGTTTCGCAATGCGGACATTGAGGAACAATTTTAAATCCTTTGTACAGCAATCCTTTCTTGAAAAGCTGGGATAAAGACCACCAAACGGATTCGATGTATTCGTTCTTAAAGGTGATGTACGCTGAGTCGAGATCAATCCAGTAACCCATTCGCGTTGTCATCTGTTCCCAAAGATTCAAATACTTGAAAACAGATGATTTGCACGCCGCATTGTACTTCGCAACGCCGTAATTCGGGATTTCACTTTTATTTTGGATTCCCAATTCTTTTTCAACTTCAATTTCAACAGGCAAGCCGTGCGTATCCCAGCCAGCCTTGCGCTCGACACGATATCCTTTCAAAGTTTTATATCTGCAAACCAGATCTTTTAATGTTCTAGCCATTACATGATGAATTCCGGGCTTGCCATTTGCAGTTGGCGGTCCTTCATAGAATGTAAAGAGATTATTTTCATTCCGTGAGGAAATGCTTTTCTCAAAAATCTTATGCTTTTCCCAAAACTCTAAAATGTTTTTTTCAACTTCAGGATAATTCATTCTTTCTAAGTTCTGCTTGAACATATTATTCTAGTTTTATTCAGGTTTTTCGTATTTCTTTATAAATTCTTTTTCGGTGCGGATAAATTCTTTAAGGTCTCTTTCCATTCTTTCTTTCTTCATCATAATTTCCTTAGCTTCAGATTCAGCATCATTCACCATTTTTTGTGCTTTAATTTTTGCTTCTCTCAATTCAAGTTCAGCTTCCTTTTTCAAATCTTTACCTTTTACATCAATAATTTTCTGTTTCTCTTGAAATACAATAAGTTCCTTCTGAAGCATGAGCACTTCGGCAACAGCCATTCCAAAGTAAGACATTGCTCCAAGCATAATATTACGCAAACTATAAAGAAGTAAATTTTCTGTGATAAGCTGCGTGGCAGAAAAATATTCCCAGAAAAAAGTAATTAATAAAATACTAATGAATGTGGCGGCAACTATAATTGAAAATACAACCCTACCACCAAAATGCCAACCCAAAGACTGATTTATGTACCAGCCGCAAATAAAACATAAAACTGAAAGGACAAACCAAACCGCAAAGTTCTGATCGTCAAATCCAAAAAGTTTTTTGTTAAGAAAGTTAGATGAAAACATCAACACCGCAAGAAGTGCCGGTACAACATATTTGATCAGTAATTCTTTTCTTAGCTTCATAACTTCTTAATAACCTCTTTCATTATCAAAGTCATTTTGGGTTCCGCTTCCATTGCTGTAGCGATAATTTCTTCAACGTTTACAGGCTTTAAAGTCTCAGGAAAACACTCATCTGTTACGATACTGATTCCCAAAACTTTCATACCCATGTGGTTTGCAACAATATCTTCGGGAATTGTTGACATACCAACAACATCAGATCCTGTTTCTCTTAGAAATTTATATTCAGCTTTTGTTTCTAGATTGGGACCAGGTACGGCAACATAAACTCCTTTTTGAACTTTAATATTATTTTCAGCAGCTACTTTTTCAGCAAGACTAATTAACTCCAAGCTGTATGGTTCACTCATATCCGGAAACCGCGGACCAAGCTCATCCTCATTTTTTCCGATGAGCGGATTATCTCCCAGCAAATTTATATGATCAACCATCAACATTATATCGCCTTTTCGATAGCCCGGATTCATTCCTCCGCAAGCATTCGAAACAAGAAGTGTTTGCACGCCTAAAAATTTCATCATTCGAACTGGGTAAGTAATCTGCTGCATCGAATATCCTTCGTAGTAATGAAACCTTCCTTGCATTGCGACAACTTTTTTATCTGCAACTGTACCAAATATTAATTTCCCATGATGAGACTCTACAGTTGAAATTGGAAAATGAGGTAAATCACCATAATCAATTTGATGCTCAACTTTAATCTCTTTTACCAAACCGCCCAAACCTGTGCCGAGGATTATTCCAACCGGGTAGTTGTCTTTTGTGTATTTCCGAATTACTGAAAGAGTTTCATTGATTTTTTCTTTAAGGGTTTTCATCATCAAAGTAATTTTTGGACAATATTGTTAACATCAATTTCAATACTAGAGCTGTGTTCGGGTTTTTTAATTTCTTTTATTTCTTCACCAGCATCCCCGACCTTCATTTCAAGAAGATGCGCTTGATAATTGATTACTGACTTCAACTTTGTAATCAGGATTTCCTTTTCTTCACGAAGATTTATAACTGCAGACTTTAATCTCTCTGCTTCCTCGCGGGATTTTTGCAAAAGCTCTGTTGACTTCTCTTCCGCTAACCGTATAATCTCTCCGGCTTTATTTTGAGCTTCATCTAATAATTGATTGGATTTTTGTTCACTGTCAGTTATAGTCTTTTGAACTTGGCTTTCAACCTGAAGAAATTTTTCAAGCTTCTGTTTAGTTTCTTCAATTTCCTTTTTTATCGCTTCATTTTCATTAAAGAGAGTTTCGAATTCAGATGAAAGCTTCTCCAAAAAAGCATGAACTTCTTCTTTGTCAAATCCTCTGAAAGATTTGTTAAATTCTTGTTTTTTTATTCCATCCGGTGTGAAAATCATTTTTATTCTTTGTAATAAATTCTTTCTCCAAAAATTGCGGAGCCAATTCTCAACATTGTTGCTCCTTCCTCAATTGCAATCTCATAATCACTTGTCATTCCCATAGATAATTCGTTTAAGCTGTAACCTTCCGAATTCAATTCCTCTTTTAATTTACGCAAATAACTGAAACTTTTCCTAATCAAGCTTTTGTCTTCTGTAAAGGGAGCTATTGTCATCAAGCCAATTAAATTTATGTTTGATGCTTTTGAACAGAAAGCAACAATGTTTTTCACTTCGTGCTTTTCAGTTACACCCGATTTCGTTTCTTCTTCGGATGTTTTTACTTGAATCAATATTTTCTGATTCTTTCCGATTCTCTCAGCATTTTTTTGAATTTCTTCTGCAAGCGAGAGTGAATCAACAGAATGAATGTAATCTGCTGTGCGGACTGCGTACTTGACTTTATTCTTCTGCAAGTGACCAATAAAATGCCAAATAACCTGGTTGCCTAAGGTATCAAACTTCGAGACTAATTCCTGAGCTTTATTTTCGCCAAACTCATTCTGACCAGCTTCAATAGCTTGTTTTATTTCATCAACACCAAAACTCTTTGATACCGCAATCAGTTTTATACTCTTCGGATCACGATTAACTTTTATACAGATTTCATTAATTCTGTTTCTAAGTATCTGTAAATTTTGAGCAATCATATTCAAAACCAAGGGTGTGAATTTATCGGTTTTGCAACCAAAAATCAAAAAAAACTGCATTATTCTACTATGATTTAATAATAAATATATTTTACAAACCAAAGCGAATTAACAAGTTTCTCCTTACAGCCGCATTTGGTAAGTTTGATGGACAATTTTTCAAAATTTCGGAGACAAACATGAATCTTTTAGAACGAATAATTAACGAATCATCAAAAAGAAATAAAACTATTGTACTTCCTGAAGCCCACGATGAGAGAGTAATCAAAGCTGGATTTCTGCTAAAGCAAAAGAAAATCTGCAATGTTATTTTACTTGGCAGTGAACAAAAAGTCCTTGAGGATGCTACAAGACTTAATGTTGACCTTAAAGGAATAAAAATAATTGATCCTGTTAAATCAGAACATCATTCTAAATTTTCTGATATCTACTTCAATCTTCGCAAAGCAAAGGGAGTTGATCTCGATAAAGCAAAAGAAACTATGAAAAATGTTTTGTTCTTCGGAGCTATGATGGTTAGAGAGGGATTGGCTGATGGATTTGTCAGCGGCTCAGCTTCTCCAACTGCAGATGTAATGCGTGCAGGAATTCATTGTGTCGGAATGCCCGAAGGAATTTCAATCGTATCCAGCTTTTTCCTGATGGTATGGCCTGATAAAGTTTGGGGTTTTGCAGATTGCGCCGTCGTTCCAAATCCTACTGATGTTCAGCTTGCAGATATTGCAATATCAACTGCGGACAATTATAAAAAATTGGTTGGAGAAGAACCAAGAGTAGCAATGCTTTCCTTCTCAACCAAAGGCAGCGCAGAGCATGAACTAGTTGATAAAGTTAGAAGTGCAACAAATTTTGTAAAACAAAAACGTCCCGACCTGAAAGTTGACGGCGAACTTCAATTTGATGCTGCAGTTGTTGAGAAAGTCGGCAAATCAAAAGCACCCGGAAGCGAGATTGCAGGAAAAGCAAACGTATTAATTTTCCCAGATTTGAATGCAGGAAACATTGGTTACAAAATTGCCCAGAGGATTGGCGGTGCGGAAGCTGTTGGTCCAGTTGTACAGGGATTAAAGAAACCCGTATTCGATCTCTCCCGCGGCTGCAGTGTTGATGATATAATAAACACTTCGGCAATTGCTACGTTGATGGCAGAATGAGTAAACGAATGATTGACTGTCTGCTTCGGGCGGAAGTACCTACTCGCCACTGGCGGAAATGATTTATTGTTTTAAACTTCAAAGATCGGCATAGTAGTGATCAAGCTGATATCCTTGAAGGTTGCTTAAGTAAGTAGCTAAAAGAAAAATAAACACAAAATTGCAGTAATCATACCAAATTTGGTATTATTTACGAAACAAATTTTTTATCACTTCATTATTACAATTGTTATATACAAGTGCTACTTTGGCACTTCGAATTTAGTTCGGTTAAGAAAACAAGAAGGAACACTCAAACACACTTTAAAATTGAATATTGTTCAATGGATTAAATATTTGATTTTATATAGATATGATTTTATTCGCCATCTTCAGTAATTAGAATACTACCGAAAACATTGATGAAAATCCATTCAACAACAACTTTGGTGACTCCAATGTATCCCAAGTATAATTATTATAGGCGAATTTAAAAATGCCTTTTCGGTTCTAAATTCATCTACATTAAAATTGTACCCAACTTTACTTTTACTTGTAAAATTATCACCATAGTCTTTGTCAAATGTGGTCGATGTAGATAGAAATATATAATCCCCGACTATATCATCCTTATATTTTGATGCACCCTAAAATAAATTAGCCAAATCATTTATATCTTCATTCAAAAATTGCTTCAAATCTTTTAGTATCAATGTATTCACGCATTTCTTAACCAAAGTATTTCCATATATAAATTTTTGAAATTAGAATTCCGACCTAAAGCTCTGTTTGTTTTTGTTCGTACTTCTAATTAAATTTTAATAAACGACACTGCACCTGTACATAACAAAGTGTATATGTAATGGTGGTATTATCCGTAATACAGGTATTATTTTTTTTAATTAAGTTTAGTGGTTAATTAAACATTCTACCATTTAACACACCATTACAAATACACCCAGCCGTTATTGTTAAGTTTAAATGCAAAGGTCATGGACATATACTTAACTTTTGATTTAGAAAGCCATTCTTTTGAAACAAATGTACAAGATAATTCAGTAATTAGTCTTGTTGAAAGATTAGCTGTACCCAAAATTTTAAATTTATTAGAGAGATACAATGCAAAAGCAACTTTTTTTACTACGGCATTATTCGCACTAAAATCTCCTGAATCTTTGATTAACATTTTAAAAAAGGGTCATGAAATAGGTTGCCATGGATTTGATCATAGTGATTTCTACGACTCATTAAATCTAGAAAAACAGATTGAAATTATTGAAAAATCAAAAAGAACAATAGAAGGCATAACAAACTCTAAAATAGTATCATTTAGAGCCCCTGCATTAAGAGTTAATAAAGATACAATATTTGCACTTGAAAAAAATAATTTCAAATACGACTCTTCAATTGCACCACAAAGATTTGATGGGCCATTTACTTCCGGTGCTTTAAATAAATTAATATGGCTTACTTCTCACAGAAAGCCGTATAAAATATCCACTTACTCACCATTCAGAAAAGGATATTCTGAAATAATTGAATTGCCAATATCTGCTTTGATCTGGCCATTTATTGGTACCCATTTAAGGTTATTCCCATCAATTACATTTTTAATTCTAAAAATATTAATGGCGGAATCATACGTTACAAATAAACCAATAGTTTTTCTAATTCATCCACAAGAAATACTATCATTTAGAAAAGGAAAAAACCAAAAAGAAGCGAATGTTTTTTCTGGCTATATCAGGCATAATTTAAAGATGAGAAATTTAGGGGACCCTTGTTATGAATTATTGGAAAAGATTCTGAAAATTTGTAGAAAAAATAATATGAATTATAAAACCGTAAAAGAAATTACGATATGAATACAGATGATATAAAAAACTCTATTAAAAAGAAGTATGACCAGGAAGTTGCTCAATATGACAATATTTTTGAGAGCAAAGCTGGTCAACATTTCATCAAAAAGAAGCTGGCAATGGCTGAATCCTATAACTATATAAAGAAAGGCCAGAATGTTTTGGAAGTAGGTTCTGCTACAGGTGTTTTCTCTTTTGAGTACGAGAAGTATTGCATTAATTTAACTTCTATTGATTTATCTCCTGAAAATATTAAATGGGCAAAAAATAAAGCAATTAAAAAAAACTCATCAATAGTGTTCCAAGTTGCCGATATGGAAAAACTACCTTTTCCCGATAATTATTTTGATGGAGTATTATCCTTTTCGACTTTAAGATATGCGCCAAATATTGAAGTAGCTCTGGCAGAAATATATCGCGTTTTAAAACCAACCGGATACATTATAATAGATTTACCAAATAAAAAATGCCCCTGGTTTGTTGGATTAAAAAAGAAAATTCTAGGGCGGGAACATATTTTTGATAATTATTACTACTGGGAGGATATTATTGCAATGATGAATAGAACCAGCTTTATAAATGTAAGGATGAAAAGAGGGTTATTTGTTCCAAAATCAACCCCAAACAAGTTATTTGGGCTTTTCAGGACTTTTGAATTTTTTGCTGAAAAATTGCCTATTATCAACTCCTATTCTGCTATCATTTTTATTGGAGCACGAAAATAATGGAAAGAGAATTTACCCTACGAAAATACAGAAAACTTCTGGAACAGCTTCCAAATGGTAATTATACTGTTAGCGGATACTTAATTGATAAAAATCAATATGGAATTATCCGTCATGATGTTGACCGCCCCCCAAAAAATGTCCTAAAAATTGCTAAAATTGAAAATGAGTTAGGTATACAATCAACTTATTACTTCCGTTATTTAAAAAAACATTATGTCCCTGATATTATTTTAAAAGTTAAATTATTGGGCCATGAAATAGGATATCATTATGAGGTGTTGGACAAAGCGCATGGTGATGTTGACAAAGCACTTGCAATATTTAATAAAGAATGGATGCTATTTAAACAATGGAATTCAGAAACAATATGTGCTCATGGTAATCCACTTACAAAATATAATAATCTTGACATATGGAAATTTTATGGTTTTCAAAAATTTGGGATAATAGGTGAAGCTTACCTATCTATTGATTTTAACAAATATTCATATTTTTCTGACGTTGGAAGAAGGTTGAACTCACCTCTCGTTGACGCAAAAAAAAATAAAATAATATTTAAAACAGTAAATCAATTAGCAGATTTTTTCATAAATAATCCGCAGAAAAACATATACATACTAACACATCCATCAAGATGGAATGATAATTATTTACTGTGGTTGAAGGAATTAATATTTCAATTTTTTAAAAACATTGTAAAAAAAATTATTAAATATATTCGAGCATGAATATACTTTTTGCACTGAATCATCCTGCACATTACTATTTATTTAAATATATATTGCTCGGACTCGAGCAGAAAAACCATAAAGTTAAAATAGTAATTCGAGA
>CAYMKU010000064.1:0-11755 GCA_964391015.1 uncultured Ignavibacteriaceae bacterium
ACCATTATTGCTCCGGCATAAACAATAACCTGAGCAACTGCAATAAATTGGGCATGAAGTAAAAGATATATTCCCGCTAATGCTGCAAAATTTAGGATGAGGAATAAAGCACTGATAATTGGGTTTGAGCGGGTAATCATCAAAACCGATGTAACAGCACAGACCAGAGCGAATATTATGAATAAGATTAATTCTAAATTCATGTTTAACTTCTAATTTCTATTCACTCAAGATTGAAATAATTTAAAAATATATCTTTATTTTCA
This sequence comes from uncultured Ignavibacteriaceae bacterium, assembly GCA_964391015.1. Classification (GTDB taxonomy): domain Bacteria; phylum Bacteroidota; class Ignavibacteria; order Ignavibacteriales; family Ignavibacteriaceae; genus XYD12-FULL-36-8. The sequence continues at coordinate 267 of CAYMKU010000064.1, forward strand.
TTCCATAAACTTCCTAACACAATCATACATCCATCATATAACTTTTCATTCTCACGAATTGGTAGGCCTCGTAGTTCGTCATTATTTAAATGAAATATAGGTTCATGTGCAGCTCTATTTCTAATTTTTCTAAGAATTTCAATTTCTTTAAAGAGAACGTCATTAATTATATTCTTTTCATTAAGAATCACTAATTTTATAGCGTAGGTATATTCATTACCTTCCACGACTTTATTATTCTTAATTTTTTCTTTTACTAAAATATTTACCAACAATTCTAGCAAAGTATTGACCAGAATAATTAATTTGAATTCATCATTTTCGTTCTCTCCAAGTTTACGAAAAAGAGAAATAATATTTAGTTTTTCATTAAATTTTTTGACCACAATAAACGTATTTTAATATTTGTCTAAGGCGTGTTCCTGTAAATCATCCTAGCAAAAGGAATTGTTTCCCTAAGATGCTCAAGTCCACAAATCCAGCCAACAGTTCTTTCCAATCCTAAACCAAATCCTGAATGAGGAACAGAACCAAATCTTCTTAAATCCAAATACCACTCAAATGCAGATTGCGGAAGATTATGTTCTTTAATTCTTGCTTGAAGAAGTTCTAAATTATCTTCCCTTTGACTTCCACCAATTATTTCTCCATAACCTTCCGGCGCAAGAACATCAACGGCAAGTGCAAGCTTTTCATTCTCTGGATCACGTTTCATGTAAAATGCTTTTACTTCCGAGGGATAACGATGAACCATTACAGGTCTATCAAATTGATTCGAAATAACTGTTTCATCCGTTCCACCGAGATCATTCCCCCACTGAAAATCAATTCCATTCTTTTTAAGAATCTCTACCGCTTCATCATAACTTATACGCGGCAAAGGTCTTTTTACGTTTTCCAATTTTGAAGTATCACGTTCTAATACTTTTAATTCTTCATGCTTTTCTTTCAGAATTGTTTGAACAATATATTCCAAGAATTCTTCAGCAAGATCCATATTATCATTCAAATCATTGAAAGCAACTTCAGGTTCAACCATCCAGAATTCGGTTAAGTGTCTTCTTGTCTTGGATTTTTCTGCACGGAATGTCGGACCAAAAGTATAGACTTTCCCTAATGCCATTGCACCTGCTTCAGCATAAAGCTGACCAGATTGAGTGAGATATGCTTTCCCCAAATCAAAATATTCTGTTTCGAATAATGTAGATGTTCCCTCGCATGCAGCTGGAGTAAGGATTGGTGGATCCATCAATGTAAAACCGCGGTCGTCAAAAAAATCGCGGATTGCTTTAACAACTCTATGTCTAATTCTCATAATCGCCACTTGCTTGCTTGAACGCAGCCAGAGATGACGATTGTCCATCAAAAATTCTACACCGTGATCCTTTGGTGTTATAGGATACTCATGAGCCTCATTGATCAGCTTTAGATCGGTTGCATCAAGTTCATAACCACCAACAGCACGTGGTTCAGATTTAACTTTACCCTTAACTTCAATGGATGATTCCTGTCCTAAACGATCAGCAAGATTAAAAATTTCTTCAGAAACATTGCCTTTAAAATAAACGCACTGAAGTAACCCAGTTCCATCCCGAAGAATAATAAATTTAATTTTACCGCTTGATCGTTTATTGTAAAGCCAGCCACTAAGGGAAATTTCCTCACCGATGTGCTGAGAGAGGTCTTTGATGTAAGTTTTCTGCATAGATGACGATATTTGAAAAAATGTTGGTCAAATATAAAAATAGGGGTATAGATTTCAAAGAAAAGGAATAGTTGTATGTGTAGTTTCCATTTTCTTAATCCAAAGATGACATCTTTCATAAAGATGTCATCTTTTTCATAATTATTCCTCTTCTATAATATAGTTATCGTTAAAATATTTGTTCTGCAAATCCTTATGAAACTCAATAAAATTCTTTTCCCCACCAAACCATTCCATAACTTCATCTTTGCATAGTTTTGATTCATTATTAAATATCAATGGATTATATGAGCTGAATTTATACTTTGTCAAATCCTTAACTATTCCATGATGAACTGGATTTGAGTGAATATAATAAACTGCTGAGTAAAAATATTTTTCATTTTCAATAATTTTTCTCTTAAAACCTCTTTGAAATAAATTCCCTCTTCTCTTTTCTTGCTCATTGATTGACATTGTATAAGAAATAAAAAATTTCCTAAACTGTTCACTAATCATCTCTGGGTTATTCAGTTTTGGTCTAACAAGCAAATGAAAGTGATTAGGCAAAAGACAATAAGCAAATGTATCGAGTAATTCGAATAAATACTTCTCATATTGTTTGATAAAATAAAAATAATTTCTTTCCTCAAAGAAAATGCGTTCTTTTCCATTGCCACGATTGTATACATGGTATAGATGATCTTTGTATAATGGAATATAATAATCTGTCTTTTTCATTTTTAATTAAAGCCCAAAGATGACATCTTTCAAAAAGATGTCATCTTTATAAGCAAAGGTGGTCGCATTTTGCGACCACTTCGCATTATTCTGTTGTGGTTATTCAAAAAGAAAATCATTTTATATGATTGATTCCAAGATATGATTTAGTCTTAATTCTCTACTTTCATGGAGAGGATTTTTTAAAGATTTCTTGATGCATTGCAAGTTTTAAAGTGAGCTTGTCTATTGCATCTCTTATTCTTCTGCGTGATCTTTCATAATCAACAAATAGAATTGAAAAAGATTCGAAAACAAGAAAATCAATTTTTGCTAACATTACTTTAGATGCGGTTATTATTCGTTTGATTCCAATTGAATATCCCTTAGGAACAAAATGCGTAAGATCATTTCTAACAGCCTCAGAAAGCCACACAATTTGTTCAAGTTCGTCATCAGAAATTTGAACTGCTTTTTGAGAATGTAAGCGACCCATCCAAAAATATTGATCTTGAACACGAGCTAAAGCCGTCCAAAAGCCGATCAAATTATCGGTCAGTATTTTTTTGTCAATCCGTTTTTTCTTCTCCGGGAGTTTATTTATTGATTCCCATTCAATTCTAAACGCAGGAGTTTTGTACTTTTTTATATGGAAGGGAACTATTCTCGATTTTTTTTCAATCTTTTCGTTAGAAAATGAAACAATCCATTCATCTTCTTTACCTTTATACAAGACATTTTCATAATTACCATTTTCGAGTGCTGAGATACAAAATGAATAAAGTGAATGGTGCAGTGCAAACGCAATCCACTTCCATTTTAAGTTATCATTTCGCTCTGAAAGTAGTAATGCCGTTTCTAAAGAATCAATTGCATTCTCATTTGTATCAATGTAAAGGACATTAGGATCTTTTCTATTCCATTCAAAATAACCTGCTTCATCTTCATCATTACCAAAGAGTTGATCAAAATCAATACAGTTATCATCCGAAGACATGTTCATCATCCCTAATAAGACGCTAGTTTTTTATTTATGGATTTCATTATCACTTTTTATTTTATTCCAATGCCAATGCCAAGGTTCGTACGCAACACCAAAGGGATTGTTCTTGGGGTAGCTTAAATAAAAATTAAATAGGTTAGCATTCTTCATTAGCCATTCAAATTCAGGCAGTCTTTCAAAATCTGCCGCCGTTTGGTTACCTTCAAAACCATTTATTCCAGTGTCGCTTGTGAAATCAATTGCATTGTTAAGGGGATTTCCATGTTCGCTGTAGCCGGGCATTGCAATCCACTTTGCGTTTTCTTTTAGAGAATACTCGCTGCTCGTCGTCAGATAGTAGAAAAATAAATAAGCTTGTTTACCAGGAGAACGGTAACCACTGTCAATGTAAAGCTGCTTGCCAAAATCTTTTCTCATTTTCTCCATCATTAAAAGGTAATCATTGTAGGAATGTTCTGGACAATATTGAATCCCTGTTTCCCTATTACCAACTTTAACTGATTCTATTAAAACCAATTTGCCGGGTTTTCCTTTGGAATATTTCGGACCTTTGAATCCTAACTCTTTCGGATTGATTGCAAATATTCTTTCAGCAAAATTTCTTTCATAAAAATTAAGTTGATTTAACAGAGTATCATAATCTACGATTGCTCGTTCCTCTTTTGGTATTACTTGTGAATACTCATTCCATTTATCAAAAACACTTTTGGCAACCCAGCGATGCAAGTAATTTAGTCTTTCGATGTTGATTTCAGAATAAAATAAATAGCTGAAATACAAAACAATTGCAATTAAACTAACAGAAATAATTAAAAATAATTTTTTCATTCAATTAACCAGGAACTTATTTGTAGAAGATTATGTTATTACGTCAGAATTTATTACAATTTAAAAATTCAATGTGGGAATTTAATCATAAATTGAATTATTAGATTGGTACGTTGGTTGTAATTATATTTCCAAATACATAAGTTTACATCGGTTTGAAAAGAAGTCTTAGCATATTACTCATTTTTACTTTTTTCCTTTCTACAGTAGGAATGCCAATAACTCTGCATTATTGTGAAATGCAGAAGCGCTCTTCCTTTTCTGACTGTGAAATGTGTATGTCTAAAAAGTCACAAAAGAAAATGTCTTGCTGCGAAGATGAAAAAGATTATCCTGTCCAGTTGAAGTCCGATAACTCCAACCGATGCTGCGAAACGAAAATTATTGATAAATCTATTTCTGATAATTTCATTTCAGTAAAAGTAGAATTGAAAAAAGAGCAATTGCTATCTATAACCTCTCTTTTCAATATACTCTCAAAATACTTTGAACCAAATCAAACCATAGTTAAGCACAACTTATCTCCGCCTTTATTTTATCACAACGATCTGTACCTTCAGAACTCCATTCTTCTCATTTGATACTCTTTTCAGAGGTGAGGTGTATTAATTCCTCGCGCTGACTAATATTCATATTTGTTTAGCTGCCAGTAATTATATGCATCCACAACCTCATCATTTTTTGTTTCACTTTATTACTTAACAAAATAATTCGAGTCTTTTGGCTCGTAAGATGGAGTTTCACAATGATTGAAAAAATCATTCAATGGAGTGCTGATAATCGCTTCATTGTAATTTTAATTTATTTGATTGTCATCGGTTTCGGCATTTACAGTGTTGTTAATCTGCCAGTTGATGCCATACCCGATCTTTCCGAAAATCAGGTTATAATTTTTACTGAATGGATGGGACGATCGCCTCAAATAATAGAAGATCAGGTTACTTATCCAATCGTCTCAGGTTTGCAGGGATTGCCGAATGTTAAAGCTGTTCGCGCTAATTCAATGTTCGGAATGTCATTTGTATTCGTAATCTTCGATGATGGAGTGGATACATATTTTGCCCGTACACGCGTCCTCGAAAGAATGAACACCATCCAAGCGCAATTACCTGCAGGTGTGGTTCCGTCTCTAGGTCCGGATGGAACAGGCGTTGGACACGTTTATTGGTACACCGTTGAAGGCAAAGGGTATGATCTCGGCGCCGTTCGTGCAATACAAGATTGGTATATTCGATATAAACTTTCATCTGTTGATGGTGTTGCAGAAGTTGCAAGCATCGGCGGATTTGTAAAACAATATCAAGTTGATGTGAATCCAACTGATCTTCGCGCATATAATTTAACTGTTCCGGAAGTTGTCAACGCCATTCAAAGAAGCAACAATGAAGTTGGCGGAAAAATTGTGGAAGTGAGCGATGCTGAATATTTTGTCCGCGGGCAGGGCTACATTCAATCCAAAGAAGATATCGAGAACACAGTAATAAAAACCGCATCGAATGGGATTCCGATATTTATCAAAAATGTTGCTTCGGTTTCTATTGGAGGTGATATCAGAAGAGGTGCATTAGATAAAAATGGTGAAGGTGAAGTAGTTGGTGGAATAATTGTGATGCGTAACGGAGAGAATGCACAAAAAGTAATTGATAGAGTGAAAGAAAAAATAAAAGAAATTTCTCCCGGTCTCCCACAAGGAGTTGAAATTGTAACTTCTTATGACCGCAGCACATTGATTAAAGAAGCTGTCGGAACTCTTGAACGCGCTCTTGTTGAAGCATCAATCACTGTTTCAATTATGGTAATGATTTTTCTTCTTCACTTTAGAAGCATTGTAAGAATTTTGATCGAGCTTCCGATTTCAATACTTATCGCATTCATTTTGATGTACCTCTTAGGGATCTCTTCCAACATTATGTCACTTGGTGGAATTATCCTGGCAGTTGGAGTGATAGTTGATTCTTCAATTGTACTTGTAGAAAATGCTTACAGGAATCTGGCAAAAGCATTGGAAGAGAAGCAACATCTTACGCCGGAAGAATACAAAAAAATTTCTATTGATTCGGCAAAGCAAGTCGGCAGAGCAATTTTCTTTTCCGAATTAATAATACTTACTTCATTTCTCCCGGTATTTTTATTAACTGGTCAGGAAGGAAAAATGTTTCATCCGCTTGCGTACACAAAATCTTTCGCAATGATAGGATCTGCAATTGTTGTTATCTCTCTTATTCCAGTTTTAATGACAATGCTGATGCGTGGCAAATTCAAACCGGAAGATAAAAATCCTACCACAAGATTTTTCATTCGCTTGTATGAACCGGTCATTCATTGGGTTTTGAAACATAGAAAAATTACAATAGCAATAAACATTCTCGCTCTTCTAATTACAATTCCTATGATTCTTGGTACAGGCAGCGAATTCATGCCTCCGCTTGATGAAGGTTCAATTCTTTATATGCCGGTAACATTGCCCGGCGCTTCAATTACAGAAGTGAACAGGATTTTACAAGAGCAGGACAAAATCATTAAATCCATTCCAGAAGTTCATCATGTGCTTGGAAAAACAGGAAGAGCTGAAACAGCGACTGATAATGCACCGCTCAGCATGATTGAAACAATTATTCTACTTAAACCGAAAAGTGAATGGCGCCCTGGGCTTACAAAGCAGGATATTGTTGCCGAACTTGATTCAAAACTACAAATACCAGGTGTGCGCAATGGATGGACTCAGCCAATAATAAATAGAATTAACATGCTTTCAACAGGTGTGCGTACAGATATTGGATTTAAAATCTTTGGACCTAATCTCGATACACTCGAAGCGTATGCTATCAAAGCAGAAAAATTATTAAAGACAATAAACGGTGCGGCTGATGTTGTTGCGGAAAGAGTTCAGAACGGTTATTATCTCGATATCCAAATTAAGAGAGATATCGCAGCACGTTATGGAGTAAACATTCGCGACCTTCAAGATATTATTGAAACTGCAATCGGCGGACAAAATCTCGGGATAGTAATAGAAGGAAGAATGCGCTTTCCAATTAGAATGCGTTATCAAAAGGATTACCGTGACAACATTGACGAATTAAAAAGCTTAATCATTCCGATTTCCTTATCAAATCCAATGACAGTTCAGTCATCATCAAATTCAATGAACAACGGAATCAATAAAAGTAATTCCGGCGGAGCGATGTCTTCAATGGGAAGCACTACTCAAGCAAGCATTGTTCCATCGGTTTCAAATTCACAAAGTGATTTTTCATTAATTAGCGCAAATCAAAATGATGTTACCTATTTACCGCTTTCTGAAATAGCAGATATAAGCTTAGTCACTGGTCCTCCAATGATAAGTAGCGAAAACGGAATGCTTCGTTCAATCGTTTTTATGAATACACGCGGGCGTGATATGGGAAGCGTTATGGTTGATGCAAAAAAAGTTATTGCAGATGGATTAAATCTCCCCGCAGGTTATTCTTACATGTGGAGCGGGCAATATGAAAGTAAAGTTCGTGCCCAGCAAACCATTGAAATAATAATGCCGGTTGTATTCTTAGTAATCTTTTTCCTTCTCTTCTTTACTCTCAAAGATTACGTAGAAGCTGGAGTTGTAATGCTCTCTGTTCCCTTTGCGCTTATTGGAGGAATGTATATGGTCTTTATTTTGGGTTACAATTTCTCTGTTGCAGTTTGGGTTGGATTCATAGCTCTTTACGGAATTGCAGTTGAGACAGGCGTTATCATGGTTGTTTATTTGCATGAAGCGCTCGATAAGAAATTACGCGCACATGAGAAAGGGTTGCGCGGACCAATAACAAACGAAGATATCTATGACGCAACCGTCGAAGGTTCTGTATTAAGATTAAGACCAAAATTGATGACAGTGTTTACTGCAATGGTTGGTTTGATTCCGGTAATGTGGGCAACAGGTACGGGCGCTGATGTTATGAAGCCATTGACTGCACCGATGATAGGCGGATTGCTTACAAGTGCTGTTCACGTTCTTGTTGTCACACCTATTCTTTTTGCAATGATGAAAGAACGTGCACTTAAAAAAGGTAAACTCGAAATCTCTAAAATGGCAGATTGGATGAAGGAGGGAGAATAAAATGGAACTAGAACGTAGAATGAAAAATGTCGAGTTAGAAAGCCAGAAACCAGAAGTTAGAAGTAAGAAGATAGAATGGAAGGTAAGATTAACACATACTATTACATTACTACTACTTACTATCTTTGAAGTAAATCTTCACGCGCAATCACTTGATTCGTTAATCGCTGAAGCTGTAAGAAACAATCCCCAATTAAAGGCACTGCAATATAAAATTACTGCATCTGAAAAAAGGAGTGAAGCGATAAATACTCTTCCCCCGCCGAATTTTTCTGTTGAGTTTTCACAAGTGCCGACTAATTCAATTGATATATTCAATCAATCCAACTCAAACAACTTTTCTCTATCACAAATGTTCCCTCTCGGAGGAAAGTTAAATACAATGGCGGAAGTTGAGAGAAAAAATACTTTGATTGAAGGAAACAATTATGATTCGTACAAAATTAATCTTATAGCTGCTGTAAAAATGTCCTATTACACACTTTGGCTTTATGACCGAAAGATTGAAATCCAGAAAAAGAATATTTCTCTTTTGAATGATTTAATAAAATCAGTTGAGTCATCATATTACACAAATAAAATAAATCAAGCCGATGTATTGACGCTTCAAAGCGAAGTAGCGTCAAACGAAACACAATTACTAATTATTGAAAAACAAAAAGAAGCAGAGGTCTATAAACTCAATAAACTTCTCGGAAGGAATCTTGATTCAAAAGAAGTTTATGCTACAAAAGAATTTTCTGATAGCATTCTTTCAGATTCCCAATCTAAGTTGGAAGAGGTGCTTGGTTATTCAAATCCATCTCTTAAAAAAATGGGCAATATGATTGAAATGAATAAAGCGATGATTGATGCAAACAACCGTGAGTTGATTCCCGATTTAATGGTTCAAGGAATGTTTATGAGAATGCCGCAAGGAATGATTCTAACTTCTAAAAATTATTTGTCAATGGATTGGATGGAATCACCCAAGACCGAATATATGTATTCATTGATGTTTTCAATCAATCTTCCTTTTGCACCTTGGTCAATCAATAAATACAAAGCAAAGGAAGAAGATTTAAACGCCGGAATCAGCAGCATTGAGTATGAAAAGAATGATATGCAACGTGAAATGACATCTCAATTAAAAACAGCTCTTGTTAAATATAACACAGCGGTTGAACTAATTAAACTTTACAGCAATAAGGTGATACCGATGTATAGCAAAGCCGCTGAATCACAAGTATCGGCTTTTCAAAATAACAGAACCGGAGTTACAACTGTGATAGATTCATATAGGATGCTACTAATGCAACAGATGAATTATTACATGGCAAAAGCCGATACGCAAATGTCGCTGGCAGAAATTGAAATGATGGTGGGAACAACTCTAGAAAATAACGAAGTGTCGAAATGAAAAATATTGTAAGAATAAATCGAGGTAATAAAATGAAGTTCACAAAATATTTGTTGATTCCGTTGGTAGTGCTATCGTTAATCTTTGCCGGTTGCTCTAAAACCGAAGATAACGGAAAGCATGAACATGAAGTTGTAAAACAAAAAGATTACTGGACGTGCACGATGCACCCGCAAGTTCGAATGGATGGACCCGGTTCTTGCCCTATTTGCGGAATGGACTTAATTAAAAAAGTCGCAGAGGAAAAACCAGAAGCGGTAAGCGATAAAGATATGCCAAACACGATAGCATTGAGCGGCAAAAAACAAGTGTTGGCAAATATTTCTACAGTAGTAGTTAAGAAAGAATATTTACGAGACCAAGTTACAGCTTATAGTTATCTTGATTTTGTAGAGAATAATAGAAAAATAATCTCTGCTCGATTCAATGGAAGAATAGAAAAACTATTCGTTGATAAAACCGGCGATTACATAAAGAAAGGACAGCCGCTTTTTGAAATTTATAGTCCGGATTTAGTTCAAGCTCAAAGTGAATATCTGATCGCATTAGGAAATTCTTCTAATTCGGTTTCTTTGTTAAAAGCGGCAAAGAAGAAATTAGAAATCTTCGGACTGACTGAAGAACAAATTCAATCATTAGAGGATACAAAAGAAATAAATATCACTCTTACATATTATTCTTCTGTAAATGGGACAGTAATTGAGAAGAAAGTGCAGGAAGGCTCTTACGTAAATGAAGGCACAGCAATTTATGATGTCGCCGAACTTTCAACTCTCTGGAATATTGCCGAAGTGTATGAAAATAATCTAGCGAATGTAAAGATCGGCAGTTCTGTTAGACTTCATCTCCGAGCTTATCCCGGAGAGGAATTTCACGGTAAGGTCACTTTTATCTATCCGGTTATTAATTCTCAAACGAGAACTGTAAAAGTGAGAAGCGAGTTTTCAAATTATGGCGGTAAACTTAAACCACAGATGTATGGCGAAACGTTTTTCAATAGCACAAGAGGACAAGGATTAATCGTTCCAGCAGATGCAGTAATAATAGCCGGTAAACGGGTAGTTGTATGGACGAAAATGAGTGATGGAATGTTTGAAGCACATAATGTAATAATTGGAGGGCGCTACGGAGATAAATATCAAATCGTTTCTGGATTAAATGAAGGAGACGAAATTGCCGCGACCGGCGGATTTCTAATTGATTCCGAAAGTCAGCTTAAAACCGGAATGCCAACCGGACATCAGCATGGTAACGGTTCAACACAAAATGAAAAGAAACAATCCTCTTCAAATAATATGGAAGGAATGGATATGTCTAAAGAAAACAAAAATCAATAATTCAAAAACAAAATGAAGGAACAAAAAATGAAACCAACAAAATCTCAAACCACTGTCACATTTTTATCAGCAATCTTAGTGCTAATATTTTTCACAGCGACTAACTTGCTCTTGGGGCAGGATAAAAAATCATCATGTTGTGAGTCATCAAACAATGAAACGGAAAAAGTGGTTTATAATTCAAAGAGTGAAGATTCAACAAAAACGATAAAACATGATATGCGTGATCATTCAAAGATGAAAATGGACAAATCTGTTGATCAAGAAAAATCTAAGATGAATATGGAAAAGCAAAACGTTAAAGGGCAGGTAGATATTGTAAGAAAAGGTATTATTGATTTGGAAGCTATTGATTTCAACAAAGATGGAAAAGTATTTCAGGATATGATGGACTGGAATGTAATTTCTGATAAACCGGG
>CAYMKU010000065.1:0-11397 GCA_964391015.1 uncultured Ignavibacteriaceae bacterium
CTGCTACAATAAAAGCCGGTTTAGGCATGTCAAATTCTGATTTTGAATTACTACTTGAAAAAGCGCTGAATGGAAATGATGTTTTAAACCTTTCGAATTTATCCGCACTAAACAGGTATGCTATCCTTTCAAAAGCAATGAGAATATCTATTAAAGAGCTGATTGAGCTAAAGAAAATTTCTGATATTGATCCTTTTGATTCAGTGCATACCGAGAATACAATTTTGTTTATTGAATATTATAAAAAATTAACAGATGCAAGATTTAACATACATGAATTGACTTATTTACTAAAAAAAGATTATGAAATCTCTCATAGTATTGGACTTTCGGAGGAGAATATATCAAAATCACTTTCAGAAATTCGTTTAGGATTAAAAAAAATAAAGAAAGAAAACAAACATCACGTAAATATTGAACCGGATGACCCAGAAATACTTGCAAAAAAATTATTTCTAATTTTAAAGGATAAACTATCGACGGTTCTCAATGAAGAAAATACAGTTAAAGCTATGAAAATTATAAAGCAAAATACCAGACGAACTGATGCAGAAATAATACTTGAAGAAACAGATTTTATCAATAATAAATTGAGCTTCATCTTAACTGATTTACCTGAAGCCAGAAATTATTTGATTGGAGACAATGCCATCCAACCCGGTTTTTTAGAGGAGGAAACGACCAGATACAAATATGTTCTGGATAAGCTGATAAATTTTTTATCACTACGAGATAAGAAGCAATTTTTAATAGAAAGGATAGCTTCGAATTTCAGTTTGGATGCTGAGGTGGCAGCCCTGCACTTATATAAGTTTATTCGTGAACCTGAATTTCAAATTGACGAGAGAAATGATATAGAGTATGACTCCCCAGATCGAACAAGAAAATTATCAGGTGAAAGATTGTTGAATGATAAATTCATTGATTCGATAGAAATAATAACAAAAATAAATTTGCCAAGGCAATTCAATAATTACATTTTATTACATAAAGCAGCATTGATCCTAAAGAAATTTAAAGTTTCTCCGAAAGAAATCAATTATTTATTCGCAAATGCTTTTGATTCAGAAGGCATTACCAACTGGCCCGGATGGTTTTCATTTAATGAGCTTCCGATAGTCAGTGATGGCTCGCCTTCAAGATCTTTTCAACAATTACTTAGATTGTGTGATTTATTTTCATTTTATTATTCACTACCTGCAAGTAATAACAATCTACTTGAGATAATGAAAGATGCTTTTCATTCACCTGAAAGAACTCCATTAAATGATGCATTTTTAAAAACTATTTCCGAAATCACAAAATGGGGATTAAGTGATTTAAAAGAACTGGGAAGAGTTTTTAGCTATTATAAAAATTCCTTTGCAAATGAAATCGCATTTATCAAAATAAATGAATGTATGAAAATTCTTAAGCTGACAGGTGCAAGAGCACAAGATGCGGTCAGCTGGAAAGGAAACATAGATTCCGGAATATCAAACCAAATAGTAAATCAGGTAAAGTCACTTTACAGTGAAAAAGAATGGCTTGGAATAGCACGTTCGATCAGAAACCCGCTTCGTGAGAAACAACGTTCCGCATTAGTAGATCGTCTTATCCATAACAACGAAAACATAAAGAATGAATATGAATTGTATTCATATTATCTCGTTGACCCGGAGATGAGTTCATGTATGCTGACTTCAAGAATTCGATTGGCATTAAGTTCGGTTCAGCTTTTCATACAGAGATGTCTTATGAATTTGGAGGATGATGTTCAAATTGGCAATAACAATTTAGAAGACTGGAGTCACTGGAAATGGATGAAAACATACCGTCTCTGGGAAGCAAACCGAAAAGTATTTTGCTATCCGGAAAACTGGATTGAACCCGAGTTGCGGGATAATAAATCAGAATTCTTCAAAGAACTTGAACAGGAGTTAGAGCAAGGTGAAATTAACAAAGAAACAGTAGAGAAAGCGTATATAAATTATCTCACAAAGCTTGAAGCAGTTTCCAATCTTGAAATGATGGCCATCTGTCCGGCTAAAGAACGAGAGGGGCAAGAAGATGCTTATTACATTTTTGGAAGAACTCATGGTAAACCTCAAATTTTATATTTCAGAAAATACCAAACAGATAAGACATGGACCTCTTGGCAAAAGATAGATGTGGACTTTGAAGGGGATCATTTGGTGCCGGTTGTTTACAATAACAAGTTACATATTTTTTGGCCGATATTTACAACGAAGACTGAGAGGGCTAACATAACGATTGAGGGACAAAATGGAAGCGAATCAAATAAATATCGTGAGATTCAGATGGCTTGGAGTATATATACAAATGGGAAGTGGATTGCAAAAAAGGTAACTGAAGAAAAATTAAGTGAATTAAGATCCAATAAAAGAAAAAATCCAAGAATGCCACGAGTCATTCATACAAATGAAGTTATTGAAAACATAATTAATGGTTTAAGAGGAGTTTTTGTTATACTTTCTATTGAAGCTCCTGAAACGAATTACGAAATATTCACACGGAATGCTCATAACATACTAGATAATCATCGACAACCAGATATTGTCAGGAGAATAATTTTGATTTATATAGACACTTATATTTGGTCTAAACTTCACTTCTTTGGGTATGTTAGTGGTCCAAATAATTACAGATTAATTTTATCTATCGTTTCGGAAGAAGAAATAAATGCGGTTAAAACCGCAATTTTTTCTGGGAACACACAGGCTGTTACATATACAATTGCGAAATGCGTTTTATCATTTATTCGTTCAGCTTATCCAACAGTATCATTGGATGATATTAACGTAACTGATATAGATGATAACGCAATTAATATGGCTGAAGCATTAATGGATCAAAACTCACAATATGATTTTGGAACAGGTAGATATTTTTTTGTTCAATATGTTTATAATACTTTTAATTCAAATGAACTCGTTATAAATGTGTTTTCCAGATTTGGAGATCCTAATCTTCCTCAAGATTATTCTCAATTTGGTGAATTTCGTTTTAACGAAAATATGAAAGCGAAGATTGCTAATGTCGCTTTTTTTTCTAGGTTTATGAGGTTTGTTCACAATTGTAATAATGAATTTCAAAAATATGTTGAATTAAATGATGTTAATAATGCTTTTACTTTATTATTACCAAGCTACCCTCTTCTGCAGCGGACCAGCCCCGAAAGATTTTCAATCATCTATTACGAATTACCTTTATTTCCTTTATTTCCCACATTTCACCCTTTCATTTTCCAGGAGAATCAACGAACGTTTTTTATTAAACATGAATCCAATGGCAAATTTCGATTTCAAAACCATTATCATCCTTATGTTACTAAGTTTATGAAAGTAATTAACACAGAAGGTATTAATGGCTTACTTAATCCAGAATATCACTCAGAACTTCCGGAGGATCACTTCTTGAATAGATTAAGAAAACAGCAAATTCTTGAAAATTTTTTTGAAGGTGTGTATGGCACTCAAACAGCTAATGTAAGTTCAGGACTTCCTGTAGATAAGATTGATTTTTCTCATAGCGGAGCGTATTCAATTTACAATTGGGAAATTTTTTATCATATACCAATGCTAATAGCTGACAAGCTTAGTGATAATCAAAAATTCGAAGAAGCACAAAAATGGTATCACTATGTATTTGATCCAACCGATACATCAACTGAATATGATGTAATTGCACAGAGATATTGGAAAATAAAACCTTTTGTAGAAAACTATAATCCGTTAAGAATTGATGGAGGAATACCGGCCACAATTCAGCAATTGATGGAATTCCTGAACCAGGGTGATGATGAAATGGAAAAGCAGGTTGAAGCGTGGCGTGATAATCCTTTTAGTCCGCATGTAATTGCAAGGATGCGAATTTCAGCTTATCAGAAAAATGTTGTGATGAAGTATCTCGATAATCTTTTAGATTGGGCGGATATGCTTTTCAGGCAGGACACAATGGAGACTACCAACGAAGCCACACAATTATATATGCTTGCATGGAATATTTTAGGTGAAGAGCCGCGTATGGTTGAGAGAAAAGAACCAAAGAATTCTGCCACCTATTGTGAATTAGCCCAAAATCCAAACGGTATTGATGCATTTTCAAATTCGCTGGTAACTTTTGAAACTACTCTTATTCGTTATTTTGCAAAAGCAAATCAAACCAGGCTCGCTCCAATCAAAAATCAAATACTAAATCCTAAAACAAGAAATGTAACTCTGCAATTATTTATGCCTCTTAATTTGTTGTTCGCATCTAATAAAAATACACAGCAATCTCAAAAGGATATCACTTCATCAATAAATATTAAAGACTCAAACAATGATTCACAAAATCAAGTGACTGATTTAAGTTCTCACATTGCTCAAGGAGCGATTAATGCAGGTCTCGTTACACTCGATAACACGACGAACGGAATTACCGGTGTATATCCGAAACATGATTCTATTTATGCAAGACAAATAATAAAAACACTTTATTTCTGTATTCCTAATAATGATAAAATTCTCGGCTATTGGGATACTGTAAAAGACCGCATGTTTAAATTAAGAAATTGTATGAACATTGAAGGGCGTATTCGGCAGTTACCTTTGTATGACCCGCCAATTGACCCCGCTTTATTGGTCAGGGGTGTTGCACTAGGTTTAGATCTTTCCAGTTTATTAAATGACCTTAATGCTCCTTTACCAAACTACAGATTCATGCATTCATTGGAAAAGGCAAAAGAGTTTGTTCGAACCGTTATAGGTTTAGGTTCAGAATTACTTCAAACTTTAGAGAAGAAAGATGCAGAAGTCCTCGCACTAATGAGGGCTAATAATGAAATTGACATGCTTGAAGCTGTTAGAAAAGTAAAAGAATATCAGTTTGAAGAAGCGCAAGAAAACTTGAGTGCCTTATATGAGAGTCAAAATATGATTAATGCTAAATATCATTTTTATAATTCACGAGAAAGAGAAAATTTGGCTGAGAGATTTCAGATGAGTTTAATTGGTTCCGGAATAACTCTGCAAGGAGCAGCAAATATTATTAATATAAGTAGTTCAATTGCTTCTCACATTCCACAATTTAAGACAGGAGCAACTGGAATAATGCCGGTATTCCATATTGAATATGGAGGTCAACAAACAGGAGGATCTCTTCAGGCAGCAGCTCGGGCAATGAGTGATTTAGCAAGTACTCTTTACCAGGGCGCTTCTTTAAGTGGAATACACGCAAGTATTCAAAGAAGAACTGAAGACTGGGATTTCATGGAGGAGCAGGCTGAGATCGAAATGGAAATGATTGAAAAACAAATTGCTGCATCGGAGATAAGACTTAGAATAGCAGAAACTGAAATCGAAAATCATGAGAAACAAACAGAGCAACGTAAAGTGGAATATGAATATATGAGATCGAAGTTTACAAACAGGCAATTATATGACTGGATGATTGGGCAGATATCAACTGTTTATTTTCAAGCATATCAGTTAGCTTTTGATTTAGCAAAACGTGCCGAGAGATGCTATAAATATGAATTGGCAGATACCGAAGATACTTTTCTGTCTTATGGATATTGGGATAGTTTGAAGAAAGGTTTATTATGCGGGCAAAAGTTACAAAACGATTTAATGCGAATGGAGGCGGCATTCCTTGAAAAGAATAAACGAACATATGAGATTACGAAACATATATCACTTGCAATGATGAATCCAATGGCACTACTTCGCTTGAGGGAAACAGGCTCCTGTGATTTTCAACTTTTGGAAGAAATGTTTGATTTTGATTATCCCGGGCAATATATGAGGAGGATTAAATCCGTCACGATTACTATCCCTTGCATTGCAGGACCTTATGCCGGTGTTAATGCGAAATTGACTTTAATGACAAGCAAATTCAGAAAGTCAACCGATACAACAAACGGGTACTCTGACAGTACCAATAACACTACTTTTGATGACAGGTTCATTCGAAATGTTTCAATGATTCAATCTATTGCGACGAGCAGTGCACAAAATGACAGTGGTCTGTTTCAATTGGATTTCAGGGATGAGAGATATCTACCATTTGAAGGAGCAGGTGTAATCAGCAATTGGCATCTTGAGCTTCCAGACGAATTCAGAAGTTTTGATTACGATACAATATCAGATGTAATTATGACAATTAATTATACAGCAAAGGATGGCGGAAAAAAACTGAAAGATGATGCTGAAGACAATCTTAGCACTTTTGTTGGAAACACCACCGACCTAAATTTGGAAAGATTATTTAGTTTGAGGCATGAATATCCGAACGAATGGTATACTTTTTTTAATCCTAATATAAACGATGATAATCAAAGTGCAACTATTACTTTATCAAAATCTATGTTTCCATTTATGTTTAGAAAGAAAGATATTCAAGTTATTAATATGGATGTTATTTTATTATTAAAATCTCCACGCATTACCGGGATTGCTGCCAATATGGATCATCTCTTTCGTATTACTCCATTTACCGGAGATGACAATTATTTAGAATTATCTTCTGATGAGAGAATTAATCATCAACTTTTTGGGACTCATCAATTTACATCGGATACAGCTCCAATATTATTAGGCGATAATTTAATAATAACTTTAAATTCAATGAGTGAAGATATAAGCGGATTATCTCTGGAACTCAAAACCGAAATCAATGATCATTGGAGAATTAAACAGGATCAAATAGAAGATATTTTCTTTAAAATTAATTATAAAGTCATCAGCTGAAAGGTTCATTTATGTATTGTGTTCGAAAGGATATAAGTACTTTAATATAAAATATTTCCAGATAAAAATAATATTTATTAACTTTTAAATTAAATCCATCATGCCAAATTCAAAACAACTAATCGTAACATCAGCAGGATTGAACGTAAGAGAAGCTCCAACAATTCAGGCAAAAGTAATAGATATATTGAGCAAAGATGACATAGTAGATTGGGTGGATACATCCGGAGACGGATACTTCCACAAAATCAAACACAAAAATACAGTTGGCTGGGCATCACATAAATATCTCCAGCTTGTTACTACAGCTCCGTCATCAAACTTCCCATGGTTTGATATTGCTTATGCCGAAATTGGAGCCAGGGAAGTCAGAGGAAGCGGTGACAATCCTCGAATCGTTACATATCACTGTACAACAAGCTTGGATGCTCCTTCAGCATCTAATGATGAAACTCCTTGGTGTTCGTCATTCGTGAATTGGTGCGTGGAAAAATCCGGATACGCAGGAACTGATTCTGCATGGGCTCGCTCCTGGTTAAACTGGGGTCGTGCCACAAACTCACCTGTTAAAGGCTGTATAGTAGTGTTGAGTCGTTTGGAAGGTTCTGGTCATGTCGGATTTTTTATTTCTAAAACTACGACTACAATTAAAGTTCTTGGTGGTAATCAGAGTGATGCAGTTAATATCTCAAATTTCCCGTCTTCTAGACTTTTAGGTTATCGTGTTCCTGCTTAGAAATCTAGTATTAAGATTCAGGATAATCGATATTTTAAAAAGATATTAACCTTACAATTTTTGAAGTAAACAGAAAATAAACCTTATTAAAGGAGGATTTTATATGTCAGCAGAAACAGAATATCTCCAGAGATTCATTAATTTAAAACGCGCATTCGAGACAGATCCACGTTTCGAGCCACGAGCTACAGGACTACCATGGAGAATGCAGATTGGTATCGAAATCACAATTGTCGAGTCTAACCGTTGCGACGCGTATTTTGACTCAAGCGGAAGATTTCAAACAAGTATTTCAACAGGACAGAAAAGCTACATCCGTGGTACCGGTTCGGATTATATTGAAGTTTTCGGCGGAGTACAATTGGGAACGGGAGGAGTACCAACTCCGAGTTTGTTTACGGCAGGGCTACGCTTTCCGAATCCTTCTAATTCACTGGAACGCTGGTATGCATTTGATCGGGCAAGTACAACCTGGGTGTTTGATACACCTTTTCAAAATAAAATTAATATCCGACCTGCTGCGGTTGAAGTTTCCCTGGTACCTTTCCGTTTGAGTGCAGAGCCATCAATAGGAGCAGGAGGAATTCCGGAACAGTCGGATGACAGGGTACATGTTCTAATACAACATTTTAGTCGTCAAGTTGTTTTATTGAGTGACGTAACTCTTGATCAGAGAACCCAACAATTATATGGTTACGGACCAAGCATGGAGCCGGTGGATAATGCTGCTCTTTGGATCTTGTCATTTTATATTGCTCCCGGGAATACAGCATAATTGTTTTAACGCAAATTTATGTATCAAACAAATTCAATCTTTGAAAACTAAAATAAAAACTATTTAAGTTTAAAAAATAGTCACCTTAATAATCTCCCTTCCCGTCCCTTCTTTCTTTGACACAATAACAATCTGCTCACCCGTTTCTTCAACTATTCCAATGAATTCTTTTTCCGGATTACTCATTCTGTGCTTTGAATAAAGTTTGTACTGCTGTTTCAGAAGATCCGTTCTTGCATCAAGATTAGATTTCAGTTTTCTATATGTTGGATCATCATCATAGTTTAACAGTGTCGGTGAAGTGGATTTCTCAACCGTTATTTTTCCAAAAGTTACTTTGTTGTCTAAGAGTGTTATTTCACTTCTGAGTTTTTTATCAAGTGATTCTATTAAGAGTTTGAGAACTGTTAGGGAAACCAATTCGCTTACTCCGGTTGAGTTTTCAAAATATATTGTTCTTCAGATTTTCTGCCAGAGCTTCGATTTCTGATTTTGTAACTATGTGATTGAATATTTGCGGTATGCTATTTTTTGTTATGTCAAACATGATTAGGATTTTTAAGATTAATAAGATTCATAAAATTAAGTTTTCAAACCTCTTCATTACCCAAAACCATGTTAGGGTTATTAATTGACACTTTAGTGATTTAATGTTTAGGTTAAGGATGAAAGGGAAATATTTATTTAACGTATGAAATAAAATGAAATAGAGTTGATATTTGCATGCAACAACCTACTGCACTTTTTCTTTAAATTGGTTTATCTATAAATTATTTCTTCTGCATAAGATTTAGTATTACCCTAATCATCATTTCCTTTTCAGCCGGCTTGGATTCGGCAATCATAAGCGTGAGAGCAACGAGTGTATTATCTTCTATTTTCTTGAATCCTTCTTTTGTATAAAGCAAATTATTACGTTCCAGGAACCAAATAAAAAGAAATGCCGCTATACGCTTATTACCATCCGTGAAGGATGGTTTTTGATAACAAAGTAAAGCAAATGCGCAGCTTTGTTTTCTGCACCGGGGTAAAGTTCTTTTTTCTGATATGTCTGATAAATTGTTACAAGTGAACTTCTTAGGGATTGATCTTTTTCATTTCCGAATAATTCCGAGCCTCCGAACTTATCTTTAAGCGTTTTAATTGCCTTTATTGCTTCGTCATAAGTAATCTTAAATTTTTCTTTCGATGTTTTTAATGACTTTTTAAGAGTTTGATGGTCATATTGATCCAGAAGATTCCGGACTTGAGTATATCTGTAATAACTTTTAATAGCCCTGTCGCCTCACTGGATGTAAGTGTTTTTTGCTGAACAACATTTTCAAGGAGTTTGACTGTCTTTTTCAGATCGAGAAAATTTTGTTCTGTTTCTTTCAGTCTCTTTTCATTCACAGCATAACCTTTGATCAGGTATTCCTTCAAACGTTGAGTTGCCCATTGACGGAATTGTATTCCACGCTTTGATTTTACGTGATAACCAACAGAAATAATCATGTCAAGATTATAATATTGTGCTTCATAAGATTTTCCATCTTTGGCAGTATGTCGGAAATTCCGACATACTGCTTTTCTATCCAATTCTTTTTCTTTGAAGATATTGCCAATATGTTCTGTAATAGTTACCCTGCTCTTATCAAATAGTTCTGATAATTGGAGTTGCGTCAACCAAACCGTTTCCTGATCAAACTTAACTTCGATTTGCGTTTGGCTGTCACGGGTTTTGTATATTATTATTTCACCTTTATTTTCCATAGGTAATTATATTTATTTTTTGATCTAATGTTAAGTCTAATTTTGAAAAGTTATTCAAACTAAATTCAAACTTTCAAAGTTTTGTATTTTTCCTGTAATCATTATTTGGGAATAGTAATCTTTATAATTTCTTTTCCGGTCCCTTCTTTTTTAGTTATTACAGGGACTTGTTCGCCGGTGGTTTCAACAATTCCTATGAAATCCTTTCCGGGGTTATCTTTCTGATGTTTTGAATTTAATTTGTATTGGAGTTTTAAAGTCTCAGTTCTTTGATCCAATACTGCTTTTAGTTTACAGTATTCGGTGTCCTCCTCAAGATTAAGAACTGTGGGTGAGACAGATTTCTCAATTGTGATCCTTCCCATAACGATTTTAGTGTCTGACAGAGTAATGTTTGCTCTCAGTTTTTTATCAAGAGAATCTATTAAATATTTAAGAGCTGCAATTGATACCAGTTCTTTGACTCCGTTTGAAGTTTCAAATATTTTATTTAAAAGATCTTCTGAAAGTGTTTCTATTTCATCTTTGGTTATTATGTGATTATAAATCTGCGGCAAATTATTTTGAGTTATATCTAACATGGCAGTAGCCTCCTTTCCGGACAGTCTTTGAAAGACTGTCCGTATATTTTAGTTTATCTAAGGTTATTAAAAATTCAAACCGGTTATCTTTGTGACATCACATGAATTCAGAAATGTCTCAATTTCTTTAACTGTTTCAGAATCATTATCCCTGAATCTGAACTCGAGCGCGTAGTAATTGCTTTTGTTCACGACGCTTGTCTTTTTGACAAAATAGCCGGTTATGATAACGTCTATCAGTCGCTTTCCGGATGAGAGAATGAATTTTGTTGTTAATCCGAAGTTATCCATTGATTCTGTTTTCAGAAGCATAGCAGAAATGATCTTCTTTTCATCTATGAATATGATCTCGATCCAGTCCTGGTATTCATAGTTAAAGAATTCACCTTGAAGATGCCTGATTGCAAGTACAGTGAAATCAAGTGTATCAGAAACAGGATTTGCCTTAATCTTGAATTTTCCCATTTGGCAATCTCCTCTGTAGGGAGTCGGTCTTCCGAGATTAATGATTCCGGATCTGCTAAGTGAAACTGAGCCGCAGAAAACATTTCCATTACCGTGACCGTTTACAGCTATCTGACCGGAGGCAGTTTCCTCAGTATTCTTCTTATTCGAATCCGGACTTTGTTTTTCACAATCCTCTGAAGATGATTTCGCAGATGTACCGGTCTCCGGATTTTTTTCTTTCTCAGAAACAGATCCCTGTATAGTCTCCTGTATTGTTTCGTCTTTAGCAACTTTATTGATTGTTGTTTGATTTTCATAATCTGTTTCCTTTACTGTTCCGTTTTGATTTGTTTGAGTTAAGTCGTTCATGATTTT
>CAYMKU010000066.1:0-9535 GCA_964391015.1 uncultured Ignavibacteriaceae bacterium
CAACATGCTCAAGCAAATACTTTGAAAAAATAAAATCAAATTTATCATTTATTGGCTCAACACACGATTGATTGAAATATTCATGATAAAAATTCTTCCAGTTGAAATTGCTATCAATATCTAGCCCAGCATAATATTGAACTTCGTTTTTTTTAAACAATGGACGCTGAGTTCCACCTATTTCTAGTACTTTAGAAGTTGAAACGCTTATGTAATTTAACTCCTTATTAAAGTAATCCTCAGAGAAATCTATTTGTCCAAAATTATTCGTAATGAATTGGTAAAACCGCTCGGAAAGAAGGCGATTAATTTTAACAAACGCAAATTCCATCCCAATATTGTGTTTATTTATTTTAAGTGTAAAATTTTAAGTGCATTGTATTTCTTTTTAACAGAAATCATTTACAAATGATATCCCCTTTTGGGGGTCAAAGTATTAAAACTCTATTTGCGGAAATTATTTTGGGGAAAATGGTATCTCGAAAAGTTGTTTGTTTGCATTTAAGATTTCGGGATTTCTCAAATATTCAGTAAAGCTATTTTTAATCATTTGCCGCTTTTCCTTGAGATAAGACTTTGGAAACTTTGCCATCTCATGAATTGTTTCAACAAACATATTTGGATCATCTAAAGACAGATCCCATCCCCATCCTTTTTCTTCTAGATTTCTCCACGGTGTTCTATCACTTAATAAAACCGGAGTCCCAACTAATAAGGATTCTACAATAACATGCCCATAATTCTCAGCAGCAGATGGAAAAAAGAAAATGTCATAACGTAAAAAAGTTTTTTTAACATTGACTCGATCAACTGATCCTTTATAATTAGTCATAATGTTCGGTGGTAAATCTTTTATTTTTTCTAAACAAATATTCCAGATAATTTCATCCTCAATTGGACCATAAATATCAAATAATATATCCGATTCAACATTTTGTAAAACATCTAATGCATAAATAAGATTTTTCTCTTTAGAAATTCTGGATAAAAATATTATTCGCAAACATTCTTTTTTATTTTCATTATTGTTTTCATAAAAAATTTTTTCCACGGACTCTACCGCCTGATTTGTGGCCGACATGTTAAGCGCTACTTTAACCATTGATTGCTTCACTTTCAATAATTTTATTATGCCAATACTTTCTTCCTCTGTTGATGCATGCCAATAAATATTTTTAAAGTGACCATAGCTTTTAGCAATCCAAATAAAGAGCTTTTTTTTACTCCGCCTAAATTTCAAACTACCTTCTAAAAGCTCACCTCTTGGAGCAATTATTAAATTAATATTCTTTAGAATTCTAAATTTTCTTGCAACAACTAATGAAATTGAGAACAAAGGATCAAAGAAACTATTAAGATATAAAATATCGGCAGTTGTTGAATTGATTTTCCGTATTAGGTTGTAAAGGGTGAATAAATTTCTTTTAAGATAAAGTATTTGATAATTATCTTTTGGGAGCCAGGTATCTATATTTATATTAGGATAAGGTTTATCATCTCCAAAATCTCTATCCGAGGTTATGATCTTAAATTCATAATCATCCGAGAGGTTACTTATCATATTTGAAATTGATGCAACAGGCCCACCAAATTTAAATCCCGGCAAATAATTTGAAATCACTACTAAAATTGTTTTTCTTTTTGCAACAGCCACAAGATTTACTGCAATTAAAAATAATTATTTGATAAGATATGGTAAATAAATAATCTAACGAAAATTGTATCAGGTCTATTTGTGAATTTATACTACCTTAGCACTTACGCTGGCCATTAAGATTTTTTACTAAGTAAGTGAAGATTCGTTTTTAAATGTAAAATATTGCAATAAAATTAGTACTGGGAATAACCTTATCCATGAAACAAATATCGAATTAACAGCATGGTCAATTAATACTAAGCTAGAAAGCAAACCAATAAAAATAATTATTCCACCAGGTCCTAAGTCGATAAAACGAAGTAGTGCATTTTGCATTATGCCAAAGATGAAGAAAAAAAGAATAATCAAAAAATTACCGCCAGCAAAATATAGAAAACCAAATGGGGTCACTGCAGTAGACGAATAAAAATCGTATCCCCAGACCTTCTGAGTAAACCACAATCCAATATTTTCCAAAGGTTTATCTTTCCAAATGAAACGTGGTGTAATAGCGTGCAATGGGGCTAATAGGAGTCTGTTTGCAAAGTCCGGATCGTATTCATTTAGACCAACCCTGTTATCATAATCAATTGCCATTGCGGCTTCAACGAGATAATTACCTCGCCCTAGAATGGCAAATAAAAAAAACTCTGTGTCGGTTTCCTTTATTATCCCTACCTGTTTATTTAGAATATATGCATCATAAAGAGTCTGAAGAATATACTTAGGATTACTTTTAAAATTGGGATCTAGAAAACTAAGCATCCTAAACGGTTCTATTATAATATAAGCAATAACCACAGCTGATAGAGATAGCGCCAATAAACTTTTTTTAATCTGTCTTTTCAGTATCAAGAAGGCTACAAACGGTATTACAAAAGGAACAACGACTAATACTTTCATACCGCTCATAAGACCAAAAATAACTTCAATAACTATAAGCGTAATTAAAATAATTCGAAATTTTTTTCGATTTGATGAGGAAAAATAAGCAAGTGACACAATAAGCAAAGAAAATTGGGATAGTAAACTCAGGTAATATAAATATTGTGAAATTTCTGCTGTCGCAGAAAGTTGTTCCGGATCATGTGAGTAACCATAGGCACCAATTGTGAGCGCATAAAATCTGACAAGCACACTGACAACAACAAATGTATAAATTAGTCCTATATTAAAGTTGAAAGTATGCTTTAAGTACCTTTTTATATTAATTATGCCTGTTGTCATAAATCTAAATAAAAAGGCTCCAAGATTACATCTATAGCCAATCCACATGCTCACTGCCCCCAAAACCACTGAATCCATTGCGATATTTAAAAGATTAAATGAACTATCACCTAATCTTAACAGAACCTTATCTCTTGGTTCAGAATCAGGGACAAAATAAATTAAATTTGTTATTCCATATCCTATAATAAAAGTGAATAATGAAGCAAGAACCACAGGATTTATTATCCAGTTTTTTCGATCCTCTATTCTTAATGCAATAATTTCAAGAACAACATAGGATGTGAGAAAAATTGATTTGGCGAGGAGTATTACTTCGCCATTGTATATTCTACCAAGAAATAGAATAAGTAGATAAAGCAAACCAAGTAAACAGTACATCCAAAAACGCATTTATTTCTCTTTTATGAGCTCGGACATATTAGGAAACATTTTAATAAAAAATATGGAAGTAACATAAGAGATAGAACTAATCAGGGCAATACTATAAACGTTAAGATCGTAGTTAAAATGGGTAAGTACAATCAGTACAGTTAAAAGAATTATGGGTAATATTCTCAATGCAATCATGGCATAAATAACCTCACCTTTGGCATAAAAATACGTTTTAAAGTTTTCTACAATACTCCCTATGGCATACCCCCCAAAGAAAGGCATTAAAATAAATATCTGAGACCAAACCTCTTTTCCAGTTTTATTGCTGAGAAAATAAATTATTCCAAGGGTTGCGAGAAAAAGAATTAGATTTAATATGGTTGAGTAAAAATTAGATTTCTTAAAAAGGTTAAGGTCAGTCGTTTTAATATACTTAACAAAGTGTATTCGATTTATGTAATTTGAAATTGTCGCCCAACCCAGGGAAGCAAAGTATCTTGCTCTCTCATATAAGCCAACGGTCTCTTTAGGAAACAAACGGCTCACAATCAGTAAATCTAACTTAAAAAAGAATGCCTCTGCTGATCTACTAAGGTACATCTTTAATGAATAATTGACCATTCCTTTAAAGATTCTTTTATCGATATTTTCTTTTACGAAAGTTTTAAACCCATATTCTCTGAGAATAATGACCGTATAAATTACAAACAGCAGAGATATAGGCAAGAACTCTCTTAGAATAAGAGGAAGAATATCTCTGATGAAAAACGCGGTAAGGATGACTATGGCTGAAGAAAATACAGCGACAACAATATTAACCACAGAATTGAAAACAAACCTTTCTTCTCTTTCAAATAATGAAAAAAAAATCATGTAGAAGACATTTAATCCCGAAATACCAATGAGCATTAGAATTAAAACAAAATCATCATAATTAAAATATTTAGTGATATATAAAATATAACTGACAATAAAACCACCGATATAAATTACTAATACTTGTATTACAGATAAGAATGATGATGTGGCAATCAGGGCTTTTTTATTTTCGGTTTGATTGTATATTACAGACATTCCCAGACTGAAAGATAAGAACGGCAATAATATATCTTTTACAATATACACCTTAGCAAAAATTCCAAACACTTGTAAAGGGAGCAAGGTTGTAAGGATAAATTGTGTGCCCAGGTTTATTGCTAATGCACTGTTCTGGAGAAGAAATATTTTTACGGATGGTTTAATTTTTGCTCAGAGAGATAAGGTTTATAACAATCTGTGGGAAAGTTTAATCCTAACGAGAATAAATTTAAGACAGGTAAGTAACTTTTTGCCAAATTTCATCTACCCGATCGGTGTATAGATGCTTTGCCGAGAAAAGTTTTTCGTGCCCAGCTTTGGAAATTTTGTGACGCAACGTTTCATTTTTTAGATAGTACTTAATTTTATCCGCACATTCTTCAGCACTCTTGAAATAATCAGCTTCCATTCCCGGGCTAAAGATTTCGACTGTTTCTTGGCTATATTCGTGAAGCATGAAACCTCCTACAGCAGGAATTTCAAAAGTTCTCATGTTGTTGGAATCTTTATTCTGTACCCGCAAAATATTTAAATTTATTTTTGAATTGATTACAGTATTAATGAATTCATCGCCGACAGCTTCACCCTTAACTTTAAAACCATCGAGATTTTTCCATCCGCTGCCAAAAACTATTTTGCTAAAATTGTCATCGAGATGTGATGAAAGCGAATTTATAAACTTAGTTCTTTCTTCATCAACATTTCCAATAAAGCTAACATCATAATGTTCGTTCGAGTGCTCATTCTTAGCATCTAATTTTGATGGATGAAGCAAATCAATGTCAGCTCCGAAAGAGAGATAAAATACATTTTTACACCCGGCATCTTTAATGTGAGTAATTAATCTTTTATTCCATGTAAAATAGCAGTCATAATATCTAATACTGTTTTTTATACAATCGTTAGATGACCCTTTAATTTCACTTAAAGGATTATCCGGGTAAAAACAGAATACTTTTTTCCCATAATCTTGAAGCAGATTGATTGTTTCGGGCAGTAAATAGTAGCCCTTTATTACAAAAACAAACTCTGCATCAGAGCTGATAATATAATTTATGATTTTTTTCTGTTTTGAATTTAAATAGGTATTTAATTTTAAATGATTGATCCTTTCAAGAAGCCGATAAATGTGGGGATTAACTTCAAATTCTATTAATTCGCAATCATACTCTTTCGTTCTAAAGGCGCGAAGATAAGAGTAGGCCAACCCGGTAAACCATCTTTTTTTAAATTTGTAGTCAGCGACTATTATTATTTTTTTATTCACTTATAAACAACAATGGGTTATATCAATTGTATTTTTCTAATATATTTTCTAAAGTTGCCCGGAAATTCCCAAATTCAAAATCACGGTTCACTTTTTTTATGCCATATTCACCCATGTTTTTTTGAAGATTTTTATCTGAATAAATAGTCATAATTCTTTGTTTCAATGCTTCGGTATCATCGGGTGAAATAACGAAACCGTTTTTACCTTCGTCAATGGCATCAACGGAGCCATCCTGATTACCAGCAATGATTGGTTTACCGCAAGCACTGGCTTCTATTAATCCAAGTGGAAGTCCTTCGCCTTCACCATGACCAAAAGAACTGATTAAAATTATAACATCGCTCAAATTGTAAAGCGGGACAAGATCATCTTCAGGAACACGAAAAGTAAAAAAAACTCTTCGCTGTAGATTTAAGTCGTTCACCATTATCAATAATCGCTCCCGATGAACGCCATCCCCAACAATAACATAAATAATTTCGTTGGGAAGGTTCTGAATAGTTTTAATCATTAATTCAAATCCCTTGTTT
Organism: uncultured Ignavibacteriaceae bacterium; assembly: GCA_964391015.1. Lineage (GTDB taxonomy): Bacteria > Bacteroidota > Ignavibacteria > Ignavibacteriales > Ignavibacteriaceae > XYD12-FULL-36-8. Next base: position 6,116 of record CAYMKU010000066.1, read on the forward strand.
CTTTCTAATCTTCCGACTGTCATTACTATAAACTTATTGTCTGGAATTGAATATTTACTAAAAAGTTTTGTGTCTTTTGCTGCCGGTTTGAAACGATTAGTATCAACAGGGTCATGCAGCAATTTAAGTTTTGACTCAGAAATGCCAAAATGATTTTTAACGTAATTCAGAACGAAGTTACAATCTCCTATTATCAAATCGGAATTTTTTAGCCCGATAACATCTCTCTTTTTCAGGTTTGTCCAGACTTCAATCCCATAAACGTTTGTAATATATTTTACTGAAAAAAATTTTTGTACAAAGTAAGTTATAATTGATAGCTGTATGTGATCAGTGATAACAAGTTCAATTTTATTTTTCTTAATAAAGCTAAAAGCTTTAAGAGTAAAACTAAGCTTATCAAAAAAAGAAATTCCGCCCTGGATGTAATCAGTCTTCATTCTTTCTTCAAAAGCATTTTCGGGATCATAGGTAGCTAAAGAAAAAACAAAAACGTTGTTTTCACCGTAAATTTCTTTTAATGCTTTGATTTGATAAACCGCATAGCGCGGTATACCGCCTTTTGCAAAAACATCGGAACCAAGAAATAGAACTCTCATTCTTTATCTTCCAACAGCTTTAATATTTGTCTGGAAATGTATTGAACACTCTCTTCACTTAAGTTAAAGCTGCTTGGAAAATTTATTCCTCTTTTTGAAATATCATAAGCTAGAGGATTGATAACACCTGTGTTATACATTGGCAGCTGACTGATTGGATAAAAGAATGGACGTGTATCAATATTTTTTTCTCTCAGCTTTTTCATCAATTCATCCCTATCAATTTTAACTTTCTCAGACAGCAGTATAGAAACCATCCAGAAAACATTTGTAATCCCCTTTTTTTCAGGGTTCAATGAAAATAGTTCGCTTTGACCCAAATATTTTTTATACCAGGAAAATATTTTCATTTTCTTTTTAATAATGCTGTCTATTCTATGCAGTTGTGCAAGTCCAAGGGCCGCTTGAATATTGGTGATTCTGTAATTATAACCGAGTTCGGTATGCCAATAGCGTTTAGTTTTGCTCATAGCATGATCCCTTAAATATTTTGCCCTATCGTGCAAAATTTGATCATTCGTTGTGATCATCCCACCTTCGCCGGTCGTTATTATTTTGTTGCCATAAAAGCTGAACACACCGCATTTACCAAAACTTCCCACTCTTTTTTTATTAATTGAAGCACCATGAGCTTCGGCGGCATCTTCAATAACTGTCAGACCATGCTCAACAGCAATTTCATTAATTACTTTCATCTCTGAAGGGTAGCCGTACAAATGAACCGGAACAATTGCCTTAGTTCTGGAGGTTATCATTTTTTTGATAGAATGGGGCTCTATACACCACGTTTTCGGATTAATATCTGCAAACACCGGTATTGCTCCAACATATCTTACAGCATTAGCAGTTGCGACAAATGTGAGGTCAGGAACAATAACTTCGTCCCGCTGTTTTATTCCTGCAGAAACCAAAGCAAGGTGAAGTGCCACAGTACCATTCGAACATGACACGGCGTATTTTGTTCCGGTAAAATCCGCAAATTGTTCTTCGAATTGCGTTATATATTCACCAAGCGAGGAAACCCATCCGGATTTAACTGCTTTTGTGACGTAAGCAATTTCTCTTTTTGTTATTGAGGGTTCCGAAATGGGAATGAATTTATTCGGCATTTTATTTTTTCCTAAATCTTTCTTTGATTTTAACTGATGGATTGCCTGCAGCGTATGAATTGGGCGGCAGATCAGTTATTACAAGTGAATTAGAAGCAACAAATGAATTTTTTCCGATCGTACCACCAACGACAGAGCAATTAAGTCCTAGCCAAACTCCATCTTCAATTACTACGGGAGAATGAACATAAGATATTGCTTTATTGCTTCCAACAAGACTATTGGCATATGTTATTTCCACAGGATCTTCTTCATTAAAGGGGTAGTTAGAGAGAGAATAAATTTTTACTCCGGAGGATGTTGTGACAAAGTTTCCAAGAGAAACTCCGGCATGAGCTTGGATGACATTGAAGCTTCCAATATGAACACCATCACCGATGATCAATTCACCTTCTGATGACGTATAATTTTCATTTTCTACTTTCTTTATTCTTCCTTTGCTCAAATCAGTTTTTCCGGCAATTAAAATTGTGTATTTATCTATCCATACATCACTGCCAATACTGATAAATTTAGGGTTTTCGATGACTACACCTTCATCAATTGCAACGTTTGTTCCACACATTCTAAACTTTTTTCGATAATAAAAATACCTTATTCTCCTTCCGGTTGAACCACTGATATTAATAATGAAGGTACGGAGTAAATCATTAATTAAATTTTTTAGCATTTTCATTTTTTATTTTAATATAGGTACTTGAATTAGTGGAAGTCGCGATTGAATAACCGATAATGGTAAAAAATAGAACAAATTGCCATGAACCGGCACCAAGCCACCAACCTTCAATTTGCGCATGAAAACACAGTCCAACTAATACTGAGAACATAGCTGCCACCTCAGTGCTATTTGACACTGCTTTACCTATGCTACGTATTTTATTCCAGCTTATTCTTCGTCCGAGCTTCCAAAAGACGTACCCAATTATTGCCAGGAACAAAGCCAAACCAATGACTCCAACTTCCTCAATTAAGGCAAGTATACTTACCATTTTTTCCCGGTAATATCTTTTTCCTTCTGGAACAATACCAGGAAGAATATTTTGGGGATCACTAATACCATACCCAAGTCCAATGAGTCCACCATGCTTTGCTGCCGAGATAGTCGCCGCAAGCTGCGAGGTTCTTCTATCCCCGATCTCTTTCTCGGTTTTATATATATAATCTACTACTGATGTTTTAACTTTGGGGCTGATAAAAAAAAGAATGGAAATCGCAATAAACAAAATTAGTCCGGAGACAATTAAAACCTTCCAATTTATTTTAAGCACTAAGAAAACTGCTACCATTAGAAAGACTGAAATTACCGAAGCACGGGATTGAGTAAGAATAAGAAGATAAACATTGAGCAACAAAAGAAGAAGATAGGAGACTGATAATAGAGGTGTGGATTGGACAAAATTGAAATTGATGATTTCAGATCTTTGAAATTTCACATTTAAAATTTTCAACGAGCTAAATAGAACAGCAGGACTTGTTAAAAGGATCATCATTCCTAAAACATTTTGATGAGGCGCAAATCCTTTCAGTCCTATTCCACACCCGCCTGTCCATGCATCAGAAGGCAAATTAGTTATGAGTGAGAAAAGACTTATTGCAGCAATTATGATATTTGATGGAAGGAGAAAGCCAAGGAACGATTTTGAAAAATTTCCATACCACAAGTAACCAGCGATCGATGCCGCCACAGCTACATAAGCAAAATACAATGAACG
>CAYMKU010000066.1:9635-10959 GCA_964391015.1 uncultured Ignavibacteriaceae bacterium
TTCAATCCAGGGTTTTATATTATGAAAAGCCCATGACTAAAGTCATGGGCAAAAAGGTGATTAAACTTTTGAGATCAATTAGAGTGGGTCAAAACTTGCTATAGCATGCACAAATGAAACTTTGATTTACAATCATGCATTGATAGCATTAATAGAGAAGTGAAAATTATAGAGTTTGTTTTCCAATAATTAACTTAATAAAACGCACAAAGCGATCTTTAAATAGAAAATACATCGAACTTAGAACAACCGACATAAATAAAAGTGTTAAAAAATTACTGGCTCTTGCCGGTCCAGCTTTATAAAATGGTTCTTTTGCGCGCTCTTTAATATTAACAACCGGAGTTTCTTTAATCTCGTCTATTTTAGTAACCTCAAGCTGTTTATTTAATTCGATATACACTGCATTTAATATCTCAACATTCCTCATTAATCTCCCTCGTTCAAGAATTAATTGTGGAGATTGCACAATTAGTCTATTCTGTTCGCTAAAATTCTTTAACTTTTCTTCCGCAGCAGTAAGGGAATCCTTAAGTTGCTCAATTCTTTTCTCGATGTAAAATTTCTGCTCGGATGCGAATGATTTTCTCTTCGTTCTTATATACTTATCGAGTGATTCGGCAATGTTGTTTGCAACATCTGCAGAAAGCTGTGATTCAGGCATTGTTACAGTTAGTGTAAGAATTTTTGTTAACCTATCAACATTAGTCCTTATTAAATGGTTCGCTAATTTTCTGTAAATATTTAGGAAGATTTGGCGTTCACTCTCATCTTCGTTGTTGTCTTCATATAAGGCATTAAAGTACTTAATTAGATCGACTGAATCTCTAAATTTTATTGTTTTATATTTCGAATAAATTACATCTTCGAGAACAATCTCGCTAGTTAAAAGATTCTGATATATTTCTGCCGGTGCGCCTTCTGCTGATCTAACTCCAACTAATGTCGCCAATTGAGAGAATCCAGCAAGCGTTGTTGATTTATTACCAAATTCAGGGAGAATTGTTACTGAACTTTCAAAATAAGGTTTTGTTAATAGGAGAAGATAAAGTAAAGCCAAAACAGCAATTACACCATTGAAGATTATAAGTTTTTTTCTTACTTCCCAAAGCTTTTTAGTGGAAGGGCGAAGTTTATCAATAAGATTTTTAACCCAGTCTTCAAGTTTTTTGGGGGTTATAGTCTCCTCTTTTTCTATTTCTTTATCAGTCATGATTTTTAATTAAACAATGATTTTAATTGACAAGAATCAGTTAAAACTGTTTTGAAAGAACCCAGACTGTTGCTGCACTTGCAAGAAGAGCAAATATGTCAACAACTGTCT
>CAYMKU010000067.1:0-10913 GCA_964391015.1 uncultured Ignavibacteriaceae bacterium
ATCTTGAGGGAACAGAAGTGTTTCTTGGATGCAGTGATGTTGATCCGCATATTCCATTGCAGCGTGTAAATGAAACTGAGGAGGTTTTTAAAAAACTTAATGCAAGTGTTACAAAAAGAATATATAAAAGAATGGCGCATACAGTAAATGAAGATGAGATAATTTTTATAAAGTCTTTACTAATTGAAAGGATAGAAAATACTTCGATGAATAAAAAATTAGACTAAGAATATCAGCCAAGGAAATGAATTTCTTTATTTGATTGGATCAATTTTTCATTATTCATTTTTTCCCGATTTCAATCAAAAATCGGAATTATGTGGAGAACAATTTGTTAATGAATATTAGAACCAGGTTCATCATTTATCAACAACTTATTCTTTTATCGCTGCTTAATTTCCTTAGCACAAACGAAAAATGAATCTCTGAAATACCAATCATTAGTAATGCAAAGCTAGCAAAGAATAAAAGTGTCATTGGGAAGAATGCTTGATTCCATATAAGAAAAAATGAAACTAAGATACCTGTGACGAAGCCAAAAAATACCCAACCCAAGTTTCTTGTTCCATAATTCTTCAGTTCTGTTGACCAGGTAATTGACTTAACGGTACGGTATAAAAAAACATATCCCATAATCAAGGTTAAAGCCTCAGTTGAAACCTGAGGCCTTGAAATAACCGTGATAATTATGATACTGATGCTTACGGGGATATCTAGGAGACCAAGGGGAAAATACAACCCGCATTCATCCAAAAAGTTTTGATTTTGAATGTAAAAAATAATTTCCAGTGCTCCGGTGAACAATAGGGTTATACTGAAGACCATCGCTAAAGACATGTGTGCTATCTCAGGCTTAACAAAAATCCACATAGAGACTATAATATAAATACTGCCCAATATCAGACTAAGGTACCAATGCTTGACAGATTTGTTTTGTTCGCTGAATATTTCGCTGTTCATTTTATATACTTAATGTTTTAGTTTCTAAATTGAATAAGTTGTCATCTATTACATTTATTGTGTTATTATTCATACTAATACTTTCTTATTTTCCAGCTCATGTGCAGGCCTAAGTCCTGTTACTAAGAGAATCTCTTTTTCATCAAGAGTTTCCCTATCCATCAGAGCTGCTGCGAGTGAATTCAACTGCAATCGATATTCGTTCAACAATCTTTTAGCTTCTTCGTGACATTCATTAATGATTTTAAACACTTCGTGATCAATTAATCTAGCAGTTTCCTCACTGAATTCCCTCCTGCCAGAACCACCCATAGAATTTAAATAGGGATTATTAGATTCGACAAGTTGAACCATACCCAAAGCTTCGCTCATACCCCATCGTGTTACCATCATCCGGGCATGATTAGTGGCTTGTTCAATATCGTTCTCAGCACCAGTTGTCTTGTTGCCGTAAATCATTTCTTCGGCAGTACGGCCGCCAAGCATTCCGATTATTCTAGCACGCAAATAAGCTTCAGTGTAATTGTATCTGTCGCTAACTGGACGCTGATAAGTCACGCCTAGTGCCTGTCCTCGAGGAACAATAGTAACTCTGTTCACTGGATCTGCACCAGGTACAACCAACCCAAGAATCGCGTGTCCACCTTCGTGATAGGCAATTCGTTCACGGTCTTCTTTGTTCATTATTAAAGAACGTTCCGGACCAAGAATAATTTTTTCAAGGGAATCCATAAAATCTTTATGAGTGACATATTCCTTTTCTTTTTTTGCTGCTAACAAAGCCGCTTCATTAACGAGATTTTGAATATCAGCACCCGATAATCCCGGCGTAGCAGAGGCAATCTCCTGGAGATTAACATCCGGGCTTAATGGTACTTTTCGTGTATGTACTTTAAGAATTGCTTCACGGCCATTTTTATCCGGAAGGTTTACTACAACGCGTCTATCAAAGCGACCCGGTCTGAGAAGCGCTTTATCTAAAACGTTTGGTTGATTCGTTGCTGCTAAAACTATGACGCCTTCTCTGCCGGAGAATCCATCCATTTCAGTGAGAATCTGATTTAAAGTTTGTTCATGTTCACTTGTTCCTCCCATTGATATACTTCCGCGAGAACGACCGATGGCATCAAGCTCATCGATAAAAATAATTGATGGTGCATTTTCTCTTGCTTGTTTAAACAAATCTCTTACTCTGGAAGCGCCAACACCAACTATCATCTCAACAAATTCAGATGCGCTCATTGAGAAGAACGGTACACCAGCTTCACCGGCAACTGCTTTTGCTAATAATGTTTTTCCGGTTCCTGGGGCACCAATTAAAAGAACGCCCTTTGGTGCAGTTCCACCAAGTCTTGTAAATTTTTGGGGAGTTTTTAAGAAATCTACTATCTCTTCTAATTCATTCTTAGCTTCATCAATACCTGCAACATCGTCAAAGGTAACGTTTGTGCTCTTTTCTTTATCAAATTTTTTCACATGGCTACTGCTGCCGAACATTCCCATAAAGCTTCCGCCTCCACCTTGCTGCATTCTTTTATACATAGAAGCGTAAAAAGCAATGATTAGAATAGTAGGGCCAAACATCATCAGAAAAGACAATAAAGGATTTTGCTCTTCTTTGATCGGTTCGGCACGTATGGTCACTCCATTTTCAATTAAAAGTGATTCAAGTCCGGGATCGATAAATGAAGGCAGTTCAGTTGTAAAGTGCATTACTTTAACGGATGTTGTATCTGTCTTTAAACCATTTGTCTCTATCATTGGTACGGTTACCTGATTAATAAAATTTCCGGAAAGTGACGAACCTTTGCTGTATATCTCTTTCACATTGTGGTTTAAAACTTCTTGCTTAAAAACAGTATATGGAATTTTTTCAAGATCGGACATTCTATCAGCAAAATATTTTCCGATGAAATAATTAAGTATAAAAAGTCCTATAAACCAGAGATACATTTTATAGGGAACTTTTCCTTTTTGTTCTTTGTCTTCGACCGGACTTCCCTCTCTTTTTTGATTACTACCGGTCTGCTGTGGTGTGTTCATTAAAATTTCTCCTTTATTTAATTTTATTAAAATTATTTCTTTGAAGTGGTTAAGTCTTTAAATTCTTTATTTAATTTTTTCAAACCGATTGAAAAATAAATATGAAAGATCCCGACAGTTATTAAGGCAACTCCTGTAAATACTGCAACTGTCAATCCGGCAAAGAGAGGATTCCATATTAGTATAAATGAAAATATTACACCAAGAATGCCTGTGAAAAGCAGCCAACCCCAGTTCGATACTTTGTATTTTTTCAATTCAATCGACCAGGCAATTGCCAGCATGGATCTATATAAAACTACGAATCCTACAAAGAGTGGCAGTGTAATAATTGAAATCTGCGGATACAGTATTAATAACAAACCTACTAAGGTATTAAGAATTCCAGATGCCAATGACCATCCCCAGCCATCTAACTGCTTTCTGTAGCTGATTGAAAAAATTATTTCAAGAATACCGATAACAAAAAAAGCTACACTGAAAAAGAGGGCTAATGAGAGGTACGTTGCTGTCGGTGTTATAATTGCCCATATACCAGTAGCAATGAAGATTATGCCCAGTATTAATGGAAGATACCAATGCTTAATAGTATCTTTTATTGATTTGAATGTTTCGTTGTACATTTTTTACTCCTGTTTTTTGTTGATTGATAAGATTTATTTAGTAATTTTTAATTTTTTTATTGCCAATGACAGACTAATGTAGAAGATACCGATACTTATTAAAGCCAATCCCGTTAATAGAGAGATAGTCATTTCTACAAAAGCCGGTTTCCCTAAAATTAAAATGGAAAGTGCACCACTGATAATGCTGATAATAAGCAGCCAGCTCCAGCCCGGTACTTCGTAATCATTCATTCCTATTAACCAGTTAATACCCATTATGGAACGATATAAGATTACAAATCCTACCATTAGCTGAAGAACAACAATTGAAATCTCCGATTGCATAGGAATCATTAAGCCAATTATGATATCAAAAATTCCAATAGCCAGTGACTGTTCCCATCCATCAAACTTGTTTCGAAAATCGATTGAAGAAATTATTTCAAGAATACCGGTAATCAGAAAAGCCGTACTAAATAAAATGGATAATGAGGCAAACGATGCTTCGGGTGTTGGAATAACCCACATACCAATTGCAATAAAAATAATTCCAATTATTAATACGAAATACCAATGTTTAATAATATCTTTTGCTGATTTGAAAGTTTTGTTATCCATTTTCTCTTCCTTTTATATTGATAAATGTTTTTTGTTTGTTCATAAATAACTTGAGGTCGTGTTTTGTATTTTGGCTAAATATTTTTCAGCCATCAGCATTTTTCCTCTTATAAGAAACAATCTGTATAGATCACTATTCCGTAAATCCTCATCCGTTGAATTTTCATAAGCAATTTTGTTTTCAATACATCTGTCCGTAAGCATTATGTTAAGGATGCATATTTCATCATTGGTTATGTTGTAATTGAAAATTGTTTCCATTGAGATCTTCTTAATTATTCTGTATTAGCTTTAGTTGTTAATAATTTTTTGATCTATGAATACAATCAGCGAGCCAAATTTTAGTTGGATTAAAATCTTTATTTATTGAATGAATTGAAGGCATTTTAGAATTGTTCTGCTTTTATTAAAGCAATAGATTATTGATACTCCTTGAATAAAAGCAGTAACTTTTATTTGAGAGAGTGTATTATACTCTTTAGTTGATATCATTTTGCTTCTCTGGAGGATTATAAAAGATATAGTTAAGAACTTTTTCTCGCTCTACTTTTAATTTAAAGAAAGTCTGTGCACAGGATATTTGGGTGGGATTGGAGATCTATTAAATCTTCCCCACGCAACAAATGCTGCCAATAGAAAAAGTATAATGTTTATTGCTGTAACCGACGTTTCACCCATTGAGATATTAAAAAAAGTTGCAAGCAGCATAACCAATGCAATTCCAATAGCTGCCCATATAGTTAACCATGGTTTAATACGCAGCAGAGAGGGAAGTATTAAACCCAAGCTTCCTAAAATTTCTGAAAAGCCAATTAATCTTACTGGTAATGTGTTGACATCTTTTGTCCAGGGAATAAGATCATACAATTTTTCCATGGGTAAGATTAATTTCCCCGCACCAGTTACAAAGAACACGATTGCTAAAAATATTTGTGCTGCCCAAAGAGCAGTGTTTAAAACTTTAGATGAATTTTGAGTTGCCATAATAGGTCTCCTTTAATTTGTGTTAATAATTTTTGTTTTGAGTGTGTAAGTAAAAAAATAAGAGCGGCTTAGATGTTATTCATTTAGTCTAATCAAATCTTCTGCTGTAATGATATCAGCAGCATTTTTAACCTTAATAATTTTTGCAAATGAAAATCCTTTAAGAATATATCCATCCACTATTAATAACTGTAAGAATTGTTCTATCTTATCTATCCCCGCCTGGAAAGCATAATTCGTCCTGCTCAAAATCTTGGGGGAGAAATAATAAATACCACCATTAAACCAGCTGTAACCATCCTTTGAATGATTGAATTTTAAAATTGAATCTTCATCATCCATTGCTACACCAAGCGGTTTTGCATCATTAATGTGTCTAGTTACAGCAATAGTTCCGTCGGCATTTTCCTGCAGTAATGAATAAGAAACAAACTCCGAGAATTCACTTTCGAGAAAAAAAGAATTTGTATTTGCAAGAAAAAATGGTTCTTTATTGTGAACAGATGTCAATGCAAATAAAATGTGCATATAACTTTCTTGATGAGATACAATAAGTTTTGTCGGAATTCCGAAATTGTTTGTTGAAAGGTAATGCTCAAGTTCCGGTTCGGGTGAATTAATTATGCAAAATACTTTTCTTAACCCGTTAATGCGTCCGATTCTGATTATTCTTTCGATAAGGTGTTCACCTTTTATTTTTATTAGACCTTCAGAGCTTTTTTGGCTTTCTGTTTTCATATGAGAGTTTTTTTCTGTTTCAATTATTACAAGGTTCATTTCGTTGTCTCATTCAATTATTTTATACGTTATAGTTTAGTTCTCTTGGTTGATTACAGCTTCCCTGATCTCATAATTCCGATCAGCAGCCACACACCTAAGACAGAGGCACTTAGAAACCCAATAATTCCAATAACCGGATAGCTCAAAAGAAGATTTCCTTTACCCAAATACATTATTATAGATGAACCTATTATGAGGGCTGCAATAATTATTGCAAAGGAAAGACGATTACTTGAAGAATCAATTCTTCTCCCAAATTCCTCAAGCCCCTGATGTTTAAAGTTTATTATGAATTTATCATTGCGGAATTTGTAAAGAATGCTATGTATATCCTCAGGCAGTTTCTTCAGTAAATCAAAACCTTCTTCTGCTGCTCTGATTAAAGATCGATAGCTGGTAAAGGGATTAAATTTGTTTAGGTATGCCTTCTTTGCAAAAGGAATTAATATTTCAGCGAAATTAAACTGAGGATATAATTCTCTTGCAACGGCTTCAGATATTGCAAGTGTTCTGATTAATACACTCAGATCCGCTGGTAATTTGATCTGATGTGTCCGGAGTATTTCAATGAATTCATCCATCAGGTTAGACAGATTAATTCTGTCTAATGGAACTTTATAGTAATGATGAATAAATTCCATTAAATCAATTTTTAATGCACGCAGGTTAGTATGATCATTAACAAAATCAATGCTTACTAAAGTCCTGGTAATCCGTTGAGGATCCTGATCTACTATTCCCATGATCATTTCGGTGAAAGCATTTCGCAGGTCATCATCAATTCTGCCTACATTACCAAAGTCAATCGGAGCAATAATATTACCTGATAAGACAAAGATATTTCCCGGATGCGGATCTGCGTGAAAAATTCCTATTTCAAAAATCTGCTTCATCAATGAATTAGCTGCATTCATTGTAACTTGTTTGCGATCAATATCGGATACTTCGTTATTCAGAAGATTAGACATTTTAATCCCGTTAATAAATTCCGTTACTAAAACGGTTTCGGTAGAATACTCCCAATAAACAAATGGTATTTTGATAGTCGGGTCATCCTGAAGATAATTCCGAAAGGTGTCTATATTTTGTCCTTCGAGAACCAAGTTAAGTTCCTTCTTTATTGACTTCTCAAATTCTTTTATGATTTCAACTGGCTGATAGGGCTTACTCTCGGGAATACGATTTTCAATCAATCTGGATAGATTCTTTAAAATCTCAAGGTCCGATTCAATTTTATCTTCAACACCCGGATGCAAAACTTTTACTGCAACAACTTCGCCGGTTTTTAATTTGGCTTTATGAACTTGTGCAATTGATGCAGCAGCAATAGGAGTCTCATCAAATTCTGAAAAAACTTCGTTTGCTGGCTTACCGTACTCTTTGAGTAAAACTAATTTGATTTTTTCAGTTTCATCTTTCTGCACGCTGTCCTGTAATTTCGATAACTCTCCGGCAAGCTCTGCAGGAATAATATCTGACTGCAGACTTAGCATTTGCCCTAATTTTATGAAAGTTGCTCCTAATTCTTCGAATGCCATTCGTAAGCGTTCTGAAGAACTAAGAGAATTGGGGTTATTGTTTTGAATTGAAAGTTGATTCTTATCAATTCGTATACGTTTAGCAATGTCAAGCTTACTAACAATATCATCGAAACCGTATTTGAAAAAAACTCTCAGAATTTCCTGGTATCGATTTAAATTTTTAAAGCGTCTGCGTATGGGTTTTTTCATGGTTTATCTTTTACTTTAACTGAGAGTTTTTTCAAATCGATTTGTCTTCTTCAGCCTATCAAGAATTAACTTTTTTCTGAAGATCCGATACTGTTTCTTTCAAATTGTCGAGCTCTTTTTTAGAAGCTAGTCCAAAATTGTTTATTGTTTCATTGATAGCTGCACTTGTTTTTTCTTCTAACTCCTTTTCATTTTTTTCAAGAGTATCAAGTAATGCTTTTACAGCTTTTGACTTTTCCTCCTTTACTAGTTGACCCTTTCTAATCAACTCATCCACATGGCGTTCGACTTTTTCTTTTGTCGTTTCAGCAAATCCTATTCCCAGGTTAATGCCTTTTTCAATTACTTCTTTCATTTTTTTCACCTTTGTTTGTTAAAGATTGTGTTTGGTTAAATTGATTTAATTCTTGCATCATTATTTAATTAAATAAATATTTCATAATGTTTGCATATATATAGTGTTCAAGCATTACAAAAAATTCTATTAGCGGTTTTAATACAAAATGAATCAATATGATTAAGTAGATTGCTGTTAATGAAATTTTAAAAATTTTCTCAGCTATTTTTTTCAGAACTAATTTTACGTTCTCCGCTTTGCCATCAAAATTTTGTTTCATTATTCGACTTTGTGCTTCGCTTTCTTTAACCTTTTTTTCTAATTGATTCATTTTAAAAGCATATTAAATTTTGATAGAAATAATTCACAATGAATGCCATCATTCTTAACCAAATAAAAGTCGCAATTTTTTCAATTTTCGAACAATTCTGCCCAATAATTGCTTAAATAAAAGCGATGGCTTATTTTTCTTCCTTAAATAAGAGCAATTAATTTTATTTAGGAATGAGAATGAAAACTATTAATGAAGATTTATCTTTTTTAGTTTCTATCAACAACGATGTTGCGATGATAAAGGAGAGAGAAGAATTACTATATATAATTTTTCAGAAGCTGCACGAATTTTATGGAATTAAAATCGGCGGAGGAGTGCTGTTTGATAAAACAAAAGAAAATCTCGGACTACTGATTGTTAAGATTGAAGAGGGTAAAAAATTAAAGGATTCATTGGTATGGCAGAAAACATTTCCTGTCAATTCAATTCCTTTCAATCTTTCACTGTCTGAACCTCAGACAACACTGCTGGAAGTAAAACATTTCCATTTACTTCAGCCTATGAATGAAAGACAATCTTCATTGAAAGACGTGTTTGAGGAGATGAGAATCAATAAACTTTCCTTAATTCCGATAAGAACCGGAGGTGAACTTATCGGATTTCTTATCCTAGCTTTGGAGCAGACAAATCTTAATGAAAAGGATGAAGACTATTTACTGAAGATTGCTAATGTAATTGGCTCTGTTATTAAAATTATTAATTCCTATCATGAAGTAAAACGCAGAGAAGAAGAAAAGGAGATACAGCTTGGTTTACTTACTGATCTTGTGACAATCAGGGATAAAGAAGAAATATTTATAAAGATAGCTGACGAGGCAGATAAGCTGGTCCCATGTAATTATATCGCTTTTCATTCAGAGTATAAGACTATGGATTTGTCAAGCACATTGTCACTTACTAAGGATGAAAATGGCCGGTTCAAGATGATAACACTATCCCGAAGTATTTCTTTATTTTTGATGACGATGAAAAACAAAGTTGACGGAAAGAATGGACAAAAATGCTTAGAAGTATCCGGTGAGGAGTTCAATAAACTGTGCGAACAATTTTCGCATTTAAAGCAGTTGAAAGAAAAAGAGTCAATTAATTCCTTATTGATTCTCCATTATTCATTTGGAAATTTGGGTGGGCTAACTCTGGTATTAGGCAGAAGATTTCCATATGCGGAAATGAAAGATGAAACCACATTGGAATTAGTATTTGCCAAAAACAGAAAAACATTTTTCGGGTTAAGTGAAATTGATCTTGCGATGAATCTATTGCCTTATTTAGGTCTTATATTATCTAATTTTTATGCCTTTGAAGAAATAAAAATATTAACAAAAAAACTGGAACAGGAAAAGAATTTCTTATTGGATGAAATCAATTTAACTAATAACATTCAGGAAATAGTCGGCAACAGTCAGCCAATTAACTTAGCGTTTAATAAAGTAAAGCAAGTAGCCCCGCTTGATGCGACAGTCTTGATTTTGGGCGAGACAGGAACTGGTAAAGAATTAATAGCAAGGGCAATTCATAATTTATCAAACCGAAAAGAGAATGCTTTCATCACTGTAAATTGTGCTGCTCTACCCGTTCAATTGATTGAATCAGAATTATTTGGGCATGAGAAAGGAAGCTTTACCGGAGCTTTCGAGAGAAGAATAGGAAAATTTGAAGTCGCGAACGGAGGCACAATATTTTTGGATGAGATTGGAGAATTACCGCTTGAAATTCAAGCAAAGCTGCTACGTGTTTTACAGGAAAAAGAGTTTGAGCGTCTTGGCGGTAAAAGCACAATTCATTCTGATGTGCGAATTGTTGCGGCTACTAACCGCGATTTAGAAAAAGAAATTGAACAAGGAAAATTTCGTTCTGATTTATTTTTCAGACTGAATGTATTCCCCATTGTCGTTCCACCGCTTCGTGAAAGAAAAGATGATATACCTTTGCTCGTAAAATATTTCATAGATAAATATTCAAAGAAATTAGGGAAGGAATTAAAATCAATTAAGAAAATTGATTTAGATATACTGTATAACTATGGCTGGCCTGGCAATGTGCGTGAATTGGAACATATTATCGAGAGGGCAATTATTGTTTCAGAAGGTTCAAGTTTAAACTTCGAAAGATTATTGGGAAGCAGCCTGTTGCAAAGGGAACCCGATATCAAATCATTCAAAACATTAGTGGATAATGAAAAAGAGCATATTATGAACGCTTTAAAAATTGCTAATGGAAAAGTAACCGGCGAAAAGAGTGCTGCTCAGCTTCTGGGGATTAACGGAAAGACTCTTGGCTCAAAGATGAGAAAACTTAAAATTAAAAGAGAGTTTGTAATCACTGTTGAAAAAGGATGATGCACCAAGAGGTAAATATTTGCTTCATGTAAACTCATAAGAACTTTCATTCTAACGACATGTTCATCGTCAAAATATATTTCTGGATATATTCATTAACATGTGTTTTCCTGTACTGCATTATGAAGCGGGGATGATCCAGCACTTCAATTTTATCAAAGAGATTAAGCTCGTCATTCAATA
>CAYMKU010000068.1:0-10410 GCA_964391015.1 uncultured Ignavibacteriaceae bacterium
TATAAACACCGATATCTGCATAAGCAGTTTGAAATACAGGGAAGCCAAGATTGCCAGGTTTGAAATAAAATTTTTCCCAGAATCCAGGATCGCAATGCGGAATATGATGTTTCCTGTATTTACCTAAATATTTCCCGTCCGCATCAATCACTGCAGCAGTGTTATAATAGACTCCTTTAATTTCTTCTTCATAAATAGGAACAATAATTACCATTGAATATTTTTTTGCAACTTCCTGCATTAATTTAGTTGTTGGTCCATCCGGAATTTTTTCAACAAGTGAATACCATTTAGTTTTTTGTTCTGCACAAAAATACGGGCCATAAAAGAGTTCCTGCATACATAAAACCTGTACACCTTTTTTCGCCGCTTCATCAATCATACTTAAATGTTTTTCAATCATAGATTGTTTAATCTTTTCAATTGGTTGTTCAGATGACATTGATAATGTAGCTTGGATTAATCCACCACGAACTATTCTGCTCATATTGGTACCTTTCTTTTATTAAAAAAGTAATTAGTAAGTAGTAGGTAGTATGAAGACATCAATAACAAAATTTTTCCGGCTGACGGGTCATACTGTTTAACATCTTACCTACCTCATTACAGTTAGATACTAATTTATTTTTTTGTTCTTCGCTGATATATCTATGATCAAAAGAAAAATCAATCCAGACTTCGGTCTCACCAGTTTCGCCGGCGGAATCAATAAGTTTACTAATAAACAACTTTGGATATTTTCTTTTAGACCAGGCTTCTGCAATATTTGCACAAATAGATCTTGATGACCTTCTGATTTGATCAACCAATGAATACTTTTCTTCTTTCGGAAAATTTTTTGTCAGTTCAAAAATTTCTAAAGAAAGTTTATATGCAGTTTGAAATACTTTCAAATCTTTATAACCACCATATTCTTTAATATTATTCATTTGTCCACTACATACTAATTTCTACTTACTAAATACTACGTTCAACTCATCCAGTTTATTTGCGATTCAGGATTCCATTTAACTGTAGTCTTTTTCAACTTTGTCCAAAATTCTATCGAGCTCTTTCCTGTAATATCACAAGTCCCAAATTTCGATTCATTCCATCCGCCAAAAGAAAAAGGTTCTCTTGGAACAGGCACGCCTATATTAACTCCAATCATTCCGGCACTTGCACGTTCGGAAATATATCTTGCCATTCCCCCGCTCTGAGTAAATACTGCAGCAGCATTACCGTATAAAGAACTTTGCTGAATTGATAATGCTGAATCAATATTTTCTGTTCGTATTATCGCAAGTACAGGGCCAAAGACTTCTTCTTTTGCAATACGCATTTCAGGCTTAACATAATCAATTACAGTTGGACCGACATAAAAACCATTTTCTTTTCCCTCAACTTTATAATTTCTTCCATCCAGAAGAATTTTAGCTCCGTCACGTTCCGCTTCAGTAATATAATTTTCTATTCTTTCTTTTGCTTGTTTGGAAATTACAGAGCCAAGATTTTTACCGGGAATAATTTTTTTAGCTTCTTCTACAAGTTGTGAAATAATATGATTAACCGATCCTACGGCTACCATTGCTGATGCTGCCATACATCTTTGTCCTGCACATCCGGACATAGATGCGGCAACATTAGAGGCAGTCATTCCAACATTGGCATCTGGCAAAACTATTAAATGATTTTTAGCACCGCCGAGTGTTAATGCTTTCTTAAGATTTGATGTTGAACGAGCATAAACAATCTTCGCAACTTTTGTAGAACCTACAAATGAAACAGCTTGAATTCCCGGATGATCACAAATTGCTTCTACAGTTTCTTTTGCACCATGAACAACATTGAACACACCATCAGGCAGTCCGGCTTCTTTTAATAGATCAGCTATTCTGTTTGCACTTATCGGAACAAGTTCTGATGGTTTAAGAATCATACAATTACCTAAGACAAGTGCATTCGGTATTGTCCAATTTGGAACCATATTGGGAAAATTGAAGGGAGTAATACAAGCAACAACTCCAACCGGAAAACGTTCAACTCTGCATTCAACTCCTTTGCTTACTTCCATTACCTCACCAGCAGCAAGCTGCTCAAGTGAACACGCAAATTCGGTAACCTCTATGCTTTTTTCTATTTCAGCTATGCTTTCAGAGATTGTCTTGCCGTTTTCTTCATGGATCAATTCAGCAAGCTCATTTAGGTTTTTCTCAAGAAGAGTTCTATACTTGAAAAAAATTTGTGTGCGCTCTTTAATTGGAGTTGCAGACCAAGCAGGGAAGGCTTTCTGAGCGGCTATTACTGCTTGATTAACTGTTTCAGAATTTGATATTGGGACGGAAGAAATTATACTGCCATCGAGCGGGCATTGAACATCTAAGAATTCACCGTTAAATGCAGCAAATTTCCCCCCAATAAAATTTTTTAAAACCGGATACTTCATTACGTTCTCTACATTTAATTAGTTAGTATATTATTTGCATCTTGCATAAATAAAATATTGATTATTATCGACTTATCAAAAAAGTTTAGACCTTGGGAAATTATTTATGCAGAATAGTATGAAACACGAAGTGATAACGAATTCCAAATAATCCGTAACCGTTCCCTCTCCTTTAAAAGGAGATGATATTGCTAAGATAACAAACCCCACCCCGTCCCTCCCCTTTACTAAAGGGGAGGGTGAGGGAAGCGTTCAGTACTTCACAACATCCTTATACTCATTCGAACTTTTACCATACTGTGCGGCTAATGCAAGCTTAACTTTTGTTATTCTTGACTGAAGCTCATCATACAATTTTGCACGAGATTCTATTGAGCCGTCATACTGTTCATACTTTTGTGATACCGACGAGTTCTTTGCATCAACTTCAGTTAGGAACGCAGTGAAATTAGCAATGGAAGAATTAGCGTTGCTCGGTGCATAGTTAGATACTGCTTTTATCAGTTCCAATAATTCCTTGCCGCCGCCATAAAGAGAACCAAAGCTTAGTTCCATCACTGAGATTGTTTTTGGTACGCTGCCGTCAGGATTTAACGGAGGTTTTTTAGTAAGACGCTTGCCCCGCATCCTTTGAACAATTTTTTGTGCACGCAAGAAGTCTTTTGCTTTCTTTCCTTCCGGTAAAACCGATGCAATGTAATCACGGATTTGACAAACGCGTTTTATCAAACCGTTATCACCTCTTATAAGTGCATACCGTGCATCTCGTTCGGATTGAACAGCAAAAAGCTTTGAGGAAACTTCAGAATTTGCCGTATCAATTATGTTGAGCAGTTCGGTCAGCTTCGGGGTTTCAAGATCAGGAGAGGTGGGTGCATAGTCCGTGATAGTTGTAAGGTACTCAACTAACTCACGTGCTTTGGTGTAACGTTGTGCGAAGGATTTTTCAGATGTAGATGCCATATATAACTCCCATTTATTATTGATTGATTTGTTATGGGAGCAGTCCGAACAATATTTATTGCCAGTGCCCCTCTATTTATGGTTAATCTAAAATTATTTTTGCAGGCTCACTTGTAGTTTTCAGTAACCTGCAATTCTCTTTTTCTAATTACTAATATTTTTTATAAAAATCAATTATACATTTGAAACATACATTGTGCCAATTAGCTACTGAAAAAGGATAATGAGTAAAAGTAATTGGATAATGAGCTTCAGAAAAAGGATAATGAACAAAAGAAATTGGATAACGAGCTTCAGAAAAAGGATAATGAGCAAAAGTAATTGGATAACGAGCTTCAGAAAAAGGATAATGAGCAAAAGTAATTGGATAACGAGCACCAGAAAAAGGATAATGAGCGAAAGTAATTGGATAACGGGCTTCAGAAAAAAGATAATGAGTGAAAGTAATTGGATAATGAGCTTCAGAAAAAGGATAATGAGCAAAAGAAATTAGATAACGAGTTCCAGAAAAAGGATAACGAGTGAGTGTAAGCACACATTTCCCAAATTTGAGAAGAAACCTAACCTTGTAAGGACACGATGAATCGTGTCCTAATTGCTACCCGAATGCCGTCATTGCATGGCTGTCATGGACGACGAGTCTGTCCGAGAACTTGAGGATGATAATCAAATAATTAATAAATTATGGCTGAAGAAAAATCTAAAAGGAGAAAATGAAATTTAAGCCATATCAACAAAACCAAGGAACATTGCTGCCACAATCAATTGCGGAGTTGATAGCAGAAGATCACATAGTAAGAGGAATAGACGGCATAATAGAATCATTAGAATTTAAGGAGCTATACAATAGTTACAGCGAAGAGGGACAACCAGCATACCATCCAAAAATGCTAATAAAGATATTGATTTATGGATACAGCATGGGAATAAGGAGTTCCAGAAAATTAGCAGAAAGAATCAAGACCGATGTCAGTTTCATGTACTTGAGCGGGATGCAAATACCAGATTTCAGAACAATAAGTGACTTCAGGCTGAATAAAAGAAAGCACATACAAGATTGTTTTGGACAAGTGCTAATGATATGCAAGCGATTAGGAATGATTAGCTTGGGACACATATCAATAGACGGAAGCAAGATCAAAGCAAATGCCTCAAAGAAAAAGACGAAGAATGAAGATGAATTAATAAGTTATGAAGAACAAGTAAAACATATGCTTGATCGGGCAGAAGAGATTGATCGTCAAGAGGACAATAAATATGGCGAAGAAAAAAGCGGTTACGAAATGCCGGAGGAAATAAACACTAAAGAGAAACTGATAGAAAAAATAAAGCAAGCAAAAGAAAAGCTCAGAGAAACAAACCAGAAGCGTATTAATCTTACGGATAATGACGCAAGATTTATGAAAACGAGTAATGGTGGAATAGATGTAAGTTATAACAGCCAGCTTGCAGTGGATTCAGACAGTCAAATAATAACAGCATGTGATGTAAGAAAAGAACCAAACTATAATTATTTATTTTCTGATATGTATGAAAAAGTAATAGAGAACACATCTATTTACCCCAAAGAAGTATCAGCAGATGCGGGTTATTACAGCGGGGAAACATACCTATACATAGAGAAGAATGATATAGACGCATATTTACCGGAAAGCCGCCTAGAATATGAGACTGATAAATCTGGCAATGAAAGGATAGGAAGTTATGACAGAAGAAGGTTTATAAAGAGCAAAAATAAAGATGAATATATCTGCCCAGAGGATAAAATATTAGAATATGAAAGAACAACTTCACGAAATGGCGTACGGTTTAGAATATACAAAGGCAGAGAATGTGTTGGTTGTCAAAAATCAAGAGAGTGCATAATACATGATTGGTCAAAATACAGACAGATCCAGATATATGAGAATGATCAGTTCAAGCAGGTAATGCGTCGAAAGCTATTGAGCAGTGAAGGTAGGCTAAAGTATAAAAAAAGGATTGCAACAGTAGAGCCGGTATTTGCACAGATAAAACACATAATGGAATTTAGAAGATTTTTATTACGGGGATTAGAAAAAGTAAAAACAGAGTTTAGTATTATATGCACAGCATACAATATCAAGAAGATATTAAAGTACATGATTAACGGAATAAATCCCGTGCTATCAAATTAAGCGAGGGAACTGTTTTTTATGCACACTAAATATATTTTGTGGTTCTCGGACAGACTCCGACTCCATGACAGACTATACTTTGTCACGGTGCGACCGTGATAACCAAGAAACCAATTTCATCTTGATGTAATTAAACATATTTTTGAAAAGTAAAAATAAACCCCTCCTTCATCCTCCCCTTAGCAAAGGGGAGGAACGAGGTGGGGTTAGATGCAAAATAAACTTTGAGGGAGCATTATGAAGAAAATAATTTTACTACTTACAGTAATTAGTATTTACTTACCTACCACATTAACCGCACAATGGTTTTGGCAGAACCCTTTACCGCAAGGAAATCACTTACGAGATGTTGAATTTATTAACAATTTGACTGGGTGGGCAGTTGGATACGATGGAACGATTATTAAAACATCCGATGGTGGAGTAAATTGGGTAAATCAAGAGAGCAGCACCAAGCAAGCTTTGTATTCAGCGAGTTTTGTTGACCAAGATAATGGCTGGGTAGTTGGTTCAACTGGAACAGTTCTTAGAACAACTAACGGCGGATTAACTTGGGCGGCACAAATAAGCGGGATTACTAATCTTTTATTAAGTGTTGACTTCATAGATGTAAATAATGGTTGGATAGTTGGCCTTACTGATGGTATACTGCGAACAACAAATGGCGGTAATTCGTGGACAAAACAACCGTATGGGAGTGTTTATTGGCTAAACTCAGTTCAATTCTTAAATCAATTCATAGGTTGGGCTGTCGGATCTGCAGGTAAAATATTGCGAACTACGGATGGTGGAATAAATTGGATAACTCAAAACAGTAATACCAATAAAATGTTATGGTCTGTGTTCTTTATAAATTCAGATTATGGTTGGGTTGTAAGTGATAGTGGTGAAATCTTTAATACCACTAACGGGGGAACGAATTGGGCAAGTCAAAACAGTGGTGTCATTAGTTCGCTAAGGTCGATCCAATTTATCGATCCAAATTTCGGATTTGCTACAGGGGGCTATGGAACGATATTAAAAACCGAAGATGGAGGTACAAGTTGGATTATATTAAGTCAAGACTCCAGCAATGGGTTTTTTAGTATTTCTTTTTCTGATCAATATAATGGATTTGCAGTTGGCGTATATGGTGCAATATTTAAAACTACTGATGGTGGAACTGTTTGGGAATCTAAGGAACGAGTAACGGATGCACTACTAAAGGATGTATATTTTATTGATCAAAATATTGGCTGGGTTGTTGGCCATGAAGGTACTATTTTAAAAACTACTAATGGTGGAGTTAACTGGATGCAGCAAACAATCGGAGCGAACGTTTATATTAATTCGTTATACTTTATTGATGAAAATATTGGTTGGGTTGTAGATATAAGTGACAATATTCATAAAACCACGAATGGAGGTGCAAGCTGGATATTAGTCTATGATGGTCCCCTTGGTGAATTAAACTCGATAGTTTTCCTTGATCAGAACACAGGTTGGTGTGTTGGGGAGAATGGTCAAATATTAAAAACGACAAATGGTGGAATAAACTGGATTTATCAAAATGCCCCAATAAATCATCAAGAATTAAATTCCGTTTTTTTTATTAATCAAAATATTGGGTTTGCAGCTGGAGGAGGTTTTGAAGGTCAAGTATTTATTAAAACTACCGATGGTGGTCTAAATTGGATATCTAAGTACACTGGTGTAAATGTAATATTAGAGTCTGTTTTTTTTCTAAATCAAGATACAGGATGGGTTACTACTAACGGTTTGCTATTCAGAACAACTAATGGGGGAGAAAATTGGAGCACTCAACAAGTTGGGGGTAGCAAAATTAAGTTTATTGATCGGAGTATTGGTTGGATTGTCGGAAGTGTAGGTAGCATCTTAAAAACCACAAATGGTGGAATGAGTTGGGACCATCAAACAAGTTGGACCGGGCAATGGCTAAACTCTGTTTATTTTGTAAATGAATATTCTGGATGGATTGTAGCTGATGGTGGTACAATTCTCCACACCACCAACGGCGGTGTAACATTTGTTGACGAAGAACAGATTGATGAAATGCCAAAAGAGTTTTTACTTTCACAGAATTACCCCAACCCATTTAACCCAAGTACAAAAATTAAGTATTCAACCCCTCCTTCATCCTCCCCTTTGCCAAAGGGGAGGAACGAGGTGGGGTTCGTAACACTTAAAGTGTATGATATACTCGGCAATGAAATAGAAACATTGGTTAATGAAGAAAAATCACCTGGCACTTATGAGGTAACATGGAATGCAGCAAACCTGCCAAGCGGAGTATATTTCTATCAGTTGTGTGCTGGTGAGTTTGTTGAGACAAGGAAGATGATTTTATTACGCTGAAATGTAATAGTCAAACATAAAAGGCAAGGCATGATGCATCATGCCCCTACATTGATGTTAGAAGGAATATAATATATTTTTAATGCGTAAAAATAAACCCCTCCTTCATCCTCCCCTTTGGTAAAGGGGAGGAACGAGGTGGGGTTAAACGCAAAGTAATCTTTGAGGGAGCAGTTATGAAGAAAATAATTTTACTACTGACAGTAATTAGTATTTACTTTCCTACCACATTGACCGCACAATGGTTTTGGCAGAACCCGCTGCCACAAGGTAATACTCTAAATTCAGTTGATTTCATTAATTCAAATACTGGCTGGGCTGTTGGAGATTTGGGAACCATTATAAAAACTACTGACGGTGGAATTAATTGGATAACACAGTATAGCGGAACAACAAATTGGTTGGGGGGTGTCTCCTTTAGCGATGTAAATAACGGTACGGCTGTTGGAGAGGGAGGCACAATTCTCAGAACCACTAATGGAGGAATAGCCTGGCTTCCTCAGGCAAGCGGAACTACAAACACTTTGTTTGGTGTCTCGTTTAGTGATACAAACCATGGAACGGTGGTTGGTATTCTGGGAACAATCTTACACACTACAAATGGTGGAATGACTTGGACAAAACAAAACAGTGAGACAATTAATGAATTGCGAGGTGTCTATTGCAATGATGCAAATAATGTTACTGCAGTAGGTTGGGATGGCCTAATCCTCCACACAACAAATGGGGGAGAAACTTGGACAACACAAAACAGCGGCACATGGGGTGCCTTGATAAGTGTTTTTTTTAGCGATATAAATAACGGGACAGTGGTTGGTGGTTATACAATATTACGCACAACGAACGCTGGAATAACTTGGGCACAACAAACCATTAGTGGGTCGATAAGTAGGTTAGGTAGTGTCTTTTTCAGCGATGTAAATAATGGTACCATAGTCGGTTGGGATGGAACAATCATACACACAACAGATGGAGGAACAAACTGGATTATCCAAACAAGTGGGACTACAAATAGTTTAAATAGTGTCTCATTCAGTGATGTAAACAATGGATGTGCAGTCGGTGAGTATGGAGTGATTCTACAAACAACGAATGGAGGAACAACTTGGACAAAACGAAAAATTGGCGCATTAGGTATTTTGCTAAGTTTATCATTTGTTGATTCAAATAACGGAACAGTAGTCTGTTGGGATGGATCAATCCTAAATACAACCAATGGGGGAACAACTTGGACATCACAAACAAGTGGGATAACATACGCTTTACAAGGAGTCTCCTTCAGCGATGAATATAATGGAACGGCAGTTGGTTGGTTTGGAACAATTTTACATACTACAAATAGGGGATTGACTTGGGAAACACAAATTAGTGGAACAACAGTCGATTTGTCTGATGTCTGTTTCAGTGATGTAAATAATGGTACTATAGTGGGTGCACATGGAACAATTCTGCGCACAACAAACAGCGGCACGACTTGGACACCACAAACAAGCGGTATAACTCATGGGTTAAAGGACGTCTCCTTCAGCGATTTAAAGCATGGGACAGCGGTTGGTAGTTATTTTATCTTACGTACGACAAATGGGGGAGAAACTTGGACACCACAAACAATCGGAACGACATATGGTTTGAATGCTGTCTCCTTCAGTGATATAAATAATGGAATCGTAGTTGCTGGTCCAACTATCTTGCGCACAACAAATGGAGGAGAAATCTGGACGAGGCAAATAAGCGATACAACAAATTGGTTAAGCGGTGTTTGCCTAATAAATGCCAATAACGCTACAGTGGTTGGTGAGCATGGAACAATACTACGAACAACAAATGGCGGTACAAATTGGATTTCTCAATCAAGTGGCACCTGGAGTAATTTAGAAAGCGTGTATTTTGTTAATGAAAATATTGGTTGGGTTGTGGGATACAATGGCACAATTCTAAAAACCACAAACGGCGGTGTAACATTTGTTAATGAAGAACAAACTGATGAAGTGCCGAAAGAGTTTTTGCTTTCGCAGAATTATCCCAACCCATTTAATCCAAGTACAAAAATAAAGTATAGTATTCCATCAGTAGGGACACAGCGCGCTGTGTCCGTACAATTAAAAGTTTATGATATACTCGGCAATGAAATAGAAACTTTAGTTAATGAAGAAAAATCTCCAGGCACTTATGAGGTAACATGGAATGCAGCAAGCTTACCAAGCGGAGTGTACTTTTACCAATTGCGTGCCGGTTCGTTAATAGAAACAAAGAAAATGATTCTCCTCAGATAAAAAAATTGTAGGGACACAATGTATCGTGTCCTTATTGTATGTGCCTCTTTACATGGTTGTCATGGACGATTCCATGACAGACTGTATTTTGTCACGGTACGACCGTGACACCCTAGAAAATGGAAATGGAGTTGTAAATAAATGACACTCAAGAAATACATAATATTTTTCGCTGCAATGTTTTTTATTGATTGGGCACTTGGTGCACTTCAAGCAAATGGCATTACTTCATATTGGT
>CAYMKU010000069.1:0-9930 GCA_964391015.1 uncultured Ignavibacteriaceae bacterium
TGTTCGGTACTTCTGGTAAGGATAATTATTTTATTCTTTAATGGCAGTTCAGAATCCATCAAACTGGCTTTAAATCCTTATTTCTTTGATTATATATTTCATCAAGGATTTCTTTTGCACCAGCTTTTAGCAAATCTTTTGCTAACTGTTTTCCGAGTTGTTCAGAATTACTTTTTCTACCACGCATCCTTTTTCTAAATGTTAAGCTTCCATCAAGCGAACTAACAATTGCATCGAGATAAAGTCCTGTTGATTTAACTTCTGCAAAAGCACCAATCGGAACCTGACACCCACCCTCAAGAGTTTTTAACAAAGATCGCTCGGCTAAAATTGCTTTGTGGGTTTCTTCATGGTGAATTGATTGAACAATTTCATTCACAACTTTATTATCCTCGTGAATTTCAATTCCTAAAGCACCCTGTCCAACCGCTGGTAGCATTAAATCTGTTGAGATAAAGGAAGAAATGTATTTGTTCAGCTTCAATCGTTCGACACCTGCACGGGCTAAAATTATCGCATCCCAATTTGAATTGAGAAAATTTTTTATCCTCGTTGGAACATTCCCTCTAATTTCTTCGGTTCTAATATCCGGGCGAAGGTGAAGAAGTTGGGATTTTCTTCTCAACGAACCTGTTCCAACAACTGCGTTTTCTTTAAGCGAAAAAATCGTTGTTCCTTTTTTTCGTGAAATGAGAACATCCTCAACGTCGTGGCGTTTTGATACTGCGGCTAATTTCAATCCATACGGAATTTCTGTCGGCAAATCTTTTAAGCTATGAACGGCAAGATCAATTTCTTTTTTCAGCAAAGCAGTTTCAAGTTCCTTTGTGAATAGATTCTTGTCACCAATTTTAGAAAGAGCAACATCAAGAATTTTATCACCTTTTGTTTTAATAATCTTGATTTCAACTTTAAGGTTTTTATTTCTTTTTTCTAATTCACGTTTGACAAAATTAGCCTGCCAAAGCGCCAATTCGCTGCCGCGAGAACCAATAACAATTTCTGTTTTCAACTATTTCTCTTCATTCGAATTACGGTTATCAATTCCAAAAATTTCACGAATAATACCGACTTTAGCCGCAGTTTCATCATGCTTGTTTTCTCCTTCGGTCAGCTTTTTCAGTTCAACTGTCGGCTGATGGAGTATTTTGTTAATTATGCGCTTTGTAACAATCTCTAGCTTTTCCTGATCTTCATTTGAAAATTTATTTTTATTCTTCTCAACTTCTTCAAGCCGAACATTTTCAAAATAATCGCGCAGACTTTTAATTGTTGGAGCAACCTCCAATGAATGATACCAATCAAAAAAGTTTTTTAGTTCCTCTTCGATTATCTTTTCAACTTTCGGAATTTGTGAACGGCGTTTTAAAAGGTTTTGCTCAACTATAATGTTGAGAGAATCTATATCATGATAAAATACATAATCAATTTCTTTACAAGCCGGATCAATATCTCTGGGCACAGCAATATCAGTAATAACAAGATCAGCAAAATTTCGCTTCTTCATTGCCGACCGGATTTCATCTTTGGAAAGAATCAAACCTTCAAAACTTGTAGCGCTGATAATTATGTCGAACTCATGAAGAGATGTTTTGAAATTTTCAAATGGAATTATTCTTGCTTGAAGTGTTTCGGCAAGACGATTTCCTCTTTCAAAAGTTCTATTGGTAATTGCAAGTTTACCTATTCCTCTTTCTCTTAAGTGTTTGGCTGCTATTTCACCTGTTTCGCCAGCACCGATTACTAAAGCAGATTTTTTTGAAAGATTAGAAAATATTTTCTCGATTAACTGAACTGCGGCGTAGCTTACAGTAACAGCACCGTCGCTAATTCCGGTTTCGGAAATTGCGCGTTTGCCGGTTTTTATTGCCGTATCAAAAAGTTTTTGAGTCAAGAATCCTGTGAACTTCATTTCTTCTGCGATGTGTATGGAATCTTTTACTTGATGATAAATTTGATTATCGCCAATAAGAAGTGAATCAATTCCCGTAATTACTTTGAACAATTGTTTTACCGCATCATACGAAAGGTAATGATTAAAATTTTCCACCTTAGCTTCTGGCGCGGGTTTCAATCCTAAAATAAAATTTTGAATCAACGAATGGCTGATATTTTCATTAACCGGCAAACCGTATATCTCGGTTCGGTTGCAAGTTGAGATAACAAGTCCTTCAGTCAGAAGTTTTCCTTTTGCGCCCTCGATAAAAGTCTTAATCTCTTCATTACTTAAATGAAGGGCTTCCCGCAGCTCAACGGGTGCGGTGTGGTGACTTATGGATACTGAAAGAAGATTCATATCTTAGTAAAAAGAGTGAAAGCTTTGTGCTAAAAAATTTGAGAGCATAGTTGAAAGAATTGCAAGCACAAATCCTATAATAGAAAACAAAATAACTTTTCGTCCGCGCCATTTACCGAATAATTTACTGGCAATTCCTAATCCGTACAAAATCCAAACGATTGAAGTTCCAATTAATTTTGGATCGGCAAAAGAAAATTTTGGAAATGCTTTTGGCAGCCAAATAATTCCTATTACAATTGCAATGGTAAGCATTACGAGACCAATAACTGCTGAATAAAAGCTTAAGGTTTCCAAAACCTCTAAACTTGGCAGCCGGTTAAACACAATACCAAATTTATTCAATTTGATTTCTTTGTAGAGAATTAAATAAAGCAAACCATACACGGCGGAGATGGTTATTCCTGCATAACCAATTAACGCACTGAACACATGCGAACCAAGAAGATTGCTTCGCAGCACTTCTTTTACTTCGGTTAAATCTTCAATGAAAAGTGTGGAAATAATTTGAAAGATAATTGAAATGATGATGATAAATGGACCGGTACCGCGAATATCTGTCAGCAGCTCTAAAATGAAATATGCAAAGCAAATTGCAAATGCGAGCACTGTAAAAATTTCAAATACGTTTGTTATCGGTGGATGATTGAACGCAATTGTTCTGAGAATTAAGTAGATGCTGTGAATAATTAAAGTAAGAAAAAGGAATAATCTTTTTGAATGTGCAAATTTCTTGCCGCCCTTCATGAAGTCATAAAAGTAAATTGCAAAAGCAGCAGCATAAGCAAAGGGCAGAAGTATATTTAGAAAATCAATCACTTGATTCATCTATTGTCCATAAAATTTAGTGGGAAAAATTAAGTAAAAGCACTTAGCTTAACAAGGTAGAAGAGGGTGGGAGAGAACGAAATGGATGGGGGTTGGAGAAAATATCGCTTAAGATGATTAAATGCCATTAAATATTTAATATTCTAAATCTTGTAATTCAGATCGATCATCCTCTCTTTTAGCTTCGCCTTCATATCTATGTGATATTCTAATGAGCAATGATGAGGTTATTGGATACTTAATTGCTATTTCTTTTGCTTTATTTTTAAATATTTCTGCTAAATATCTTTCCTGACCACCACCTTCCCCAAATGATTTGGTTACAACCCCTCGATTATTGAAAATACCGGAACAGAAGCCATCGTTTATTTCTTCACTATTAATTTCATCTATGATTTGACAAATAGAATCTTGTAACCAATCATTCAAACTTTGTGGGGAACCGCATAATAACTTACCTATTTGCAAATCTGCTACATTTAGTCTGTGTTTATTTTTTGCAATTTCACGAGCAGAACATATCCATCTTTTTAATTCATCATATTGAACTATACCTTCGGAATTAGTACCAGGAATTTTCTTCCAATTTTGGAGAAGCTCGTAAGATAGTTCTGCTCTATTTGAGCGCATCTCATCAGTTATATTTTCTTCTAATATACCATCCTCACTATCATTTTGTGGTTTGTAAATCCAACTAAGAACATCAACAAAAAATGATGGGTTTTTTGAAAGTTCCTCCTCTAAATATTTTGGACTCCTTCCTATTCCATAACGAGTTAGAATTGGTAAATAAAACCATTCTAGTTGAGGCATAATACTTTTATCTATATCTGCTCTATTATCTAACTCATCGAAAAACCATTCAATTTCATATCCTTGAAGTCGGAAATTTTCATTTGAGGGTTCTCGCGCAACTTTAAATAACATATTGATTATTAATTCAGTTGGTAGCTCCTTTACAAAATGTGAAGAGGTGTCTAATGCAGTTACGTGTCTTTTTATAGAAAGTAATTTGTTAATACCGTATATTTTTTTATCAATAGATAACTGATAAAATCGAGGATAGAAATTTGACCAATATTCAGTTTCAATTTCATTATTAGTATTACTAACAAATTCCCATAGTTCTGCAGTTTGCGGTAATAGTAATATTAGCGAAGCAATTATTTTGTTCGGGACTGATTTTTTAACAAGTTCAGAATAAAAATTCTTCAGCCAATCCAACCCCCTTATTAAATATTTTCTGAAAACATAATTTTCAAAAAATACAAGTAATTCATCCGATGCGTTTTTTATAAGATAAATTATACTTTGGGCATCCTCATTATCATTTAATACAAAACCAGCTGTATCACCAATAAATCTTTTTTCAGGAATCAGTTTTGTCAATTCAATGATTCCTTCAAAACCGCTATGATTATAAACTTCATTAAAAGCTTCAATCCTTTTGTCTATAATCAATTGCTCTTGCTCTTCATAATTTATCTTATCGTGATCGATGCCAGTAGGAAATTTTGGATAATAATCTTCAAAAAGCCAAATGTTTTTTTCAATTATAGAAACCGGTGACAGTAAGTTGTAAAGTCTTTCCATTTTATCGAGCTCAGTTGTGTCTAAAGCCCAGTCTGCTTTTAAAAAGGATCGGTGATGGTTAAGTACTTCTCTTAAATTTCCCCAAATTTCATTTTTTTTCCTTTTAATTGAATTGACATTGGAAATAATATGATTTACTACTTTTGCTCTATCTATCGGTGAAAACATATCGATGTGTTTTATCAATTCTGCTAATTTATTTTCATTAAAACCAGCAAGCCCTATCAAAGAATCAATCGAAAAACTGTGAACATCCCAAATATCCTGATAAGTCACTTGTGTCTCGTTTGTAGCTTGATATTTACGCCATCTTGTTTTTACTGTTGGATGTCCAATATCGTGGTGCCTAGGCAAGATTGATATTAATAGATCCCAAGCAATATCCGGATTATCTTTAACTAGTAACTTCAGTATTTCTATTCTTTCGTCTAAATTACAATATGTATTAGGATGCCAAGGGAGAAAAATTGCCCTCAAGCTATTTATGGGACGATTAGTTATTCTTCCACCCGGATCATTTTGTGCAAGCTTGCCTAATAATTTTACAGTTCTGGAAATATGATCTGGAAACCAAGCCAAGCCTTCGAGTGCCCATAATAAACCAGTATGATAACTTCTTGGTGTTATAAAGCTTTCAACTTCATTAAACATTCCTAAAATTATTTCTGGGTTCTCCGTAAGAGTCTTATCAAAGCTGTCAAGGAAAACCAGAGGAGATGCCTCAGCTATTAAAGGCCAAAAATGATCAAGAGTACAGCACAAATTCGTGTTTAATTCTTTAAATAAATCTTTTACGATTGAGTTACACCACAATTGTGAATTAAATGAAAGTGGAATTTTTATAGCTTCTCCATAAACGGACATAATAATCAGTGATTGACAAAGTCCTTCTTTCAACATTGTCGAGTATTTAGACTCTTTACCATAAAGAGAAGACATACTCCGCTTCTTACCCTCAAGTTCAAATTCAGGATGAATTTCTTTTAGGACAGTTAAAAACTGAGCTTTAAATTTTTCTAAATGCGAATTTGTAAAGTAAGAACCCAAATGTAACCAGGAATCTAGTGGCGAAGCTATACGCCATATGTTGCCTATCCTATATATTGGAGAATCTTGAACAGTAATCCATTTTGTTAGTTTCTCTATATATGAGTCATATGATTCACCAGCTAGATTTGAAATTACATCTTTATCTCCTTGTTTGTTTTCACTCCAACGACCCACTAGTAAAGCTGGTATTATATCTAATGCATGCTCAGATTTAGCCCAGATTGGTTGATTACGTTGAAAGGCATGTTGACGACGAAAAATTGTTAAATTACGACTGGATTCTTTAGAATATTCTATAGCTTCATCTTCAGTTACACCCATATTTACCAAAGCTTTTATAAAAGCCACTCTTTCGAGTCTTGGTAATTGAATTGTATCATTTGTTGAAAAAGTACTATCCGCACCTAATGGTAGGACTACGTGATGACCTTTTGCTACTGCTTTATTTATTATCCCTTCATCCTCAAATCTAACAATTAAAATAAGTTTGTCTTTGTTAGCTAATACCATTCTAAATGTTGATAAACTATCGACGATGATACTTCTCGAAAAAAAATCTTCCGAAATCCCCCCACCTGACATTAATATTGCACTTATCAAAAAAGCTATCGCTTCGTCTCGTGATACAGACTGAATAATAATTGTGTTTGGTGGATTTAATAATTTTTCAAGTATTAGATTAATTTCTTTTTGCCTACCAGCTATAATTAAGTCAGCTTTGATATTAAATTTTGTGCCGGTAGTCCATTCTTCCCAAAAGTCTTCTGTTGGTTGAACATTTTCTTGGGGAAATTTTCCAATTATTTTGGCTAGCCAAGCCCCAACTGCAGGCGATAGCTCAAGCCATTCTTCAAGTATTTCTCCATCGTATATTCGCACATCTTTCCAATTACCCTCATCAATTTTTTCTTTGCACCAATGCTCTTTATCTTGCCATATATAGGGTGTAACAAAAACATATGTTGCGTCTTTGCAATTAATACCCAACGGATTTTGTGTACGTTTATTGAGGTCTTCATTCGCTTTACTCTTTTTATCCTTATTAGCACCGAACTCCCATACTGAAATACCTTTCGGTATATATTCATTTTCTTCATCACTTTCTAAAATACCATCCCATCCGCCAAGGAGAATATTATCACCAGAGGGGAATTTGATATTTTTTATACTAGTAGTATGAGCTCTAATAAGTTTTCTTATTAGCAAAGGTAGTTTTTCTTGACAGTCTCTTCTGGGTGCCCATAGCTTTAAATCAGTTGAGTCAATCCACAACATATTATGCTCAAGAAATGTGTCTATCTGGAATCACACTTTTTCTTTTTCAATTATTCCCCAATATCAGCGGTAATCCGTCTTTACCAGAACCAATTACAACAATTTTAGTGTTGTTAGAACCGGCAAGTTTTTCTGTTGCTTCAATTCCTTTCCACTTCAAAAGCTGGTCGCTAATTCCTTTAGAAACTATATCCTGGAAATCAGCAATACCTTTTGCTTCAATTCTTTTTCGTTCAGCTTCTTGAGTTTCTCTCTGAAGAATAAATTGCATCCGTTGACTTTCCTGTTCGGATTTTAACTTCTCTTCAATCGAATTTGTAAGTCCCGGTGGTAGAATAATCTGTCTAAGGGGCGCTGCTTCTAAAGTAATACCCCTCGGCTGGACTAATTTTGCAAGTTCAGTTTCCATTTCCCGTGAAAGCTGTTCTCTTTCGGCGGTATAGAGTGCGCGCGCTTCATATTTGGCAGTCACTCCTCTAACAACGGAACGAAACTGGGGAATAAGAATTTTATCTACGTAATCCTCGCCAACAGTTTTATAAATTTTATTTGCATTTTCAAAGCTCAGGCTATAAAGCAAACTTATTTCCAGTTCAACGCTCAAACCTTCTTTTGAAGGAACGTTCATCGTTTCCTTAAGTTCCTGAGTTCTCGCATCAAATTTTATAACATTAGCAAGCGGGTTCACAAAATTTACTCCCGGCTTTAATGTTTGGTCACTTACATTACCGAAGAAATCTATAACACCGACGTGACCCGCTGGAATTACAGTCCATATCTGGACGAAAGCAATTAATGCTGCAATAACAAAACCAACCAATGCCAAAGTTGATTCGGATTTGTTCAATCTTCTTTTGGCATTAAAATAAACGAAAGCTGCCGCTATTGCAGCAAGCAAAGCAATTATAAATAACATTTTTTACCTCTTATTTTTTATATTCTTTTAAGAAACCTCTGAATTCTATTTTGTGTGATTCTTCTTGTGCAAGAAGCCCGATAACCAAATCTTGAGTAACATAATCAACACCATCGCATAACTTTATTATTTTGTTGTACTGAGCGATGGCTCCGGTTTCTGCTTCAATAACACCTTCAATCACAGAGACAACATTGGTGCTGTCTTTTGGGGGCTGCATGAATTTTTGTGCAGCTTTAAATTCCATTGAACCTGGTACAACACCATCAAGCTCTTTGATTCTTTTAGCAAGAGTTTGGGCGTGCGCAATTTCTTCAGCTATATCAACCTGTAATGATTTCTTAATCTCTTCAGCCCGCACACCATCAAGGTTTATTGAATTGGAGATGTAGTTCATTACAGTTTCAATCTCCATCCAATAGCTGATAGTAAGATTTTTTACTATTTCTTTTTTTGATGCCATGATATTTATCCTTTCAGTTACATTAATATTTTTTTGATAAGCTTTTGTTTCTTAACCTTTGATTCAGAGAAGGTTAATGAGTTTAGAATTTTATCTTGTGCAATTGATAGTTTGGCTTTGTCATCAGTGAATATTTCTGCAATAACTTTACCTTTGTTTAGATGATTACCAATTTTCGGATAAAAAATAATTCCAGCTTTTGGATCAATTTTATCTTCTTTTGTTTTTCTGCCTGCGCCAAGCTCCAAAGCCGCCATTCCTATTTCGTAATTGTTTATGGCTGAGAGGAATCCATTTCTCGGTGAAAATATTTTTTCCGAAAATCTTGATTTTGGATACTTCTCAGGGTTGTGCAAATATTTCACATCACCATTCTGATATTTGACAATCTCTACGAATTTTTCAAATGCTTTTCCATTTTTGATTAGATTGGCAGAGATTTCCTTTCCCTCTGAAATCGAACTCGCCTTGTTCCCGAGATAGATCATTGCACCGGCTAAGTTCAAACTGAGTTCTAAAAGGTCTTCTACTTTTTCTCCTTGCAGAATTTTTACAGATTCATAAACTTCAAACCAATTACCAATATAATTGCCAAGCGGCTGATTCATATCAGTGATAAATGCGATTACTTTTTTATCAAAAGATTTTGCCGTGGTGATTAGAGAATTTGCAAGTTTAATAGCATCTTTTTCTTCTGACATAAAAGCACCGCTTCCGGTTTTTACATCTAATACAAGTCCGTCAATTCCTTCCGCAATTTTTTTGCTCATTATGCTTCCAGTAATCAGTGGAATTGATTCGACAGTTGCAGTTACATCACGAAGCGCATAAATCAGCTTGTCAGCAGGGGCAATTTCTTTTGTTTGTCCGATTAAAACTGCGCCGCACTTTTGTAAAATATTTTTGAATTGGGATAAAGTTAAATCAGTTCTAAAACCATGAATTGACTCTAATTTATCTAATGTTCCGCCCGTGTGACCCAATCCTCGTCCTGAAATCATTGGAACTTTAACTCCAGCAGCAGCGGCAATTGGAGCTATTATCAAAGAAGTTTTGTCGCCAACACCGCCGGTTGAGTGTTTGTCAATCTTCATGCCCTTAATGTTTTTCAGATCAACGACTTTCCCGGAATTAATCATTGCATCTGTTAATGCAGATTGTTCTTCTTCATTCATTCCTCTGAAGAAAACTGCCATAAGAAATGCAGAGAATTGGTAATCGGGTATTTTTTTCTTCACGTAAGAAGAAATAAAAAATTGTATTTCATCTTTTGAGAGAGAGAAGCCATTTCTTTTTTTGCGGATGAGTTCAACTGTATTCATATTACAAATTTAATGATTATTAGATTAAGACATGGTGCTGTCAATTCAGACGGTTTATGTGCAGTTAATTTGTTTGCCCTATCGTATTTGATTAATTTTAACTTCAAAAAATCAAATGCAGAAAAAGAGAAGTGAAGGAAATGCTGTTTAAAAAAAGAACTCACACGTGCGGTGAGTTAAGAATAGA
>CAYMKU010000070.1:0-9473 GCA_964391015.1 uncultured Ignavibacteriaceae bacterium
CATAATATATAATTTGATCCTTTTCTCTTTCAAATGATAATCCTGCTTTGGACATTTCGATTGCCAGACAACGTTGATAAATCACTTCCTGAAAACCATTACCGAGTGTATTGTGAACTTTCATGGCACACCCAATAATTTTATATGTTAATTCCTCTGTAACCATAGTTTCTCTCCTTTTTAATATTTACTTTAGACTTCACTTCGTATCAAAACTTATAAAAACACTCCTATATATTACGAAGACCATTGAAATAAAGAAATCCTGTTAATTATACAATCCTGTAAAATGTCTGAATCAGGATTTTCAGAATTCTTGGATTTACAGAATTTAAAAAAACTGCAAAAAATCCTGAATATTCCCAAATTCTGCAAATCCGTTACCGAGTTAGTGTGAACTTTCATCGCACGTTAATTCTCCAATCCGTAAAATGTCTGAATCAGGATTTTCAGAATTCTTGGATTTACAGAATTAAAAAAACTGCAAAAAAAAATCCTGAATATCCCCAAATTCTGTAAATCCGTTACCGAGTGTATTGTGAACTTTCATCGCACGTTAATTCTCCAATCCTGTAAAATGTCTGAATCAGGATTTTCAGAATTCTTGGATTTACAGAATTAAAAAAACTGCAAAAAAAAATCCTGAATATTCCCAAATTATGTAAATCCTGATTCAGACAGTTTGCATAATCCCATCCTAATGATTGGAGAGTTTCAATAGCGGAGAGTTCTATTATATTTTCTGTGATGGGTTTCATTACTAAAATCCGTATTTGTCTTTCCTGAGTTTGAATGCCTTTTCTCCACCCTCCATTACAGAAGTAATTTCGTCCTTTACAGCTTTTGTATCAATTGCTCCTTCAACTTTTATTATACCTCTAGTCTGACTGCTTGAATCTTTATAATCGCAGCAAACAACTAATTCTGAATCTCCATTTACCACAAGGTTCGCATTGTGGCTAGTAAAGATTAGCTGCCTTTTCTTCTTAGCATCCCAAATATTCTTTATAATTTGCTCGATGGCTCTGTTGTCAATATCATCTTCTGGTTGGTCGATAAGCAAAGGAATTCCCGGTTGGTTTAATAACACTGTTAACAATGCAGTTGCTTGCTGCCCTGCTGATGCAGAAGAAAATGGAATTACATCTCCGAGAGCATTATTAGTTGTATAGTAAAACTGTGGATTGAACTCCAACTGGTTTGCTGAAATTGAAAGCCAATTGTCAGCATTAATTTTAAAAGCAATTTTTGACTTATGATCATCTGTGAATCCACAGGTAGTGAGGATTGGAGTTTCTGGTATTTTTAATGTTTTATCATCAGAGACTTTCAGTTCGGCTAATAAACGGAATTCCTCTACTACCGCCATGTATTCTTTAATAGGATTAACTGATGCTTTAATGTGTTCCAATATTGCATCAATTCGCTCCTCCCTTATCCGGGTACCTTCAAAAATATTTTTAAGTTGTGATTTAAGCGGCTGTAAGTCTATACTTTTCGTTACCTCTGCTTTAATTAAATTTTTTGATAGTTTGGTAAAATTCGCAGCTTGCTGATTGAGCAATTGAATCTTTTCCTTGTGAGCATTTTCCCAATTCTGACTTTGTAGCTTAAAGTCTGCTTCGGGATCACCAATTTCCTTCAGTAATAGTTTTCGTTCAGATACGATCTCATTAATCTCTCCAATACGTTTTTCAATCCGTTGTATTTCTTCTAATTGTTGCTGACTGGATTTAGATTTGCTTTTTGCCTCTTCATAAGCGACTTCAAATTCTTCTTCCTTTAATTTCCATTCATTAATATAATCATTCAGCTTCTTTAAACTTTTCTCAGTGAAGACATTTTTTAGGGCAGTTACCGCAGCGTTAATCTCTGAGAACTTGGTATCAATTTCAGAAGTGATATTTTGAAGGAGTTGTTTGTTTTCAAACGTTTCAATATCTCCCAAAGGTTCCGGATAGAATTTCAATAAAGCAAGAATCTCATCTGCCTTATTTTCAAATACCGCCAGTTCATTTCTTGCATTTGTAATTGTGATTTGTTCAGCTTCGTACTTAGGCTTCTTGTTTATCGTAGCTTGGTTTTCATTAGAAATGCCCTTTAAAGATTTCCTGATATTAGCGACTTGTGTATGTAATGATTGAGATTCAAGGTTAAAATTCTTTATCTCGTGTTCTAACTCTTTCTTCCTAATAAACTGGTTATAAGAAGTCTTGAGTTTAAGACCAGTTTCATTAATCTGGAATTTTAACGAATCAAGGAGACCAGAAATAGGGTGCTCAATAAATCTTTTTAATTCTTCTGTCTTAACGCCAACATCACTTAATTGTTTTTGACTATATGACTGAATTGGAAGTAGTTTTCGTATTTCATCTTCCTTTACCTGTTGAAATTCTTCATCACCAATTTTTAAAAGGATTTCCTTTGTTACTGAATTTCTCTTTACAATGTGAAGAACCCCATTCTTTTCCATTGTAATCCTAACCTCCCCACCTACCTCAGTAAGAGTTTTCTGAATTAGTGCATTCCGTCTTTTTTCAATAATTGACATTTCCTCGACGTCTACATTTTGTAATGTCTGGTCACATAAACCCCAACGTAGGTATTCCAATATGGTAGATTTTCCTGTTCCCCTACCTCCAATGAATGCGTTGTACTGTCGGTTTAAGTCAATGCTAAAGGTCCCTAAGAATTTTGATGTTGTAACATCAACGGACTTAATGAATGTCTGTGGTAGTTCTGGGTTTTCCTGTGATATTCTCGATTCCTTTGCCAAACACGCCTGACGAATCGCTTCGGCTGTGGGCTCAGCCCACTTTATCCATGTAGAATATAGACCAAATTCTCTTCCATCTTCAAAACGAGAATCTGAAGTAGATATGACAGCGATCGACTTATTTCCGTAGTTTACATCCCCTCCGTTAAGTTTATTTTGATACCCTGATTCATCGGAGATCGATTTATCGACGTAACCGCCAACACATGGCATCTTGCAATAGTGTTCATGAAACCCTTGTCTTAAGATGGAGTGTTGGCCGCTATTTCCGACATTGGGAAGGATTATGTATTTCCCTTTACAATATGAAAGTTCATCCAACTTCTCTTGCAAGTCAACCAAGCCATTAATAATGGATTGTGAAATTCTTTGAACTTCCCCAGATGAATTTTCAAACTCGTTCGTAGGAGTAATTCCGAAAAAATGTAGTATAGAGTCCAAACTTGAATCAGGAAAATCTGCATCGAACAAAACGATACATTGGCTTGCAGGGTTAGTTAGTGTTAGTTCAATTCCCGGGAAGACCGTGATAATCTTTTCAAATTGCAATGATGTTCTGAAAGTCGCGTTTTCTCTCTCCGCAACCTTACGAATAATCTTCGCAAAAAGAACATCATGATGATCTGTAATGGCAATAGCCATCAAACCTTTATCACGTGCTTTCTTCAAATACTCCTTTGCGAACTGGATTCTGTCATTTGTTATTTGTGTTTTTTGTGTAGTTGTCAATGCTGTAACAGCATCGGCATTTACACCAAACTTTTTACCATTCCAACTTATGTCCCTTGGAGTATGAACCTGAAAATCGCATCTGTAAAAATGTGCTCCTTTATCCATGAGAATTATATTGATTTCACCCTCACCTCTCCACTCATCAGCTTTGGTAATAATGTATCTCTGAGTTTTGTAAGAGTTTGGATTTGGTTTTGATTAGAATCTATTTTCGTTATTAGTATTTCAAATTCATGTTCATAGAGTTTCAATTTATCTTTTGGTGGAATTTTTAAAGAAAGATTCTTAAGACCAACTATTGTTAACGCTTCTTGTGTACTCCCAATTGTAATTGCACTCAATTCTTCTTGTCCAATTCTTGAATTCAACCATAAATAAATTATTACACTTGGTATACCTTTAAAATCTTTGAACCAAGTAAGATTCCCATCTTTAAAATAAAACTTATCTTCATTTCTAACCCGATATGTAACTCCTAAAGTCCCTACTGATGTCATTAAGATATCTCCTTTAATTGGTGCTCCAAATTTTTTTTCTATATCTTGAAATTTTTCGTTTGAAATATACAACTCACTATTAGTGCTCCCGGAATTGTGTAATTCAATTATTTCTTTACTGCGATAAAATGGTACTCCAAAAGTAACGTATTCTGAATAGTAAATTCTTTTACTTGAAGTAATTGTTAGTAATTCCGATAAATTTTTTTCTTCCCAGTTCTCTTCCGCTTCCTCCACAAACCACTCCCTGAAAAGTGTTTCGGCTAATTGCTCAAGAGTTTTGTTTTGGCGGTGAAGGAGATCTATTTTATCATCTAAGCTGCTGAGAATTTCAGCAATGACTATTTGATGAGAAATATTTTCTGGGATTTTGATTATTAAATTTTCAAAATCACTTTTGTTTACGATTGGGATAGCAGTACCAGCTTGACCAAACATTCTCAAAGTTTCATAGCTATCAACTAGTTTATAGTAGAGAAATTCATAATTAATCTTTTCATTTGTTACAATCGAATTTATTTGTTGGTTTGTAATCACAGGAATTCTGTTAATAGCAACTTTACCCATATCAGAACCTATGCATGTTACTAATATAGAATTCTTTGGTAGTATTTTATTTGAAAGTTTATCCATTCCCTTTTTCGACAAAAACCTTTCTGCAAATGAAATACTTTTTGTGTAATTCCTAAAATCTGTTGGTGTTACAAAAGGAATGTCCGTTCCGAATTCATCTGGGAATTTACTTGATGGTGTTTTTCCTGTAATTACATTCCCTAGTTCTCCCAATCTGTATTCCTTCCACACACTCATCTTTCGACTAATATTTTTTTACTTTAATGAATGCAGGATTAAAATGGTCGAAGTCATTATCTGTTGTAATTAATGTTGCATTAGTTACTGAGGCGGTTGCAGCAATCCAAACATCATTCTGCCCAATTCCAATAGATCTGCCAAGAGGATTTCCGGGTAATTTATTTTTACTGTAACTGTAAAGGGTTGCATAAGCCTGCATTAAATCTTTATCAGAACTGTTAATACTAATTACAACAAATTTCTTAAGAAGACTTGAAAGATAATTAGTTTTCGAACTTCCCCAATTGCGACTTAAAGCAAAGCTTTCCAATTCTGCAATTGTGACTACTGAAATAATTTTGACTATTTCATCATCAAGTAGATGAAGTTCATTTTCAATTTTTTCTGAAGTTTTATTTTTTCTCAGATAATGCAAAACAATGTTTGTATCCAGGAGATATTTTTCCATCAATCCAACTCTTTAATTAATGCATCGAATTCTTCATCAGTTTCATCACCGGGCCATTTGCCAATTAAACTTGCCAGGGCATTCTTATTCTTGCCTTTATTTAATTGTTCTGTTACTTGTTGTACAGCTGTCAATGACGAGGATTTTCCGGAAAAATATTTATCTTCAGAATTTGGCTCAAATATTTTTTCAATTTCAACAGCCCCTATCTTTCCGCCATATCTGTAAAAAGCTATTCCTTCGATTGTCACATTTCGTCCCCAGTAATTTTTTATTTGATCTGTGTGCAGCTTTTCACCAAGATACGCTTCAACTCCTCCGTCTTTAGTAATGATCTTAACCTTTCGCTTACTGTACTCAAGTTTTTCGACTAAGCCATTTAAAATTGTTTTATGAGACTCGGGAGTTTCTTGTTCGATTTTTCTGATATCATCAAATGTCTCTTCAGTAAGAACCAATCCTTTTGATTTCTTTTCATTTGAAATCAAAATTTTTTCATCTTTCGAACAAAAAACCTTTTTGAACTTTTCCATTCTGTTCAAGAGCGGTTTATCAAGCATTTTCTTTTCTGAATCAGTATCTAATGCATCTTTAAAGGATGATATAAAAAGTGATACAGGAGTTTGCTTCAGCATATCGCTAATCTCATCCTGCGTAAATGCATTCAATTGAAAATTGGTTAAAGTTTTTTCGAATTGCTCCGCCTCCAGTTTTATGATTGTGCTACCTTTTTCTATACCGGTAAACTTAACAGCTAAAGTTTTATCAATATAATCAGGCAATCTACCTTTTGTAAAACTAATACCATTCAGTCGAATCTGAATTGAACCTGTGGCAATCTCAATTATTCCAGATAAAATGGCTGTGAGTCTCCTAACGTCAATTACGCCGCTTTTTTCTATTGCATTCTCTATTTTGATTTCATAATTCATTACTTTCACCTCCTTTCGTGTGAAGGTCCAGTTTTCTAACAAATTAAGAATAATCTAAGTTTACTTTAAGCCCCAAAAGTAAACTTAGTGAAAGTTAAGTTTACTTTACGCCTCTAAAGTAAACTTAGCTAATTTTAAGTTTACTTTACGCCTCTAAAGTAAACTTAGCCGGTTTTAAGTTTACTTTCTTCGGGAATTACAATTTTAGCAAGATTTTCAGAAATCCTCTTATTCAGTTCATCTTCTTCAGCAATCTGCTTTTCAAGTTCCGCTTTCAAAGAATTAAATCTTTCCGCAAAATTAAAATCATCTTCATCGTCGGCTAGCCCGACATATCTTCCGGGAGTAAGAGCATAGTTGAGACTCTTTACTTCTTCAATGGTCGTACTCTTACAGAAACCCTGAACATCAGAATATTCAGAATGAGATATTTTCCAAGTATGATATACTTTCGCTATGTTTTTTATGTCATCATCACTAAGTTCACGATTCTTCCTGTTAATCAAATGTCCGTGATTCCTTGCATCAATAAAAAGTATTTCACCTTTACGGAGAGTTTTATTTCTTTTGAGAAACCATAAGCAAGCAGGTATCTGTGTATTAAGAAAAAGTTTTGTTGGAAGATTTACAATACAATCAACGAGATCATTTTCAATCAATGCTTTTCTGATATCGCCTTCGCCTGTTGTGTTTGTGGTAAGCGAACCTTTACTAAGTACAAATCCCGCGACACCATTCGGAGCAAGATGATATAAGAAGTGTTGAAT
Source organism: uncultured Ignavibacteriaceae bacterium (assembly GCA_964391015.1). Taxonomy (GTDB): domain Bacteria; phylum Bacteroidota; class Ignavibacteria; order Ignavibacteriales; family Ignavibacteriaceae; genus XYD12-FULL-36-8. The sequence goes on from CAYMKU010000070.1 coordinate 6,966, forward strand.
CCATGCATAGTTAGCATTACCAACAGGTGGAGGTAATTTTTGTCCAAGAATATTCCATCGTCCGTCTTCTCTAAGTAATTCACCGCTCCAGTCACTGTCATTGAATGGTGGATTAGCAATTATGTAATCCGCTTTCAAATCTTTATGAGCATCGTTAAGGAAAGAACCTTCGTTATTCCATTTCACATTGCTGCTGTCTATACCGCGAATTGCTAGATTCATTTTGCACAGCCGCCAGGTAGTCTGATTGCTCTCCTGTCCGTAGATTGCAATTCTATCTACCGGATTCAGGTCCAATCCATACTTGTTTCCTTTCTTCTTATAATAGTCCTGATGTGCCTCAATGAATTTCTCGCTTTGCACAAACATTCCACCCGAGCCACAGCAAGGATCAAATACTCTTCCTTCAAAAGGTTCAAGCATCTCTACCAATAATTTTACCACACTTGCAGGAGTATAGAACTGACCGCCTTTCTTTCCTTCAGCAAGCGCAAACTCTCCAAGAAAATATTCATATACTTTTCCAAGTATGTCTTTACTTTGCGCCTCTTTAGTTCCGAGAACTGCACTCGCAATAAGGTCAATCAATCCTCCAAGACTTGCCTTGTCAAGTTTCTCCTGAGCAAACACTTTCGGCAATACACCTCTGAGGGAAGGATTGTCAACTTCAATTGCATCCATAGCATCATCAACATCTTTTCCTATGCTCGGTAATTTTGCTCGTTCAAGAAGATAAGTCCATCTTGCTTTTGTTGGAACATAGAAGACTTTTTCTGCTTGATATTCAGTTCTGTCTTCCGGATCAGCACCCTCTTCTTTTTGCTCAGTTAATTTTTTATGAAGTTCTTCAAAAGCATCAGATATATATTTGAGAAAGATCAGCCCTAATACAATGTGTTTGTATTCGGCAGCATCCATATTCTTGCGCAGTTTATCGGCAGCTTTCCAGAGTTTCTTCTCTAAAGGTTCTTCCGGACTAATCTGTTTTTTCTTTGCCATTTATGAAGTCAGGGAAATTATTCTTGAAAGTTATTAAATGTAGAGGAGAGAAAAAAGAAAATAATGTGGATATAATAGAAAAACAAAAACCCCGCACAAAAAAGCTGCGGGGTCTAATTAAAGGAAGAACAAATATGAAAGAACATTTGCCGGCGGGCTGAAACAAACATACCAAATTTTACTATATAAATTTCTCATTCTATTTCACCCAAAACTCCCACTCCTGCCCATAATAAAAACAATCCGACACTCTTCCGGTTGATTCGTCAATGATCTCGAGAACGCTTAATACTATTTTTTCAATTCTGACGTCACCCTGAATTAATTTCTTTACAGGAATTTCTATGACCGGATTATTACTGAACTTCGATGAATATCCTTTTACCTGTATTTCATCCGAATCTCCGGCGGGGATTAGTTTGACTTTCACTTTGCTGAGTTTGAAGCGGTTCTGTGCGCCGGTGATGCTGATGCTGAGGATTTCATTTGGTGAAATTGTATTTTCATAACTTTCTAAGACTTTATCACCGGTTTTGATTGTGAGAGTAGGGCAGTCATTTAAACTTATTGCGGAGAATATTAAAGTTAATGTGAATAGGATTGCTGATAAGTAAATTTGTTTTGTTTTCATGATTTGTTTTGATTTTAATTTTTATTAAAAATGACGTTTATACTTTCCTTTGCGAGAGTGTCTCAAAACTAAGAAATATTTTACCACCAAGACACTAAGGCACAAAGTGAGATGAAAATCAAATTTTTTTCTTAGTGTCTTAGTGCCTTAGTGGTGAAATTGAAGTTTTGAGACAGCCTCCTTTTGCAAGAAGGGGAAAGAAAAAAATTCCATTTGATATCATCCTTCATTCGCTTTTATCGAACGTCGAATCGAATTCATTCAGGTCTTCTTCCGTGTAAGTCAGAGTTAATTCCGGAAGAGACACTTCGAATGTTTCCTGAAGCGACTTTCTGCAGCAGTTGCTAAGGGAATCGAGCGAATTCTGTAATGCCGATTTCTCCATGTTTGATCGGAAATACATGGAAGCATGATTGAAAAATGTTCTGACTTTATTCCTGACCTGATTGTCATTCACAAGCATGAGCTTGCCTCTCTGGAATTTTTCATACTCTCTTAAGGCATTTTGAAAGTGAGGTTTGTCTGTATTATCTTTATTATAGTGACTTAATTCAGATGAGCGGTCGAGCAGCTGCGCATAGATCTGCACCTGCTCGGTGAAGAGGCTTTTCCTGAATTCATTCTCCCTGTAGTCGAGAAACTGAATGACCGTCACGATAATTGCGGAGATTGAGACTATGCCGCCGGTTATTTCTTTCCAGTTTTGTTTGTAGAAATTTAGTGTGCGTAATATGATTTTCATTGTGTTATTATTTTATTCTTTTTGTGAGTTTACTTTTTACAACCACCCTCTAACCCCCAATGCCATTAAGTTAAGGATTTATTTTTTCGCATTCTGGATATTGGAACAGGCGGGTTTAAACCTTATTTTTTTTCTT
>CAYMKU010000071.1:0-9457 GCA_964391015.1 uncultured Ignavibacteriaceae bacterium
CCCTCTTCCATAATTTCCAATGTTCTTCCATCATTATACATTAAAGCAGCATAACTGTTTTTGTCTAACCTAATCTCACTCTTTTTCCTTAAACTCTCACCTGGCTGGACTCGCTTCCAAAATTGCGTTGTTGAATTTCGATATTCGACATTGCCTGAAATTGTAAGGACTTTGAATGAATGCTGTTGTGCCTTTCCGTTAATACTTATGAGTAAAGCAAGTAATATTAAAGTGAATATTTTTAAAATTAATTTTATCATTAATTCAGATTATCTTTCAAATATTGGGAATATTTTTCCAATATAACTCTGATATATCTCGACAATTGTATTGGTAAGAACAATAACTGCAAGTGCGAGTGTTAAATCCATCCTAAAATTGAAAAAATGCAATACCATCACACCAATAAATAAGTTAAACAACGACATAAACAATATATATAACTTTGATAAAGCACTGAACCAGTCTTTATACTTAATCTTGAATTGAAATATTATGTACGCACTTAAATAGCTAAGTAACAATGCTAAAATTATACTTAACCATTTAGGCATAATCTCAACATAATTTTTATTAAGTATCATTGAGATAATATTTGCATGAATCACAACACCATACATATCGGGAAAAGTCTTACCTGCATACCGTTCGTTCAATGGTGTAAAATAAATGTCCTCAAACGTCTTCTCAGTTAAGCTAGCCCCCATAAATCCTATTAATACAATTTTATCTTTTATGAAATTTAAATCTATCTCTTTTGAAAGAACTTGATTCGCATCAAGATAAAAATATCTATTATAATTCCCACTGTAATTTATTTTTTCAATTTCATGTTTTCGATCTAACAAAAATTTATATGCGCTCTGGTCATATAATTCAACTGTTTTAACAACAAAAGCTGGAATTACTTTCCCATTCACTTTCGACACAGGCTTAAACTCCCTCACAGTTCTAAAACTCATCTGATCACTAGGAAAATTTGCATACCCGCTGGCAGCGTTTGTATTAAAAATATCAATTGATTTAAGAGATGTATCGTAATTATTCGTGGTGTTATTAAAGTTTTCTAATTTACTTACTAAAACTAAATTTGAGCACTGCGACATAGCATCAGCAAGAAGAGAATCTGAATGATGATCTTTCTTCATTTGAAAAATCGCATCTATTGCAACAACCTTTGGATTATACTGATTAATTATCCTAATTTGTTCCGCAATTTCTGATCTCGAAAGATTGCCTATATTAACAAGAACGACATTAGTGTCAACTCTGGGCGCTTCTCTTAACTTGGAATATACGATATCATATACATCAAAATCACTGATTGCATTTGCAATTGGGTCAAGGAAAAGACAATTGATTGGAATAAACGAAAATAACCCAAGCACTAAAAACATCATTGAGGTTATTACAAAATATCTCCTATGAAAAAATTTGTTCATACTTACTTACAAAATGTAGGAAATTGAAAAACGAGAAGCAGTTTTGATGTCACTATAATACCCTCTTTTAATGACGTAAAACTTAGTCAAGATTTTAAATGAAGTCAACATTATACCCATCGTTAATCCAATGATGTGACAAAATGTGATTTCAAAATCAAATTATGTTTCCGTCTTTTAAGTGAAAAGTTATTAATTTAATTTTAATACTATTAGAGAAATAAATACCACAACATTTTTGTTGTGTACAGAACATTTACAAATAAATTTTAAGACTAGTTCATTTTATGCACAATTTAACTGATCCAATGCCTGAACTCAAAAAAGCCCTTGGAATTTGTATCGGTGCATCTACTGTTTCTTCAGTTTTAATAGCTGAACAAAATGGCTCAATTGACATCATGAGTCAGTTTAGCGTCCCTCATCATGGTAGTCCTCAAAAAATTGTAACAGGAATTCTCAATAACGGCATTCCCGAAAAGGTTGCTGTAACTGGACGAAAATTCAAACAGCTATTAAATTCGACATCTATTTCAGAATCTGAAGCCATAGAAAATGCTATCTCATATCTTAACTTATCACCCGATTTAGTGATAAGTGCTGGTGGAGAAAATTTTATCCTCTATGTTATTGATAAGATAGGAAAAATTTCTAAAGCTATAACAGGAAACAAATGTGCATCAGGCACTGGTGAATTTTTCCTTCAACAAATTAAACGCATGGATTTGTCTGTTGATGATGCAATAACATTGGGAACGTATGGCGAACCGTACAGCATTTCAGGAAGGTGTTCTGTATTTTGTAAATCAGATTGCACACATGCACTAAATAAAGGTGTCCCAAAAGAAAATGTTATTGCTGGCTTATCACGAATGATGGCACAAAAAATTATCGAATTAACTTCGCGCGTAAAATACTGGAAAGTGGCTTTGATAGGTGGCGTTTCACAAAATAAAGCAATGAAAAGATTTCTGGAACAACATTTTGATGAAATAATAATCCCTCCATCGGCAACTCATTTTGAAGCGCTCGGGACTGCAATTTTTGCTCTCAATAATCCGACTGAAAGAATTGATAAAAGTAATTTAATCCGGCAAAATCATTCATCTTTTACTTTTCATGATGACCTTAAAAAACATTTTAGCAAAGTAAGATTTGAAAAATCTGCACGTGGCATTCCGGTACATAATGATGAGTGTATATTGGGTTTAGATGTTGGTTCAACAACCACAAAAGCCGTGCTGCTAAGAAAGATTGACAATATGATTCTTGCTTCTGAATATTTGAGAACAAACGGCGATCCAATTAATGCATCAATTGATTGCTATAAAAGTTTGCAGAAACAAATTAATGTATCAATAAAAATCATTGGACTTGGAGTAACTGGTTCCGGAAGGCATATATCCGGACTTCACGCTTTAACTAAGGGCATAATTAACGAAATCATTGCACATGCTGCTGCAACAGTGTTTTTCGATCCCGAAGTTGATACAATTTTTGAAATAGGCGGACAAGATGCAAAATACACTTACATAACTTCAGGAGTTCCATCTGATTATGCTATGAATGAAGCATGTTCAGCGGGAACAGGTTCGTTCCTTGAAGAAGCAGCAAAGGAATCTCTTGATATTGATTTTCAACAAATAGGTGAAATCGCTCTTACAGCTGCAACACCGCCAAATTTTAACGACCAATGTTCGGCTTTTATCAGCAGTGACATTAAAAACGCTCTGCAGGAAGGTTTATCAAAAAATGACGTAGTAGCCGGTTTGGTTTATTCAATTTGCTTGAATTACACTAACCGCGTAAAAGGAAACCGACCAACAGGTAATAAAATATTTATGCAAGGTGGAGTTTGTTACAACAAAGCTGTCCCAATCGCTATGGCAGCTTTAACCGGCAAAGAAATAATTGTTCCTCCTGATCCTGGATTGATGGGTGCCTTTGGTGTTGCGCTTGAAATAAAAAAGCGAATTGAGCTTAATCTAATGCAAGAGCAGGCTTTTTATTTGGATGAATTGATAAATAGAAAAGTAGAATATGGAAAATCTTTTATTTGTGCTGGCGGTGCTGAGAAGTGCGACCGCAAATGCAGCGTTTCAATTATCCACATAAATGGAAAGAAGTATCCTTTTGGTGGAGCATGTAATAAATATTACTATCTTCAAGAAGAATATCATGATGATATTAAGAATAATAACCTCATAAATCTTAGACAAGACCTAGTCTTTGATAAGTACATCTACCCCGCTGAACTAACTCGTGATGCAAAAACGATTGGAATCCCGAAATCATTCCTGACGAATACCCTGTTCCCACTTTATTATAATTTTTTTACACAGCTAGGATTTAAAGTAGTTTTAGGGGATAATGTTAAACAGCTTGGCATTGAAAAGAAAGAATCCGCATTTTGTTTTCCAGTCGAGCTTGCGCATGGTTTTTTCCAGGATCTTATTGATCGAAAAGTAGATTACATTTTTCTTCCTCATGTGCTTGAAATTTATAACCGCAACAGCAAATTTTTTGATAGAACCTGCGTGCTTCTTCAATCGGAATCTTACTATTTGAAAACAACTTTTAAAGATGATTTGGATAACATCAAAATACTTTCACCTATCATTAGCTTTGCTGATGGATATGAAAATGCAAAAGAAAAATTTGTTATTCTGGCAAAAGAGCTTGGGAAAGACAAAGCTTTTGCTTCTGCAACATATGATTACGCAGTTGAGATTCAAAAAGAAATGCTGAATGAATTTAAATTTGTTGGGAAAAAAATCTTAGAGGATCTTGAAAATGAACCCGACAAATTTGCGATTGTGCTTTTTGGACGATCATATAACTCATTTGCAAAAGAAGCAAATCTCGGAATACCTCAAAAGTTTGCTTCGAGGAATGTAATGATCATTCCTCATGATTTCCTGCCAAGCGAAGCACTTGAAAGCTATCGCCACATGTACTGGGGACTAGGAAAACAGATACTGCAATCAGCCAGATTTGTTAAGAATCATCCACAGCTATTTGGAACATATATTACCAACTTCAGCTGCGGACCTGATTCGATGATAATTACCTACTTCAGAAATATTATGGGGAATAAACCTTCACTAACTTTAGAATTGGATAGCCACTCGGCTGATGCAGGGATTAACACAAGAATTGAAGCGGCACTTGATATTATTAAAAGCTATCGGGAGCTTGATAAAAAAGGCATGATAACTGAAACTAAAAAAGATTTTAGACCGTTGATAATGAAAAATGCTTGGACAATAACAGATTCTGAAGGAGATGAAATACATTTAACTGATAAGCGAGTTAAAGTCCTAATTCCAAACATGGGCAACTACGGAGCCGAAGCTTTTGCAGCAGTTTTTCGATATATGGGAATTAATTCTGAACCTTTACTTGTTTCGACGTTTAAAACTTTAACTTCTGGAAGAGGAATTACTTCGTGCAAAGAATGCCTTCCATTAATTCTTAATGCTGGTGCGATGCTTGACTATTATAATGAAAGAAAACCGGAAAATGAAAAAACACTTTTCTTTATGGCGGAAGGAACTGGTCCTTGCCGATTTGGGCAGTACCATGTTTATCTCGATGAAATAATCAGGAAAAGAGAGTTGAAGGATTACGGTGTTTTTACTTTGTCTGATGAGGATTCCTATGGTGGATTAGGCGATGAATTTTTTAAACGTGGCTGGGTTGGAATATCAATTGTTGATGTAATCCAAAACATCTACCACGCTATCAACGTCATAGCTGAAAATAAATTAGAGTCATCAAATATTCTTAATGAGGAGTGGCAAAAAATCTTAGTTATACTTGAAAAGGATGAGATAAATAAAATCTATAAGCGGCTTGAAATTTTGGCAGCAAGACTTTCAAAACAAAAGAAAATAATTAGTTATTCAGATGCTGCTAAAGTCGCCATTATAGGTGAAATTTATGTACGCCAGGACGAATTTTCTCGAATGGATTTAATTCAACGGCTTGCAGAAAAAAATATAATTGCAAAAGTTGCCCCGATTAGCGAATACATCTACTATTCAAATTTTTTGGCATTACGTCACGATGGTCATCGCACACCAACGCTCAAAGAACTCGCTAAGTTTAAGATCAAGAATAAAATTCAAGTGAACATTGAAAAGAAAATAAAAAATATATTAGAACATTCAGGGTTCTGCGATGATGAATTAGTACATCTTGATCAAATAACTCAAAAAGCCGAGCATCTAATCAATCCGGAATTAGCTGGCGAAACAATTCTTACTGTCGGATCAGGATTGAGGGAAATATTAAATCATGTTTCGGGAGTAATTTCAATAGGACCATTCGGATGTATGCCTTCGCGAGTTGCAGAATCAATTCTTAACTCTGAACTTAACATCGAAGGAAAAGCAACGGCAGAAAAAATTAAGCGAGAAAATTATAATGCTAAGGTGGAAAATCTACCTTTCTTGGCAATTGAAACTGATGGTAATGTATTTCCACAAATCATTCAATCGAAGATTGAGATTTTTATCCTTCAGACGTTAAGACTTCACAAAATAATTTGCAAAGGAAATGTATTAATAAAGCAGAGTTACGGACAGAAATTTTATGATTATATACTTGATCAGTACTACAAAAGATTTCAAGGAAGAAGTTCAGAAAAGTATCTGCCTGATTTTTCCGACCTATCTTCACAAGAAGGCGAATAGCTGAACACAAAAAACTTAAATACCTAAAACACTTAGAGCTCTATCATATTCATCAGGACTCAGGTAAATCAAATATCCAAAAGTTCCTTTGCCGGTAGTAACACAATTCGCAGAGTAGACATTTATATCTGCAGAATAAAGTTTCTGATGGATCTCTGCCAACACTCCAATTTCGTCATCTCCCTGAATTAATAAGGCAGGATTTGGTCCTTCGATTTTTATGCCCGCTTTCTTTGTTATGTCTACAAATAACATCGAGTCTTCAGGAAAAAGACTGATCTGCGCCGCTGCAGAACCTAAAGGGATTGCATTAAAGGCAAGAAGATTCACACCTAAATCTGCCAATGCGGTAAGAAGCTTATATGCCTCACCTGGCTGATCCTTCACCGTGGTATAAAAATAATCTACTTTGTGGATTTTGTAATACATGATATGACCTCACAAGATTGAAGAGTTTTTTTGATAGGTGTATAATAGAAATTTAACAGAAAGGAATCAACAACTTAAAACACACTCACTAAATTTTTTATTGAAAAATGCAGATGGATTTAGTACAGTAAAACCCTCCGTGTGAACGAAGGGTTTTAACCCTACCGAAATTTATTTTACCAGCTTCTTCTTCCACCGCTGCTTCGATTACCACCACTGCCACCGTTTCTTCTTCCACCGCCTTTATGACCACCGCGACGTCGGTTATCTTCTCTAGGGCGTGCTTCATTTACAGTAATCTTTTTCCCTTTGAGATCTCTGGTATTCAGTTCAGTAATAGCTTTTTGAGCCTCGGCATTCCCGGGCATCTCAATAAAACCAAAACCTTTTGATTCGCCTGAAAAAAGATCTTTAATAATCTTAACACTTCGGACAGTACCACACTCAGCAAATAGAGTTTGTAAATCTTGTTCAGTAACTTCTTTTGCCAAATTGCCAACAAAAATGTTCATTATATGTTTCCTTGATTTGTTAAATAAATATCAGAATACTTAAAGGATTTACCTATGAAGTAAACTGGAATTGATAATCACTTGGACTAGAACCTCTTTAGTGGGAAAAATCTGCTTATTAATTTAACTAGAGGTAAGAGAATTTCCTCAAAAAATAGAATGAATTAAAAAACTGTTCAATTTTGAAGCGGGTTTGCCCGCCAAAGTTCCGAATTATCGGAACGTAGGCGGGGCCGACGAGACTCGAACTCGCGACCTCCTGCGTGACAGGCAGGCGTTCTAACCAACTGAACTACGACCCCAGTAAATTGTCAATTTGTAAGGAGTTATATCCGCTACCAGCAGGAACCCCGAATAATTCATAACAAAATTAAAGTATGCAGATGTGAAAACCAAATGTTGTGGAAAAATAAAAATGCCCGTACTCAATTAAATAAATACGGGCATCAACTCACGAACGTATTTTGAAGAGATTTACTTCAACAGTAGCATCTTCTTTGTTTCAATAAAATTTCCGGCTTGCAGTCTATAATAGTAGTTTCCACTGGGTAGATTAGTCGCAGTCAAAGTCACTTCATATGTCCCGGCATTTTTTTCTTCGTTAACTAATGTTTGAATTTCAGTTCCTAATGCATCGAATACTTTTAACGAAACAAATTGTCGATCAATAATTGAGTACTGAATGCTCGTACTTGGGTTAAATGGATTCGGATAGTTTTGTACCAGAATATTCTCTGTCGGAGTAATCCCATAAGACACTTCAATTATTTTGCTATACTGAAAACCTCCATACGTATCAATTTGTTTTAAACGATACTTATATGAACCAGGAGATATTGATTTATCAACAAATGAATATTTTTTTGGAGAATTACTATTTCCATGCCCTACTACGAATCCAATATTTTCCCAATTTTCATTTCCAAATTTTAAGTTATGATACCTCTCTATCTGAAATCCGTAATTATTTGTTTCCGTAGCTGTCTCCCAATTAAGTTCTATATTTTTATTTATAACTAATGCTGAAAATGTCGTGAGTTCCACAGGCAATTCTACAGCCCAATCAGTTGAAATACCTATCGGATGTGAAAGAGTTGAAAGAATCACTGATGGTAAAGTACCATCCCGCTTTGCGCTATTGATAATATTATTCAGGACATCTGACCAAAATAATTTATCGGTGTTATAGTCGACAGCAATTCCACGCGGACTTCCTGAAGGAATGGTAATTAACACTTCAGGTGAGGATCCATCTGTATTAGATCTGGATATTTTATCTGTGGCTCCAAAATCAGTCCAATAAAGTTTGTCATTCACTGCATCTACAGCTATTCCTCCAACCTGACCGATTCCCGTAATAATATCCTGCACAGATGTACCATCGAGATTACTTCTACTTATTTTCTTTTCCCCGACACCATTATCACTCCAATATATTTTGTTATTCGATATATCTAAAGCGACATCAACGGGTGACGATAGCCCTGAAATAAGATCGGTTATATTCGATCCGTTATAATCGGCGCGTTTAATTTTACCGGAAATTACTTCTGCCCAATAAATTTTACCATTTACTCCATCGATCGCGATGCCACGGGGACCATTAATCCCGTTTGAAGAGTTTAATATAACCGTAGTTGGTGATCCATCCAACTCAGTAACTGAAATTTCATCACTTACAACGTTGGTGAAGAAAATCTTATTGTTTGAAATATCTATGGCAATACCATACAAGCCAAGTGATGATGTAGCCAGAAGAGATAAATTATTGCCATCAAAATCGCTCTTTTGAACTTTAGCTGATTGGTTTTCAACAAAATAAACTTGCTGACCTAGGAGCACCGAAACAGATGACAATACCATCAAAAATATTATCGAATGTTGTATTATTTTATTTTTCATTTTATACCTTAATCTTAATTTTGTGGAGGATAGATACCTTCTATTGCAATAATAAAATTAACGCATAGATAAGGAGGCATATTATTGTGAGGTTGACTACCTCCTGTAATCCCAATACTTCCTGCATTTGCGCTTGAACCTGCTGAACTCGAAAAATATTTTATACCCTCAGAATTAGAAGCCATGTAATTACCTGTCGGATTATCACTTGATCCTCCATTAGTATTAACAGCAAGAGTATGATTATGAACCGGTATTTGATTTAATGTTAGTGTTACAGATTCTTGCCCACCACTCTCTCCTAAAGTATATTGCGGTAAACCTGGACCAAGACCTCGATGAATCGGGAATCTACCTTGTAAATTGGGTAATGCAAATGTATTTTGTCCATCACCACCGTATGTCGTACCAATTAACGCGAATAAAGCATCATATTGAGAGATAGGTAGTAATTGACCATTACAAAGTGCCCAAC
>CAYMKU010000072.1:0-2716 GCA_964391015.1 uncultured Ignavibacteriaceae bacterium
TCCTCTCCGACGACATATACGAGCGCTTTGTATATCGCGGCAGCTTTCGGACTATCGCCCAGTGCGCGCAGGCGCTCTTTGGTCGCACGCTAACCGTTAATGGTGTTTCGAAGTCTCACGCAATGATTGGCTGGCGGCTGGGATACGGCGCGGGGCCCGCGCCTCTAATCGCCGCGATGTCCAAAGTCCAGTCGCAAGTGACGTCCGGGACATGTTCGATTGTCCAGTTAGCTGCGATCGAAGCGCTGAGTGGAACTCAGGAACCGACTCGTGCTTTCATCCAAGCGTTTCGAGCCAGGAGATCGTTCGCGATTGAAGGGCTGTCCGAGATTCCTGGCCTTTCGTTCGTTGCGACGGACGGTGCCTTCTACCTGTACCCGCGATGCAAGGAATATATCGGACGCCGTACGGCGCGCGGCACTACCATTGGGACGGACATGGATCTTGCTGATTATCTGATGACAGAAGCGTCGGTAGCTTGCATCGGCGGTCAAGCATTTGGCATGTCGCCCCATCTGCGTCTTGCCTACGTGTGCGACGAGTCGCGCGTCGTCGAAGCAATGAAGCGGATTCGAGTAGCATTGGCGTTGCTCGAGTGACGGATCTGCGTAGTGTCGGCGTCAGCGTGAAGCCGCGCTGCGTGGTAGTCGGCGCCGGCATCATCGGGGTCTGCTCCGCGCTCTCGCTTCAGCAGGCGGGCGCCGACGTGACGTTGGTCGATCACGTTCCGCCGGGCAGCGGATGTTCCTTCGGAAATGGGGGGCTCATCCAGACCGGCGCATGCATTCCGCTGGCTACGCCCGCTGTCCTACGCCGACTGCCGTCGCTACTTCTACAGCGTACTGGCCCACTGGTTATCCGCTGGCGTCGACTGCTTGCCATGCGGCAATTCCTTCTTCGGTTCGTCGAGGCGGCCGGACACGTAGATACGATTTCAACCGCTCTCGCCGACATGCTTAGGCAGGCGTCATCGTCGTACGAGACCCTTCTGAACGCTGCGGACCTAAGGGGGCTCGTGCGCACAAGTGGGGAGATGTATGTATACGAGACCCCTGCAGGGTTCGAGAACGCGAAGCCAATTCACGAATTGCGCCGGCGCCAAGGCGTCAAAGTCGATTTCCTGTCCGGGGACGAGGCACGTGATCTAGAACCCGCTTTGAGCAAGACGGTGACCGGCGCTGCACTATTGCCCGACACCCAGGCAACTACAGATCCCTATCTCCTTACCTCCCGTCTTGCATCGCATTTCACGCGACTCGGCGGCAGGTTCGAGCAGGCGCGAGTAACAGATGTACGGACGCACCGAACGAACGATGTAGAAGTCATCACAACAATGCACGCAATGCGGTCGGACATTGTGGTCGTTGCGACCGGAGCAGAATCAGGGCGCTTCGCTCGACGGCTTGGCTTGCGAGTTCCGCTCCAACCAGAACGTGGTTACCACTTGATGCTGACCGGCGCGGAAGAGTTGAAGACGCCAATCGTCGGAGGCGAATACCGCTTTGGGCTTATCCGACAACTCACTGGTGTGCGACTCGTGGCCGGTAGCGAACTAGCTGCGGTAGATGATGCGCCGGACTTCCGAAGGATTGACCGACTGGTCACGGTGGCGAGGCGGTTGGTCCCCTCCCTTGACGGTTCAGTGGAGCGGCGTTGGATGGGAGCTCGACCATCAATGCCCGATAGCTTGCCGGTCATCATGCGGTCTCCCGCGTCTCGTCGCGTGATATTTGCCTTCGGTCACGGACATTTGGGCCTTACCCTTGGAGCGTATACGGGGCAACTGGTGGCAAACCTTGCAATGAAGGACGCGACTCCGCCCGGGTATGTGACGTGGCCCCGACGATTTGAAACGGACTCATCGCCGCACGCGTCAGCGGCCTACATTAGCCCACAGTCTTAATGAGGAGATCGCGATGATCGTGCGTCTACCTGGGTTTGCGCCAACGCGAAGCCGAATGGTCGTGCACAACGGTGTCATTCATGTCGTTGCGGTTGCTCAACGGCTGACGACGTCCATGTATGAGCAGGCCGAAAGTGCTTTGAAGGCGCTAGACGACTCACTGGCTGAAGCAGGGTCGGATAGGCACCATCTCCTCACAGTCACCGTGTTCATCTCTGACATGCAACTTAAAGCGGATTTGAACCGTGCTTGGGACGAGTGGGCATCGCGCTCGGCCCCGCCCTTAAGAGCTTGTCTGGGAGCAACACTCGAACCCGGCTACATGGTGGAGATGCTTGCGACTGCCGTTGTTCCCTCCTAGGTCTTGCGAACTCAGGTAGTTCGAGCCGCATGATGAAACGCGGCGCGTAACCAGGCGATTGAAGGGTCGTGATCCAGGAATCGAGGCCACTGGAGAACGTACTTGAAATGCGGTATCGGAAATGGGCACGGAAGTACCCGCAATGGGAGACTGCGTCCAGCTGATGTCACGATGCGTTTCTGGACGGTGGCCACGTACGGGGTGCCAACGACGAGTCGGGGCAGCTCACCAAAGCTAGGAACGCTAACCGCAACCGGCGAATCTGTCCCTTGCCGCGTAGAACCGCCTCATCGAGGGACGTCACCTTTTGGTGGCGGTAACTCGTGCCTATGCGTCAACGGTGTGGCGGCAAGACCTGCAAAGTGACATCATCGCGACGGAAATGGCGCGGAGAGCGGTGGCCTCAACGCGCCTCGCCCAATTGCTCGCGATCGCGGGCTGGGACACATGGC
>CAYMKU010000072.1:2816-9362 GCA_964391015.1 uncultured Ignavibacteriaceae bacterium
GTGGCCTCAACGCGCCTCGCCCAATTGCTCGCGATCGCGGGCTGGGACACATGGCGCTACACCGAGATAACGCAGCGCGAGGCCCTGGTCGAACAGTCGAATCGCTGTAAGGCCTGCGCGCATAAGGCGCAATGCGACAAGGCGCTCGCTTGCGCAAGCGCTTCGGCTGTCATCGCTTTCTGTCCGAATGCTAAGGCGGTGGGGAGGCTGTTTCCGGCGCATTCTGCAAACGCATTCTAGGCAAGTATTGCACTTAACTTTGCCGGTGAATTGAGCGGGATCAAGTCTGCGCCCTGAAGTAACTTGGGACGAGCAGTCGAATACGTTACATAGTCGAGAAACGCACGACGGAAGGTGTCCGATCGGAAGGCGTCAGACCAGGAAGCGCTACGCTGGCCAGCTGCGATGGCGACGCTTTCGAGCCTGATCTCGTGCAAGGAGAGCGCGCGGACAAACAGCGGTGCGACCCCGTGTCGACATTGCACAACGACCGAAGTCTCGAATTCATTGGGAGACTGGGTGTCGGCGATGTGGCAGGCGATCGCCTTCGTGATTCAACTTGCTAAGGCATCCTTGAAGTGAGTGGCCGTGCGTGGAGATAAGCTTCCGCGCGCATAAGCTTCTCCAGTATCACCACGAGCGCAGTGACTGACTCTCTAACAGTCACGTGATGTAGGAGGGTCTAGTTGTTTAGGTCCAGTTGGGGCACCGTTTGCTTGAACCACTTGTCTTGGCGTTCGAGTTCACGAGCAAACTCTGGTCCGTCCAAATACGCGGCCGAGAGATTTTGATTGCGAAGGAGTTCCAGCAGCTTAGGGTCTTGCATTACCTTCTTCGCGAGATCGCGCAGGGTGTCCACAACCTCCCGAGAAGAGCCCTTCGCCACTGCAGCGCCGCGCCACACGTCGATGGAGACGTCTATATTGCGTTCGCGCAGGGTGGGAATAGTCGCAAGCGCCGGCAGACGCTTGTCTGCCATGACAGCAAGCACCTTTACCTTCCCGGCCGCGACTTGTGGTGCGATCACCGCATAGTTGACGGCGGTAGCATCTACCTGTGCGCCGATGAGCCCTACGACAGCGGGGCCTGATCCTTGATAGGGAACGTGAGTAAAGCGCGTGCCCGTCTTCTGTGCGAACGCCGCGGCAGAGATATGAGAGATGGACCCGATACCGGCGTTCGAGAACGTGACCTTGCCAGGATTCGCACGTGCGTATGTAAGCAGTTCCTCGAGCGTGTTCCAAGGCGCGTCGGCTCGAACTGTTACGGTCGCCGGGTCGGATGCAAGCCTCGCGATAGGTTCGAAGTCCCCGCTGTTTACGGTGCCCATTCCCACAAGCGGAATCGTAAGAAGCTCGGCGAAAATCATGGCCACCTTCGATCCGTCAGGCGGGGAAGTAGCCACGTAGGTGAGCCCAATGGCTCCGCTAGCGCCAGGCTTATTTACAACGATCAGGGGCTGCGAGAAGAGAGGTCGTGCCGCTTCTGCAAAGGCCCTTGCCATGCTGTCCACCCCGCCACCCGGCGCAAATGCAACAACCAGCTCTACCGGCTTTGTAGGATAGGCGTGCGTTTGACTGGTGGAGGCTAGGAGAACGGATCCAAGCGCTAGGACGAGGAGGAGGTGTGGAAACCTACGCATTCGCGAAACTCCAAAGTCGTTGTTGTAGCCCCCCCGAGGGGGGGGCCTGCTAGGCTCGTCAGCGCAGCCCCGCCGGAAGCCGCTAATCGGGCTCGAGTTGTCGGTTGAGCGTCACTCGTTCAATCCAACCATTTCCAAGAACACTCTGAGGCTCGTGTCGGGTGTCAGTCCAGTATGCTTCGAGTCCTAACCATTCTACAATACGTTCCGACGCCGCGCTCCATTTGAGGTTGAATATCGACCGAGAGTCTCGCGGAGTCGAAGGCGGTGAATCGTGAGGCGAGGGCCGTCGAACAAGGCGAGGCAGCCTTATCGCTTTCGACGTATTGCAGCCAACCTTGACTACGAATGGCCTGGTGGCCATCCAAACCAGGCAGAGTGCAGCCCATCGTCTGATTCGCTGATCACCCGAATAGGTAACATTGAGTGAGCGAATTACTCATTGCTTCGGGACGCGCTTCGGTTGATAGACCTCGACGTGCGAAATCCTAGTTGGCGCCGCAGGAATGCCTATTGATCTAGAACTAAGTTCACTACGTGCAGTTGTTGAAGGCGAATGGCCATGGCCTGATCACTGACTCCGAACAGTCTGGCCAAATACGCGATATCTGTCTCTTCACCAAGATCGAGATCTTGCGCCTCGCGACGAATCAAAGGCTCAGGCATGAGCAGGGCTGAGGCAAACTGATTCGCCTCTCGCTCCTCTCCTGGCGTGGTCTGCGAGTCAGGCTGGCCGTACGCGTCATCGGTTGACGATCCGACGCGTTGATACACCCGCATGCTCGTGTCAACAAATAGCCTATCGCCACTATTGTCGCGATGTTGCAGCGACCGGAGGCCAGACGTCTCGTCTCAGGCGTTGCTCTCATAGCGCTCATCGGCGTCCTCCAAGTCTGGTAGCACAAAGCCCGCCCGGCGGATAAACTGCGCCGCTTTACTCGTTACGAGCCGACTCCAAAGGTTCGGAGGAGTATCTGTGGTGAATGAGTCAGCTGAGTTTCAGCGCGACTTCGACGTCGAGGCTCTCAATGCCTCGATAGCCGTCGGGCGGTATCTTGTTAGCAACGGCTTGTCTGGGAGTCGGCCGACCGGCGAGGTGCTGGCAAAGGTACCGCCGCTTCGAGAAGTCATCGAATTCCTCTCCTGCGACGACACACCGAAGCTCGTCGTTACGAACGAACGAACTAAGCATGCACTTCTGGGGCCGGTGCTCGGGCAAGGGAGCCTTTGGATTACCTATGCGCCGGAGCTTGGACCGGACAAGCTGGAGAGCTTGGTGGACTCTACTCAGTTAGTCGTAGGTAACTGCCACTGGCCCTCGCTTTGGGAGCGGCATGTTGAGACAGACTTTGGCGTTCCTGGAAGCATGTTCTCCGTATTGGGACCTGCACCGATAGCTGCCCCAGTGCTGGTGATTGGTTACTTTGGCCGTACACACTGCGGCTTCCATGCAGTCCCTCTCGATGACATGGCGCTAACCGACTACCAGGTGAACTGCAGTGTAAGCGGACGTAACCATCGTCCGCTACGAATGTTCAGCGAAGCAGTGCTCGAGGCATCGGTCAAATCGGAGGGAGACCTTCGCCCACCCAACGCATTGATAGATGGTGCGAAGATGCTTACCCCTTTTTGGCAGCACGGCGCCAGCGACCCCGCAGCCTAACGCCGTCTGACACCGATGCATGCCATGTCGCGATGACGGCGTCCAGTTGAGGGCGATGCGGTCATCCCGACGAACGGCCGTTCGGTGCCCGCATCGGCGTGCTAACGTGCACTAGTCAGCGCTGTTGGGGCATCCTCGAATGTCCCGCCGTTCCAACTGGCTCGTATGCTGGTATGGCAAAGGTTGCGAAGTGAGCTGACGATAAAGCGGGCGCCAGCCCGACCCCATACCTTGGGGTGAAGGCATCCCGGCAATGGAACCCCGGGTGCGAAGTTCGTAACTGAGGTGCGACGAGCGTTTCGCTCATTGCGCCGATCGTTCGAATATGCGCGCCTGGGATACCTGCGGATGATTGACAGCAAAGGCAGACGAGTAGGACGGTGCCGCTCGCACGCGACGAGCAGCTTGGATGTCGATCGCCCTCCGAATCCCAACCTCAGTCGGATGGTACTGGCGACACGTTCGGCTGCGCAACTCGTCTTGGCGATGGGAGTAGCGTTATCGACGCGGGCCAACCGCAGGCATGTTGGGTGTTCGCCCGGCTGTCGCCCTGGTAGCCAGCGGTAGAAAGGTACGCTCGTTAATGCCGATCGCTGAACCCAATTCGGGACTGATTTGTGCCGCGCATCGCTACATGAGGGATGCCGCGAATACGGAACTATCGTCGCACGGCCGCTACGGTGCGGCAATGAACGCGCTACGCGCGTTATGCCTGGCGGGCGTCGGCGACGAACATGACCAGATACTAGTCGACCTTTGGGAAGCCTCCCGTTATGACGTCGACGCGTGGCCCAGTCGTTATCAGGTTGCAGTTGTCATGATGCATATCGCCAAGCTGATGCACTCAAGCTCCGTGGCGACCTTCCGCCGTTCACTATGACTGAGACGACGATTCTCTACTGCGACCTGGATGGCGTACTGCACGCCCTTGGTACGCCAGCCATGGATGAATTCGGTACCGCTCATCCCGAATCGCCCAGGGTCTTTTGCTGGCTGCCACTGCTTGAGCATGCCCTACGGCCCTATCCGGACATGCAAATAGTTGGTATCGAGCAGTTGGCGATTCTTCCACAGCGACGCCGAACCATGCTCGTTTCTAGGGCCACTGGGTAGTCGGTTTGCTGGCACGACGATCAACGAACATGAAGACTGGACTCGCTCAGAGGAAATCCTCAGACATGCGAAGAAACACAACTATCAGCACATCCTTGCGCTCGACGACCACGAGTCCGTGAGAGCTCGCGAGTCCAACGAAGGTGATCAGCGCTTCATGCGGTGTTCACCAGATACCGGGATCAGCCCCCAGCGGTTTCTCGTACGACTGCATGAGCGCTTGCTCAAGCTGCATGCAAGCATCGGTCAAGTACGCTGAAGTATCGAATCATGGAACAGAGAACCCGGCGCAATCCCTTCGTGCTCGCTACCCTAGGGGCGACTTTATGACGCGCGCCGAGAAGTTGGCACGAGCGACCGAAGCCTTGAACCTACTCGTCAGCCGACTGACCGGCTCCCTCCCTGTCAGCGTTTTCCGCTACGACATGTTGATGCAAAGCATCGTGCTGCTCGCGACGAGTATGCGAGATGCCACGCTCGCCGAAACGCCGCGTGAGCGTGCCAATGCTCTTGCCGACGCACATGAAAGGGCTACGCTCATTCTGCGGAGCAAGAACCTGCTATCGGCTGCTCGCGAAACCCTGACAAGGACTAGGACAACGCAGTCCCGCCCACGACCACAACACGGCAATCGAGCGCTGGCCGAAGACCTTGGGAGTGTGCAGCGACAACGCGAACCAGGGGGCGACATTGCCCCGCTGTCTGGAGACGAGCGAATGCTGTCCATCGCTCAGACGGCGCGCGCTCTCGGCTGCAGCAGACCACATGTGTCCATGTTGGTTGATGACGGTCGCCTCAAAGGCACGAAGATCACCATGGCGGGACAGCTTCGAATCCCGCGCTCCTCTGTTCGTGCGTACCAACAGACGCTACCCGCGAAGTCGGACGCTGATTACAAGAAAGCTGCCCAAGAAGCTGGGATGTATGACATTCCCGATAGCGCCTACGTCAAGTCACTTCGTGTCAAGGCGACAAAAAGGTCGCTCAAGAGGGTCGGACGAAGAAAGTGAAATGTCGCGCAGTGCCGCCCACCTCCCCCAAGACAGCGCGACTCCGTCCGAGCCTCGCACGACTCCACCATGGGCAGAAGCGCCCGTTCCCGACAAATTAGCATTGCCAGAAGTCGAACACTGCGGCTGAACGGGCAAGCGCCTACAGCGCGCCAGGCGGCGAAGCGAGCGGCTTCCATCCCTTGGAAAGAGAAGAATAAAACGTCGCCCTATAGGAGAGACCCGGACAGAGATGTACCTATGAGCCCGTTGAAGCGTACGACGATTGTCTTGAAGGCGGCCAAGTCGAGCGAGCCATTACGACTGGTCGAACGAGCCATCGAACAGCAAGCTGACCTTCTTTGCTTGGACGCAACGCTGCCAAGTGTCGGCCGGCCAGTGTGTACGTCGGCCGCTACGTTGCTGCCGACTTTATGTCAAACGTTTAAACAGTGCGGGTGGCAAGATCGCGCGTTGCCGCATATCGCCGTCATCCTGGATTGGGAATCGGTTGACCGCTGTACGCCCACTGACCTGCGCGAGTTGTTGGACGTCGCGATAGACGCAGGATACATCCTCGAGTGGCGGTTTATCCCGTCGGGCTCAGAGTCCGACAGGCCTATGTTGGTCGTGCACGGTATTTACGGCACGCATGGGCCGTCATGGATGGAACTGACTGGCTGCATCATTTCGAATCCACAGCTGCGACCCGTCGAATGGATAAACAGCCGCGGCATTCTCTCGCAAGCGCTCCCCTTGTCCAAGCCTGTGTCCACGCTCGAAGCCCAGTGCTCGCTTTGTCTCGAATCGGAATGGGACGACGCTGGCAAACGTAAGCATCGCGCCGGCCTCCTGTGGGGAGAAGACTCCTGGGAGTCCGTCATGACGGGGTCCGAAAAGCCTCTCGGTATAGCCGAGGTGTTTCGTCGCGTTGAGGAGAGCGTATCCGCACGCATGCGCCGAACCGAGGAGGAGTGGATGAACCGCTGTAGCGCTCTATTTGCTACGGCACGAATGGTCCCGCGTGCCGCGCGTTAGCGCCTTCAACCGTCGTCAATAAGATCTCAAACCGCGCCCTCACGCGAGTCTATCGGGGACGCAATCTCCGGGTCTTGTTATGCGAAGTCCAGGTTCCGAGA
>CAYMKU010000073.1:0-9217 GCA_964391015.1 uncultured Ignavibacteriaceae bacterium
AAAAGCATTCAATCATTTGTTTCATTAATGATTGATTCAAGTCACACACGTTTTGCGGGTTTAAGAAGTTGGCGATTTCGGAGCACAAGACTGTCTGCCAGCACCGAACTTGATACGAAGCACAAATGTTCAATTAACCAATGAACCGCCAATTTCTTAAACCCGCTGTTACCGGATGCCCTTCTGTCCATCCGAAGCGGTAAAGTGTCGAGTCCGCTCATACTTTGTCCTAAGCAATCTACATTAGAAGCAATGTCTGTCCGATTATGCACAATGCCCGTGCGGTGGCGGAAAAAAAACAAAAAAAATAGGGGAGGAAAAAATTCTTCTTTGGGTGGGAGAAAAAAATACTCTCTTGCAAGTTTTGGTCTCAGCGTTGCCTTGTGCGGCTTGCAAGAGTGTATTTTTTTGTGCGGGGGCATTATTTATCTGCAATAATTTTCTTTCAACGAATTCCAAAAAAAAGAGTGTCTGCGAATACTTTCGTTAATCCACTTTTCAGATTCATTTTTTAAGAGTGGATTTTTCCTTTCCATGAAGACAATTGCTTCTTGAATACACCTCACATGCTCAACTTCCATTTCAGAAAGGTGTGCATCAAAGTAAGTGAAGTCAACCTTCTTATCTCCGATAACTTTTTTTGTTGTCGCTAACATAGGTTGTAGAAATTGTCCCGAAATTTCTTCTGTTGAAGGACCAATCGCACATAAACTTGCGTAAGTATTTCCACTGTCAAAAAGGTTGTAGAACCATTGTTCTGATTCAATTGTGCTTTGGAGCGGTGAATACTCATCAGGTTTTTGCACTCCACAACTCATTAAGAAATTGTCAAGCATTTTTAAATGCGAAATGTCTCCGTCAATACTTCCGCTTTCTTCAACAAAATTTGGAAGAAGTAATTGTCTTATTCTTTCTTCATCTGTCTTTGAAATGATAAGCCCAAGCCAAGGTGTGAATCGGTGAACTAAGTAACGATATTCGCAAAGCACTTTTTGAAAAGCGAAAGTGTCTAACTCGCCTAACCAGCCAACTTCTAATTTTCTTTTAACTGCCAACATTATTCTTTTCCTTTTTTGACTTTATTGTAAATGTATAACGGAACAAGTTCGTTTTCCTGTTTGGAATCGGGATGAAATATTTTCAAAGGACCATCAGAAGAAATTGCAATAGCAAATGATTTTTTCATTTCATTTTTCTGACACCACTCAACATAATTTTGCGCTGACTTGGTTTTTGTTCCTCCATAACTTTTTGTTCCTTCTTCTCCTTCAAAATTCAATCTCATCCCAAAGTTTTTTATTTTATAATTTTCATTGACAAATATTGTGGCTCCATCTAAAACAGAAATTTGAATAAGGCGTTGTGCTACTTCATAGTCAATTTCGCCATCTACTTTAAACAGATTTCTGCCTTTTAGCCATTGACAATTCGCTTGCCATTTAGGTTCTTGATTTGTTAATGCTTGAAAATTCTCAAGAAATTCATCTGCCTTTGTTTTATCCGTTGGTAAGTCAGATGAGTAAGTAACAAATCCCCCGTGTGACTCAATATTATAGATGGGAGATAGCATACAAACAATATCCATAAACCGTTGAATTTTTGCTTTCTCAACTTCATTACTCCAACAAGTAAAACTTTTGAGTTTGTCAATTGAATCGCCATAAATTTTCCAACCCTTTCCATCTTTGAATGCTATGATTTTTCCGTTTGAAAACACTCTGATTTGTGAGCCGGGTCCAACTACTGCTGAGACCGCCCAAGGGAAACGATAACTAATGTAAGCATACGGTCTGTATTGAGATGGAATCAATGCACCATAATCCCAATTAAAAATGTCTTCTTCAAAGTTCTTTACATCCATAAAGAAGAAAGGAAGTTTAGAATCATCGTTACTGATTATTTCCGAATAGGGAACAACCAGTGCTGTTTCAAGATGATTAGAGAAAAGATGAAAATTTTTTCTGTAGCCATCTAACTCCAAAAACTGATTGTTGCTACCATCTGTAACACCTGGCAAAACATTCCGACCTTTCAAAAAGTCAAAAAGACCTGGGTTGCCCAAAACAAAACCGTAAGTAATTTTTTTACCCTCAACTTGCTCATCACTAAACTCATAAAGCATACTCAGAAACGACTTCAAAGATTTGAACAAGGAGTTTTTTTTCAATTCATTTTCGCCTCCACTTACACCTTCTAAAATATTGAATGGAAGTTTCGTCTGACTTTGTGCTGTGTTGGTAATATCATTAATGATTGCTTTGATTATCTCACTTGGAATTGGTTGCAAGTCATGGTAAGAAATTCCTTTGTATTTTTCTATTTGATAAATTGAACTACTACCAGAAGTTCTTGAACCTGTCAATTTGTTTTCTGAAAAAGAAGTTTGATAATTGAGAAATTTAAAGTAGGAAGAAAGTTGGTCAAACGCCTGTTGAATATGAAAGTCCTCGCTGTTTCGGATAATAGTAAAACCCAAAACATAACCAATCTCAAATTTTGGTCTTAGAACAATGATGTCAATAATCTCCCCGAACTTTTTGAATGTATAGAGTTGTTCAACAGAATTATGGATGGCTTTAAGGTTGACAATATTATTATCTAGTCCAACACCCTTACAAAACTTGTTTATAGTAGGGAGTAATTCAAAAAAATGTTCGTGATAGTTTTCTCCGTTAAAACTGAAATCAGAAAGAGTAAATTCAGCGTTGCTCTTAATAAATGATTCATCACACATTACATTCGTTTCTGACTTTACCTCTTTGAAAGTAATTTGAGTGTGAATCAAAGTGTCTTTGTCTTGTATGGCGCTTTTCTTCGGCTCTCCTTTTTGATAGTAGAGAGCATCAATTAAATGATTAAATGTATGCCTGCCAGTTGCTTTATTCTCCTCAATAATTTTGCTTATCTCCGAATCAAAACCCGAATTGGAATGTCCAGCAACATAAGTAGGTGAAGTGGAATCTAAAAAATGTCGGATGTGAAAACCAATCAGAAAATCCTTTTCAGCATTGGAAGTAGAAATTGTTTTTCTAAGCTCGCCAACGATTGTAGTCGCAACATTTTTTAGCGAACAACTTTCTAAATAATTTTCATAGTTAAGTATGTCCATATTGTTTATGAAAAATAGCAGTCCTCAAACTTGCCTTTAACCAACTTAAAATATTTCTCATCTAAGTTTCTCGCAAAATACAAATCGTGAGTTATGACAATTACGATATTTTTTTCTTTTGAAAGTTGTTTGATTGCATTTGATATTATCTCCTTGTTTTCTAAATCCAAGTTCGCTGTTACTTCATCCATAAGATAAATTTTCCTGTCCGTGGCAATTGCCCTCGCAAACGAAACTCGTTGTTGCTCTCCTTGCGAAAGGTTAGATGGGAAGCGGTTTTTTAATTTCGAAATTTTCAACAGCTCTAATAAGTTGGCAACCTTTGATTGGGCTTCACTTTTTGATTCTCTTAATTTTAGTTCACGATACAATGTAATGTTATCAATTACATTTTTGTTGTCCCAAAGTGCATTCTGTTGCGGAACATAAGCAATCAAATCTTTGAACTCAATTGCGGAACTATTGATTTGAATTTTGCCTGAATAATTTTCTAATCCCGCAAGTATTTTCAAGAAAGTTGTTTTTCCTTCTCCGCTACTTCCAGTTAAAATAAAAATTTCTCCTTCGTTTATCTCAATGCTGACATCATTAAGAATTTGCCTGTTGCCAAGTTCTTTTGAAAGGTTTTTAATTATCAGCGAAAGATTATCCATTGTATTTCTTACTTAACTGCTTTTCTAAAATTTGCATTGAAATGGAAATTGGCAAAATGATTATCAAATACAAGAATGCCATTGCAGTATAAAACTCCAATGGTCTAAATGTGTCTTGAATGAGAGATGAAGTCGTATAAAAAAGTTCGGGAACAGTTATGAATGAAGCAAGTGAACTTAACTTCAAAGTGTTTATCAATTGTCCAATTGTCGAGGCAATGGAACGCCAAAATGATTGAGGCAAAATTATGTTCGCTAAAATCTGTCCTCTTGAAAAGCCGAATGATTTTGCAACATCAATTTGGTTTTTGGGAATGGCTTGAAATCCTGCACGAATAATTTCTGCCTGAAACCCTGCAAAGTTGAATGACAGTCCAATTATGCTTAACCAAAATGCAGAAATCTTTATGCTTGGTAAAACAATAGGCAAAGCAAAGTAGAGCCAAACAAGTAGAACCAAAAGAGGAATGTCTCTCGTAATTTCAATTACGATTATTGCAAGCCATTTAAAAAACTTGCTTCTACTTGTTTTCAAGTAGAAGAACAAAAGAGCAATCAGATAACCAATTAAAAACGATGCAATCGTTATTTCAAAAGTTACTAATAGTCCTTTGAGTAATACATCTGAGTTGTTCCAAACCCAGTCAAAGTTCCATTGATAACTCATTTAAGTTTTTCAAGTTTTGGTATGTCGTAGAGAATTTGAATCTCATACTTTTTTTGATACTCCGCTAATCTTCCTGTTGATTGCAAATAGGTAATTGAAGAATTCAAAAAGGTAAGTAGTGACTGGTCTTCAAATTTCGTTGTCCATGAAAGAGGTAAAATTTCTACTTGGTTGTTTTCTGTAAACACTGTTTCAACTTCTGAATGTTCCTTAGAATAGTTGGTAACAGTTACATTATTCATAAATCCGATGTCCGCCTTGTTGCTTGATACTGCTAATAATGGAGCAGTCAAGTCGCTACCAGCTAAAGAAACAATTTCAGCTTCAGGAAAATTGCGTTTGCAAAATTCTTCCATTGCCTGACCTTGTAAAACTGAAATTCTAATTCCCTTTTTGTTTAAGTCAGAAATAATTTTTGGATGGAACTTTCCGTTTTTCAAAATAACTGCACTGTTGCCAACATAATTTACTGGCTGAGTAAACGCAACGGCTGTTGCTCTTGGAATTGTTACGAAAGTCGGACCCACACAAAAATCAAATTGATTTGAGTTCAATCCGCTTGAAAAATTTGCCAAGTTTGTTTCTACCCAAGTTACTTTCACTTTGAGACCTGCGGCTATTTGATTTACCATGTCAATGTAAATACCTGAAAGTTCACCTGTCTGTTGATTTTTAATTACGCAAGGACTGAAAACTAAGTAGCCAACTTTCATTTCATTTCGGGAAACAATGTCGTTTAGTTTATCTGTCTTTTGTTGCGGTGTAGTTCCGTTGTTTGGGTTGTTACAACTGAATGCCATCACAACCATAACCGCTAATATTCCGAATAATCTTTTCATTGCTAATTGGTATTTTTCATTTGCGAAGGTATGAATTTCAGAGAGTAATTGTTTTTAAGCTATTTTGTTTTCAACTAATGTTTTCAATTCTGCAATCGTTGCCGAAACTGTTTTGAGTTGTGCTTTGAAATCTTTCGTTTCCATTTTTTCAAACTTGCTCAGTTGTAAAACAACTTCATCAATTTTCTCTTGGAAACTTCTGCCGTCAGGGATTCTTCTAATAGGCCCCATTCTTAAAGCTAATTTCAATTCAGCAACTACATTTTTGAAATACTTTACATCAAAGTCAGGATTATTTTCAAACAAATCATCGTCAAAGGAATCAATTGCCAAGATGAGATTTTGAAGATAGGCAGCTACATCTGTGTAGCGACTTGCTCCTATAAAGAGTTTCAGTGCATCAGTGGAGGTGAGCTTTGCAACTGCGTTTTGGAAAACAAGTAAGTCAATGTATGGTATTTTTCGTGTTGCTTCCTTTACTTCTTTAAGCCCATCTTTCAATGGTGTGAATTCTCCCTTTATTCCTTTGATTGATTCTTCTGCTTCTTTCACCTTACTATCTAATCCTGATACGGTTTCAGAAGCGGTTTTAGCTTTTTCATTTGCTCCATCTGCTGCAAGTTTTGCAGCATTAGAAGCAATTTGTATAGCTTTTGCTTCTTCTTGTATGGTATCCATTCTCTTGTCCAAACTTTCTCTGCTATAGAAATTTATAACCAAAGGAAGTAAACCACCAATAATTGCAAGCAACCCAATTCCTATTGCAAGAAATGTATTTATGCGGTCAATATCATATTGGTTGTTCTCTTGTGTCCTCTTTACTTCTCCTTCAACTTTATCACTCAAATAGTCAATGTGGTCGTTGAATTTATTCAAGTCTTCTTCTTTCAGTTTGTAGATTTTGGTTGAATCTGTTAGAAGAGATTTGAGGGGGTTGTTTACTTGATGTGATTTTGAAATCGCCTGTTCATTTTTATCGAACTGCTTATTCATAATATCAATATTTACATAAAACCCTGCAACGATTACAAGAATGAAAATTATCAGCATACCTACATACCAATAGATAGCTGAACCTGTTTTAGTGTTATTTGGTTGCTCTCCTGCCATTCTATTTCTCATTTAAAAGGTGTTCTAATTGAGTAGGGATTTTGTATGTCAAATCCCAGTAGTTTCCCAATTCACTCTGTGTTACTGTTGGTTCAATGTCTTTTGCAGGGAACAATCTTGCAAATGCAGTCCGATGTTCAATGGGGCTTGCCCATTGTGTATCTTCAATTTGTTCACTTGGCAGAGTTTGCTTTAATAACTCAAATTCACCAACTGCATCCAATGCTGAATCAAAAACCAATTCATCATGTGTGAACAAAATAAACTGCAACGGCATTTCGCTATTGAATTTCCTAAATGTTTCAAGTATTGTAAGAATAAATTGTCTGAAAGTAGTTTTGCTATTATAGTCGCTGGCATAAAAGACATCATCAAGCACAAGTGGCAAATTGATTCCTGAATTTTTTCGGGCTGCTATAACCACACTAATGCTAACCATTGTGCAAAACAAGCGGAAGCGAAATGTGTTAAAGTATTTTGAAGGCGAATGAATTTCTAATTCGCCTGTTTGAGTATTTATTCTTTGTATCTCCGCTAATATTGTAGTAACAATTGATTCAGGGTCGTCAGGAGATGGCTTTTCATCTAACCTAATTTGGAGGGAAACATTTTCTTCCTTTAAGTATTCTGAAAGTATAGTTGTGATTGTTTCTTTAATCGGCTCAAATGAACTTGCTACCAATTTGTTTACTTCAACATCTAAAATTCTGGCAAACTCACCCGCTTGCTGCTTAATTTCTGCAATTGTGTCAATTGTTTTGGTGAGCTTCTCAATTTCCCTTTCAAGGTTTTTTATTTGTTGTCCGTTTGTATTAATAACAGTCTGATGATTTTTGATTTCAGATTCAAGAACAATTATTTGCTGCTTCGGTGTAATAGTATTTTGAGAAGCTACTAGAGTAGATTCAATCTCGGTAATCTTTTGTTGTCTCTTCTGAACAAATTTCTCGATTACTAAAGGCGTATTAGCAATATCAACTAAAAGAATTGCCTCCTTATTTTTTAGCAGCTTAGAAATAGCTTCATCTTTTTTTGAAAGCACATCGTTGGATGAAATGACTTTTGAAATTGCTTCATCCACTTCAATCAAACTTCTCGTTTCATCTGCTAATAAGTCAATTAAGTCTTTCCCATTTCTGTGAATTTCAACCAACTCCGAAATTGCTGTAATTCTGTCAACTTCTGTTTTTAGATTTCTACCTGTAGATTGAAGATTGGTCAGTGTATCTTTTACAACATTTTGGATATTGCGAATGCTTTGTTCTAAATCTTTTGAAGCAATTTCAAACTCCTTTATTTCAAGTATTCTTTTTTCGATTCTCTTTTTGATGTCAGGAATAGAAGATTTTGAGTTTTCACAGAAAGGGCAATTCTCTGAATGATTTATCAATTCAAGACCAAGTGAAAGAAACTGTGCCTCTGTTTGTAAATTCTGATTTACTGAAAGTCCTAAAAACCTCTCTTGTGCGTTACGATAATTGTCAAAAGTCTTTTGATAATGCGACTTGTCGAAGGGAAAAGAAAATGATATCGCTTTTATAGCTGTTATTGTAGCGGCAAGTTTTTCACGACTGTCCTCGTTTACATTGCCAGCATTACTTGCTTTTAGTTCTTTTATCCTTTCAGATTTGATATTGATTTGTTCTTGGTTCTTTCCATTCTCGGCAGTAAGATTGGTTCTATTAGCTATCAGTTTATTTCTTTCAGTAGATTCTTTTGCTCTCCTATATGTAGAAATTGACTTTAAGAGATTTGTAAAGTCAAGATAGTCCTGCAATCCTAAACTACTTGCAATTAAAAGATGGAAAGATTCTGAATCGTCATTCTTGCCAAGGTAATTGAGTTGTCCTTTTCTATAAATGTCGTAATCACTTATGAAATGTGTGTCCGGGTAAATAGTTTTCAATTCTTCATCTGTTTTGAAAACCCTGTTCCGCAATGAGAATTTTCCTGCTGGAGTTTCAATTTCACACTCAGGGGCTTCATTAAAATGTTCAAGATATTTTAGAAAATCATTTTCGTTTAAGCTTTCAGGATTCCGAACTCTTAATTTCTTTTCTGCTACTTCATGGGCATAGATAAATTCTATGGCGTTGAATAAGGATGATTTGCCTGTTCCATTCGGTCCTAAAAAAACAGCATTTTGAATCTGTCCATTCTCAAATAAATCAAACCCATATTTAGTTGCATTTTTAGGTTCTGGAATACCTCTGACATTTGCAAGACGAACAGACTTCAACCTGAAATCCTTGGAACTGTCTGCGGAATCTAATCTTGATGTTTCTTCAAATTTTATGTTGTCAAAAGCAGAATCACTGTAGTTGGCGTAAGCCAACATTAGTGATTCAAAAAATTTGTCTTTTGCATCTCGGTTAAGTCGCTGGTAATTAAGAGCAACTGTCTTTGCCACCTTGTTGTCCATTGCACTGGATTTAACAAGATTGAAAAGGTATTTATTGAAATTTCTTTCGATGCTCATTCGATTAATATTTAGCAGTCAAATGTATGATTTTGATATGTCATTTTATTACGAAGTCGGACAAAGCGTTGGCGATTGCACTCTTTTGACTTTGCCCCTGCGTTGGTTTCGTGGGTTGAGGGGCAAAGGCAAATGTGTGCAATGTGCGGTGGCATTTGAATTTTTTCGTGCGGTGGCAATTTTTTTGTTTTTTTTCCTGAAGCGTTGGCTTTAGATGCAGTGTCGGTTGTTGTCCAAGGTTGTCAGAAAATGTTCGTTTCATGTCAGTCGGTTTGAAGTTGCAAGGTTGCCAATAGGGTTTCCGGTAACGTCTTTGAGATTGATGCAGGCAGAGCTTTTTAGGAGACTGCCAAAAAGCAA
>CAYMKU010000074.1:0-8949 GCA_964391015.1 uncultured Ignavibacteriaceae bacterium
CGCACAGCTGGAGAAATTGCGCGTAGCCGAAGAAGCGAAGGTTATCGCCGAGTCGGACGATCCCTATAAAGTTGTCAAGGATCTTGGGTGGCTGGCGCCACCGCTACACTCCCTCTAGCTTCAGCTCGCTACGGTGTACCGCATTGGTCTGCTTCCCCCGCTTCATGAGGAAGAGACTATTGCCAGCTACCTCTCGCGATCGGTAGCGCTAGGCTCGTATCAAAGCCGCCAGCTGCTTGGGGCTCTGTTAGGGGCTCGTTGGCGACGCCCAGATCCGCTACTTCCCCGCGGCCTTCGAGACCTCGTCGCAGTCACCGACCAGTTTTCGGGTTTTCCCTCCTTGGTCGAGTGGCGGTCGGCGCACACGCACTTTCAGTACTTCTCGGCGGCGGCCTCCACAAGCAGAGCCACTCTCCTCGCCGCGCAAATGGACTCGGTCGGGTTGGGTGCGCTACGTCCCGTAAAGGCCCTATCAGTCGCTGAATGGACCAATCTACACCCCCGGGTGTGTCCGGAGTGCAGGCAGCGCGACGTCGACACGTGGGGCTACGGCTACATACGTCGCATTGATGTGACGCACTTCATCACCCGCTGCCCTACCCATGGAGTGCGCCTCTCTCCGCTCTGGAGCCAGCGAACGTTCTTTCATGACGAGTCCTCGCGGACGGTCGACGACTCTCTTACGTTCGCGCGGTTGTCCGCGAGCCTCCTTTGCTTAGCGCCTTCCTCTAGGCGGTTGGAAGTACTCGCTCAAGCTCATGATTTGGCGCCGAAGACCATGCCCCGGGCTAAGCGACTTGCATCTCTCGCCGAACACATCCTAGATAGGTTCAGCGCAGGCTTTGAAGATGCCGCACTGACTTCGCTTGTGACGCAACCAGAGGCAGCGCATCGCTTGGCGGCCCGTGTAATCTCTGAAAGAGCACAAGCGTTTCACCCAGCGATCGTTGCGATCGTGCAAATGCTGCACGACGATGGAGCGCGTGTTCATCCCGAACTGAAGCAGCGCGCTCGACCGCGAGAACGTTGTTCTCCAGACCCAACGTACCCGCGCGCTCGGGAGCTTCTCTCGGGCGGCGCATCTGTTACGGCGACCGCTAAGCAGCTGGGAGTGACCGTTCGCTTCGTCCGAGCTGTAGCGCGCGAAATCGGGCAGCCCTTGAAGCGACGCCCTAAGGAGCTCCTGCCTCACTTGTACGACCGCGTAGTCGAGATGCTCACGGACGGAATACCGCCAAAGGCTGTTGCGGTCGCGACCAATCTGTCGCTGTCGACGATTTACCGAGTTCGCCAGGATCTAGCGGAGATTCTGAACCAACGCGACGCCAAGAGGAGACTTGTCCAGATCACAGCGCATAGGCGCGATTGGAAAGCGCATCTCGCGTCGAGTCCCGCCACCAGCAGCAGGACTGCGCTGCGATATAAGGCGAGGGCGCTATACGCATGGTTATACCGAAACGATAGAGCATGGCTCATGGAGTCTACTAGCGCCGTTGCGTCAAAGTCCCGCCATATCAATGAAAGGCGTCAATCTCACCTCTTGGACGCAGACGTCGTCCCGCAGCTCACTACTGCTGCGAGACGCCTGAAGCTCGCGGATGGTAAGCCTTGTCGCGTGACGTGGTCTCGGATTCTTCGCGCGGCCGGCTTCCACCAGTACATCCGGCCCACGTCGATGCCTGGCTCGACGGCCGCCCAGTTGAGCGCCCTCGTTGAGTCTGACGCGAGCTTCGTCGCAAGGAGACTCACGTGGGCCATAGATACCCTTGTGTCGACCCATGCCCCGTTGCAGTCCTGGCGAGTGCTGAAACACTGTGGCCTTCGGAAGGAAACGGTCGAAGCCTCCGGCATTGCAGTCGAGGACCTTATAGTGAGTCGGCTTAATGGGTGTCAGCCGGGGCGCCTTTCGAGTAGCGGGAGTGGGGACTAGCTTGATACCGAATAACCTCTTCCTGCCCCCGCTCCTTCCGGACGAAAGCGTCTTCGGCTACTTACAACGCTTGGCGATCTTATCCAACGGAGGGTCGCTGAAGCCTCTCGTTCGTCGCCTCCTGGGAATCAAGATCGTTCAGGCACCCTGGCTGATGCCCTCGCGCCTCGACCCTCTAGCCGAGAAGCTTGGAGCGGTAGTAACGAGCGGCGACCACCTTCTTTCGAAACACACGATCTTTCCGGCGCTGAGGCCCTTTCTGGACGTGGCCAGCCAGCGAATACTTCGGACTCGAATGCTGGGACGTGCCACGTCGATGGGTGGCTACTTCCGAGTGGGGTTGGTACACGCGAGTGCGGAAACTCCTGGCTCGCGGCAAGCCTACTGCCCGGACTGCGTCGCGGAGGACGAGCGCATCTACGGACTAGCCTACTGGCGTCGCAGCCACCAGTTCCCTTATGTCGTGACCTGTGGCACGCATGGCACACAGCTTCGTGTCGGCAGCGGGTGTTGCGCTCGAAGTGAACGGACGAGCGCCTACGCGAGCCTTCCCGGTCGAATGTGTGCCTGCGCGGCACCCGAGGTGTTTCTGGGAAGCGGACTGTCTTCCCAAGCGCTCATTCTCGATGCGCGCGTATCTCGTCTCTTGATGAAGTCTTTGACGTTCGCTTGGCCCGCCTCCGTCAATCGCAAGGATATTGGTCGCGCTTACCGAAGTGCATTTGAATCAACGGGCTGTTCCAAAGGCGCCTATATGTCGAATGCACGTGCCGTTGACGACTTTGTGGGTCGGATGGATGAGTCATTGCTCGCTCACTATGGCTGCACTCCTCGGACAGACTCCGGCTGGTTCGTTGACGCCGTTCGCGGGATCGCGCCTGCCAGCGTGATCAAGAACGCGCTGCTCATCTACCATCTCTTTGGTGACTTGGATGCGGTCGTCAAGGCGGTGTGCCAACTGCCCGCCTTGAGCGCCGGCGACGGCCCGCGTGGCGGTGCTCTTCCTAATCTACAGCGCATCCCGAGGCCGGTCAGCATCCCGGGAACGCCGGAGTTCGATGCCCGGCGCGACGAGTTTCGTGCGCGCCTTCAGGCTTGGATCGCTACCTGCGCGCTACCCAGCCGCACCAACGCGCAACGTGACCTGGGATACGTGCCAATGTGGCTCAGGGAATTCGACGAGGAATGGTACGACGCCACCCTCCCTAGCGTGCAGAATCGTCATACGGCACAAAGGTCGACTGCCTACTGGGAGATGCGTCGTCACCAGGCTGACGATGACGGCATCGTTCACGTTCGCAAACGTTTGGCTGAGCTCACGCACCCGGAGGTACGGCCTGTCAGGTTGACGAAAGCCAAGCTACTAGACGGGCTGAGGAACCCACAAGCGCCTAGGCCTAGAACACTTGAGTTGATTGCCAAGCTCGTTGAGAGCACAGAAACCTACAAAGAACGGCTCGTTCTGTGGATCGTCCAGCATCCTGAAGCTATACCGGAGGTTAGAGGAGGCGCGCTTCAATACGCGTACATGTGTACGCACGTCCCAAAGACTCGCATACGAGAACTCTTGGCCGATGCCCAGGCGCGTCCCGTTGCTACTTTCGAGCGCAATGAGCGCGGCACGATCACCTTCGGGCGAGCGGAGATCGTAGCGCCTTGCGACGAAGAAGCCGAGGCGCTGACCTAAACGCTAGCGCTGAGAACGCATCCTCAGCCCGCTAGGACGGTCCAATTTGCAGCCGCTCGGATGCTGTCTGCTCTCCGGCCGGCAAACAGGGCGGCAATCTCGGAAGCCTGGCCGCGGGCAGATGGCGCGGCGCTTATCGAACGTCTCACCTGCAAAGGTACGATGGTTGCACCCTCATACAGAGCGCGCGTCTTCAGAAGGTCGTGGTTCGTGATAAGGACAGGAATGCCACTTGCCGCAAGTACCCGCGCGCATTCGGCAAGTCGACAGTGATCGTCCCACCCGAAGCCGGGCCCTGAGTACTCCGTGAAGCATTCGCGATTGGCGGCGTAAGGTGGGTCACAAAACACTACATCACCGACCTTGGCCATGCTTAGCGTATTAGCGAAGTCTCCGCAGAGTATTTGCGCGAGCTTAAGCTTCCTCGACCAGGCGAGCATCGTGTCTTTTGGAACGGATGGTTCAGCATTTCGCCGCCCGGCAGGAACGTTGAACCTTCCCGCAGCGTTGTACCTACACAGTCCGTTGAAGCCGAAATGGTTCAAGTAGATGAACAGCGCCGCACGCTCGGTATTGAGTTCGAGTTCATTAAAGCGGTCACGCCGTTCGTAGTATTCCTTTCCCGGGCCACTCCCTTTGTCGAAGAGGGGTTCGCATAGCTCCAGCAGTTCCGAGGGGCGATCTCGAAGCACCGAATAGAGATTGCAGAGGTCCTTGTTCGCGTCGGATAGGAGGTATCCGGTATAGCTGCTTTGCGCGAACAATGCGCCCGCCCCTACGAATGGCTCAATGAAACGACCTTCTGTCGCAGGCAAAAGGCTTAGGAGTTGGGCAGCAAGACGTCTCTTTCCACCTGGCCATTTGAGGAACGGTACCGTGCATAGCGCATGCTTCGGCGCTTCGCCTTCTTCTCTTGGATGCGTGTGCATCCAAGATGTAGAAAATCTGTTTTAGCCTCGCGGCCGCGCCGGCCGAAGCCAGTCGAAGTCATTGAGCCGGTGTAAGGCCCTCTACTATCTCTGATTACTCGGTAGCAAGCCGCACCACATCGGTCAGTGACTTGTCCCCCTTCGCGGAATTCACGAGTCGACTCATAACCGCGAGATTGCCGTCGGCATAGCCACCATCGTTATTGATTCTGTCAATGGACCAGTCCGACAAGAGGTGGCTGGCGGACCCGGCTCATGCCGCGAGGCCGACTGGCCTTGTGCCTTGTAACCAACAAGTTGAGCGACGGCGCGCGCCGACGCGAGCAGCTAGCACCGCGCAATCTCGAC
The DNA here is from genome assembly GCA_964391015.1 of uncultured Ignavibacteriaceae bacterium. GTDB lineage: Bacteria > Bacteroidota > Ignavibacteria > Ignavibacteriales > Ignavibacteriaceae > XYD12-FULL-36-8. The sequence goes on from CAYMKU010000074.1 coordinate 4,895, forward strand.
CTTCGTCTTGCCAAAAGAAGATCGCTATACGGTGGAAGGCCAAAGTCCGAAAAATGGCCTTGAAGGGTGCCGCGCAAGAAGTGGGTTGGCGAAGCTATGAATCCCAGTTGTCGACATCCACGTTGTTAGGCAAGAACGCAGACGAGAGCCTTTATGTGTATATGTCTTGAGGGCTACGGATCTGCGGCCGTATCAAACAGGAAATCGCATTTGCTTTCGGGTGGGGACGGCCGCTGTTCTGGGCCGTCTCCCTCATTGTCAGGTCCGTAGTGGTCAACCTGATGCCCCGGGTGCGGAAGGTTGCGATCGTTTACACCCTCATTTCAGCGTGACATACACCTATTGCGAAGCCGCATGCGGCCGAAGCAGCGAAGTCTATTTCCAAGAAACTTTGAGAGAGGAACAGTGATGTCACGCTTCAACTGTGAATTCCGATACGGGCCAATGAGACATTGCAGCAGGCCAGTCGCCTTGCCTTGTTGGCCCCAGCCGGTGCCGCAACAAGTCGCGCGGTCGATGCTGAGAGGCCACGTCGGTGGACAGCTTGTCTTCGTAGATGCGTTTGGGCGTAGAAGTAAGGTCCGGGCCGCAATGTCACTCAGGGACGGAAGGGTGTACGTTCACCCGTCCGGTCAACAGCGTGACGCGGCGGTACCCGCTCGTGGTTGGCCCAACAATCCGAGCGGAGACGGCGAGCTTCAGATTTGGGGCTTTGGGTGCGTTCCTGTGCGTGATGGAAGGATGCATGGAAGCACTCAGATGGACCTTAGTGAAATCGCGCGTGAGTTCAGACGGCGGGCCGCCAGCCGTAGTTCCGCTGCGCATAGAGGCCACTAGTACCGGTACGACTTCCGCAGCCGTCAAGGGCTCTTCGCCTGAGGCGGCTGCTCCACAGGAGCTTGGCATCAAACAGGATCAGATCGTCAGCTGCCAAGGCGTCGCGCCGGCTTCCAAGCTGCTGAGAAGACTTGGGCGTGATACAAACACCGCACAGGAGAGGTCTCCCGTGCGGTGAGCTTAGTAGAAAGTATGCCTAGCGCGACCGACGATACCTCAGTGCATCACATGACCAACCGGGTAAGCCGTGGCTGCTCGAAGTGCTCTCAGCTTACGCTCGTCTGCATCATTTAGCTCCGCGAACCCTTGGTCGATGCTCGGCGACGCTAGCAGCATCACTTCGCACCGCCTTATCCTCGGCACGTCCGCAATGTCACTTGTGGCGTAGGTTGCCAGGCGGTTAGACCGAATCAGCTGACACGCTGCATCGACGAGTTCCATGCAGTTAGCCTGCTTACCGCAAGTCGCCGATTGCTTCACTCGAAACGGATTTCCATCCTGGGAAAGACGCAGCAAAGCGAGCGGACTCCCATCTGTAGGTTCGAGAGATATGAGGCCTAGACGTGCTTCGGACCACTTGTCCAGCATAGCCCAGACCCCAGGTGAATGCGGATCGGCCACCCAGTAAACCTGATTTGCGCCTAGTTGATATCGAAGCGTCACAAAGCGAACATCTCCTACATCAATGATTCCTGTCCCAAAGCAAGTTGGTTCGACGCTGTCGAACTTCCAATATTTCCGTTCGATTGAAGCGGTGAGGATGGGAATTCGTCGTTCGCCTTCGCTTAACGACTTGGCATTCGGGAAGTCAGCTGCGCTCTTGATATAGCCACCGCGAATGTGATACTCGTCGACGGCGACTGACGTAATAACTGTTGGCTTCATCGTTGTGTCCTAGTGGAGGGGAAGTGGCCCTCCCTCGTATAGGCACTCGTTTATATTTGTCCACGGGACTGTGTGTTGCTATGCAAGGTGCGATCGAAAAGCCCGTCAAGAGCCTCGAACGCGTAGCGCTGCGGCAAAGGCAAGAAGACAACCGCGGTCTCCCGTAGGGTCCGCTATGGAGGCAGGCGTAAGGCGCGCCCCGGAAGCCAGCCGCCCTTCTCGGAACCTGGACTTCGCATAACAAGACCCGGAGATTGCGTCCCCGATAGACTGTCGGTGGCGGACGTAAATTGCACAGGTATGGCGGACGAAAATTGCACACTCCGACAGGCTGTCGGCTCTGGAAAGGTTCAGGGAGCCGGCGATGTATGGGAGGGAGCAGCGAGTGCTGTTACGTCACTACCTGGAGCGCGGCCTGAGCAAGGCTGAGGTCGCCCGTGATCTGGGCGTTTCGCGGCGCACGGTCTATCACTGGATCGAGTCGGGGCAGCTGGATCGAGATTTGGATAAGGCTCCGGTGCAATACACGCCGCGGCCGGCGGTCATCTGCAAGGTCGACGCGTTCCGACCCATTATCGAGGCGCGGCTGGCCGAGTTTCCCAAGCTGACGGCGACGCGGCTGTTCGATGAGATCCGCGCCGCCGGCTACAGCGGCGGCTACACCCAGGTCAAGGAGTACGTGCGGCGGGTGCGGCCGGCGCCGACGCCGGATCCTGTGGTGCGCTTCGAGACACCTCCAGGCCACCAGGCGCAGGTCGACTTCGCCGAGTTTCGACTGCCGTGGGGCAAGCGCTACGCGCTCTTGGTGGTACTCGGCTACTCGCGGCTGATGTGGCTGCAGTTCTACAGCCGGCAAACCATGGCGGTGCTGATGGGTGCGCTGGAGGAGGCGTTAGCGTTCTTCGGTGGCGTCCCGGCGGAGCTACTGTTCGATCAGATGAAGGCAGTGATCATCGAGGATCAGCGTGAAATCGGCGGCAAGCTGCTCGAGAACGCCGAGTTCATGCGCTTCGCCGCGCACTGGGACTTCCGCATCCGCGCCTGTCGGCCCTACCGGGCCAAGACCAAAGGCAAGGTCGAGCGGCCGATCGGCTATGTACGCGAGAGCTTCTTCTATGGCCGTCACTTCCTCAACGACGCCGATCTGAACGCGCAGGCGCTATCGTGGCTGGAGCGCACCGCCAACGCCCGGACCCATCGAACAACCGCCGAAATGCCACGCGTGCGCTTCGAACGTGATGAGCGCGTGCTGCTCAAGCCTTTGGCGTTGCGGCCATACAGGTCGCTGGTTTTGGCCGCAAGCACCGCCGCGGCTAAGCCCTCGTATCCGGCTGTGACCGTCGAGCGCCGTCCACTCGCCTCGTATGACCGGCTTGTGCGGGTTGCCCGATGAGCGTGGCTACCCGCACCCAGCGCGACGCAATCCGGGGCATGCTCGCCGATCTCAAAATGCCGGGTTCGCTCGAAGCGGTCGACGGCATCCTGAGCGAGATCGACGGCGGCCGCGTCGCGGCCACCGATGCCATCAGCCGGCTTTTAACGGCGCAGATCACCCTGCGCAACAATCGCCGGCTGCAAGCCGCGATGCGTTCCTCGCGGTTGCCAGCGGTCAAGACCCTGGAAACGTTCGAATTCTCCTTCCAGCCATCGATCAAGCGGGAGCAGATCGAAAGCCTGCACGAGCTCAACTTCATCGATCGCAAGGAGAACGTGGTGCTGCTTGGCCCACCAGGCGTAGGCAAGACGCATCTGGCGATCAGTCTGGCGATCGCCGCCGCGCAGCGTGGCCGGCGCGTCTACTACGGCACCCTCATCGATCTGATCACGTCCTTGGAGGAGGCTCAGGCTGCCGGTCGCCTGGCTCGACGCTTGGCCGTTCTCACGCACCCCTCACTGCTGGTGGTGGATGAGATTGGCTATCTGCCGATCAACCACAGCGGCGCGGTCCTATTCTTCCAGCTCATGAACCGCCGCTACGAGCACGCGTCGACCGTGCTCACGTCCAACAAAGGCTTTGAGGAATGGGGCGACATCTTCGGTGATGACGTGATGGCTGCAGCATTGATCGACCGCGTCCTGCATCACTGCCACCTGGTCAACATCCGGGGCAACAGTTATCGAATGCGCGAGCACACCGAGCTATACCGCAGCCTGCAACCGGAAGTCGAAGCCACTGAACCCGCGAGACGCACGCGCAAGACGAAATCGAGGCACTGAAGCACAATCATGGTGTGCAATTTTCAGCCGCCAGAACTGAGAGATTTACGCCCGCCGTTGACAAGCGTTTCGGTAACTATTATCCGACTCCAACAGATAGTTCCTAGAAATAGATC
>CAYMKU010000075.1:0-1320 GCA_964391015.1 uncultured Ignavibacteriaceae bacterium
GGCACGCCACCCCGGGCAGCGGCGACTGCTCCAGGACGCCGGCAAGGCGCCGCTCCCACGTCTGCATCGCGGTGAAGATGTTGTCGCCCCACACCTCGTCGGTCCCCAACTCGACCTCGACCGACACGGACGTCCAGAGCCCCTGGCGGGCCCGCTTCCGCCGGCGACGCTCCTGGTCGGTGATCTCGTACGGGTACCGGACCGTGAACCGGACCCGACCGGCCCGGACCGCCGGGCGCAGCTCGGGGCGGCCGATCCCGTAGGTGTCGATGTTCGGGTTCGCCTCCAGGAGCGCCTGGGAGGCCGCCTGGTGGAACCCCGTGAGGTGCCCGGGGATCAGGTGGTCGTAGGCCGTGAACCCGAAGGCGGCGGCCCAGGCGGCCGACGGGGTCCAGCGGGCCCCATCGGGGAGCGGAGGCCGGTCCTGCCAGCGCTCCGGGTCGAGCGGCCACGGCTCGCAGTCCTCGACGGTCCAGGAGACGGTCCGGGGCTCGGGCTCCCGGTGCGCCCGGTACAGGCCCTGGACGGCTTCGCCGCTGGCCTCGTAGGCCTCGACGGTCAGGAACGCCGGGGCCTCGATCGTCTCCACGAGGTCGTAGCCCGTGATCTCACCGTGCGCCGACCAGACCGCCGTGATGCCCTCGACGGGCTCCGGGACCACCACGTAGGCGTGGTGGCGGCCGGCCTCGTAGGCCTTGGTGAGCAGCTCGACGGGCCCCTCGGGATTGGTGGCCCACTGGAGGTCGGAGCCGGTACCGCCGTCGAGGGCGAGCCGGTAGATGATGCCGGCCGGGGTCGGGAGGTAGAAGCTGGTCACGATGGGGCCTCGGTCGGGCGGATCGGCTCCAGGACCTCCAGGGTCTGCTGGCACGCTTCGATCATGTCCGTGAGGCGCTCCGGCACCTCCTCGAACGCGAAGTCGGCGCCGTCGTGGAAGGCGGCGAGCGCCAAGAGCACTCGGTGGAGCTCGTCGAGCGGGACGCCGGGCGGGCGCGGCGTCGGGGCGGGTTCGGGCATGGGGTCTCTCCTGTCGGTGGTCACGGTTCCAGGCCCCAGGTGCGGAGCCGAGGATCGGATGGTCGGGACGCCGGGTCGGGGTCGACGCAGTCCTGGTGGGCCCAGCGGTCGCGGGTCGTGTGGACGATCAGGCGGCCCAGCAGGGTGAGGTGGCAGACCGGGCAGTCCTGATCGTGCCGGCCCCGGACGGCCCGGCCGTCGGCGCGCTCCGGGAGCCCCCGGGGGTCGAGCCGCGGGGTCGGGACCTCGTCGAGGATGCAGTCCAGGCAGGACTCGCGGGACGGGTAGCCGTGCGGGCACGGC
>CAYMKU010000075.1:1420-4353 GCA_964391015.1 uncultured Ignavibacteriaceae bacterium
AGAGGTCCCGCTCCACCATCATCGGGATACCGGCCCGGAACACCCCGGTGAGCGACGCCAGCTCGGTGAGCGGCACGTAGCCCCACTCGCCCCGCGGGCACATCGGGGAGGCGGTGCACCCGAACGCCTCCCAGGTCTCGGGGTCCAGCTCGGCGATCCACCAGTCCCAGCCGCCGGCAAAGTAGTGGAGGTAGATCGTCTTGTCCGCCGCCTCCGTAGCCTCGGTGGCGTACAGCGCCGGGATCGCAGCGATGACGTCGGCCGGGGGCTGGAAGGCGTGGCCGCGGAGCCGGTCGGCCTTCACGACGTCGGGGTCGAGGGAGAGGTCGAGGGCCGGCACGTCACGCCTCCCTCGTGGCCACGACATCGGCCCGGGTGGGGCGCTTGGCCCACCCGAACGTCTCGTCGTCGTCGGAGCGGGTGACGGTGGCGGTGAAGCGGACCCGGTCGCCGCGCTCGACCTGCTCCTCGATCGCCGCCGGGCACGTGACCCACACGCGCCAGCCGTCGTCCGCCGCGACCGTCATCTTGAGGACCGTCTGGTAGCCGTTGTCGTGGGCCCGGAACGAGGTCACGACCCCCTCGATCTCGACGCGGCCCTCGGGGCACGGGAGCGCCGGGGCCGTCGGGGCGGCCTCGCGCTCCGCCTCCTGGTCGAGGTGGCGGGCGTAGGCGACCGGCAGGTAGGCCGCGACCCCGAACGCCTTGGGGCCGATGTAGGCGGAGCGGGCGACGGCCCGGAGGTTGCGCTCGAAGTCCCCGCGGGGCTCCATCTCCTGGGCCCACTTGACCGCCGCCTCAGCCTGCGCCGACGTCAGGGGGTCGCCGAGCAGCTCCAGTGCCCGGATGCCGTCGAGGTCGCCGGGGTGCGGGTGGAGGCGGCCGAACACGAGGTCGGTGGCGTTCTGGCGGGTCGGGGTGGCGTCCACCTCGCTCGCCTTGTGCCAGCCCCACACCCGGACCGCGACCGCCGCGGCGGCGACGAAGTCGACGACCGGGACGTCCTGGCCGAGCGGGCCGGCGGACCAGAACTCGTCGTCCTCGAAGTCCAGAAGCTGCGGCAGGGACAGGAGGCCCGTGACGTTGTGCCCGAGGAAGTCGGCCAGGCAGGTGCGGCCCACGTGGAGCCGAGCCCCGTCAGGGTCCTCGACGACGAACACGGCGGAGCGGCGGCGGCGGGTTCCGCAGTGGTCGCAGCGGGCCCGGTCGAACGTCTCCTCGTGGGAGTCGAGGTCGTCGCCGAAGTGGAAGATGAGGGGCTCGTCGGTGGCGGACCAGTCGGCCAGCGCCGTCAGGGTCCAGGAGCCCGGGAGGGCGACGCGGGTGAACGAGATCGTGACGTCGTTCCACCAGCGGGGGACGCCCGTGAGGTCGTCGCGGGTCGAGTAGCGGGGCCCGACGGTCATCGTGACCGGCTCCCCCAGGCCCTTGCGGGCGATGCGCTCGTTGAGCTTGGCGACGCGGGCCGAGATGGCCCCGAGGACGCTCGGGTGGACGGGACGGGTGTGGTTCTCCATACCGGTACTGTACCCGATGCGTCCCGCCGTGTCCAGTATCCTCGAGCCCGTCAGGACGTCGAGCGGGAGTCCCGGACGACGTCGAGCTGGTCGCCCAGCACGAGCTGGAACCCCTCGGGCAGCCGGGGGTCCGGGGCCAGGTCCCACAGGACCTCGGCGTACTCGCCGAGCGCGGCCGTGATGAGCGGCCGCCCGTACCGGGCCTGCATCCAGGCGGAGCAGCGGAGCCGCCACGGGGGGGCGACCCCGGAGCGCCGGGCGCACAGCCACAGCATCTGCGCCGCAGGAGGGCACGGGTGGCCGGCGAAGTCCGGGGTGCGTTCCTCGTTGCGCGCCAGGGGCCGGTCGTAGTCCTCGTTCACGACCGCGGGGTCGTCTCCCGTCGGGGACTCGATGACGGCCTTCCGGTAGGGGCGGCCGTCGGGCCCGTAGAGCGTCGGGGTGTCGCCCCACAGGGCCGAGCCCTGGTCGTTGTCGGTCGAGTGCCGGTCAGCCATCGGGTTCGCTCCGCGCGAGGGGTTTCATGGCGGACTGCTGGAACACCGGGGTAGGCCGGTCCGGCAGGTACACGGCGAGCCGGTAGAGGGCGTCGGGGTCGCGTCGCCACAGATGAGCGCACCAGGAGCATCCCGACATGAGTGCTATCCCGTCCGCGAGGCCTGTGTGGGTTGCTCGGAGCCCACACACGCAGCGTCGCCGCGACCGTGCCGGAAGCCGGGAGAGCGTCCTGCCCACCGTCTCGCTTGCGGTCACGTGGTTCTCCACTCGTCGATGATCGCGTTCACGGCCTCCGGCCCCTCCACTGCGGCGGCGTCGTAGCGGGCCTGGAGCTCGACGTTCGCTCGGGACCCGCGCCGGCGTGACACCCGGGGCTGCGGGGGGTGCCAGAGGTGGACGCAGTCGGCGTCGCCGCGCCAGCCGGGCCCGACGAGCGTGCGGAGCGCCGCGCTCCACGCCTGCTCCTCGTGGCCCCAGCCGCGGAACCTGGGGTCGGGCGGGCAGGCCCGGAGGGCCTCGGCGGTGATGACCAGGAAGGTGCCGGCCGCGAGACCCTCGTAGGGGTACCAGTCGCGGCGGGACTGGTCGGGCGCCCCGGAGCGGCGCGACGTGCGGTCGAGCGGGAGGCCGGACCAGTCGGCGGCCCCGTGGATCACCAGGCGGGTCGAGCCCGGGGCGAGCCGGTGCAGGAGCCGATGCGGGACCGCCCACCCGTGCACGAGCGCCGCCTCGATCGCCGGCGCCAGAGCAGCGGGGTTCGCCAGGAACACGTCGCCGTCCGGGATGACCCACACGTCGACCTCGGGGTCACGGTCGACGCCGTCGAGGATCGCGGCCGTGCGGGAGAACGGGAGGTCCCGGTCGTCGCGACCGAGTACCGGGCCCCCGACCCCCACCTGGGCGAGCCAGTCCGAGCAG
>CAYMKU010000075.1:4453-8000 GCA_964391015.1 uncultured Ignavibacteriaceae bacterium
GTCGCGACCGAGTACCGGGCCCCCGACCCCCACCTGGGCGAGCCAGTCCGAGCAGTACCCGAGGGCGTCGCGGCGCCACACGCAGTCGGTGTCGCGGTACGGGATGAGCGACCTGACCCTCATGGCGTCTCCTTGATCGCGGTGGCCCACACGCCGGAGCAGAACCGGTAGCGCAGCTCCGGGTCCCCGAGGTCCTCGACCGCCCCGAGCTGCGCCGTGAAGTTGGCGACGGCCCCGCGGCCGATCGTGGCCCCCATGTTCAGCTCGGCGGCGATCCAGGCGAACAGCTCGTCGAGCCGGCCGAGCGTCCCGGAGTCGATGACACGGGCGGAGCGCAGCAAGTGCGCGAGCCCGAACGTCGTGATCCCGAAGTAGTGGTGGGGCTCCTGGTGGATCGGCTGCCAGGCCGCGGCCTCGACGTAGAGAACACCGCCCGGCACCAGGACCCGGAGCATCTCGTCGACCGCCGCCTGGGGGTCGGGGACGTGTTCGAGGACCGCCTGGGAGAGCACCAGCTCGAACGAGCCGGTCCGGTACGGGAGCGCGAGCGCGGACCCGCGGGTCGTGACCCGGGGATGGTCGACCAGGTCGAGGGTGTGCATGCGGGGACTGAGCCGGGCGCGGCCCCCGGACCCGCAGTCGAGGACGCGGCCCGGGTCGGGCACGCCCTCCAGGAGGTCGAGGAAGCGCGGCGGATACGGGTTCGGGATCGGACTCACCTCCCCTGGCGGCGACGCTGACGACTCTCGATGTTCCGCCGGTTCTGCGGGCTGAGCCACGAGCCCTCATAGTGGTGCATCCCCCAGGCCCACGGGGGCCGCTCGGCCGCCACCATCTGCTGGGACTCGCGGTCGAGGTAGTGCGCCGGCGCGAACGCCCCCGGGGGCAGCAGGAGCACGTCGGGCCGGTCCGGGAGGAACCGCGTGGTCACCCCGGGCCCGGTCTCCCAGGCGTCGGTCGAGCCGGCCTCAACGAGCCGGACCGCCTCGTCGAGCATCGCGTGGAACACCGGGTGGCCCGCCTGGGCGCCGAGCACGAAGTCGGGGACGACGAGCGAGTCCTCCCAGCCCGCGAACGCCGGGACGGCCAGCAGGGGGTCCCAGGGGCGGAACATCTCCATGTCGGAGTCGAGGTAGACGCCCCCGCGGGTGTGGAGCAGCTCCAGGCGCACCAGCCCCGCCTTCTGGGCCCCGTTGGCGCAGCGGTCGTGGAGCTGGTGGGTGAGCGGGAAGTCGGCGGGGTCGAGCGGGTCCCGGTACGTGACGTGCTCCCACCCGGGGTGCAGCGCCCGGGCCTGGTCCCACCAGGCCTCGACCTCCGGGGATGTCTCGGCCGGCACGGTCCGGTAGAGGATCGCCCGGATCGGCTGGTGCACCTTGAGGACCGGGATGGACTCGCGTTCCGGTTCCCGCGCCTCCAGGTGCTCGACCAGCAGCGCCTCGACAGCCTCGCGGTTCCAGCGGGCCTCGACGTACCGCTGGTGCCGGCGTTCGTTGCGCCGCCGGGTCTGCGACTTCTGGTCGACCCCCGGGGCGGGCTCGTGGTGCAGGTGGAAGGTCTCGCCGGAGACCCGGAGGATCGGGCCGGCCGCGACCTCGCAGGCGATGCGGAACCCCGTGTCCTCGCGGCCCCACCCGACGAACAGTTCGTCGAAGCCCCGCACCTGCTCGAACAACGCGACCGGGACGGCGACGACGCACGAGACGCTGTCGTGCCAGATCGTCTCGACGTACTGGTCGGCGCGCCACGAGCCCTGGTAGCCGGCCAGCACCTTCGCGGTGCCGGCGGCGTTCAGCATGATGCGCTCGTCGTGAGCGACGACCATGCGGCCGGTCTGCTCGGCGGTCTCGACCGCGGCCCGGACCGCCTGCGGGTCCGGGATCACGTCGGCGTCGATCACGAGGTACACGTCGTGGGGTCCGGCCTTCGCGGCCGCGGCGGCCGCGCGGTTGATCGCGCGGCTCCGATTGAACGGCCCGGTCTCGTGGTGGCCCTCGTGGATCGGCCACTCGGGATGCCGGTCCCGCCAGAGCCGCTCGCAGTGCTGCCAGAGGCGGTCGCGTTCGCCGCCCCGGTCGGAGCGGCGCGGGACGAGGATCGCGGTGGCGGTCACAGCGGGAGTACCTCCTGGGCGAGACGAGCGATGGCCAGCTCGCAGTACCGCTCGGATCGCTCGATCCCGATGGCGTGGACGCCGGCGTCCTTCGCCGCCCTCAGAGTCGAGCCCGAGCCAGAGAACGGATCGAGGACTGTACGAGCGCCCGTCGTCTCGATCGCTCGCGCCGGTAGCCCCACCGGGAACGGGGCCGGGTGAGGTGAGGTCTCCTGGGCGATGCGCCACACGTCGCCGACAGCGGACGCCCCTCGGGACTTGAGCCGCCACGCCTCGCGGGCGAGAACGAGGATGCGCTCGTGGGTCGGCATGTAGGCGGTCGGGTTCGGGTTCATGCCACCCGCCCGCTGCCAGATGATCTCCTGGCGGACCGTGACCTCGGGCGGCACCAGCTCGAACGGCGTCCAGAGCCTCGTCCCGATGACCCGGTTCTTGTGGTTGTAGAAGATGGCCCCTGCCTCATCGAGCACCCCCCACAGGAGAGACAAGACGCTTCGCTGCCAGGCCACATACTCCGGCCATGGGAGAGCGTCGTGGTGATCGGCGTAGTCGATGCCCCCGGCGCCACCATCAGGTCCGCTCCGCCACTTGCCGTGACCGCCGGAGGTCGCCCCTCCTAGCTCGGGCCAGGGCGACGCCCCGAGGTTGTACGGGGGAGAGGTAACCACGAGGTCGACCCCCCCCCCGAAGCCCGGGCAGTACGTCAGAGCAGTCACCCAGGTAGAGCGTCACGTGATCGTCGGAGTAGTACGGCTCACTCACAACGTCTCCCGGTGGTAGGTGGTCGGGCGGTCCGCCCCGCGGTCGGTCGCGATGACGGCGGGGTCGAGAGGACGGACGGTCACTGGGCCTCCCAGAGTTCGCCTTGTCGGTCCGTGGTCACGCAGTGCGGCGAGAACCACAGCACCTCGTTTGCCCGGTTGGCGTGGTTGCCGTCCTGTCGTGCCGCGGACTCCGTCGAGGAGTACGCGGCGGATGCCGAGTAGTAGTGACGTCGCCATGTGTCGGGCATCAGGTCGTCGTGCTCGGCCCGGTAGCCAGCGAGGACGATGCGGAGCCTCGGGTCGTCGCCGTGCTCCAGGCACCAGTCTCGAACGGCGTGGGAAATCGTGTGGTCGTCGACCGCGTACAGGTCTGCAGTGCGGACGTCGCCGAGGTACGGGGGGTCGAGGAACACGCCGACCTTGGACCCGTACGACATGGCGCCGCTGGTGCAGACGCGTGACCAGTCGCCGCAGCAGACGCGGACGTCGCGGAGTCGCCCGGCGAGCTCCTCGAAGTAGCCGAGGACGTTCGGCCGGTACTCCATGTTGTTGTAGCCCGCCCGCCCGGCGTTGCCGAGGTGGGGGAGCTGGCGGTTCACGCCCTGCCCGGCGTCGCCGAGGTGGGGGAGCTGGCGGTTCACGCCCCGCCCGGCGTCGCCGAGGTGGGGGA
>CAYMKU010000076.1:0-7303 GCA_964391015.1 uncultured Ignavibacteriaceae bacterium
CCAAGTACAAAGATAAAGTATAGTGTTCCGTCCCTCACCTCATTCCTCTCCCAGGGGGAGAGGATGTCCGAAGGACAGGTGAGGGTGACATTAAAAGTTTATGATGTTCTTGGAAACGAAGTTGCCGAATTAGTTAATGAAGAAAAATCCGCAGGAAGCTATGAAGTTGAGTTTGATGCTTCGTATTTATCAAGCGGGATTTATTTTTTCACAATGAAAGCTGGGGATTTTGTTAATACTAAGAAGATGATTTTACTAAGATAAAAAACCTCTCCCTAATCCTCTCCTTGTTCCGCCAGAGGCGGATAAAAAGGAGAGGGACACAGAGTGAGGTTGGTTGTTAACGCAAGCGCATTCTTGGTCTTTTTTGTTCGTTTTTAGCTTACAATCGCAAGCTGTCTCTTTACAATTGTCTCCTATGGCTTTACAATTGCTAACTATGTGTTTACACTCACTAACTATAACTTTGCAATAGCTTCCTCTGGTTCTACAGCCACGACCTCTGATCCAGGGCTGCTTATTGTAACTTGAGTATTAGCGAGTGTAAAGGGGAAGCGAGCAAAAGCAATCAGATATTTAGCTTAATTAACTTGATAGGAAGCAATTGTACTGGGGGATAAATCACTATTTTGTTATGAGGAGGCGGAATTAAGTCGTTAGATCGTGAGTTGGGGAGTCCGAGTTTTTACTATAACAGCAAGAAAGATAAAGTTAAAATAGTAATTGTTATACCAACAAGGACAAGCCAAACTGCACCACCCTTTGGTGAATTCTCATCCCAATCTGTTAAATAAAAATTTTTTTCGCTTGACATATTATTCCTTTTTTGAGTGTAATTATCAATTATTATTCCACCAGTTATTGTGTCGTGTTAGGGCATTACAGAAATTACCTTAGGTATTTTTTCCCTTTGGGAATGTAATTGTTGAGTAATAGTGTCTATTGTTTAAGGGCGGGGACAAATAAATGAAAATAGATATGAGAATTTATTTGATGGTTTTAGAATTGCTCTTCAACAATAGGATATAAATATAATCCATCTTCAGGGGAATATTCCCTCCACATTTGTGAGACAGCATCACAAAATTAAAATTTCAAAAAATAAATTGTTCCCAACTATATCTTTATCTTTTAACAACTAGTTCAGAAAGCAATTTGTTTTTTCTCCCGTCTTTTTGATAAAGTTTCCTATAAACAGAATAAGTCTTAATATTTTAGTTTAGATAATTGTTGATTTTGTTAAATATTATTAGCAGGTTCTACTCCGAAAGAGCATAACTTTCTGAGTATTACTAATGCACGCCTAAAGTACTCTCAAGAAGCAGATATTCGATAAGAAATATTTTTAATGATTTCACAGGAGGATTCGATGCGGAAATTTCTACAAATCTTTTTTTTCTTTTTGTTGGTTACGCAAATAAATTTTACGCAATGGTATCAGCAAAACATCTCGGCAACGGCAAATTTAAAATCGGTTTATTTCGAAAATGCAAATAATGGTTGGGTTGTTGGTGACAGCGGAAAGATTTTATATACAACCAACGGAGGAACTACATGGGCGATGCAATTAAGCGGAATAATAAGCGAGTTGCGAGGGGTTTTCTTTACAGATGCAAATAACGGGATGGCTGTTGGTTACGGCGGTATAAGGCTTAAGACAACAAATGCAGGAACAAACTGGGTATCACAGGCAAGCGGAACAACTAATGGTTTAAATTCAGTTTATTTCGTTGATTCAAACACTGGATGGATTGTTGGTAGTGGTGGAACTGTTCTAAAAACTACTAATGGCGGGACAAGCTGGACTTCACAAATAAGTGGGACAACCGATCCACTTTACTCAGTTTTTTTTATCAACTCAAGTATGGGATGGATTGCAGGTGAAGACGGGACAATTTTGAAAACTATCAACGGAGGAACAACATGGGTATTTCAACCAGGCGTTCTTCCTAAAAGTATATTATCAATTTATTTTACAGATCAAAATAATGGATGTGCTGCCGGTGTTGATTATGTAGGCGGCCATTATTTGGGAGCAATTATTCGAACCACTAATGGAGGAGTAAACTGGACTACTCAATTAAGCGATCCAAGTTATGGGTTGTTTTCAATTTATTTTACCAATCCAAATGCCGGTTGGGCTGTTGGCACAGGGAAAATTCTTAAAACTACTGATGGAGGTGCAAACTGGACTTCACAGATGAGCGGAACAAATTACGGACTATACTCGGTTCAGTTTGCAGATTCAAATATCGGATGGGCTGTTGGTTATAATGGGAATACTTCTGGAGGAATAATACTTAAAACCACTAACGGCGGCGTAACTTTTGTAAATGAAGAAGAGATTGATGAGATACCAACAGAGTTTTTGCTTTCGCAGAATTGGCCCAATCCTTTCAATCCGTCAACCGATATTCAGTATGCAATAAGCAATGCACAATTTGTTTCATTAAAGGTTTTTGATGTTCTTGGTAATGAAGTCGAAACATTGGTTAATGAAGAAAAACCGGAGGGTCATTATGAAGTTAAATTTAATGCAAACAAATTATCAAGCGGAGTGTATTTCTACAGAATAAATTCGGGTAATTATTCTGAAACAAAGAAAATGGTACTTCTTAGGTGAGTTAAATTAAAATAATAAAAACATTGTTAGGGAACTTATGTTTAGAGAAAATATGGATTTAACAAATCCCCCAAAAGATAATTTCCTGTTTTGGAAAACGTTTATTGATAATAGGTTCATTTGGTTCGTCTTGTTATTAATCTTTAAAGTTCAAGCTGCTCCTGAGTGGATTGTCTATAATTCGTTTAATTCCGGATTACCTAATAATACTATATACTCTATTGCGATTGATAAGTTTGGAGTTAAATGGATTGGTACTGGGGGAGGATTAGCAAAATTTGATGGTACTAATTGGACTATTTATAAAACAGATAACTCGGGTCTGCCAAATAACTTAATTTTCTCAGTCGCTGTCGATGATTCAGGAAATAAATGGATAGGAACTTATTTGGGAGGATTAGCAAAATTTGATGGTGCCAATTGGGTAATTTATAATACTTCTAACTCTGGCATTCCCGCTAATTCGGTGTATGCTGTTGTCATTGATAAGTTTGGTAATAAATGGATTGGAACAAGCCCTGGCGGAGTAGCAAAATTTGATAATGTAAATTGGACTGTTTACAATACAACAAATTCAGGAATGCCAAGTAACGCAGTATATTGTCTGAGTATAGATTCCTTAAATATTAAATGGATAGGAACTAATGGAAGTGGATTAGCAAAGTTTGATGGAATAAATTGGACAATTTTTACTGCAGGTTCATCAGGATTAACTAATAACTACATCACTTCTATTGCTTTTGATGATTCAAATACACCATGGGCAGCAACAGCTGCTGGCGGTTTATCAAAATACAATGGGGTAAATTGGTTCACATATTTATCCTCTAACTCTGGACTCCCAGATGTAAAATTATATTCAGTATTTATCGATCAACATGATAATAAATGGATTGGTACTGTTGACAGCGGACTTGTTAAATTCGATGATGTAAATTGGAAAGTTTATAAAAAAACCAATTCTGGATTACCTAAAAATTATGTTATTACTATCAATAAGGACAATTATGATAATAAGTGGATAGGAACTTACGATGGTGGTTTAGCCGTTTTTAAAGAAGGAGGAGTTGTAAATGCGGATGAAGAAAATACTCATACTTTGCCGCAAGATTTTAAGCTTGAGCAAAATTTTCCTAATCCATTTAACCCAACAACAACAATAAGATTTGGAATAATGGAAAAAGGAGATGTAAGGATGTCTATTCTTAACATACTTGGAGAAGAGGTTAGAGTTTTGTTTGACGAAGAAAAAGAAGTTGGATATCATTCAGTAGATTTTAACGCTAGTGAATTGCCCAGTGGAGTTTACTTCTATCAGCTAAAGGCAGGAAATTATATAAATACAAAGAAAATGATTCTTCTCAGATAAATTAAAGGTAAGAGAAAGATACATTACGCTCTTACAAAAAATCGGAGGTTTTTATGCAATCTTTGTTACAAACTTTGCTTTTCTTTTTGCTGATAGCGCAAATATGTTTTGCGCAGTGGTATCCACAAAACAGCGGAATAACAAATTATTTGTCTGGTGTTTCCTTTGCCGATGTGAATAATGGGACGGCTGTTGGTGATGCTGGTACAATTTTAAGGACCACAAACGGCGGAACTAACTGGACTCAACAAACGAGCGGAACAATGTATCCTTTGTATGCTGTCTCCTTTATTGATGTAAACAATGGAACGGCTGTTGGTTATAATTGGAATAATTTTTTAGGATTAATTCTTAGAACAACAAACGGAGGGACAACATGGACTTCACAATTAAGTGGGACAACACACTATTTGTGGGGTGTCTCTTTTACCGATGCAAATAACGGGACAGCTGTTGGTGATGCTGGTACAATCTTAAGGACCACAAACGGCGGAATGAACTGGGCTGCACAAACAAGCGGAACAACAATTGATTTGTATGGCGTTTCCTTTACAGATGCAAATAACGGAACAGCTGTTGGTGATGCTGGAATTCTTAGAACTACAAACGGCGGAATGAACTGGACTGCACAAACAAGCGGGACAACAAACTATTTGATTGCTGTCTCCTTTACCGATGCAAATAACGGGACTGTTGTCGGTGAAAGTGGCACAATTCTCAGAACCACAAACGGCGGAACAACCTGGACTGCACAGATAAGCGGAACATCAAACGATTTGTATGGTGTCTTCTTTACCGATGCAAATAACGGGACAGCGGTTAGTTACAGAGGTACAATTCTAAAAACCACAAACGGCGGAATGAACTGGATTACACAAACGAGCGGAACGACAAACAATTTGTCTGGTGTCTCTTTTACCGATACAAAGAATGGGACTGCTGTTGGTGGTGTTGGTACAATTTTGCGAACCACAAACGGCGGTGCGACCTTTGTTGAGGAAGAACTCAATGAAATACCGACTAAGTTTTTACTCAAGCAGAACTATCCTAATCCATTCAATCCAAAAACTACAATTGGATTTGGAATAATAGAAAAAAGAAATGTAAGGTTATCAATTGTGAATATACTTGGAAAAGAAATAAAGGTTTTACTCAATGAAGAAAAAGAAGTTGGTTATCATTCGGTTGATTTTAACGTAAGTGATTTACCGAGTGGAGTTTACTTTTATAGAATACAATCTGGAAATTTTATTGATACTAAGAAGATGTTGTTGTTGAAATAAATTTGCGTTACAAAAAAGTTTATCCATTAAATATTATCTTGGCTTACCTCATACCATCAAGATAGTTTGGAGTATAAAAACTTCATTCTGGTAAGAATTACAAAAAAAGAATAAACTTCTGGAAGAATTCTCATCCCAATCTGTCAAATAAAAATTTTTTCGCCAACATATTATTCCTTCGAAGGGCGTTATCAATTATTATCCCATCATTTCTAATGTTCATTTACAGTTTTCTTTTAATTACATCTGTTTATTTTTCCTTGTAGATGTAATTATAGACCAATGATTTTATTCAATATGTGGGTTGTTAGTAATTGAAGGTGAGGGCTAATTTTTGTACCTTTAAATATCCGTGAGCCAAATCAATGTAGTCACATAAATGAAGAACATGTCTAAGATGAAAAAATATTTAACCCTTATCACTGTAATTACTTTTTTTGTATCTGGAATTATTTCTGCTCAACCATCAAAATGGGCAATCAAAGGAGATATAAAAGATACCTCTGATAATAGACATGGCAAAAATTGGGTTACGCCACAGATGTTTGGTGCAATAGCTGATGGAGTTACTGATGCATCATCAGAAATTAAAAAAACTTTGAATCAATCCATCTCCGGTGAAGCTTTCCTATGTGAAAAAATTTTGTTTACAGGTGAATATCTAATTAAATCGAATATAAGTGTTAATTGTAACCATAAAGAGTTAAAATTAATATTTACCCAAAATGGTAAAATAATTTCTGATAGCTCTTCAACAAATTATAATTGGTACATTCCTTATGGCAGATTCACCATAAAAAACTGTAAGAAATTAATAATAGATGGTATGACTTTAGAATCTACTAATAACAGTTCATTAGCAATTCAAGATAATGGTTTACTTATTGACGATTGTGATGAAGTTGAGCTTATAAACGTTAAAGTTAAAAGTTCCGCTTACGGCGGTATTCAAATTAGGAATGTTCGTAAACTGACTATGATTAATTGTGAGGCAACTAATAATTTATATGCTGGATTTATCGGAGTCGGTGTAAAAAATGTAAATGTATCCGGCGGAAATTTTTCATACAATGGAGTGCCAAACTTATTTTCAATGTACGGATATGGAATCACGTTTGCACAACCTTGGGGGACCGGGCTTGATAATGAAAATATAATTGTAAAAGGAGTTAGTGCGCTTTACAATTTTCGTAAAGGCATAGATGCTCATGATGCTGTAAACATAGCTATTACAAATAACAAAGTTATTGGTTTTGGATATTGCGGAATTTATGCGGTTAGTGAAAGTGGTAATGACGGTGCAGCTTTTGTAAAAAATGTGACGATAGATGATAATGTAGTATTAAATGACAAAGCTTGGTATGATGCTTATTTTATAAAGGGCAGTCAGTCTTACGGTATTGTTGTTGGCTGTTATGATTCCACTCAAAGCGGCGGTGCATTTACTGTCTCCAATAATATATTGGATTTGGATATGATAGAATCTGTAAGGGCTGGCATCTTGTCAATGATTAATAAAAAAGGCAAGCCAATAGATGAAATTAGGATACAGAATAACGATATTGAAAATCTAAAAAATAACTATGCGAGTCCAAACGTGGGGTATGCGGGGATTTTGGTCTTAGGAGACAATGATACTGCTGTAGTTCCCAAAGCTGTCATGATAAACAATAATATGATTTCTGGTGAAATGCCATTTGGAGTATATGTTATTGCAGGGAATGATATTGCCATAAATAAAAATATTTTAAATGGCGCTTTTCGGGCTAATACAATTGATGGTTTGTGTGAATCTTGTACTTTAAGACTAAAAAATCCAACAGTTTATTTCAAAAGGACTGGAAACATTTATAATAATTTGCCCTTACCGGATGTCAATAAAACTATAACGAAGTAATAGATGTCGAATGATGGATAATCCTTTGGAAGAAGCTAATGTTGAACAAAAAACTCTAATGGTACAACCATGAACGTAATAAAGACCATAGCTTTTGTTATAATTTTTATCATTTGTGTTAATGCACAAAA
>CAYMKU010000077.1:0-7127 GCA_964391015.1 uncultured Ignavibacteriaceae bacterium
ATCCCCTGTCGCCGACCGACATCGTCGATCGGCGTTCGGGCCGACACCCCCGCGCCACACGCAAGCCGCCTGTTCCTCGATGAACCGCGATTGGTTCATCGCGCCTCCCTTGCCGACAATGCGCCAGCCCCCGCCGCGCTGCCCCTCGTGCGCTGTCGCAGGCTTGCGAGCGGACGTCACGAATGAAAATAGCACTCATTCCGTAGACGCTCGATCATGGATGGACCCTCAATTCGTCCTCAGCGCAATTAACTGCCAGCGTAGCCAGCGAGAAGAACAGGTCGAATGCGTATCAATCCGACGGGGGACGCTCTGTATTCCAGACGAAACCGAATGATCCACGGGACTTGCGCGGCGCTAAAGAGGGTGTACGATCTCCGCAATCACACTTGCTGGCGATACAAAGCGGTATTGGGAGCTGTACCACCCGAATTCGCAGGGAGGCGGATTATGGGGCGTATCGCGCTGCCGGCCGTCTTGGCGGCATTTTTGACGGGTTGCGCACTCGCGCCAACCTACGACAGCAAGATTGCGGCACCGCTTGCCGCTGCGGGTCAGGGAAACGTCGAGGACGCGCTGCGCGCTCTCGACGCGAAGGCCCAGGGCGGCGACAAGGCCGACCTCCTCATCAACCTCGAACGCGGCGAGCTTCTTCGCGTCGCTGCACGTTTCCAGGACAGTCTGACGGCGTTCGAGGTCGCCGACGTCAAGGTGAACGCGTGGGAGGCGACGGCGAAGACGGCCCCGGAACAACTGATGGACCAAGTCGCCGCGACTTTCGTCGGGGAGACCTTCAAAACCTACGAAGGTCAGGACTATGAAAAGGTCATGCTGACGACGCGGATGGCCATGGATCGCATAAGCCTGGGCGATCTCGACACGGCACGCATCGACATCAAGCGGACGCACGAGCGCGAGGCCGTGATCACGGAGTTTCGCGCCAAGGAGACCTATGCCGCCGAGGAACAGGCAAAGCAGAACGGTGTCGTCGGGCAGGCGAAGGAGCTCAATGGTTATCCGATCGAGACGCTCAACGACCCCGATGTGCTGCAGCTAAGGAACGGCTACCAGAATGCGCTGAGCCACTATCTTGCCGGGTACGTTTACGAGGCCCTGAACGAGCCCAGCCTCGCCGCACCCGGGTACCGGAAGGCCATAGAGCTGCGACCGGGCTTGCCGATCCTCGAGGAAGGACTGCGCGGCCTCGACGAGCGCACGAGCGCTCGTGGGCCGAAGGGCGTCACCGACGTGCTGTTCATCCTCGAGGCCGGTAGTGCGCCGGCGCGCAAATCGCAATGGATCACTTTTCCGATCCCGTCGAAGAACGGGATAATCGTCGTACCGCTCGCCTACCCGGTCATCTACCCGAATAAGGCCGCGCCGGCCGTGGAGCAGGTGAGCGTCAACGGCACGAGCATTCCGGCCGCGCTGGTCGCCGATTTCAACGTCATGGCCCGCAGAACCCTTAAGGACGAATTGCCCGGCGTTCAGCTGCGGGCCGCAATCCGCGCAATAGGCAAAGGCGTAGTCCAGGAGCAATTGAACAGGAAGAGCGTTTGGCTCGGGTTGATCGGCAACGTCGCGGCCGTGGCCACCGAGTCGCCGGCCGATGACCGCATGTGGCGGTCGCTGCCGGAACGCGTATTCGTGGCGCGCGCTTTCCTGCCGCCCGGTGCCTACGAATTGCGCGTTCCCGGCCTGCGTGACGAGCCATTGCCATTAGTCATCGAAGGCCGCTACATGGTCGTACCGGTCCGCGTAATGGAAGCACGGACCTATTACGCTCAGCCAATGCATTTTGGTCAGGTTGCGGCCGTGGAGCCACCGCCGCCACAACGGCCCGTGACGGCGGTCGGAAAGGGTTCCGCCAAGGCGCCCTCGCGCGCTGCGGCGAGCGCCCCGCCGAACAAGGCAGCCACGGGCAAGAGCGCGAACAGCAAGGCTGAGATGGTGCCTGCCGATGCAAAGGCAAGTACCGCCAAGAAGACCGAAAGCGCGAAGGCGGACGCCGACGCGAAGGCCTCGGGCGACACCACCAGGAAGACGACCATGACTGGTCCGGATGTACGGGCGGCCGGCACGAAGCCGGTGGCCGACGCGACATCCGCCGCAACCGGCGCACGTGCGACGGCGGTCGAGGCCTCCCCCTCTGCAGGCGCGAAGTCGGCCGCCGCACCGCCGAAGAGGGCGGCGGCTGCCGAAGGCACCAAGGCCGGTGGTCAGATGCTCAATGTCGGTGCCTCGGCCTCTCGCAAAGACGAGATCGCCGAAGCCGCGAAGAAGCCGGCCTCCTCGCCGCAATGACCGTTGCCGGCGACGCGATTGAAGGTTCGCCGGCCCGACACGACATCTATCGGTGGCCCACGATGAAAAGGCTCCAATCGATTTGTATCGCTTCGTGCCTGCTGCTGGCGCCGGCATTCGCCACCGCGCAACCCGTTCCGCCCGCGGCCAGCCCCGGTATTGCCGCGAAGCTGATGGTCCGAGGCGACTTGCATGGACTGCAAGTCTTCGATCTTCGTTCTCAACTGCGCAACGACATCATGGTCGTCCAAGCTGAAATTTACAATTTCGGCTACGGCGATGCACGTCTCTACTACCGTTTTCGGTGGATCGACGCGGGCGGAATGCAGGTCGGTGACGGGGAGACATGGAAACCACTGATCTTTCTCAGCCAGCAATCGCAGTTCGTCAAGGGAACCGCGCCTGCCGCGCAGGCAGTCGATTTCCTGATAGAGCTGAGTGCCGAACCGCGCTGACGCCGGCGTGCTCGACCGAAGCTGCGAAACGAAGGAGCTGCCATGAGATTGCCGTCCGTTCCGCCCCTTGCAACCTGCGCTGTCGTGATGTCGTCCATTGTGCTCGGCGGTTGCCCTACCCCGCCTCCGCGGGTGCCCGATCTATCGCAACCCACCGTGAGCTTCAATCGGCAGGTCAGCTACGGCGACAGCAAGGCAGTCGAGACGGTAACCAACGAGTTCGGCTCGACCGACCTCCAGCTCATCGCCGAGAAGATGGTCGGGTCGCTGCTTGAGAACCCCGTGTTGACCGGCCGCCCGACGGTGACGCTATCGCAGGTGCGCAACAAGACCAGTGAATACATCGACACCAAGGCGATCATGAATTCGATCCAGACGCAGCTCGTGAAAAGCGGCAAGGTGCGCTTCGTGCGCAGCATCGACGAGATGCAGGCCGGGGTCGACGAGCTCCAGCGACAGAACCAGAGCGGCCTGTACAAGAGCGCCGGCAAGGCCAAAGTCGGCAACATGGTCGCCGCGAAGTACACGCTCGAAGGCGAAATCGTGTCAATCGTCAAGCAGAACATGAACACGAAGGACGTGTTCTACAAGATGACGTTGAAAATGTACGACGTCGAAGCCGGCAGCATCGAATGGCAAGATGAAAAGGAGATCCGCAAGACCTCGAAGCGGTGACCGAGGTATTGTCGACATCACGCACGCAGAGGTGGTCCCATGTTGAAACCTATTTGCGTCACGGCGATGTGGTTGGTTGTCGCCGTCGCCGGCAGCGTCGCCGCGGCCGAGCCGAAGATTGCCGTTACCGACCTTACGTATCAGGAGAAGGTCAGCGAGTACTTTCGCGTGGTGTCGGCGTCGAGCAAGAGCAGCGTCAATGCACGCGAGAGCGAGCGCGAGGGCCCGCGAACCTACTCCGCGCGGAGCAGCGTCAACGCGCAGGCGGAAAGCAGCTACAACGAGATCGAGGGCGTCTACACCTATATTGACCGTGGCGAGCTGCGCACCTACACCGCGGACCTCAAGGGCACACTGCTGAAGGGCGGTGGGATCCGCCTCGTGCAAGCCAAGCCGTACACCGGGGCGCCCACCGAGCAGATCTACGACATAATCGGTCGCATCAAACAGGGCTATTATCCGGGCGCGGATTACGTGCTGTTCGGCACTGTGAGCAGCATCGACTTTCGCGTCGAGCGGATGCCGCTCGCGATGGGCAATTCGACGACGGCGACGCTGACGCTTGACTTGGTCGTCGACTTCAGCCTGATCAATACGCGTACATACGAGGTGAAGGCCGCTTTCAGTGCCGCTGGAACTGGCCAGGACACGAAGATCCTATCGCGGCCCGGGGACCGGGTCGTCCTAAATCGCGGCAAGGTCATTGCAGATACGTCGCGCAGCCTCGCCGAGGCGGCGTACGCTGAGTTGACGACGCAGCTCGGCGTCCCGCGCCGCGAGGGTGCATCGCCGAATCAGCCAGTTAGCGGCGGAGAAAGGCCACCGGACCAGAAGGCCTCGCCGGTAAAGGTCTATTGAAGGTCGCCAATTGGCGCCGGTCGGCGATCACGACTTCGCCGGCGCGCCATCCGGGCAATGAACGCAGTTGATCGACCGCCTTCGTGCGTCACCAGGCGTCGGCGAAGAAAGCCGTCGTGGACTCGTTGAGCGTAAGACGCCGTTTGAGCTGCATCGTCGCCGCCGATGCCGTTGGCTACAGTGGCTTGATGGCCAAGGACGAGGAAGCGACGTTGCGGGTCCTCGCCGCGCATCGAGCCGTGATCGATGGCATCATCAAGTTTCACGAAGGCCGCATTGTCAACACGGCCGGAGACTCTGTACTCGCGGAGTTCACCAGCGTCGTCGAGGCCGTGCGGTGCGCCGTCGAGATCCAGGAGGCCATCAAGACGCGGAACGATTCCCTTGCGTCGGATCACAGGATGCAGTTCCGCGTGGGAATCAACCTGGGCGATGTCGTAGTCAAGGACAAGGACCTCTTCGGCGACGGCGTCAACGTCGCGGCGCGGCTGGAGACGATCGCCGAACCCGGTGGCATCTGCATTTCGTCGAGCGTTTATGACCAGATCACCGGCAAACTCGACCTGCGCTTCCAGGACATCGGCGATCAGGCACTCAAGAATATCGGTCGCCCGATTCATGTCTATCGGATTGCTCCCGGTGTGCCGCTAGGCATTTCGGCCGCCACGCCCAACCAATTCCCTGCGCGAACCCGTTGGAAGGTCGGAGCGGCGGGTCTGGCAGGTGCCGCCCTGGTAAGCGCGGCGGTCGCCTGGCAGGCCGGCTGGCTGCGTCCTGCCCCCGTGGATCCCGACCGGGGGAAGGATCCGTTGGTACCGATTTCGGCTTCGCCAGCAGCAACGCAGGCGAAGGACGGCGCGGCGCCCTCGGCGCCATCGACCCACTCCACCGCATCGCCGGCCGACAACGCGGCGGCACGTGCACCGAAAGACAAGGACGCGACGACGACGTCGGGCAGCACGGTTGTCCAGAGGCGTCCCACGGAGCAGCAGGCTCCTCCGGTATCGATTGTGACGAGGAACCGCCAATCGTCGGATGCACTGAAACGCCAGATCGAATCAGAGATTGCAAGAATGCGCGGCGACGCGCTGTCCGGTCGCGGCGCGACGAGCCTTTCGGGCGCCCCGGCGATGCACCGCTCGACGCAGTCGGGATCCGACGTCCAGAGTTATCAGAACGAACCGGGTGTTGGGGCACCGACACAAGGCATTCCGTACCGACAGCGCCGCTAGTGCGATTCAAGCCGGCGTGACTCACTGTGCAAGCCAGCGGTCAAGCCGGCGCCAAAAATCGGGCAGCATGGATCGTCGCAGGCTCGGCACGTAAAGCGCATGGTCTGCGCCCTCGAAGATCCAGACCGTCAAATTGCCCTTTCCGGACTGCTCGAACCGCTCACGCAGTCGCAGCGCGGCTTCGACCGGTATTGCCTGATCCTGCGCGCCTATCGCCACCACGACGGGGATGTCCGTGGCAAGCAATCGCCGGGCAGGCTGGAGTTCCCGCAGCTCGGACCAATAGCGCCACGAGCGCCCGCCGAGCGTCGATCGGGGAGCATCCGGGTCGGGCGGCGGCGGGGCGGACGCCCTCGCGATGATCTCCGCGGATCCGTCGAGCGCGAATCGCCGGGCCTGCAATGCGTAGGTTTCGAGCGGATCGAGCCCCCCGTTGGCAAGAAGTACCAGGTGGGTGACCCCGGGAATCCGCTCAGCCAGCAGCGGAACGACCTCGGCACCTTCCGAGATGCCGACGAGCACGACGCGCCGTGGTCGATCGTCGCGTAGCATCGACCCGATGAACTCCACATAGTCGGCAATCCAGCGGCGCGGGTGATCCGCGCGAACGAAGGCTTCGTCGCAGCCGCCGACGCTATCCAACGTACGCTCCCCAATGAAGCGTTTGTGAATGACGAAGATCCGCAGTGCGCCGGATTCCCCTTCCAAGCCGTCGAAGTATTGGGGCAACCAGAACTTCACGCTCGTGCAGCCGGACCCCGAGATCACGAACACGAAGGTTTCGGGATGGCGTTGCCGCTCGGCACGAAGGCTCTTGTCGATCACGAAGTACAAGGCCTCGCCACCGTCCTCGTACCGATGTGTGCTGGCCGTAGCCGCTTCAGCGGAAAAGGCCCGTCGCCAATAATCGAAATACGTACAACCGCCGAGCAGCAAGAGGCAGATGCCCAAGCCAACTCTGGTCGACCGCCGCACCATGCGCACTGCCCTGCGCACGTCCGGGTGTTTCGTTCCGGTCACGTCCCCGCTCACATTATGCCGATGGGCGTCTCGCCGTACCTGCAATTGTCGACGCAACACACTGAGCCACTCTCAAGTAGCCAGCGGGCCGACATTTCACAGCTCGCGCACCCTCCCAGGAAATGCATGACGCCCAGTTTCGTACTGTGATTTCCGCCAATCCAGCATCGCGACAGGCGCCGGCCGCGAATGCGGTGCAAACCGAACCCCGTCGGTGCGCGGTGGCATTGACGATCCTGCCACACAGGGCCGCATTGCGCGAATTACGATACGTTGCGGTGATTCAATGTCAAGTCATGAGCATGGATCTCATTTCGAAACCACCCGTGGGCAGGTAGCACGCGACTACGACAACGCGCGCGACCGCGAGCGGAGATTTGATTCGGCACGATTGCGGAGCCCGGCATCTACCGTTGAATTTGGTCGTTGTGTCGGGTCTCCGAAGCGCGTCGGCCGCGATTCAGCCCTTGATGCACACCATCGGCTCGAGCCGCGCCACCTTGCGCGCGAGCCCCGCGCGATCGGCGGTGTCGACGACGGCGTCGACGTCCTTGTAGGCGCCGGGCGCCTCCTCGGCGACCCC
>CAYMKU010000078.1:0-6996 GCA_964391015.1 uncultured Ignavibacteriaceae bacterium
CAAGGGCCTTCATAATACAAAGGTAGCATATTTGCTACTATTTCAAAATACTTAAATACTTTTTTTTCGAATATGAGGCATAACGTTTTGCAGCTACAAGAAGTTGGCGATTTCGGAGACGAAAACTGTCTGCCACCACTGAACTTGATACGAAGCACAAAGCTTCATTTAACCACTGAACCGCCAATTTTTTGTAGGTGCTGTTATCGGTTCGTGCTTCTGTCTGTCCGTTGCTGTATCGTGTCAACATTGCACTAAAGTCAGCATTGTCGGGTGTGTTGGCTTGCAAGCTCTTTTTATTTTTTTTGCGTTGGCTGTGTGTCTGCAAAAAATAAAATGTGCTTGCAAATGCGGTGGCTATTTGTTTTCCAATAATAATTGTTGCTGTTTAATTAATTTATCTAAAGTGTTTTTCTGTTCCAGAAGAAAGTTTAATCGGTCTATTTTTTCATTTATTTCATTGTCAACAGAATTGTCAATTGTTATATCAAAGTAAGCTGCCTTATTTAATGGGTTTTTACCCGCCTTGGCAATGTCGTTCAAGGTGAATGTTATTTTCTTTTCTAAATAGTAAAATGTCTGTGGAGAATTTATTTGGTAAGTTAAAGTTTTAAATATTTCGTTATTCTTGATGTCTGAAAAAATTACAGTAGCTGAACTGTCCTTTGTATCAAGATAAGTTAGTCCTAAACGAATTCCCTTGTATTCATGGTAATAACCTTCTTTAAACCAAGCACTCAATATGCTAGCATTTGAAGCTGATTTTTGTGTCTCAACTTCTTTTTTTGTAACATCTACAAATGAAGCATATTGAAATGCGTCATTCATTGTGTATGCTTCTTGAACAACAACAGGAAACCAAGAATATGGAATGTCAACGTAACCCGAATTACCCCAATCTTCGCCCCAAGAATTTAGAATTTGAAAAGTATTTGTTTTATCGTTGTATCCAACACAAAGCATTGCATGATAGTTATTCGGATTTAAAATGCTCTTGGGTATAAATGTATAGTGTCTCTTGTCTCTGAAGGCATCAAAACCATCTGGTTGAAAGAAATCATCCAGCATAACACCAAGCACCACAGGATTCCCGACATACAAATTGTATTTTATTTCAGATAAATTCTTGTAGTTAACTCCTTTAAAAGAAGATATTTTATTTATGGAAGCCTTTTGAATTACTTGGCCATCTGGTTGGTTACTGCAATTTGCATCGGTATATGGAAAATCTATTGAAAAGGCCGTCCCATAGTTTCTTAAAATTTCGAACCCTTCTGCAAAGTAAATTCCTTCAAGACAATTATAATTGTTAGTCAATTGCTTTACTCTATTGAAAACGAAAGAAGGACTGCAAATTCTATCGTTTCGCACATTGCCACTTTCAATAAAATTCCAGTTATACTGTTTTTTCTCTTGGTATGATTTCAAGGCATATGAGATTGTAAAAGCAACACATGAACCTTGGTAACCTTGATTGCCAACTGGCGGCATTTTGTCTGCCAAACTAATAATTTGAGGCAACACAACATTGGAAGGCAAATTAAAGGAAGGGGAATACGGAACACTTTTTATCTGCGTTTCGGTGGGAATTTTTAAACCATAACCTAGACTATCTTGTGCCTTTGCTGTTTGCACAACAGAGAAAAAAGTTAAACTTAAAAGAATTATATTTTTCATGCGTTCTATTTTTTACCAAAGTTATAGTTAATTGAGAAGTAGCCTGACACAAATCCTTTATATACCAAATCATTTCTAAGGGCTGTTTCATCCTTTACGGGGTCACCAACATTAAGAGAACCTAAATCTTTTCTATATCCTATCATTGGACCGCCCGAAATAGAGAAAGACTTGCCAATTGTAAAGCCAAACCCAACTGGAAAAATTGCATCATTCACACCTGTAGTAATACCTATTTGAAAAAAGGGATAAACTGGTTCCCAACTTGTAATCAAAAAATTAAGAAACAATGCAGGTCTTACATAAACTTTTGTAACAGGAGCCTTGCCAACAGTATTAATTCCATTATCTGTTGAAATTGAATAATTTGGATATGAAAAGCCTGTGTAAACAATACCTGACGAAACAAATGGATATAGTCCTAATCTTTTGCCTACAATAAACTCACCTGTTGTATTACTCTTTGCTATATCTGCTCCTTCTTTGTCAAGTTTTTTAACTTCATATTTGAATGACTTCATTTTTTGAGATTTCCAACTCAGTTTTATATCGGAATCTTCGAAATAGTAAAAAAATGTATTGCTTTTGTCACACACTTTAGTTTTAAATTTTTTCAAGTGTTCATCCAACTTAGTAAGATATGTCTCAAATTTTTCAATTGCTTTTTTATGGGCATCAAGCCTATCAATGTGATTCATTGAGAGCCAAACAGAGGTAGAGTTAGAATACTTTTTAAAATCTTCCTTTTTATCAGCTTTAATAAACTTACTAATTTTCTCATCGTATTTTGAAGAAAGTAGTATCACTATTTCATCAAGACTTTTCACCGCGTTATCCTTGCTATCAACTAACCCCTTTTTAACTTTTACAGATGTTTCTTGCTCTATTTTAAATTTTTCATAGTCATTATCTACATCAAATAAAATATCGCTTCTTTTTTTAATCCACTCATTCAAAGTGAATTTGTCAGAAGCATATTCAGGAATACCCGAAATAAATAATTTGCTAAACAGATAGTCGTCAGCAGATTTAAGTTTATTGATAGCTTTGATAAGGCCTTCGAATTCATCCGAGTTGGCCTGTGTTGAACTAATTAATGTTTTGTCAATAGCTTGACTAAATTGATATAACCATTCATGAAGGAGAATTGATTGCTCTAAAGTTACTGAAGAAGTTGTGTTTCCAAATTTCAAAAAAGTTAATGCTGGGGCGTCTTTGTTCGCATCCGCTGACGGAACACCAGGCAAAGTGGGCAGTTGAGAAATAAATTCGTTTATCGCTTGATATGATGGGTCATCTATATCTTTTACTTCTGATTTTATCGAATAACGAAGTGGGTTATAAAATTCAATAAAAACTTTAAAATTGTTTTTATGGTCATTCCTTACTTTAAATATTAAATCTTCATCAACGTCATGCCAACTGTTTATATCGTCAGATGCGTAACGGAAAAGTTTCTTTGAATCATCCCACTTTAGATAAATGTTCTCCTTTAATTTGACACCGTTAATTCGGTTAAAGATTGATTCATCTTGAGCCTTTACCTTATTTATTATAAGGAAAAGCGTGAATAAAAACGTTAGTGCAATTTTGTTTGTCATTTTGATTTTTTTTAAATTTAAAAATTATTTTATTGGTTTTATCAGTTTATCTTCAATCCGATTCAGTGAAAATTTCAATCCCTCAGTTGCTGCCTTGTATGCTTCTTCTGAATTTTCAAACGATGCGAAAACTAAAACTTGCTGGTCTTTGAATTGCGAAAGTTCTGTTAAAAAAGATTTAAAATTTTCAATTGCCATGTCCTGTTGTTTCGGTTCATCAAATATCAATAACATCGGATGATTTGTTTTAAATTCTATTGATATTTTGAAGATAGCTGTATAGTATGACCATAAGCAGCGAATGAAATCGCTTGCAGATGAATCAAATTTTAAATTGTAAGCTAACTTCATCCCGTTTTCTAAAGTCTTTTCCGCAACTGGTAAATAATTGTCGTTAGAAATTTTTATTGCATCAAATGGTTTGCTTTGGTAATGGAATTTTTTAAGCAAGGCAATAAAATTATCATAAAGAGATGTCAATTTCTTTCTATCTTCAATTGTAAAAAAATCTTGAGGTAAATTTTTCTCTCTTGTAAGGACACTTTCCAATTCCTTTGAAAGTGCTTTGAGTTCTTCAATCAGTTGTGTAAAATCTTCAATCACTTTACTAAAAAACTCTACTTTCTTTTTCAGATTAAGTCGCTTTTCGATTTCTAAAACGGAAGGCAATCTTTCATCTTGCACTAACTCCTTTTTCGTATCTCTTATTTCCTGCCTTGTTTCTGCAAGTAGTGTTTGATAGGTCAAAAGCTTTTTCTCTTTCTCTCTAATTACCTTTTCTTGACCTTCAATGTAAACCTCAATCATTTTTTGTTGTGCTTCAAGAAAAGAAACATTGTCCTCAATTCGCATTGGGGTTTGCTTGATTTCACTTGGTAGCAAAGAATCTTTAATTGGTTGATGGCAAGTAGGGCAACTATCATCAGCTGTTTCTGCTGGTAATTCATGTCCTAAACTTTTCACTTTCAAAGCCCCTTTATTCTTTCTTAAATCTTCACTTACGGCTTCTAACTGCTTAATATATTGCTTCAATTTCTCATTGTCATAATTGAGTTCAGGCGATAGCATTTCGTAATTGAGCGATAACTGATTTAGCTTATCAGTTAGCTTTTTTAACGCTTCTTCATTCTTTTTGATGTTGCTGCCAACAGTGGTTGTTTGTTGTCTTTCAAGCTCTGCCAATTCTGTTTTTTGTTGTTCATTGAAATCTAATAACGTAATCTCTTTTTCGTCTTTAAGCATTGCAATGTAAATGCTATTGAAACTATTTATGATACTTGCGTTTTGTTCAAGTCCTCGTAATGTGCCACCACACTTTTCTGCTAACTTGTTGAACTGAAAAAACAATGAATTCCACTTAGTGCTTACTTGCTGCTTGTTAGAACTAAGTTGCTGTTTTCTTTTTTGGTTTTCAAAAACATCTAAGCCCAAGATAAATTCTACAACTCTGCTTTCCGTATTTCTCATTGGGTAATATGGAAGTGTTGCAAAAAAATCTGACCAACCTGATTTTTGTTCGATGATAAATGCGGGTGCAATTTGCTGTAGATAGAGATGCGACATTTCACCTTTGGTTGTTATCACTTCGGGTAAACTCCAATTCAAAAACTCCGCAAGAAAAAGATGAAATCCATAAGTATCGTCTGATGCTCCACCTTTGTCGTGAACAAACATTGGTCGGCTTGGCAAAGTTTTGTCTTTTCCTGTAAGCAATGCACCTGAAAACACATCAACCAATTGTGCTTTTCTAGAATCACTTGTTATGCTTCTCTTTATTGTAACAATTTCTTTGTTTTCAATTTCAAGATAAACGAATGATTGATTAACAAGGTGGAATTTTCCGTCAGGAAATTCCACTTGGTCTTTCAATGCTGTTTGCATTGTCTTTTCGTTTTTGCCACCAAGTAATTCCTCGAACCCTAATCCATAAAGAATAGATTGAAATAAACTTGATTTACCAGTGGTGTTGTCACCACGAATAATATTTAGTCCATTGCCAAATTCATACTCTGCCCCAAACAAACCGCTTGTGGTGTTAACTTCTAATTTGATTGCTCTAATTTTCAACATAGAAAAGATTCCATTTTTGTGTCATTGCTGTAATACGACTATCAGTAATAGTATTCTTGCCAATTAAAGTGAGAAAGGATTTTTCTTTGTCAAAAAGTTCCGTGTCGGCTTTTATCATTTCAAAAAACTTATTTCCTTTTTCAGTTAGCTTGTAATTTTTTCCGTTAACGATGTCGCAAATATTCTCTGCAACTGCAAGTTGCAAGGCTCTATTGAGAGCAGGATCAATTCCCCAAACTGAAAAGTCAGATTTAAAATTACTTGTAACATAGCCACGAAGTTCAGCCATGTTTTTTTGTGATGCCAAAGCCCACGAAAGTAAATGCAACTTCAATAGGTTTGAAGTTTCTGCTCTGCAAGAATATTTCAGAATCATTACTATTAAAGCAATCTTATACATAGGACGATATTCCGCTGGAAGCGGAATCGGTCTCTTTGTAAATGATAATTTCTTAATTAATAGTTCTTCCATTATTCAAAACTTATTGGGCAACGTAAAATCCAATCTGCCATTACTCGTGCTGTTAAACGGTCAATCATTGTTTCATCTAAAAAACTAAAAGATGCTTTAATTTTTTCTTTCAATTCTACTTCAATTTCGTTGTAGAGTATGTTGCTGTTACCATCGGCAACAGCACACTTTTCTTCAACTCTTTTTTCAAACTGGTCAACTACCTTTTGAAATTTTTCGTACTGGTCTTGATATTTCTCAGCCCACTTTCTAATCATCGCATCACCGTTTAGGAAATCGCTTACTGATTTTTGTGTTAGGATATTAACTTTATCATCAATGTTTTTTGCCTTTTCAGGAATTCTTTGTTTATGCTTTTTAATGGCGTTGTCAACTAACGAAATTGATTTTGATTTCCAGTCGGCAATTTCTCTTTCTGATTTTTTCTCTTTGGGGTCAATGTCAAGTTTCTTCTCTCTAAAGTTTAGAAAAATAGGAATTTGTTCTGAATAAAATTCAATGTCATGAACTAAAACATCAAAATCAGTTGCAAGAATACTTGAGGTTATTTTCCTGTATTCTTCTGCTTTGTCTTGGCAATGTTTTACTAACTCTTTCTTTTTGTATTCGGGAGTTACAAATATCCATTTGGTAACTTTAATAGTTTTAAGGTATGCTTTTAATTCTTTCTCGTAAGTTACAAGCTTGCCTAAGTCAGTTGTGATTTTGTCCCGTTGAACTTCATAGAGTTTGTCTGGATTGTATTCAGTGTCGGGGCAATAGCATTGAAAGAAAATACCTGACCTTGTAAAGCCCTCTATGCCTAAATCGCCTTGCCATGCAGGCATTTCTTGATAGCCGTCATTTTCGTATTTCAATTTGAAACACAATTGACAAAAGTCTTCCCAGCTGTCACCGTTAAAATTTCCGTATGGTGTTTTATACATAATTTGTTAGTTTGATTGCGAACGGTCTTTGTGCGGTTGGGCAAAAGCAAATGTGAAGCAACTTGCGTTGGCTTTGTGAGTGGCGTTGCTTCTCTTTTGCTTTTGCGAAGGATGACAAACACAGCTTGTCCGAATTTTTTGTATGTTCATTTTGCACTGTCGTTTATTGTTAGCACTGTTGTCATAGCATGACCGATAACGGAAGCGCATACACGCAGGCGCTCTGCGCTTGTGTGTATGCAATGTTGGC
>CAYMKU010000079.1:0-4106 GCA_964391015.1 uncultured Ignavibacteriaceae bacterium
AAAGTTGTTGAACAAATATGTTCATCAGTTGTAATACCTGTAGAATTTGCTGGGGGCATTAGAAATCTTGATGATGCAAAGGCAATTATGGATACAGGAATTTGCAGATTGGCACTTGGCACTATGCCCATCTCAAATCCCGAAGAATTTAAAAAGGTATTCGAATATTATGGACCGACAAAAATTGTTTTATCACTTGATATTATTGATGATGAATTAGTAATCAAAGGTAGAAGAATAAAAACAGGAATCAACTGTAAAGATTATGTTGTAAAGATGTCCAATATGGGAATTGAGCGATTTATTGTGACCGATGTTTTGAAAAACGGAGTCCTTAGCGGACCCAATCTCCAACTATCATCAGATATTGCTAAAATATCAGGTAAGAAAGTAACTCATTCGGGAGGAATAAGAAATAAAGATGAATTGATGGATATTCAAGAGATGATTCCAATTGGTGTAGATTCAGTAATTGTAGGAAGAGCATTATATGAGAACAAATTTCCCTGCCAAAAATTATGGCGTGTTGCCGAAATAGGAATTTTTAATTAGCAGATGAGAAAACTATGAAAGAAGATCAAAAAGTTGTTCGCAGCAGTTTTTGGGCTAATGTTTTCAAACCCCCTACTGATAAATCGGATTTATTTGAGATACTTTCGACAATCCCCATGTTCACAGAATTATCTAAAAGAGACTTATCTGCTCTTTTCAATATTATTCACAACCGCAGCTACATAAAAGAGGAATATATTTTTTATCAGGGAGATCCAGGTATCGGTCTATACATTATCCGCGAAGGTGAAGTAAGAATTGAGCGGAAATTAGATTCCGGGGAATCTATCCCACTTGCAAAATTTAAATCTGGTGATTTTTTCGGTGAATTAGCTCTTGTTGATGATGAAAAAAGGTCAGCTTCTGCCATTGCAGATACTGATGCTAAATTAGCTGTATTATTTAAACCGGATATTGATGAATTCGTTTCACATTTTCCTAAAAAGGGTATAAAGATACTCCAAGGCATTTCACATGTTACTGCTGTTCGCTTACGACAGGTAAACGAAGAGAATATCAAATTACAATCAATCATTAAAAAAAATTCGGAGAACTAAAATGGAACCTAACATAAAAAAAGTGCTGGTACCCGTTGATTTTTCCGACTACTCAAAAAGCTCTTTACGGTATGCTGTTAATTTTGCCAAGCATTTTAACGCTGACCTTTATCTCGTCTATGTAGTTGAACCTATGGTTTATCCCCCAGATTTCAGCATGGGGCAAATCGCCATTCCTTCCATTGATGTCGAAATGGACAAAAGGGCTGTTGAGGAATTAAATAACCTGGCTAAAAAGGAAATACCCGCCGAAATAAAATCTAAAGTAATTGTAAAAACCGGAAAACCGTTTATTGAGATTATAGAAACAGCGTCATCGGAAAATATTGATTTGATAATTATCGCAACTCATGGTCATACAGGAATAGAACATGTATTATTCGGAAGCACAGCAGAAAAAGTAGTACGCAAAGCTCCCTGCCCAGTATTAACTTTACGCGAACCAATCAAGGGATTTGAATTCAAAGAAGGAATTAAAAAAGAAAATCAATTTTAGTTTTTTCGGTTGATTACAAAATCAACCAAAGATTCAAGTGCTAACTTACTCGGAGATTCTGAAAATATTTGGAGAGATTTGCGTGCTTTCTCAGCGTATTGAGAAGCTGTATCTAAGGCATAATTCAATCCACCGTGGGACTTTACAAATTCAATTACCTTTTCCACATTTTTCCTTTCCTTACCATTTTTAATCAGCCGTTTTATTTGCACAGCTTCATCGCTTGAAACTTTATTCAGTGCATAAATCAATGGCAAAGTTATTTTTTTTTCCTTGATATCGGCACCTACTTTCTTACCAAAAAAAAGATAATTGCTGTCATAATCTAAAGTATCGTCTTTTATTTGAAAGGCAATTCCAAGTGATTCTCCATAAACCCGCATTGCTTCTATCTGTTCTATATCATCGGAAGAGCTAGCAGCCCCAATTTGGCAACAAGTTTCAATAAGCGATGCTGTCTTATTTTTAATTACCTGAAAGTAAGTTTGCTCATCAATATCAAGTTTTCTTGTTTTCTGAATTTGCAGTAGCTCTCCTTCCGCCATTCTTTTTACTGTGTTGGTTATGACACCAAGAAAATCATAATCTTTACCTTCAACAGCAAGCATTAAGCCGCGGGATAATAAATAATCACCCATTAACACTGCAGCTTTATTTTTGAAGATTGCATTTACTGACCACATCCCTCTTCTTTTTTCTGCATGATCCACAACATCATCATGGATAAGAGTTGCTGTATGAAGGAACTCTACCAATACAGCACCACGATAAGTTCTTTCCGAAATAGCACCGGAAACCTTAGCCGAAAGTAAGACAAGAATCGGACGAATTTTTTTTCCTTTTTGTCGGATGATATATCGAGCAATTAGATCAACTAAACTAACATTAGATTTCATCGCCTGCTTAAAGCGAACATTAAAATCATTAAACTCTTTACTTATTGGTTGGCTTATTTCTGTAAGACTACTTGTAATCAAGATTTTTTCAGCGATAGTTTTGAAATTAATATACTTATTTCATAAAGTAAAACCAACGGAACCGCCAAGATGATCTGTGAAACTGGATCTGTTCCTGGAGTTAAAATTGCCGCTGCAATCATAATGACAACTACCGAATGCTTCCTATACTTCCGCATAAATTGCGGTGTCAAAATTCCAAGCTTCGTCAGAAAAAAGGAAATCATAGGAAGTTCAAAAACTAAACCGGCTGCAAGCATTACACTAATTATTATTGACATATATTCGTCAATAGCAAATTGATTTGTTATTTGTTTAGAACCGAACTGAGCCGCAAATTTCATTGTCAGTGGCAGCATTACAAAATATGCAAATGCAATTCCACTTAAAAAGCAGACTGAAGAATAGATTACAATTGCCAAGATGTATTTTCGTTCCTGCTTTCTCAAAGCGGGAGCAATAAACTTCCAAAGCTGATAAAAAATATTCGGGATGCTTACGATGATTCCGCCAATAATTGCGATTTGCATGTAAAGGAAAAGTTGTCCAAATGGCTTTAAATTTTGAAGTGATGCCCCTGAGTTTTTCGCAGGCCTAAGGAGAATTACATCCACAAGAAAGTCGATAAATATCCAACAAACAATTGCGCCAATTACTATACCTAAGAGAGAATAGATTATTCTCCATCTTAATTCCTCAAGATGCTCAAGAAAAGTCATCTCAAGACCAAAATTATCTTTATTAGAAGCCACTCTAATTATTAATTAAACCAGAATACAATGGAAAGTTTGAAGCAAATTCATTAATTGAATGTTTTATATTCTTCAATGCATTTTCATCACTTGATTTATTAACTGCTTCATTTATGAACTCAGCTATCTGAATCATTTCCTTTTCTTTCATTCCTCTTGTAGTGAGGGCAGGCGTTCCAACTCTAATACCGCTTGTTACAAACGGACTGCGCTGATCAAACGGAACCATGTTTTTGTTGACTGTCATTCCAGCCAATTCTAATGAGTTCTCTGCTTGTTTTCCTGTAATATTTTTGTTAGTTAAATCAATCAACATCAAATGGTTATCTGTTCCACCTGAAATCACATCGAAATCATAACTCATAAGCTTAGATGAAAGTGCCTTAGCATTCAGAATTACTTGCTGAGCATAAGTTTTAAATGAATCTTGAAGCGCTTCTCCAAATGCCACTGCCTTAGCCATTATTATGTGCATTAGTGGTCCACCTTGAATTCCCGGCATTACCATCCCATCTATTAACTCGGACATAAGTTTCAATCTATCTCCTTTAGGTGTTTTAATTCCAAAAGGATTTTCCTTATCCTTACCCAACAAAATAATCCCGCCACGTGGTCCCCTAAGAGTTTTATGAGTTGTTGAAGTTACTACATCACAAAACTGAAGAGGGTTTTGGAGCAGTCCTTTAGCAATTAGCCCTGAAGGATGAGCCATATCGCACATCAAAAATGCACCGACAGAATCAGCGATCTCTCTAAACTTCTTATAATCCCATTCTCGTGAATAAGCACTTGC
>CAYMKU010000079.1:4206-6931 GCA_964391015.1 uncultured Ignavibacteriaceae bacterium
TTGAGATAAGTCATAAAGACAGCCATGTTTGCTTGTGAGCCACTATGCGGCTGTACGTTTACGTATTCAGCTCCGAACAGTTTTTTCAAGCGCTCACGAGCAAGGTTTTCAGCCATGTCAACATATTCACAACCACCATAATATCGTTTCCCTGGATAACCTTCTGCATACTTGTTTGTTAATACTGACCCAGCTGCTGCCAAAACTGCAGGGCTTACAAAATTTTCCGATGCAATAAGCTCTAGTTTATCTTGCTGACGGCTTATCTCATTCTTTAATACGTCAAATATTTCAGGATCACTTTTTAATTCTTGATACATATTAGTTTTAGGATTTTTTGTGGGAATTAATCTTCAATTTTTTTTACTCGTCTTTCGTGTCGACCGCCTTCAAACTTTGTATTCAGCCAAGCATCCAAGATTTTATAAATATTTTTCTCATCTAACAATCTCTCGCCCAATGCTAAAAAATTCGAATCATTATGCTTTCTTGAAAGTTCAGCCATCGTTTCATCAACCACAAGTGCAGCTCTAACTCCTTTAAATTTGTTTGCAACAATTGAAACTCCAATTCCTGAACCGCATACACCAATTCCTAAATCAGAAACATGTTCAGAAACATCACTTGCGGCAAGTTTGATGAAATCAGGATAGTCAACAGAATCGGAAGAAAAGGTTCCATGATCAATAATCACAAACCCTCTTTTCTCCAAATAATTTTTGATTAGTTGTTTATATTTATAGCCGGCATGATCGGAAGCAATGGATATTTTCATCATTACATTAGAAGTTCAAGTTAGTCCTAAGAAAGATAATTCGTTTTACTAAATTTAAGATATTATTTGAGAATATGGTTAAAACTATTTATCCTGCCTAATAAACCAGAGTTCTCCAAGACTAAATCCTATTCCTAATTTAATAATATCTTCCTGCAAAAGATTAGATTCTTTAGTTCCCCTTCGTGCATACATTAAACCAAAATCTAAAGTGTTTTCGCTACTTAATGGTAATGATGCTCCTAAAGAAATAGAGTATTGATTTATTCCTGTGTTGTAAATTGAATATTGAGTTTTTTCATAGCTCAAACCTGCACGAAAAATGATTTGTTCCCAAAATGTATTGCCCAATTCTCTTAGCGGACGATACTCAAAACCACTGCTTATTTTAACCGCATCTTGAAGAAATGGTGATGGAGTATTATTTAATTTGAACTCACTCCATGCCTGTGAAGAGTAATCAATACTGAACAAATATTTATTGTGTACCACAAAACTAAGTCCCATTGATAACTTTGTTGGCACATTTATATCATTCCTACCAGAACTAACCGTATCAATTCCAAGAACTGATTTAGAAGTGTACAAAGTATCATTAGTAATAGCCGCAAATAAATTAACAGCTAATCCTAATCTCAAATCAGAGATTGAATTCAATTCAAGTAATTTTGAAAAATCCGGGCTAATTAAACCAAATGTTCCACCAATACCACGATTCTGCTGATTTTTAATGTACTCACTTGAGAAAGCAGACGAGCTTTTAAAATCTACACGCGAAGTATAATCAATATTTCCGAAGTAATAATCAAGTGAAGCACCGATTGATAAATCAAATGGAAGTAAATAAGACGAACTGATAAACACTTTCGATAATCCACCTTTACCTGAATACTCAACCTCATAATTTCCTATCAGTGGATTTGTAGAGTTGATGCTTTCTAAAACTTTATAGCTAACATTGGAAAAAGGCACTAACCCTAATGCCATCCCGATTCCATGTTGGTTACTTATCGGAATACCAACTGTAAATCCGCTGAAATCCATTTCTGCAAAGTAATTTTTTTGATTATTGCTCGATAAAAAAATCCCGTTATAATTCAAGCTAAATTCAATTCTAGTCTTACCTATCTTAAATAATGACGCCGGATTGATAATGGAGATGTAATCAACATCGGCAACCGATGTTCCTAATTGTCCCATTCCCATTTTTCGGATCGAGTATGCATAATCTATGTCACCTAAACCATATCTACTATAAACAGAACTACTTTGAGCAAATAAATTGCATGCAAGTAAAAAAATTAATGGAAAATAAATAACAGTTCCAATTTTTGATTTCATTTTTTCAAAGTATATATAATTTGAAGATTTGGTCTTTCAGCATAAGCTGATGCGATGCCGTTTTTAATTGCAAAAAGCTCTACCCCATTTAATCTATCACCCGCGGAGATTAATAATCCTTGATTGTTATTATCAAGAACATTTCTTTGAATAAAGGAAGTTACACTGCCTTTAAAAGTATTACCACTTCTAGTCAGATAAAGTGAGTAGGAAGAATCTATCGCTAAAGTTGTGCTGTCCGTTAGATAATTTATTTTGAGTGAATTTTCAAAGCTCGATCCAGTTATTGTTTTCAGAGTGTCAAGTGTCAATGTCAATTGAGCATAGTTGATCACAATATTTTTAGGAAGTTTGGAAAGATCGAAAAATAATCGTCCTGCACTATTTAGCCCAGCTTGAATTCCAATGTTATCAACTCCTACATCTGGAATTGAACCACTAATTACGCTCAAATCAATCGAAGGAAAAAAGTTAAGTGTATCTGTGTACACTCCAGATTTTTGGATAACAACATGCAAGTACGGAATTGGAACATCTAAAACAGATAGCGCTTGAAAACCAATTATTTTTTCTGAGTTATTAGAAGGTTCAATATACAATCCTTTATTG
>CAYMKU010000080.1:0-6680 GCA_964391015.1 uncultured Ignavibacteriaceae bacterium
TCAATGAACGATACTGCTTCCACCGATAAATTCTCTCAACACTGAGTCATGCGGAACAGGGGAATCATCCTCAACAGGAATGATGTGTTTTAATAATTCCGCAAGTCTTGAAGATCTTTCATAAGCATCAGTTTTAAGGGGATCACCTTTATATTTTTTCTCCCAATCGATGAAGTCTTTTCCTAGCTTGTGAGAATAAAAACAAAGCTCGTAGGGCATTGCACTGCTAATAATAAAATCTGCTGTATTGCTGTAAGGAATAATATTTCTCATTTCACTAGAGCGGACATAATGCCAATGTTCAAGAGTTTGTGTCGGGTTGGAAGCACGATGAGTAAAATCCCGAAGCATTCTTCTAATTAATCGGATATCGGTCCAACGAATATATTTGTAATCGTGACCCTTCATTTGTAGAAGTGGTTCCATGTACAATTTGAATTTTACTTCTGAAGAAATGTCTTTACTGAAATCAGGATAGAGTCCGTGCAGGCTGTCGATTAAAAGAAGTTCATCTCTTTCAAGCTTCATAGGTGTTGCATCAAGTGTGCGGGTACCGGTTTTGAATTCATAACTGGGGATCAACACTTTTTCACCTTTACTTAGCCTGACAAGGTGCTCATTAATTAGCTGAAGGTCAAGTGCCTGCGGAGTTTCAAAATCATAGTCACCAAATTCATCTTTTGGATGAAACTCAAGATCAAAAAAGTAATGATCGACGATTAAAGCTTTAAACTTATATCCTTTTTTAATCAGCTTTTGTTCTAACTTCATTGTCGTACTTGTCTTCCCCGAAGAAGAGGGACCGCTTATCATTACCATTCGCAAGTCTTTAAGTCGTTCGATTATCAACTTTGCAGCAAGCTCAATATCATCTTCATAAAGTTCCTCTGATTCGTGAACAATTTGTGCGAATTCTCCTTTAGTAACTCTTTCATTCAGTTGTTCAACAGTGCCAAGTTTGTGTTCAACGGCCCAGTCGAGATTTCTCCATACTTTAGCCCAGGGAATGTTTACATTCAGTTTGGAATTAATTCTTCCTTCTTCGTCTCTTCTTTTGGCAGCTTCTTCACGATAAAGAATATATTCTTTTGCTACTTTGGCGTGTCCGTTTTCAATTAAAACTTTTTCAACAATATCCTGAATGTCTTCAATATGCGGATAGGTTTTTTCATCAAACTTTTCATTTAGGATCTGTATGACCTGTTCAGCAAGTTCTTCGGCTTTTTCTTTGTCTCTACCCCCAACTGCAACAGCAGCACGGTAGATGGCATTGATAACTCTTTCTTGTTTAAAGGGAACAATCGCTCCGCTTCTTTTGATTACGTAGGTAATTTTATTTTGCATTTTTATTCGTCACTAGAATTTACAAATAACTTACAGACTGCTGACAAGAAATTTACATAATTAAATTAAGTTTATCGATTATGTATTAGCTTCGCCTTCTATTGTCATTGTTCTATTGTTGTCGGCTGTTATTTTAAATACTTCCATGTAGTAATTTCTAATAGCATCTTCGACATCACTTTTAAGTTGTTTAATATCCATCTGTGCTTCAATAATACGGCTCATTATTAAAATTATAAGCAGCGAAATGCATAGCAGCTTTTGAAAATTATCATTATTCCAGTTTTCATTTTATTTCTTTCAGTATTGTTTTTCTTAAGTTTTATTTTATTCATC
This sequence comes from uncultured Ignavibacteriaceae bacterium, assembly GCA_964391015.1. Classification (GTDB taxonomy): domain Bacteria; phylum Bacteroidota; class Ignavibacteria; order Ignavibacteriales; family Ignavibacteriaceae; genus XYD12-FULL-36-8. The sequence goes on from CAYMKU010000080.1 coordinate 1,681, forward strand.
TATTATTATCAAGAACACTCCCTGATTAAATACTTATACATATTTGCCAAACTAGACTATCGCTTCTTTATTTTGAATTTAAATATTATTTGCTACCCACAATTATTTACTTTGAAGTAGTAATTAAAGTAGTAACAGGTCAAAACAGGTCAATTTTCCAAAAATCTGTGATTGACGTCATATTTCCCTAAAATGAAAAAGCGCGAAATTATATTATTTTCGCACTTTCTAGAGCTGGCGATGGGACTCGAACCCGCAACCTGCTGATTACAAATCAGCTGCTCTGCCAATTGAGCTACGCCAGCAAATTTGGAGACCAAAACTAATATTATTTTGTTTTCTTAGCAAGAAATTATAACCAACAAGGTCATGTGATTTCAGATTTGGTTAACAAACTATTTGAACTTGAATATACTTTAAACTGAACCATCTTTTGTCTGATTTTTTTTATCAACTCAAATGTCAAAGAAGCATGTTCAAACGACTCACCTACATTTAATATTTTTCCAGTGCTGTAAGAAATAAATCCAGCTACCGTGTTGTAATCATCGGACTCCGGAAGGTCAATGTTAAAAATTTCATTGAACTCTGAAATATCCATTGATCCTAAAATGTAATATTTCCCATCCGGCAGCTTACTATAACTTTTCAGTTCAGACTGAGAACTATCACCTAAATCACCTACAATTTCTTCAAGAATATCTTCCATTGTTATTACACCTTCAGTACCGCCATATTCATCTGTAACTATTGCAAGCCGCTCACCGCGCTTTTGCATTTCTTTTAGTATCTCTGAAATCAATTTGGTTTCGGGAACAAAATATGCCGGACGAATTAAACTCTTAACATCAATTTGTGCTTCTTCAGCAACCGACTTAAGAAAATCTTTTGTGTGAAGTACTCCAACAATATTATCAAGTGAATCTTCATAAACGGGAAGAAGTGAATGGCCTGTCTTTATTATGTATTTCATTATTTCTGATTTTTCATTCACCATTTCGATGGCGCTCATTTCTGTTCTTGGTATCATAACTTCATTAGCGTGAAGATCATTGAACTCAAAAATATTCTCAATTATTTCCTGCTCTGTTTTATTAAGTGTTCCGCTTTTAACACTTTCCGAAATAATAACTCTTATTTCGTCTTCAGACATTTTGGTTTGATAAAAATTTGTTCCTTCATTAAATGGTACAAGAATTAGATTGCCAATCCAAGTGATAGTCTTTACTGGGTACTTAAATATCTTAGCCAAAAATATTAATGACAGAATAAACTTCTTCCCGATCTTCTCCGAATACTTAAACCCTAATGCTTTAGGAATTAAATAACTGTAAAGAATGATTAAAAATGAAATCAGAAGTACAGATGATATTCCCGCTAATAATTCTGAATAAAAATCCAACGAGTGAATTACATCGCCATAAAAAACTTTGTAGAACAATCTCATAAACAAATGAAATCCAACGACAGCCGAAGCAACAGTAAGAAGGTTCATTAAAATTTGTATGGTTCCGTAAAATGAATTCGGATCTTTCTGAATTGATTCGAACAAAACTGCAGTCTTATCGTTTCTTTCTTTTAGCTCTTCAATCTTATTTGTTCCGATGGAAGCAATAGCAATATCGGCAGCTGAAAGAATACCAGCAGCTAAAATTAAAATAACAACTATGACCGCTTCAATTATTAAGAAATCCATACACAAAAATAAAACTATTCAATGGTTAAGTGAAATATTACAGCCCAAGATCATTCACCTATAATTTACTGCTTTTATAATCTTATATTTCACTAAATTTCAAAAGAGATTGTGCTCTTTCTTTAACACTTAACAGATTGTAGATGAAACCAATTCAAATAAAGGTAATTGAAAAGACAGCATTATTGATTAAATGGGATGAATATTCCGAAAGCAAAATCACTTTGAAATATCTTCGGGATGAATGCCCTTGTGCAAATTGTAAAGGTGAAACCATTTTATTGAAGACATACCGCCCGCCTAAACCTACGATGCTCAGTCCGGAAATGTATAAGGTACAAAACATCCAGTCGGTGGGAGGATATGCAATTCAAGTTAGCTGGAAGGATGGGCATAACACCGGAATTTATTCCTGGGATTACCTCAAAAAGCTTAGCGAAGATGAAGCTGCTGGTAAAAATCAGAAGTATGATACTTTATTATGATGACAAAAGCTGAAATAAAATATTACGCTTCCCTTCTTAAAAAGAATTTAAGAGATGAGCATGACAAATTTTTAGTTGAAGGTGAAAAATTAATCTGGGAAGCTATTAACAGTAAATTAGATTGTGAAATTGTTATTTGTAATAAAGAATTTTCTGTTAATAATGAAGAATCACTTAAATCATTATCCAAAACCATCGGTCAAATAAAAATAATTTCAGATAAGGACTTTCAGAAACTGCAAGCCACCGTTAACTCACAAGGCATTGCTGGAGTGTTCAAAAAAAAATTACACAAAAGTTCACCCAATACCTTTAAAAACAATTTAATTATTGCGCTTGAAGATATAAACGATCCGGGGAATGTTGGGACAATTTTACGTAATGCAGATTGGTTTGGAGTAAAAGAAATACTATTAAGCCCTAACTGCGCCGATGTTTATAATCCTAAAACAATTCGAGCAAGCGCAGGTTCTGTTTTTCATTTGGCGATTGTTCAAGTCGAGAACCTAATTAAAACTTTAACTACACTAAAGCAAAAAGGTTATTCTATTCTTTGTGCTGATATTACTGGGAAAGACATTTATCAATACAACAAATCCGCAAAAGAAATAATTGTATTTTCGAATGAAGCAAATGGTCCGTCAAACAAGCTGCTAACAATTGCAAATGAGAAAATAACCGTATCTAAAAAAGGAAAGGCAGAGTCACTAAATGTTGCAAGCGCCTCTGCCGTAATTTTAAGTGAACTAACAAAATAACCTCTTACGACTTACCTTAGCAAAATCATCTTTTTTGTTTCGAGGAAATTGCCTGTTCTTAATTGATAGAAATACACTCCGCTCGGAAGATTTGTCGCATTCCATGTTACCACATAAGTGCCGGGAGATTTTTCATCATTAACCAATGTTTCTATTTCATTGCCGAGTATATCAGAAACTTTTAATGTTGCATATTGCTGACTGCTTATTGCATACTTGATTTTAGTACTTGGGTTAAATGGATTGGGGTAGTTTTGGGAAAAAGAGAAAGATGGGAGTAAAGATGGTTCATCATTATTAGCAGAAGTTAGTGCCCCACCACCATTTGTGGTATGCAATATTAATCCAGATTGACCAACCGCCCAACCATGTTTTTGCTCAACAAAACAAATATCCTTTATGATACGATTTTGCGAAGCAAACTGATATGACCAATTATACCCCCCATCTGAAGAGAAATGAATATAACTATGGCTAGGGCCACTTGGACCAAATCCCCAATCAATTACCCAACCAATATAAGGAGTCACAAAATAGATATGTGAAAACCAATGTTGAGGAAAATCTAATTTATTCCAAGTTGTACCATTTGTGGTTTTGTAAATCACCCAGTCTCCCGTACACCAACCATAATCTGAATCAATAAAGTGAATTGAACGAAGGATGTTTTGAGACCACGATTGCGTCCACCAATATAATCCCCCAGTCCATGTGTTGTTTATTGAACCACCTGTAAACCCTGGTGGAGAGATATAATGCCACGTGCAATACCAACCCTTACTACTATCAACAAAAAAAATATCTGAAATTTTGTCACCACCAGGGATTTGGGGATTGAGAGTATCCCAATTGCTTCCTGAATCTGTTGTATTTAAGAATATTGCTCTCTCATTACCAGATATCCAAGCCTTTGTACTATTAACAACAGAAAGCATATTTAATGTCCAACTTCCACCACTGTTTTGAGATAACCAGCTATTGCCACCGTTGAAGGTATAAAGTATTTTTCCAGAATCACCTATTACCCAACCATGCAAGCTATCTGAAAATCTTATCTTTCTAAGATGTCCTAAAAATCCACTCGTTTGACGTATCCAATTTATCCCACCATTTGTTGTATGAATAATAAGCCCGTTATCGCAAGCGATCCATCCATTTAGTGTATCAACAAAATGTACAGAGTTAAAATATGTAGTGGCTAAGGTGGAGTCGGTGTTGTAATTAAACCACTGTGAATGTAAAAGATGTGGAAACATAATTACAAAGAAAAACAATAATATTTTCTTCATTGCAGCACCCTCAAATTATATTTAGTAATTAGTTGAGCATAATTATACAGTGAAAGACAAATCCTTACTTTAAAAATATATTTTATTCCTTCTAACATCAATGTAGGGGCATGATGCATCATGCCCTTAACTTAGAACATTCAAGTCCGTTTATACAAGCGTACATTACTGCCATGTCAAAGTTCTTTCGGTGAGTTGCTTTCTTCTTTTGCTTCCTTTCTTCTTTACTTTACGAGTCTGCTAAATGATTTAGCTGCCTCTCACTCTGCAGAAGGTCACTCCCCTTTGTTTTTTGCTCACTTTCACACTTCTCTTGCAAGATTTCTTCATTTTTGCGCGAAATCTCACTTTTCTGAAGCCAACTATCTCTTCAAGTCCGCTAATTATACAATTAGGTAAGCTAAATATAGATTTGAGTGTATTTATTATATATTTAGATAAATTAATTATAAAAATATGTAAATTAAATATAGTTTTGAGTAAATATAATATATATTTATGTAAATTAAATATAAAATTATATATATTTAATATAGCTTTGTGTGGATTAAATATAATATCAAGCAAATTAGACATGGTTCTGATTTTATTAGTATAAATTTATATTTAAGATATATATATATATAGAACAGTTACTTAGTTTTGAATTTAGTTACTATAAATCAAAATGATACAACATATTTTCTGAATGAGGCATACTTATTGTTATACTTAGCAATACAAACTTGCTATTTAGATGCTTTCTTTCGATGTCTTGCCTCTGTAAACGAAT
>CAYMKU010000081.1:0-6355 GCA_964391015.1 uncultured Ignavibacteriaceae bacterium
GCTGAATTTCGCAGGGCCGACGAAGTAGAGCGGCACATGGTGGTTGATGATCGCGTGCTGGACCTTCGTTCGCGCCCGCGACACCTGGTAGTAGGTCTTCGAGAGTTCCTGCAAGTCGTGATGCCCTGCAAGCATCGGATCGACGTACCGTTGCACGCGGCCCTGTTTGAGCATCTCAAGAATGACAGTGGCATCCTTTGGGTCGTTTTTGTCCCAGGAGTTGAACATCGCTTCTCGGAACCGGGATTGCGCGACGGAGGAGATGCTGACGACCTCGGCGCCGGAGATTGCCAAACGATGAGCGATTGCCCGGTGGTAATCGCCAGTCGGTTCGAGGGCTGCGCGTACACGGCCACCCAGCCCATTGAGGAACTCAATGAGTCTGTCGAAGTCTTCGGCAGCATTCGCCATTCTGAAGCGGTGACGTTGGCCAGAAGCGGTCTCGATCAACACTGCATTCCAGTACCGTGCGACGTCGATTGCTACCCAGTGGCAGGGGGCCGTAGCATCCGTCTTGTCAGCCATGATGGTGATCTCCTTCGGTCGTAGAGAAACCAAAGGATGCCGTCGCCATTCATGGTTGACGCCTATTCTGCAGTTACTACGGCAGCGAGTTCACGGGACGTCTGATGGATCTCTGGGCGTATCACCACAAGGTCCGAATCGACTTCAGCCGGCCGGGTAAACCCACCGACAACGGGCACGTCGAGACGTTCAACGGTTCGTTGCGCGACGAGTGCTTGAATGTTCACTGGTTCGAGTCATTGGCCGACGCCAAGGCGATCGTCGAGGCTTGGCGGCGTGACTACAATGAGAGCCGTCCTCACAGTGCTCTCATGGACCTTACGCCGGCGGAATTCGTCCGCCAGCAAAGGATTCCGGGGCCCGTCGAGGGCCTTGTGACCGCCGAAAACTAACTCTCGGTGCTGTCCAAGAAAGCCAAGCGATTCAAAGACGCAGAGACTTCACTTATCCGGCTGTCCGAAAATCTGGCGCCACTTCTAATTCCATATCGGTCTTAGACTCTTGCCGGGGTTCACACACAAGACTCCCGAGACTTCGAAAGGCTGATCATGGAACGCTTTACCATCTCGCTCGACGCCACCCTCGCGGCTCAGTTCGAAGAGTTCATTGCCGCGCGCGGCTACGATAATCGCTCCGAGGCATGCCGCGACCTGATACGTGGGGCCGTCGAAGCGGATCGCCAGCGACACGAACTTGTCGGTCCGTGCATCGCCAGCCTGTCATATGTCTACAACCACCATGAGCGCGACCTGTCCGAACGGTTGACAAGCCTGCAGCACGATCATCACGACCTGATCGTGACGACGATGCACATCCACCTCGACCACACGCACTGCATCGAGTCGGTCACCCTGAAGGGGCCTGGTGCCGATGTACAACGCTTTGCTGACGCCCTGACGGCGGAGCGCGGAGTCCACCATGGCAAGCTCAACATCATCAGTCTCCGGGTAGGTGACGGCCACCGACACGACGCCGACTCGTCCCCGCACAGGCACTTGCGGCCTGCCACGTGACCACGTGCCAACCGAGACGATCGCCGAGCGCGTTGACGAGGGATCAGCGACTTTGTATGATTTCTAGCCCATTTCTTCACACCAGGCGCCGCCAACGTGAGGTCTATCGCAGCGACGGGATCGAAGTGCCAATCGATATGGTTGGTATATCAGCGCTACGCGAAAGCACTGCAGTCATGCGGGGAGAAACGCAGTCACCATGAATCGCTGGATCATCGTCTTGCTCGCGCTCGCCTCGAGTGCGGTGGCGGCGCACGATCTCTGGTTCGACCGAGAGAGCAATGGGTATGTCCTGTTGCAGGGACATCGTCATTCAGGGCATGACGGCGCGGAGGTCGTTGCCTATGCGGCGTCTGCCGTCAAGGGGCTTACCTGTGTCGACAAGACGGGGCGTGTCCGACAGTTAGACGCGGCGCGGGAGTATCCGACCAGAGTTGCGGGCGATTGCGCGGCGCTCACGGTCAGCTTCTCGACGGGCTACTGGACCAAGACCCCGTGGGAAACGCGAAATGTCCCGAAGACCGGGATCGCCGGGATAGTCAAGAGCTGGTATTCGAAGGAATCGCTCAAGCTCATCGTGCACTGGATCCCGTCTGTCTCGGGGCCGATCGGAACAGACCTGGAAATCACGCCGACGCGTGATCCACTCCCGCTGCAGACCGGTGACAAGCTGGTCGTGCTGGTCACCGACGCGGGCAAACCGGTGTCGGGAGTGCCCGTGGCGTATGCCGGGGAAACCCGCGGAATCTCGGGAGCCGACGGGAAAGTGGCGATCCGGCTGCGCCGGGGCGGCGTCCAGTTGCTGGAGGCCACGCTGGAGACGCCGCTGGAAGACGGCAAGGCTGACAGCGTGATCCGCACCGCATCGCTGCAGTTCGCGATCGCGCCATGAAATGCATCGCACCGGGTCTGGCCCTCCTGGTGGCCAGCCACGCGTGGGCGCATGAAGTCGCGCTCGAGATCGGTCACCAGGAGGCCACCGTGCTTCGTCTGACATATTCGGACGGCCAGCCGTTCGTCTTCGAGACTTACGAACTCTTGCTGCCTGGCAACGACACGCCAGAGCAGGTCGGGCGCACGGACCGGCAAGGCAGGGCGGTCTTCCTGACCGGCGCCCATCCGAAGTGGCGCCTCAAGGCCTATTCCACAGACGGACACGGCGTAGACCAGATCCTGAACCTGCCTCCCAGGGAGGCAACGGGCGTCTGCCTCGCGAATACAGCCGCGGCGCCGCAGCGCGGGCTTCTCCTGGCCACCGGAGCCGGCATCCTCTTCGGCCTCTTCGGCCTCGTTCAACTCTTCCTGCGGAACAGCCGTCGATGAATAAGGGACCATTGAAATTCACCGCCGCCGTCGTCCTCACGCTCGCCGCGTGGCCGGGTTGGGCGCACCATGGCGTCGCTGGAATCGGGGTCGCTGGACTGCAGGGTCCGGGGGCACCGATCGAATCGGCTGCCTCGACCTTGCTTCCCGAAGGAAAGACGCTGGCCTACCTCAAGGTCGACGACGCCCGCTATCGAAAGTTCGCGTGGGCCGCTCCGAACGCCCGCTATTCACAATTCACGATGGCGGGGCTCGGTTACGGTTTCACTCCGTGGTTCTCGGGCTACGCTTTTCTCCCCTATCACGAAAAAGTCGATGAATCCGGCGGTCTCGATTCGCGAGGCTTCGCGGACGTGTCGCTCATGGGGCAGTTCGGCTTCAAGTACGACCAGGAATTCCGGCTGATCCCCGCCAACGAGAGCCTCGACGACCTCGAGGATTGGCATTTCTCGATCTTCGGGGGAGCGAGCCTCCCGACGGGCGATGCAAACAGCCGACTGAGCGATGGAACGATCGATCCGTCCAGATCACTGGGCTTCGGGAAGCCCGCGTACACGATCGGACTGACGGCCAGCAAGACATTGCTCGAACGGTTCACTCTCAACCTGGAGGCTTCGATGCTGCGCTTCCAAGAGTACAAGTATGCCGACGGCGAGCGGGTGCGTTTCGGGTCCGAACATCGACTCAACGTCGCCCTCTCCTACCGTGGCCTCGTCGTTCCGGAGCAGATGTTTCGCATCGATCCAGTGCTCGAGCTTCAGTATCTCGGCTTGGGCCGGGATCGCGAAGGCGGCGTGCCGGCCATTGCCGCAGGTGGGCGCATGCTGTATGCCGTTCCCGGTGTGCGGGCATATTGGCGGAACACAAGTCTCGCCGTAGGCATGAAGACCCCCGTGTGGACCCGGTTGAACGAGGGCGAGCAACAGCAGGGGGCGGAAGGCAAGGAAAGGTACCGGATAATCATTTCGGCCTCGGCGCTATTCTGAACTGGCGGGCAATGCATATTCCCGACGGCTTCCTCTCGCCTCAGACCTATCTGCCGGCCTATGCGATTGCCATCGGGGCGTGGGCCTGGTCGGCAAGAGGTCTGCGCGAGACGCTGGACGAGACGACCGTGCCCCGCTTGGCCATGCTGACTGCGCTCGCATACAGCCTGGGCCTTGTGATGGTGCCGATTCCAGGGGGAACCTCCGGTCACGCGCTGGGCGTCGCGATCCTGGCCATGGTGTTCGGTATTCGCTCGGCATTCGTCGCGTTCAGCCTAGTGCTGGCTCTACAGTCACTGCTCTTTGGCGCCGGTGGCATTACGGCCCTGCCGGTCAACGCCCTCAGCATTGGACTGGCAGGCGCCGCAACCGCAGTCGGTGTCCGCCGCCTGCTGCGAAATCTCGGCGACACGGCTTCCATCGCAGTTGCAGCATGGGCCTCGGTCATGGTGCCGGCGGCAATCACGGCCTCGATCCTTGGAGTGCAGCCCTCGATCGCCCATGCAGCCGACGGTTCCCCCCTGTTCTTTCCGTTCGGACTATCGATCACACTGCCAGCCGTCGCGATCCCGCATGCCTTCATTGGTATCGGTGAAGCAGCGCTGACCGTACTCGTTCTTCGCTACGCGAGGGCCCGCACTTGGCCAACCGTGTGAATCAGCAAGCCTGGCTGGCGCTCTATGCGTCGTGCGTCGTGGTCGTCTCGTTCATTCACGAACCGCAAATTCTCGCGGCGCTGCTGTGCCTGGCGACGCTTGCAAGCGGCCGCAAGGCGCCCGCCCTGCTGCGCCGGACGCTGCTCGCCGTGCTTGCCTTCAACCTCACCGTCAGCCTCGGCTACGTGTTGATTTCCGCCTTGCAGGCCGAATTCCGCGCCAGCTACCTGCTGCAGATCAACCTGCGGGTCGTCTTGCTGGTCTTCCTTGGATTCTGGCTTGCAGCATCGGTTGACCTGCTGACTGCGCTCTCCGGATTCTTGCTGCTGCGTCTGATCGCGACGCTGGCCATCGGCCAGATCAAGACGTTCGAACGCATTCTGCAGGACTTCCGCCTGGCCTTCAGAAGTCGCAACCTCACGCGACCGAGCCTCCTCGACCAGACGCGTCACGCGTCCGCCCAAGCACAAACGCTTCTCGACAAGGCGTTAGCCTCAGCCAGCGAAGCCGCGCTTGCAATGCGTTCCCGCGGGACTTTCGATGATTGAATTGCGCAAAGTCGCTTTTGCGTGGCCGGGCGAGTCGACCTTGCTCCACGACATCAATCTGCACATCGCCGAGGGCGAAAAGGTGGTCCTGCTTGGCGCGAACGGTTGCGGCAAGTCGACCCTGCTGAAGATACTCAATGGCCTGGTCGAGCCGAGCGCGGGGGAGGTGCGCTGGCGCGGACGTGTACTCGACCGCGCGTACCTGAGGAAGCGGACAAATGCCCGTGAATTCCGTCGAGCCTGCGTATTGCTCTTCCAGCATCCGGAGGCGATGCTGTTCAATCCCACGGTAAGAGAGGAACTCACTTACGGCCTGCGCCAACTCGGCTTGCCGGATGTCGAGGAGCGCATGACACGGTGGAGTCGCCAACTCAGGCTCGACCGACTGCTCGACAAGGCGCCGTTCCAGCTTTCGGGGGGTCAGAAGCAGAAGGTGGCACTCGCGAGCCTGCTGACGCTCAATCCGGAGGTGATGTTGCTCGACGAACCCTCGGCGAGCCTGGACCCGGCTACTGTCGGTTGGCTGATCGACTCCCTGATCCACTCGCGCAAGACATTGGTCGTTGCCACCCACAACCTGTCGCTCGCCCCGGAACTGGGCGAACGCTGCGTGATGTTGGGGGAGGACGGCCGTATTCTCTACGACGGCTCGACACGGGCCGCGCTGGCGCAGATTTCCTTACTGGAGCGTGCAGGCCTGGCACACCTGACCCCCGGCGGCCGGCCAGACTCCTCCACTTATGGCCACCCAAACTCCTCCACCTGACCGAGCTGCGCCGCAGGGTTAACGGTTAACTCTGGGCGAGCCCGGCGGGCACCGGGCGAGGCGTACCTTTCTGCCCCTCACGCGAGGGGGAACAGGAGTGAACGCCTTGAAGCCGCACCTACAGACGACGCTGCGCACGCTGCTGGCGCAGAACGTTGGTCAGCGCGAGATCGCCCGGGTCACGGGGATCGACCGCAAGACGATCCGCAACTTTCAGAAGCGCCTGGCCGCCGAGCCGGCAAACTCCCCCGGGGTGGCCACCGGTCCGGCCGCTCGAACTCCTCCACCCTGGCCACCGGCGCCCGCGGCCAGCCTCGGCGTGACGGTGTCGCTGTGCGAGCCGCACCGTGAGTTCATCGAAGCGCAACTGCGGCTGCGCCGCAACGCCACCGCGATCTACCAGGACCTCGTGGACCAGTTCGGGTTCGAGGGGCACTACAACGTCGGCCCTGCGAAATTCAGCCGACCATCGCCGTGGTCGACCCCGGGCGCATGCCTGACGGCGACAGCATCTCCGATACGGCGAGAAGCAGCTGCA
>CAYMKU010000082.1:0-6351 GCA_964391015.1 uncultured Ignavibacteriaceae bacterium
TGTTGCTTACTCTATAGGTACCTACTCTTACCTCTGCCGGTGCATTTGGTATTGGGGTACCCGTATTGTCCAATGGTGCTGTTATGTACAATGCATTCCCAGCTGCTCCTCCAGTATATACCAAACAGTTTACGCTTTGATTGGCTGTTGGTAATTGGGAACTCCCAGCTAAATATGCCATTGACAATACTCCTCCTACTGGCAATATCGCTGAGTTATAGGTCAGTGTAAATTGTCCCTTTACATATGGTTCTGTGCCTCCTCCAGTCCTTGATAAATATATATCAAACTGAAACTGGCTTGCTGAGTTCGATATGAAGTTCTTTGCCGTTAGCATGTACTGTGGCTGAGCATTCACTGTGCTTATTATGCTCAATAGAACTACGATCGAAAGAACGAAACGAAGAAAAGATCTCATTTGTTGCTCCTTTTTGTTTGTTTATGATGACAGTTAATTAATTACAAATTCAAATGAGGCAGCTCAACAGCTACCCCACATTGATTATTTTTTATTTTACTTTTGACCCAACCTTTCTTAATTCAATTTTATTTAGGTGAAGCAGAAGAGTTTCTTTGTTGGGTAAAAAACTCTCATGCTATCGAAAAACCATATTCCGATTGAGAAAACAATTCACATGAACACATCACAAAATAAGTATACTTATGATGTGAAAACTAGGTATTTGTTTTTTTAATGCGACCTCCTCTATGATTGTTTATGATAAAAATTTTGGTTTGGAGAGAAAACAATTATTAAATTTACATTAAAAAATATTATTGTAAATACACACTTTAAACACGCGACCTTTTTAAAAATAAATTAACTTGATTCTTGGCCCTCGATTCCCTCGTAATAAACTTAATAAATTTTTTCGATAAAAAGCAACTAATTTTTCAATAATATTTTTGTATTATTCTCTGGTGAGAAAAATATGTCTCAAAATCATATTAAAGACGAAATGCTTTGAGACAGTTAAATAAAACTTAACCTATTTTGCATATCTGCTATAAGTACAAACAGTTAGGTGCTATTTCACTAGCGTTCTACCTTCACCTTTAACCGAACTGAATCTATAAAGAAAGTAACTGCGATTATCGGATCACTTATATTCCTAAGAAAATAGAAAAGTAAAAGCAACATGACTCAGCAGACAATAGTATATTATCTTTTTCACATACTCTTAGTTTAAAATTCTGATGAATTTGATTCTTTAAAAGTTTTGCAGTAACACTAATCAACTGTTTTAATGTATCCCAAAAACTCATCCGCATCAACAAAACCCGTTAAGCGATTGTTCTCTTTGGCATTTGAATCAATAATCAAAATAGTCGGCATACCGATAACATTAAACCTCTTTCTCAACTCTTCATTTTCGGGTGTCATTTTTGTCATATCAACCTTATACTTAGTAAATCTTTCCATTTCATCAATTACTCTTCTATCAGAAAAAGTCAGTGCATCCAATTCTTTACATGGGATGCACCAATCAGCATAAAAATCTATTACCATTCTTTCATTTTTCTTTAAAGATGTTTCATAAGCTTGGATACTAAAGGTCTGCCACTCCGGTTCTAATTTTTCCTTTGGAATTAATGCATAAATGGAAACAGCAAGAACAATAAGTGAAAACACTGTTTTAAATGTTCTAAATCCTTTAGCGCTGTTTGCTGTTTTATCGATGAACAATAAAATTGCTGTGGCAATAATTCCAAAGATTGGAAGTAAGTAGCCGTGAATTGATTTGGGCAGAATTGGATCTAAGAAATAGAAAGCCATCCCTATTAGCAAAAATCCGAACATGTGTTTTACACCTTCCATCCAAATTCCTGCTCTTGGCAAATTTTTAATTTTGCCGCTGAATATCGCAAGCAGCAAGTACGGGAATCCTAACCCAACCGCCAAAACGAAGAACATTAGAAAACCGTAATATGGATCACCCTTTGCCGCTACGTATGTTACAAGACCTAAAACAAATGGACCAATGCAAGGAGCGGCAACAATTCCCATAGTTAATCCCATGAAGAATGCACCGTACGCTCCACCTTTTGCGCCACCAGCTTTAGCTACTAAGGAATCTGGAAGCTTAAATTCATAAACCCCAAATTGACTTAGAGCTAAAACAACAAAGAGAAGCACAATCCCAATAATTACTATTGGATTTTGTAGCAATGTTCCAAAGACTGCACCACTTAATGATGTTACAACGCCAATAACCGAATATGTAATTGCCATACCTAAAACGTAAAGCACCCCAAGAAGAAATAATCTGCTCGTCTTTCCTTCAGCTTGCCCACCAAAGTAACCGATAGTGATTGGAATTAAAGGATAAACACAAGGAGTTAAATTCAAAGCTAAACCGGCAAGAAAAATAAATATTAAACTCAAGAACAATCCACTTTTTTCCAATGTAAATGCAACTGAAACAGAGTTATCTTTTTTTGTCTCAACAGATTCTATTTGATTGGAAAGGTTTTGGTTTTTAATATCTTCTAAACTAACCTCATTTACTTCAGAATTATCTATTGATACTGAAGTATCTTGGTGTGCTCTTTCTTTTTCACTAACCATCACTGAAAATTTTGTTGAGGTAGAATTTGGTGGAAGACATGTAACATCATTGCACGCCTGGTAGTCAAAAACAACTTCAATGTTTTGTTTGCCTAGAGCAGCACTTTGTAAAATCTCAAACGTTAATCCGATTTTCGTTTCACCCTCGAAAACTGAAACAGGTAATTCCGAAAAAGATAATTTTAACTCATGCGGTCTAGGATATTTAATCTTTACTAATTTAATTCCATTTCCCTTTGCAGAAATCACGGTAGGAATAAGAAATTCATCATTAGGTTTATTTGAATTGATATGCCAGTTTGAACTAATCCTTGCGTTTACATCAATAGTAAATTGCTGCCCTTTTGTAATTTTTCCTAACGGATCAACAACATCGATTTTAACTATTTCTGTTTGCGCAAAAGAAACTCCGGCTATTAGAGTAATCAACAAAAACAATTGTGGAACAATATCTCTAGCAAATTTCATACTTAACAAACTTTGTTTTACACAATTAGATTCATTTTGTTATTGTAAGATGCACTTAATTGTTAGAAATCTTATTTCCGTCTTTATCTAATAAAATTGGATCACCTAGACCTAACTTCTTAACATTTTCGAGCTGAGTTTTTGCATCACCTGCAATTAGATAAATCATCTTATCAGGTTGAATGTATTTTTCTGCAAGGTTCTTATGCTCACCCAGAGTCATTTCCATAATTTGTTTTTCTTGATCTTTCACATAATCATACGGAAGATTATACCTTACAATCAAAGACAACATTCCTCTTAGAGCATTAATAGTTTCAAACTTTAGAGCATTCGATTTTAGCAAAGCATTTTTTGTGAACTGAAGATCTTCCGGTGTAATTCCTTTTCTATACTTTATCATTTCATCTCTAAAAATTTCTGCCGATTCTAAAGTTGCATTTGACTGCACACCAGCTGAAGCAACAAAGTAACCGGGAAATTCAGAACCAACAAAGTTAGTTCTTGCACCGTAAGTATAACCTTTTTCTTCACGCAATATCATGTTCACTCTGCCGTTAAAGCTGCCGCCAAGAGCATAGTTCATCACAGTTGTTTTGAAATAATCTGGATTAGTATAAGCTGGTCCAGTTGTTCCAATTCGTATCTCAGATTGTCTAGCTCCAGCAAAATCAATAAAGTATAATGATGACGAAGTAAAAGTTTTAAATTCTCCCGGTTGAGGGATATTTACCTCAAACTTTTTCCACTCGCTTTCTAAACTTTTAAAAACACGCATTGCCTCTTTTTCGTTTAAATCTCCTGCAATTGTGATATTGCTTTGCTGAGGTGAAAAGCTGTTGGCATAATAATCTCTTAGATCATCTAAAGTAATTGCAGCTACCGATTGTTCTGTCCCGGCTATATTTCTAGATAAAATATTCTCATCACCATAAATAAGTTTGGCATAAACCAATGACGCAGTGTTACTTGCAGAAGTTTTTATTCTTTTAATACCTTCAACGGTTTCACTTTTTAAACGATCGAATTCTTTTTCATCCCACCTAGGTTCAAATAGTATTTCTTCAATAAGCTTGAAAGTTTCTGAAAATTTACTCGATAAACAATTACCTCGAATAATCATTGCATCATCCGTTGCATTAACAGAAATTCCCGATCCTAAATCTTCAATTGCCTGTTCAAGTTCCAATGGAGTTTTATTTTTTGTCCCCTGCATCATCATCTTGGCAACAAGATTTGCAGAACCAATTTTATTTATATCATCTAAAAGTAAACCTCCTTTGACTGAAATTTGAAAATCGACAAGAGGAAGTTCATTCTGCTCGATTCCAAGAACTTTTATTCCATTAGACAACTTTCCATCCCAAATGTCTTGAACTTTAAGCAACGGATCCACTCCGTTTTGAGGCTGCTTTGAGCGATCAAACTTCGATTGAATTTTTTCAACCTTAACTAAATTCTCGGGTTGATTTTTTATTACAATTTGCTCATCCGCAGAATATGTTTTCAAATTATTTCCTGGAATTTCAAACACGGGAGAATTCTCTGCAGCGAGATCAAGCTTTCCTTTAGGAACAAAACTTATGAGCACATATTTCTGATTCTTCACATATTTATTATAAACTCTCCAAACATCTTCAGAAGTAACTTTGAGAGAGTTATTTAAATCTTGCGTTAAAAAATCTGCTGAACCGGTAAATGCATTATATATACCAAGCTGCTGTGCTTTTCCCATAACACTTGCAATGCCATTATAAAAATTAGTCTCAATTCCAGCTTTAGTTCTTGCAAGATCTTTCTCAGTGAATCCTTCCTTTTCAAATTTTGCGAAAGCTTCTTCGATTGATTTCTCAACTTCCGTTAAATTTTTATTCGGAAAAGTGCGAACACTTATCCTAAAATCGCCTGCAATTTCACTGCTGTTTTGAGCAGTATTTACCGACGGAGCTAATTTCTTCTCTTCTACAATTACTTTGTACAATGGAGATTTTTTTCCTCTTCCAATTAAATCAGCAAGAACATCAAGCGCATAACTATCTTCAGAGAATTGTTCCACCGTCGGGAAAAGCATTGTCAGTTCAGGTGATTGCGCAAAGTTATCTTCGTACGAAGCCCGTCTTGAATCGGTAAGTGAAACTCGCATTGGAGCCAAAGGTTTTACAGGCACAGAAGATTTTATTTCACCAAAATATTTTTCAATCCACTCTTTCGTTTGATCCTCATCAAAATCACCGGCAACCACTAACGTGGCGTTATTTGGTCCGTACCATTTAGTATAAAAATTATGAACATCTTTTAAAGTTGCATCTTGCAAATCTTCAAGTGCACCTATTGTCGTCCAATTATATGGATGGCTTTCAGGATAAAGTAGCTTACCAATAATATAACCTGTCTGACCATAAGGTTTGTTATCGTAATTCTGTCTCTTTTCATTCTGCACAACATTCTGCTGATTTTGGAAAGCATCATAAGTTACGGTAGGAAGCATAAATCCCATTCTATCGGATTCAAGCCAGAGCGCTAATTCGAGTGCACTATTTGGCAGGGTTTCAAAATAAATTGTTCCATCTTGCCATGTTCCACCATTTAATGTTCCGCCGTTCCCTTGAATCAGTCTGAAGAATTGATCCTGAGGAACGTGCTGAGATTCCTGGAACATAATGTGCTCGAACAAGTGAGCAAAACCGGTTTTCCCCGGTGTTTCTCTATTAGACCCGACATGAAAAACAATTGCAACTGCAACAATGGGATCTGATTTATCTTCATGAAGAATAACTTCAAGTCCATTTTTAAGCCGATACTTTTCATAATCAAGCTTAAAACTTTTTTGTGCGTTTGCATTTACGAAGGTGAATACTATAAAAAAAACTAGAAACGTTATGAATTGTCGTATCATCGAAATGACTCCACTAAGATTATTTTTAGAATATAAAAATTGAGTGGGTAATATTAGCTAAGAACATGAAAATTAAAAAGTACTTATAAATCTTAATCAAAATAAAAAACCCCGATTGAAAAACCGGGGTTCAAAATAAATCTTGGCAGCGACCTACTCTCCCACACACCTGCGCATGCAGTACCATCGGCGTTCTGGGGCTTAACTTCTCTGTTCGGAATGGGAAGAGGTGTAACACCCAGGCTATAACCACCAAAATTTAATCTCTTTGATTCTGAAATAAATTCAGAATGACATTAACAAAATAAATAGAAAGACTGAAAGAGTTGAACCAAAATACACTTAACACAAAAACTGTGAATAAAAATTAATGGTTAAGCCGCACGACTTATTAGTACTGCTCAGCTGAATATGTTAC
>CAYMKU010000083.1:0-6230 GCA_964391015.1 uncultured Ignavibacteriaceae bacterium
TTATTGTGTTGGGATGCACCAGCACGCGTGTATATGGCCGGAGGTGCTTTTGCCTTGCCCATGTTGCAGGAAGTAGTTTCAACCTTATCCATTCAGAACAAAGCTAAAGTGATCGTGATTACCGATGCTTGTCGTTCCGGTACCCTGGCAGGAAGTTCCGTAGGTGGTGCACAAGCCACCGCAGCGAATCTCGCCAAACAATTTGGCAATGAAATTAAAATCATGTCTTGTCAACCCAATGAATACAGCATCGAAGGCGAACAATGGGGAGGTGGCCGTGGTGCATTTTCCTATCACTTGTTGAATGCACTCTACGGTATGGCAGATAACAATAAAGATTTTTGGGTAAGCTTGCAAGAAGTAGGTAGATACCTTGAAGATCATGTTACGACTGAAGTCGCTCCAGTAAGTCAGGTGCCTATGACCGTTGGTAATCGAAACGAAAGACTGACCAGTGTGGATGAAAAAATGTTAGCTTCTATTCTATCCGGTAAAAACATTCAATCGAACATGTTATCTTCCATTGATTCCAGAGGGGTAGAAGAAGATGTCCTTTCCAAATTAGATACGAATACAAAAACAACTTACCAGCTTTTTAAATCTTCTTTAAAAAATAAGAACTTCTTGGAACCCGTAGCTGCGTGTGCCAATACTTATTATGAACAATTGATTAATGAACCCAAATTGCAGCGATTGCATTCCACTATGAAACGCAATTTTGCGGCTGCGCTTCAGGATGATGCTCAACAGGTAATCAACATTTGGCTCAAAGCAGATGTGAAAGAGCTGAATTGTATTGGTAAAAGTATACAACTGGATCCCATCCCTAATCATCTTAGAAAAGCTGCGGAACTTTTAGGACCGCAACATTACATGTATTCTTATCTGACAGCCAGACAACTTTTATTTGAAGGCATATTACAAATTAAAGATAGAAATCCGGATGCGGAGATGGGCAACCGCGTTTTAGAAAAATATCATCAAGCCTTAATGCTAGAGCCTTCTTCTTCAATTTTATGGCATGAAATGAGTTTGACCTATGTGAAAAAATTGCGAAATCTGGACTCTGCTTTAATATGTGCATCAAAGGCCGTAAATCTATCACCGCAATGGGTCCTTCCTTATACAAATTTGTTCTATGAATTTATTGAATTGGGTAAATCAGAATTGGCTGAAAAAGTTCTTCAATCTGCAGATTCAATTCAGGCTAATCATCCTTATGTTATTCAGGCTAAAGCTTTTTTAAAAAGACAAAGTGGAGATTTTGATGGAGCTATATTTGCTTACAAAGCCTATTTGGAGGCAAAAGGACCCTTGTATCCATGTTGGTATAATGATTATGCTATTTTACTAACAGAAATGGAAAAGTTTGATGAAGCAGAGTCTACATTCAAAAGTGGACTCCAATTGGACTCTACAAATGAAACGATAATGGCAAATCTGGCAATGGTTTATCTGAAGACAAAAAAAATTGAAGAAGCAGAAATGTGGTTGCAAAAAGCATACAATTTGGACTCCACATCTCCTCTTATTTTAATAAATTTTTCTCAAGTTTTAGTAGAAAAAAATGAATTAGAAAAGGCGGAATTATATCTCAAAAATGCCAATAAGCTAGATTCTACCTCCAGTTATATTTGGAATAATCTTGGAATGTTATATTTAAGTAAAAATCAAATAGAAAAAGGAATAGAAGCTTTAAAAAATAGCATCAAGTACAATTCAAAAAACCATGTACCGGTTGTAAACCTTTCAAGGTTGTATCATTTCATGGGAATAGATAGTTTGGCGGAGCAAACATTGATTGATTTTTTGAATCACAATACCAATCAGGTATCAAGAAATTCAGTGCTCGGATCTTTGGGTTTTTTTTATCTCAAACGATTGAAATTTAATAGTGCTGTTGAAGTTTATAAAGAGTTAGTTGTTGCAGAACCAAACAATCTCATCAATCACAATAATCTTGCCTTTGGCTATTTAAGTCTTGGAAAGTATAATGAATCTGAGATCTTATTCAAACAAATTCTTTCCAAAGATTCCACACATTTTCCTTCCTGGGGAAATTTAGGAGAGATCTATTTGAAAACAGGCCGTTATGAGGAAGCAGAAAAGTTCCTCGAAAAATCCATGTCGATATACCAAAATTGGGTCTATTCCTGGAGTAATTTTGGTGCCTTGTATTTAAAAACCAATCAATACCAAAAAGCTGAAGAATATCTTAAGCATGCACTTACAATTGATTCCCTTTTTACTGACGCAATGGTATATTTGGCTCATGTATTTATAAAAACCAATCGTCAGGAGGAAGCTCTAAAATATTTTCAAAATGCCATTCGCGTCAACCCTGTGGCAACCTATGCTTATCTCGGACTGGCAGCGCAATTGACCACATTAGGAAAATCGAAGGAAGCTCTTGACATGATCGAACAAGCGATCCAAAAGACAGGCATTACTTTCGAGGCGCTGCAAAAGGACAATGACCTCGCCCAACTTAGGAATCAAATGGAGTGGGAAGCCCTGATGAAAAAATATTTCCCGGATAAGCATTCTAAGTAATCAAGTAATAATTCAATATAGAATATAATTATTATTAAGTCTAAACTTCAAATCCAGTATGTGTATATTCAATATTCTTTTTATTTGAGGAGATGAAATTTTTGAATTTTCAATAAGTACGATAACCTAATGTAAATGAATTATGAACGTAACAACTTCAGAAAATAAGCTCGGCTTTTTAAATATTTTGGTTCTCATATTATCTGTTTATGTATTGGGAACACTTTTATTAGATACTTTTTTTCGACTTCCAATTGAAATTTCGAGATTAATCGATTTAACCGATCACTTTATATGTGCTTTCTTTTTACTTGAATTTTGCATTCGCTTCTACCAGGCCAACAGTAAATTGGAATTTATGAAATGGGGCTGGATTGATTTGATCGCCAGTATTCCAGCTGTTCATTACTTAAGGGCAGGTCGGATATTTCGATTAATCCGTATTCTTCGTGTAATCCGAGGTTTTCGTTCAACTCATCACTTGATGAATCATATTTTTCGCAATAAAGCAACGGGAACACTTACTACTGTTACGATTCTTACTATACTTTTTATTTTCTTTTCCATGCTGGCTATGTTAATTTTTGAGAACTCGCCGAATAGCAATCTTAAAACAGCAGAAGATGCATTTTGGTGGGCATGGGCAACAGTAACTTCTTCCTACTTTGGACCCTATTATCCGGTCACAACGGAAGGTAGAATTATTGGAGGTATTTTAAAAATTGTCGCTATGGGTTTTATTGGTACTTTCGTGGGATATGCAGCATCATTATTCATTGGTGATAAAAATTCTGAAAAAACAAAAAAACAATAAATTATAGAAATGAAATATATCATCTCCTTTCTTTGCTTGCCATTCCTTTTATTTTCTCAAAGCAAAGGAGTATCTCCAAAAGTCGAGCGTCACGAGTCGAAAGTCCTGAGTCAAAATACTTATGCTGTAGTTGTTGGAATAAGTGATTATCAGGATCCACTCCTTCCGGATCTTAAATTTGCCGATCGCGATGCTCAGATTTTTTCAGATTTTCTACGTTCAGAATCGGGAGGAAATCTTCCTTACAATAACATAAAGCTATTATTGAATGAACAAGCCACTATGGGTCAATTGGCCAATGCATTGGATTGGTTGCTAGAAGTGAGTAAAGAAAATGATCGGGTATTCATCTATTTCTCAGGTCATGGAGATGTTGAAAAAAAGACCCTTAGCCAGCCAGGTTATTTATTGTGTTGGGATGCACCAGCGCGGGTTTACTTAGGAGGTGGAGCGATGGCTCTTCCAATGTTTCAGGACGTTATATCAACCTTATCCCTACAAAATAAAGCAAAAGTAATTGTTGTGTCGGATGCATGCCATGCGGGTAAATTATCGGGTAGCAATATCAATGGAACTCAAGCTACTACTGCTAATCTTGCTAAGCAATTTGCCAATGAAGTAAAAATTCTCTCCTGCCAACCAAATGAATACAGCATCGAAGGTGAACAATGGGGAGGTGGCCGAGGTGCTTTTTCTTATCATCTAATAAGAGGATTAAACGGATTGGCGGATTTGAATAAAGACAAAACGGTAAGTGCTCTGGAAATAAGTCGTTACCTGGAAGATAATGTGAGCCGGGAGGTTGCACCGCTTATTCAAATACCTATGGTGACAGGAGACAAAAATGAGAGTCTTTCAACTTTAAAGATTAATTCAAATAGCTACAGTAAACTTGAGCATTCAAATGAAACTTTAACTTTTGCTGCAACAGAAAGTCGCGGACAGGAAGAGGATATTTTAAGCAATACGGATTCTATAACCAGGAAAACATTTTACAAATTCACTCAAAGTTTGAAAAACAAAAATTTTTTTGAACCAGAAAAGGATTGCGCTGAATATTATTATACTTTATTATCAAAGGACGAAAGACTATTAAAATTGCATTCAACTCTCCGTAGAAACTATGCGGCAGCACTGCAAGACGATGCACAACAGGTGATAAATAAATACATGAAAGCGGAATTGCATGAGATTAGTATTTCAATCAGCGAAAGAGTTAGAAAATATGAATTGTATCCTAAATTACTGTCCAGAGCGGCAGAATTACTAGGAGATCAGCATTATCTCTATAGAATTCTACAAGCTCGAAAATATTTTTTTGAAGCGTTCAGATTTACCTATGGTGTTGATTATAATTTAACAACCTATAATAAGGGATTAAAAGGAATGCGCGAAGCATTGCAATGGCAACCTGAGATGCCTCTGGCTTTATTGGGTATGGTTTACATTTTTGGATACCAATTATTAAATAAAGATTCAGCAGAATATTATGCTAACAAAGCTAATGAAAGCGCACCCCATTGGATCTTGCCTTATACCAAACTCGCTAAAATGCTCAGTACCAGTTTTTCCGATTTTGAGTTGTCCATGAAATATATTCAAAGAGCAAAAGAAATGGATCTGGAAAACCCTCTTGTCTGGGAAGCAGAAGCAAATTATTTATTTGATCATGGAGAATTTAAGGAAGCCAAAATAGTTTTAGAAAAAATAGTAGAAAAACAACCCAGTTCTGTTTGCTTGCCTTGTTCAAAAAACTTATTGGTACAAACCTATATAGAAATTGGTGACTTTTCTACTGCAGAACCATTAGCATTAAAACTATTAGAAGCCGATACGAGTAATTATTATACCAGAATGAATCTTGGAAAAATATATACCCTAACCAATCGTATGGAGCTTGCCAAAAAAGAGTTTAAAGCAGTGGCGCGCTTATCCAGTGTCAATAGCAATCCGGAATCGACTTATCAATACTGGTTAGCTTATCTTTATGCACAAAAGGGTAATTTTAATGATGCATTCAAAGCATTTGAGCTATCCATAAAATTAGGTTATGATGATTATGCCTGGATGCAAATTGATCCTGAATATCAATTATTGAGAAGTCAAAAAGAAAAATGGGAAATTCTTATGAAAAAATATTTTCCGGATAAGACCAAACAATAAAAAAACACGATGAAATACTTCCTGATTATTCTTTCATTTTTCAATTTCATTGGGCTAAGTGCGCAAACTAAAGGCGCCAGTCCAATTTCTGCTAACCAACAATCTATCAAATCAATTAACACTTATGCGGTTGTCATTGGCATCTCCGATTATCAGGACCCCGGCATCCCCGATCTTCGCTTTGCCGATAAAGATGCAGAGGCCTTTGCCAATTATCTTCGATCGGATGCCGGAGGAAAATTGGATGGCGATCATTTAAAAGTCTTAATCAATAGCAATGCCACCATGGCTCAATTTGCCAACGCATTGGATTGGTTGTGGGAAGTTTGTAAAGAAGGAGATCAGGCCATCATCTATTTTTCAGGTCATGGCGATGTGGAGAAAAAGAGTTTGACTCAACCCGGATTTTTACTGTGCTGGGATGCACCGGCACGTGTGTATATGGCCGGAGGAGCTTTTGCCTTACCGATGTTGCAGGAAGTAATATCTACCTTGTCGATTCAAAACAAAGCAAAAGTCATTGTGATCACCGATGCCTGTCGTTCTGGAACGCTGGCAGGTAGTTCAGTCGGTGGCTCACAAGCTACTGCAGCAAACTTGGCGAAACAGTTTGGCAATGAAATAAAGATCATGTCCTGCCAACCTAATGAATACAGCATTGAAGGTGAACAATGGGGCGGCGGTCGTGGTGCCTTTTCCT
>CAYMKU010000084.1:0-1767 GCA_964391015.1 uncultured Ignavibacteriaceae bacterium
TGCTTTTAAATATTATAAAACATATTACACTCCAAATAATGCTTTCATGGTTTTAGTCGGAGATTTTGAAACGGACAAAATTATTGAGTTAGTTAAGAAATATTATGCTCAAATCCCCAAGGGACCTGAAGTCAATGATATTTGGGCATTTCAAGAACCACAAACTGTAAGAAAAAGTTTTACGTTAAATCATGCTGACATAACGCAACCACAAATTAGATTGGCATTTGTAGTTCCCAATTATTTTGATTCTGATGCTGCGGCATTAAAAGTTGCTGGAATGATTTTATGTGAAAAAAGTCGAGATGCAAAACTGTATAAACGATTGGTTGAAAAAGATCAAATTGTTACTTCAGCAGCAGGCGGATTTGGAATTAGTAAAGATCCATCCCTATTTCAGATTAGTGCGACTGTTAAACCAGACAGCAGTGTTGATAAAGTTGAAAAAATAATTTGGGAAGAGATAAAAAAAATGCAAACTGAACCGGTGAGCGATCATGAATTACAGAAAGTAAAAAACAGATATAAATTTTCTCAAGCTACTGACTATGTGAAGAATGCAGATATTGGCGGCAGAATAAGTCGTTATGAAACTTACTTCAGCTGGGATTTCCTCAAGGAATTTGATGCAAGGGTTATATCGGTTACCAAAGAAGACATTATGAATGTAATGAAAAAGTATTTTACCGAAGAAAAAGTGACAGTTGCTTATGCTTATCCGAAAGAAGGTGCGAATAAAACAATCAAAATTGATGAAGAAGATAATGGAAAAAATGAGGACACAGAAACATTGCATAATCAGGATCAAGATGTGTTCTATTTTATGCCGCCGATTGAAGCGCTTCAAATTTCAAATATGTATATTGATGGAAAACAAGATGACATCATAGCTCCGAAACCAATTGCGCCAATGATAAAAAGCGTTAAGCTTAAGAATGGAATTACTTTGCATACAGTCGAAAATCACCTTGTTCCAACTATTTCTATTGTTGGTTCAATAGAAACAGGATTTATTCCCGAAAATCTTGAAGGTGAAAAACCAGGCATAGCAAATTTCTTAACTGATGTAATGAATCGTGGCACTGAAAGTATGGATTATGAACAGCTATCTGAGAGAATGGCTTTTGTTCCCTATTCATTTTCTACAAGTGGAAGCTATAAGGGGTTCTTTTTCCAAGGTAATTCACTTTTAGATGATGCGGAAGAAATGATGAAAACAGGTTATGACATGATTATTAATCCTGGTTTGAGAGAAACCGATATTAATAAACTAAAACCGAGACATATAATCGCTGCCAAAAACCGGTTTAAGAAAACTTCAATCAAAGCATTCTACTCAATGTTCAATACTATATTTGATGGACATCCCTTGACTAAATACAACAGTACGGAAGAGGCAATAAAAAGTATAACTCGCGATGATCTTATAAATTTACATCATAAATATTTTCAGCCGGACAAAACTGTTTTGCTGATGGTTGGAGATATGACTCCCGAACAAATGAAGAATCTGGCAGAGAAATATTTCGGAAGTTGGAAAAGTTCAGTTTCATCATTTGATATTTCTGCAACACCACCAGTAAAAGAATTAACTAAAAAAGAAATTAAAGTATTTCCCGAAAAAGATTATACAGAATGCACTATTAATGTAGGTTTTGCACCTACTAATAATGTAGAACAGAATGAAGCAGAAGCGTTAACTGTTATGAATTATATTTTAGCAGGAAGTGCTCTGACTTCTCGAATGGGTGTTGAACTGCGGGACAA
>CAYMKU010000084.1:1867-6190 GCA_964391015.1 uncultured Ignavibacteriaceae bacterium
ATTGAACAAAATTCTTTAGAGGGTTTGATAAATAAATTATAAATCACCAAAAGTATCAATTTGCCGAAAGTTAACTTAATCCTTATCAAAGGAGGTTCAAATGATCAGAATTACTAATACTTTGAATTTCTCTATTGTTCTAATTTTTATATTGGCTTCAATCAATTTTTCGCAAACAATTCCAAATTTTGATTGGAGCATTAAAGGAAGCGGATCACTTCGTGATGTTGGTTTAGCAGTAACAGTAGATCAAGTTGGTAATATTTATTTGACAGGTGAGTTTTTTTCTTCTTCACTTGCATTCCCAGGTAAAACAATTACAATGGCTGGTGGAACAGGCAACTGTGATTTTTTTCTTGTCAAGTTTAATCCACAAGGTCGTGCAATTTGGGGAATCAACGGTGGTGGATCTTTAACGGATAGAGGTTATGGTGTTGGACTTGACCCGCAAGGAAATTTATTTACTACCGGCCATTATTTTGGGCAAGCTACTTTTGGTACTTACACTTTAAATAGCTCTGGAAATCTTGATTGCTTCACTGCAAAGTTGGATACTGCTGGAAACTATATTTGGATGAAAGAAGGAAAAAGCGTTTCACAAGTTTCAACACGTAGTATGGTAATTGATGTTAACGGTAATGTAATTATCGTCGGTTATTATGGAAGTGCAACAGTTGACTCGGTTAGATTTGATACGGTGAAGCTTTTAACTAACGGTGCACGTGATTGTTTTGTGGTAAAATATAATAACAATGGTGTTGTTCAGTGGGGTGTTACGGGCGGTGGGATTAGTTCCGGTGAACAAGCAAATGATGTTGCTGTTGACAATGCTGGAAACATTTATGTAACTGGAGTTTTTACTGATACAGCTAATTTTAGTGGTACAATTCTCAACGGTAAAGGTGGAACAGATATTTTCGTTGCCAAATATAAACCCAACGGGCAATTAGTTTGGGCAAAAAATGCTGGTGGAATTAAATCCGATGACGGATCCGGAATTGCCCTTGATGGTTTGGGAAATCTTTATGTTTCTGGAAGATTTGACAGCGCAGCAGTTTTTGGAACAACACCAGTAATTGGCAATGGTGGTTATGATGCATTTTTCGCCAAATATGATACTTCGGGTAATTTGATATGGCTTAAGTATGGTGGTGGTACAGGCAGCGATTATCTTAAAGATATTGAATGTGATGCTCAAGGGAACATATTGGGAACAGGTTATTTTTCTGCTCAAGCAACATTTGGAACAAGTAACTTGACTACTGTTGGATTACAGGATGTTTTGTTCATTAAATATAATCCTTCGGGTGATGTTTTATGGACCAAGCAAGCAGGAGGAACCGACAATGATGAGGGTAACAGAATGTGTTTAGATTTGGGCGGCAATTTGATTAGCTCGGGATTATTCCAACTCACCGCTTACTTTGGACAAGATACGTTAATTTCATCAGGAGTGCAGGATATTTTCTTAACTAAAATTGGAAATAATCCTCTGCCGGTTGAATTGATCTCTTTTACAGGGAAATATACAGATGATAAAATAACTCTGAATTGGGTTACTGCGACTGAGCTAAACAACAAATGTTTTGAAATTGAAAAAAGTATTGATGGTATTGTATTTTCCAAAATTGGTGTTGTCAACGGAAGTGGAACTACATCGGATAAACATGAATATGAATTCACAGACTACAATGTTTCTAACACAAAATATTTTTATAGACTCAAACAAATTAATTTCGATGGCATATCTGAGTTTTCAAAAGTTGTAGAAGTTGATGCAAGTTTACCTATCCAGTTTGCATTACATCAAAACTATCCGAATCCATTTAATCCGTCTACAAAAATTCGTTTTGATTTATCATCTGATTCTCATGTAAGCTTGAGCATTTATAACTCAATAGGAGAACTTGTTACTGATTTGTTAAATGCAAATTATTCTGCTGGAAGGCATGAAGTTCAATTTGATGCAGCAAACTTAGCAAGCGGAATATATTTGTATAAATTCCGTGCACTTAAATCTGATGGGACGTCTTTTATTAGTTCAAAGAAAATGATGTATATCAGATGATTCTACATGATTTAAAAAATAGATAGTGTGACTACAAATTAATCTTAAAGGTACGCAATGAAAAATAAAATCAGGTTGTCTTTTCAACTAATAATTTTAGGTTTAATTGGATATGTAGCGATTCGTCCATTGGTCGATTCTACTTATGTTTCCGATTTTGAATCTTATTGTCCTTTCGGCGGACTTGCATCGTTAGGTTCAAAATTTAATCAAGGTACAATGTCGTGTAATATGAGCGAGACTCAAGTTTTACTCGGGGTGGGACTGATAATTGGGGTTATATTAATCGGAAAGTTGTTTTGCAGTTTTATTTGCCCCATCGGAGCGATAACTGAATGGCTTGGAAAAGTTGGTGAGAAATTCAGGATAAGATTAGAGCTACCCAAGTTTTTTGATCGCCCTCTTCGCTCATTAAAATATTTAATTCTTTTTGCGGCGTTTTATTTTACTATGACAAGCAGCGAACTTTTCTGCAAGGAGTTTGATCCGTACTTTGCATCTGTAAATCTTTTCGATAACACAGATATGGTTCTTTACTTTGCTATTCCGGCATTTATTTTAACAATTCTTGGAACTATATTTTTCAGGTTATTTTGGTGTAAATATCTATGCCCGCTTAGTGCATTAAGCAACATATTTTTAAATATTATTCCAACTGGAATTGTAATTATAACTTTTGTTATTGCTAATTCACTGGGTGCTGGATTGAGTTATGTGTGGTTAATTGGAGGGATCATCTTAGTCGGAATGATAACTGAATTAGGTTTCATGAGGAGTTTTCTACTTCCGGCTCCTAAAATCACTAGAAATGAGATGAAGTGTTCTGATTGTGGTCTATGTGATGAAAAATGCCCACAAGGAATTAAAGTATCACAATATGAAAAAGTAAACCATATAGATTGTAATCTTTGTACAGAGTGTGTTTATGTATGTCCTCTGAAAAATACATTATCTGTAAACAAGAAAAAGAGCTTTAAATATTTAGCACCGGTTGCAACGGTTGTATTAGTTCTTCTAAGTCTTGGGGCGTCTCTGAATTTTGAATTTACAACAATTGCAGAGCGATGGGGAAAATTTGAAACAGATAAAAATATTAAGGTGTATGAACAAACTGGATTGAAGAACATTAAATGTTACGGCAGTTCGATGTCCTTAAAAAGTTCTTTGGAGAATGTTGATGGAATATATGGTTTAGATACTTATGCTAAATCACATACAGTAAAAATTTATTATGATCCCACAGAGATAACCGAGCTAAAAGTTAAAAAATCATTGTTTACACCAATTAAACAAGAAGTAAGAAAGATAAAACCTGGAGCTGTTGATTCGCTTGCAGTCTGGGAAGTTGGTATTTATGGATTGTTTGACCTGTACGACTACAATAATATGTTTTATGCTCTTATAGCTGATTCTGGGGTATATGGATTTGAGACACATTTTGGAGAACCTGTTGAAGCAGCAATATTTTATAATAATGCCAAAACAAATCCTAAACAAATTAAAGAGCGAATCGAAAGCGATTTCGTGATGGCTAAAAAACCAGCTGGTACTGAAAAGATCGAATTGGATTTTAAAACCGAAGATAATGGAAAGGTACAAGGATTTATTTCTTTAGCCAGCTATAAACAGAGAATCTTTCGTCCATATGACAGAAAATTTAACGAGTACAAAAAGTACAATGAAGAAAAATTGTCTGTTTTTGTGTTTCCAATGCCGGAAGCAGCAACCCCCTCATTAAGAAGATACTTCGGATCGCTCACAAGTCATCTTTCTGCTGATAATGGAATTGTTAGATTATCTACAAGGTATAGTGATGGACCAACGGCATATCTCTTTTTCGATCCTTCACAAACTGATGTAGAAAAAATAAAAGCAGCGTTGGTTAAAGAAAAACTGACCGTCTTTTTAAGCGATACTGAAACTAAGGATATTGATAATCCTTTTCATATTAAGCCAGAAGGTAAAGTTCTATCGTACAAAGAAATTTTTTTAGATGAAGAAGAATAACTAATTAACTAAATCAAAATGGTTGAGACTAATCAGAAAAGTATTGTTCATATGAACAAGTGGGGGCTAAAGGAGTTAGTTAAGTTCTAATTCCATGTCATTTGTATTATACGATGATATCGCGTCTGAGTTAGTTTCAAGCATTATTTCTCAATAACAAATAGTGAGGGTACAATGAAAAGGTTACTTACGCTACTTTTCGCTGTGGGATTTTCCACAACAATGTTTTGCCAAGCTTTTGATTGGCA
>CAYMKU010000085.1:0-6023 GCA_964391015.1 uncultured Ignavibacteriaceae bacterium
ATATACTCCGCTCGCCATCGGTGATGCATCAAATTCAACTTCATAATTTCCAGGAGATTTCTCTTCATCCATTAATGTTTTCAGTTCATTTCCAAGTAAATCAAATATTTTGATGTTCACTTTACTTGTCATTGGAACTGAATATCGAATAGTTGTTGTTGGATTAAATGGGTTTGGGTAATTTTGATAAAGTGCAAAATGGGTTGGATACAAATTACCTTTGTTTGTTTCTATAAAAGCTTGATTGCCAATTAATAATCTGTAGCTCGTATTCTTAACGTGTGCTGATATTTTTACCTCCGAATACTCTGCTGATAACTTAATTGAATTATTCATTCTATCATCAACAAGATAAACTAAATAATCTTGATAATTCGAGAGTCCTTCAAACTTGAGAGTTAATTCCTCACCAATTAGATTTTTAACTTCAAGAAAATAAATTTGTCCCTCCCCAATTTCAGAACGGGATTCTTTCATCAAGTATTTATAATTAGTTGAAAGGTCATTATTTCGAATCACAATTCGTGCATTCTCAAAATCTCCTGGAGGAACAAAGTAATCTTTTTCATCAAAATCATTCGTAGATTGCGCATTGAATCCGATGAATACTTTCGATTTTTCTTCTCCATTCTGTAATAATGAAATTTTAATATTATCAGCATCAGAAATTCCAACAATTTCCTCCGATAAATTTTTTGGTAAAACTCCACTTGGATCATATGGAATTTTAAGAGATCCCAACCCTGTTACATTATTAAAGTAATATGCTTTGTATGGAATAAAAGAGGCAGGCTGTGTCCAATTCCCATTCCAATCATAAATAACGATATTTCCTGCTAATCCATTTGCAGTTTGAACAGCTGACCATTGCGTGCTTCGTTCAAATGGATTTGATATAATGTTCCATCCCGTATGCAATGGAATAGAGTACGTATTATCTCCTGCCAACGTAACTGAAATCACCTGAGTATTAATATTTATTTGATTTTTGCTCAACAGCCAAAAACCATTACCTGGTTTGAAATGAAAATTTGCTGATCCATCATATTCAACCAAATAATTTGTGGCAGCGCCATTATCGTAAAAGCAATTCCAATCTGTCTTTCTTGTTCCTGTAACGGGGATCGCAAAGTTGGTTTGACCGGGAAGCCCAATCATTCTATAACTTTCAGTTTTTGTAACGTCGGTAAATGAAAAAGATTTATTGATTGATATAGAAGACGGATAGGTTGATGATTTTGTATATAACTGGAATAAATCAAGACCAAGAAAATTAGCATTCGTCTGAGAATCAAACATATAATATCTAATTGCAAACCTAACAGTCGAATTAATATTAAATAAAACAAAGAATGATCCCCAGCCATTTTTTGAAACTAGAAATCTCCCTAAATCAACAAAGGAAGAAGGTGTTGTTCCAGCCGTTGGAGAAATTAGAATGTTAATTGAATCATCATATGCTGAGGAATCCGGAGATCTTGCAAGGAAAGATAAACTATCACCTTGTGTTACATTTATCGCCGGTGAAATCAGCCACTGATCAACCACGAAATTTGCATTTGCACCATTATAATTTGAAGCCACATAACCTGTATCAGGACCTTCAAAGCTTGGAAAGACAGTAGGATTTCCTTGAAACCATGGTGCGGTAACACCTCCCCCATCTTCATTTAAAATAACCCAGCCACGGGATTGTAACCCAGTAACTGAATTATCTCCATTCATTCTGTCTTCAAACTTTATTGACTGCGCAAATGATGCAAATGAATAAAATATAAACAGAACACTTGCTAAAGCAGTAATTTGATTTCTCATTTCCTTTGCCTTATATGATTTCGAAATTTAAAATAACTTCAAGTTGAAAAGTTCTAAATCTCATCATTATCTCAGCCATTCTCTCTTTTTTATTCTTTATCTTGTTCTGTCCCTTTTTTGATAAAGATAAACTGTCCGCCTTCGTCATTCGTATCTCGTATAACTTGCAGCATTGGCGTCTGCTCAGAATTATTTGTTACTGCAATTCTGAACTCATTGAATAACTGATTTGCGTCAAAATATTTTTTATCATTTTCCTGGAGTGCTTTAATAAAGTAATAAGTAAATACAGAATGGTCATCCATTCCTGCATCGGCAACTTCTTCAACTCCCCCCGATGTTAGTGCAAGACGTGACTGCTTACGGTAAACTTCCTTATAATATTTCTCCATGTTGTTGGGATCAAATTTTATACTCTCAGTTTTTGGTCCCCTAAAAATATCTCCAGAAAAACAAGCATCCGTAATAAGCAGTGTATGTTTCGATGGAATGCCACCGATAAAAGTTTTTACATCATTATTAGAAATATAATCTGCAACTGAATTTGTTTGAGCATCAATCGGAACCCAATATCCTTTGTTCAATGCTTTATTAAATTGGCCATGTCCAGCGTAGAAAATTAGCACATTGTCATCTTTGGTCGTGTTTTCAGACAGCCATTCAAATTTTTGAATTATATTCCTTCTTGTTGCTTTTTCATCAAGCAAAGTAATTACATCATCAAATTGATATTGTTCACGCAAAACGTTTGCAACACCCTCTGCATCATTAACTGCATTTTTAAGTGTACGCCAGTAGCCATCATAAGAATTTATTCCAATTACTAACGCAATATATTTACCAGCGGAGATTAATTCTTCGAGTTTCCGTGTAATGAAAAATGTATCAATAGTAGTGTTGAATTTATTATCAACCGCTTTAATAACAATTGGATTTTCTCCCACCTGCAAATACACACTTGTTGTAAATTCTCCCTTAGTTGTAAGTTTTGCTTTTTGATTGTTAACTACCACCTCCAAAACACCATTAGGATCGGCTGCTTTACCTTTAATGCTTACTAATTCAGATTTTCGTATAATTTTTATACCTCTTTGTATCTCAGGTTCAATAAGAGTTATCTGTGGTCCATCTTCGTCTATATTTGTAATAATTTTAAAGGTAATTTCAGACGAAACATTACTTAAATTTGTAGCTCTTACAATTATCGTATTAGAACCGTTATTCAGCTGCACATTTGCAAAGAATAAATTATCTTTCAACAGAGTCGCATCATTTTCATTAACCGTCACCTCTTTAATCCCCTTTACATCAAATATTTTTCCACGAACAGTAATGCTGCTCTCTTTATGTTTAACTTCGTTTGACTTTGGAATAACTGGATCCATAATTGTGATTTTAGGAGCTACAATTATTTCTTCTTTTTCTTTCGGTGGAGGAACAACTTCTTTTTTCGGTTCTTCTTTTTTAGGAATAAGTCTTCCTGTTTTTGTTGTTCCGCTGATTTGTGCAAATAACGTTTGGTAGAAAATTAAACATAACAGAAATATTAATATTTTCTTCATTTTATTAACCCTCCTAAAAATTATTGAGGTCTAATTGGAGGAGTGGGGAAACTGCTCGTTGGTGGATTTGATTCATCGCTGCTTTTCTTCGTTAATAATAGAACTGCAGCAGTACCGCCTGCTAATACTGCGCCACCAGCAAAAACATACCACGGTATTCCACCACCAGTTAAAATTTCATTTGCAGTAACATCAAAATAAAAATCTTCACCTTCAAGCTGCGCTTCTTCATCAGGATTTAACTCCCAAATAATTTTGCACTTTTTCCCGGCAAATTTTCCCTCACCTATATCACCAGTTAATTTATTGGGAACTATTACAAAACTTGGATCACTTGTCCTCTTTAATGAAATTACAACTTCATAATCCTTTGCTTTGTCGCCTTGAAACTCATAGAAGACAAAAATTTTACCTTCCGAGTAATCGAAAGTTGTTTTGATTTTTTCCTGTGGGAAAACTTTCATACTTAAGATTATTGATAAAGGTAGTGCAAGTAAAAAAAATATTTTCCTCATTCTAATTCTCCTCACTCTTAAACTTCTACATATGGTTTATTTCGACTAAAACAGGTACAATAAATTTCCCCTTACTCCGTGCGTTGAAACTAATCACTTCAGAAGATTTGAAATCAATATTTTTTGTACTGATCATTTTATCACCCAAAACTTTTTTTATTCTTTGCCACATTGAACCTTTAGTTACCTCAATCTTTTTCATTATTTCTTTTAAATCTAAGCTTTCCTTTGAATAAAGAAAACAGTAATATGAAATTCCCGGTGTTTCATCCAGCATGTTGTAGCTTTCTTCGTCTGGGATAGCAACATCATTTTGTCTATAAGGAAGATACGCAACCATTCTATCATCAAAAGGGAAAATACGATAAGTTTTAAATGTGAGATCTGAACTAAACGCATAAACGTATGCAGGTTCGTTGTTTGAGATTCTCAGTTCAAATAATGTACCTGAATGGTAAGGTTTTTCCATTGAGAAAAATTCTCCGTTGAATTTGGTTCTCATCTCATATCCATTACTCTCACGAAATTGAAGTGTTCCTGAAAGATCGGGAATGTTTGGATCCGGTAAAGATTTGTCAATCATCTCAAAAGCATATTTACAGAAATATTCAAAATCCGTATAACGAATCCAAGCAAAGCCATCTTTCCCCCAAAAAGTTCCCCAACTATTTATAAGTTCAAACGCCCCGCCAAATTTATTGTCATCATAACCAACAACCGCAATTCCATGTCCCCTTCCCCAGTTTTTATATTCATCATCTTTGGGTAACCAAAATTCACCAGCATAACTGAACGAAGGCGGACAATCAATTGCAATTACAACTGGATGTCCTTCTGCTAAACTTTTTTTTACATACTTTGTCTTCTCATCAGTTTTTGCTGAAGCTACTTCCCTATATTCAATTATTCTATAGTTGATCGCCTTCACTTTATCAAGAGCCGAAACTTCTCGATCGCAATCGTAAGCAAAATCAAAAAGCTTTGCAGCACCTTGATTTCTTATAACATCCAAAGCTTCAACTAATGAGGTACCACCATCGCAGTCTTTTGTCATTCTTATTTGGTTATACACAAATGAGGGAGAAAATGTATTCTTATTGACTAAACTGCCAGTCCAATTATTTCTAATGGCTTCTAAAATTGTCCTTCCTGCGTATGCAGTTGACCAACCAGCACATGTTCCAAATGGTCCTTGATTGCCTGGTGTCGGCGAATTTTTTTTTAGAGAAGCAGAAGGTGGAAGATCACTATAATCACCCCGCATTAACGGTGCAGCAGTCGGACTGTTTGCATAAAGACTATCATCAAGCAGCAGCCCAAAACCAAATTCTTGAGACTGAACATTAATTGCCCAGACAAAAAGTAAAACAACAACTTTAATTTTTATAAATAGGTTTTTCATTCTCTAACAAACTTGATGCTTTAATATACAATTTATTGTTTAGAAGAAATTTAGCAAATAATTTTTTGTATTCTTCAGAATTAGGAAGCAGTGAAACCGCTCTGTTGTAATAATTAGCTGCTTCAATATTCAAATGATTTCTCTCATAAAAAGCACCTAGCGCAAAAGCACTCAAAGGAGTTTCATTTGTCTCAATTTCATTTTTAAGTAATTGCAAAGTATCTAACACTGATATTTTTTTTTTGTCAGGGAGTATTAAAATAAAGTTCGTATCCGAAGTAATTTTAGGATTCTCAGCATCAAGCACATACCATTTGTAAATAATATTTTTGTTAAGATTGAATTTTTCGGCATCAAATAAGAAAGTTGTGTCATCAACTAAATTCATATATACGGAAGTGTTTTCGGAATTTAAAATACTGAATAAGTACTTCTCGGTTGAAGGATAACTGTACCAGGAAAAATTTATGACGGGATCCAAAACTGAAGTGAAAGCAGGAATTGCTGCATCTATATGATTTGGTTTTACTCTCACAACCGCTGCAAATGTTTTCATATCTTTCTTTTGTGATTTATCAATCATGATTTCTTGAGCAACAAAATTTGCAAACTTTTGTACCACGGAAATTTTCAGATCATTTATTTTATTCTCGAGAATTTTAAACCCAAATATTCCCTCTTCCATAATTTCCAATGTTCTTCCATCATTATACATTAAAGCAGCATAAC
>CAYMKU010000086.1:0-5580 GCA_964391015.1 uncultured Ignavibacteriaceae bacterium
TTGGAGGGAAATAATAAAATTTTCCCTACTAAACTTTATTAAAAATTACTCAAAGTCAAGTAAAACTCTATTTTCAATAAAAAAGGAGCCGAAGCTCCTTTTAAATTATCATTTTAACAAAAAAATTCTGCTTATTTCTCTTTTGGCTTAATATTATTATCATTCCTCTTTGTCGGATAAGCAGCACCTATACCCAAGTTGTTATTATTATACGCTACGCTTACATCACTTCCATCTACAAATTCATCTCCATTCAGATCTGCTGCTGCATAACCCGATAATCCTAATGCTGACTCATTAAAACTTTCAGCTACATCTGAGCCATCAATAAATCCATCTTTATTAACATCACCACTATAAATACACCACCTCGTTCCTTTTTGAACAAGATTGTTTCCGTATGCCTTGTTTTGTGCTGTGGTGAAATCATAATTCAATATTCCGCTAACGAATGACTGCGGTACCGCACTCCATGTTTCAATTGAGTTGCGATGCTGAATGACAACATAGTACGGCGTTCCTTCAACTGTACTGCTATATTTTGCTGTGCCAGTTCCAGAAGAATTAAGTAGAGATTTTCTCGATTCAATAAGCACAAAAGGTGAGGCAGTATTCCTTAACTCAACGGATATTGTATCAGGCATCATAGAACTGCCATTAAAAAATCCTTCAACTAATGCAGTTATATTTAATGTTTTAAGAACAGGCACAACATTCAAAGTCACTGTTCTTTTATGGACAGGAGTACCATTTGAACCAACACCAGAGATAGTAATCGTATATATACCGACAGTTACTGAACCAGAGGTTTTTATACTCAT
Source organism: uncultured Ignavibacteriaceae bacterium (assembly GCA_964391015.1). Taxonomy (GTDB): domain Bacteria; phylum Bacteroidota; class Ignavibacteria; order Ignavibacteriales; family Ignavibacteriaceae; genus XYD12-FULL-36-8. The sequence goes on from CAYMKU010000086.1 coordinate 822, forward strand.
AGGTACAATTCCAGGGAATGATGATAATGTATTTCCGTTTGGAAATTGTACAGTTATAGCTCCCTGTGCAGGTAAAGGTTCAACAACAGCAGAGAACGTCACGGTATTGTTATAAAGTTTTACGCCTGGTACCGAGACATTAATCAGTGTTGAATCTTGATTATTAAAGACAGTATCAACAGCAGGTATTACTTTCATTGCATAATCAGGGAAAAAACCGACATAACTGCCAAAAGAACCTGCCCTGAAATCCGTCCACGCCATTAATGCTTGATTATTTATTGAAGCGATTGCATCATAGTCTCCTTGGTATCGGGGAGTACCTCCGCCGCCACAGGTAGAACAATTTATTTTCATCTTAGCTGTTGTTATTCTTTGATTCGGTGCAAATGTAAGCCCGCCATCATCAGAATAACTTGCATAAATGTGCGCACTGTCGCTGGTTGGCGTATCACGCGTATCCATCCACTTTATAAATAATCTGCCGGATGTTTTATCACACCAAATTGAAGGATGCCATTGATTATTTGCAGTTGTGCCAGCATCATCATTTACAACTACAGCTGTTGACCATGTCGCACCCTGATCATCAGAAAACCTGCAAAATATGTCAGGTTTGTTTCCGCTACCGGATGGAGTATTAGATGCATAAACTAAGTATAGTCTTCCTCTATATAGACCAAAACTATTATCGGCAGCAATAAACGGATAAGGTCTGGTTCTCATATTTTGGACTGAATTTCTGCTGCTTACATAAGTTCCCACGTAATTAGCAAAGTTTTGTGCAGATTTAGAAGTGAATGTTAATCCGCCATCCGTTGATACATAAAATGTATAAGTTGATGCATATGCACTGCCTGAATTTGTAACAACATAAACACATCCCCCTGAAATGTTGCCTCCGATAGTGTTTGGCCCAACGGCAACCATCATACCTGGAAGACTCTGGGTGTTAAAAATTTTGGTTTGAGTGAAAGAAACCCCATTGTCTGTGCTGCGATGAAAATTGCCAGAACCAGAGGTCGAAGAAGTCATTGTGCTATAAATATAATTTGCATAAGGGCCATTAGTCTGGTCAGCAGCGATCCAATTCTTATCTACACCGAGTACCCCGACAACCGAAGCAGACCATGTCGAGCCATTATCTGTAGATTTTATAACTCTTGAATTTTGTATCGTCGTTGAACCGGACATGTTTTCGTAAAATAAATTTCCCAGACTGTCATAAGCATTAACCGGGTCACCATATGTTGTAGCACCAAACGATGGCGCGCTGCTAGTCCAAGTAAATGCATCATTTGTTCTGTAAGCAGTATTAGTGTTATAGGAAGTAAAATACTGCAAAGGGTTTTTTGGATTCTGTACCAAATGTGGTTCTGCAAACGCTACTCCCAAATTAAAATTATCATAACCCGATGTATCTGTTATTACTGCTTCTTGTCCTTCTGTTGGTTGACTATTAACGTATTTAATATATTCGATTGGAACATGATCTGTAAGCGGGTCATCAATTTGTGCTTTCAAAACACTTAACGAAAATAAAGACATCAAGATGATAAAGTATGGTTTGTGTAAAAAATGGTTGGTATTTAACTCCATTTCTCCTCCTTGTAGATTATTGTAATCAAAATACGATATATTTTTTATCGTTTGTTATTTTCTTAACAGTCTCTCACAATTTTTCTGCCGCTCTCAAATATCAGATTTTTTAGATATGACAAGTATCCCAATTTCTTTACTTCTTAATTCGTTAAACCTTATCAAAACCTAAATTTTTATGAATAGCATATTAAAGTGTGTTAACTTTACAATTGTGCAAATACGCCTTAAGGATAAACTGCTGTTATACCTAAACTACCATTGTTATAAACAATGCTTACATCAGTTCCATCAACAAAGAAATCTCCAGTAACGTCCGTAACAACATAGCCCGATAAACCAGTATTGCTAGAATTAAACGTATCAGAAACGTCTGCTCCATCAACAAATTCATCTTGGTTCACATCGCCGCTGTACAAACACCACCTGTTTCCTTTTTTTACCATGTTATTACCAAACGCTTTTGATGAGTCGGTAGTAAAGTCGTACGAAGTTATTGTTCCTTTGACTAAATGCTCACCCCCAACTTTGCTCCACGTCTCAATACTATTCCTGTGTTTGAGCACTAAATAATAATATCCGGTTTCTGCAATTTTAAACTGTGCTGTTCCTTGTCCCGAAGTATTTATTAAAATTTTTGCTGAATCAATTTTGTTAAATGAAGAGGTTACACTTCTTAATTCAACCAGCATAGTATCTGGAGCATTCATTGCCTGTATTGAGGAATTAAAAAATCCCTCCATTAAGGCATTTAGTTTTACAATCATACCTTCAGGTGATTCAATTTTTAACCAAATAGGATTTGTATAACACCTGTATAAACTGTCTTGGGTGTAAACAACAAACTTAAACAGGGAATATTTATCCAATTCGAAATTAAAATTGAATTCTGTTTCCAAGTCTTTTAAGGATATCCATGCGAAACCTGATTTCGATTCGTTTATACCAAAGTGTCCGTTCAATAACAATTCTCTAGTAAGATTATTAGTCACATAGTGAAGGATAAACCGTTTTATATTTCCACCAAATTCATCAGTATTATTCCATCTCAAAAAAATCTTGATGTTGTTTGAATCAATTGAAGAATAGTTACAAATTTTATGATCACCAATATGGGCATCTTCAGCAAAACTTGGATTGATGTTTCCATTACCGTTCATGTCAATATCAAATACAATAACAGGTCCATCACTTAATATTGTACTACCATTTTTTAGGGCTACAAGTACATTATCCAGAGTTTTACCATTGGGCAAATACGCAAGCGTTCTAACTTTAGCGATAGCGTTATCTGATGCTGAAACACCTGAGGAACTGTAAGTCTGATAATTTAAATCTCCATGAGCATCGCTTCCAGCTAATGCAAACAGCTTTTTATCCGAAGTAAATGAATTCAAATCATTTTTTAGCATTTGTATCCAATTTGATTCAGCTAGAACCAAATGACTTTTGTAATAAGATATTTTATTCTCAGAATTTTGACTGAAGGGAAAAGGATTAATTGAATAATCATCAACATCCTTGGTAAAAAATTCTTTTGTGTTCCAGAATTCTAATCCTCTGAAATTATCCCGATGTAACAGTGCTTCATTATAATTGTTTTGACTCCAGCTCAATAGGTTTCCTATAAAGCTACCCCCTAAGAAAATGTCCATCTCGTCGTAAGGATGAGATGCATAAGCAATACTATTTAAATTTTGGTTAAGGGCATTAGTTAAAGTGGTTAAATTTCCACTATTATCGTTTGTGAATGTGAAATAGTTCTCCGGTCCCCGGATAAATAAGTTTTTGTTGTAAACCAGAAGGTGAATTTTATCATCAACAAGATTATTTGTGTTGTTATTATCAATTGTTACTTCTTCACCTCTTATCATCAAACAAGATGAAGAATCGTTGTATTTATTTATTGAATCTTGAAGTGCTTGAAATCCGACTCCAACTGCAGGAAAATCACATGAATGATCTGTAATTGTAATCCAGTCTAAACCTAATGCAGAGGTAGCTTTTGATATTGCTTTTATTGTTGCTCCAAATTCATATGCGTTATTTGTAAACTCAGAATGAAAGTGTGAATCACCGCTGTACCAATTCTCAAAGCTTGGGAAACCACCTGTTCCGACAAATACATTAAGGTATTGGGTGAAGTATTCGGAAACAACATTATCTCTGAAACTCAGCCGTACATGAAAAATTAATGTATCGAAGACAGTAATTGCTAAATTATATGGGGCACTATTCAAATCATTCACACTTACTTCCCATAAATATTCCCATCGGCTGGTACTAACATTTAATCCACCCAAAATTGAGCGGTGAATTAGCAAATCTCTATTGTTAACTTTGTCATAAACCCAAATCTGTATTGTGTCAACGATACAGTCATTAGCGTCTGCATCTTTAATTGTAAGTATGAGTGGAATTTTTGTATCGAGGGATTTCACCCGCCACGGAGCGTCTGCACAAAAATCTTTATATGATGTTCCGGGGTAGTCTTGTGCTACTAAAGTCAGATTAAGAAACATAATAAAAATTATGAGAACCAAAAACGAAAAGTGGTTTTTCATTTTAAATTCCTTTATAACCTAAAAATTTATCACGTCACTGTTAAACAAATTTATATTAGGCAATCTAACTATTGTATCTACTCTCGGATTTTAGTTTTATTCAATCATTTTTGTTGAATGATCCTTCTTCGCTGGAAATTGTGCACCTATTCCTAAATTGTTATTATTATATGCTATGCTTACATCACTCCCATCTACAAATTCATCTCCATTCAAATCTGCTGCTGCATAGCCAGATATTCCTAATGCCGACTCATTATAACTTTCTGCTACATCCGATCCATCTATGAACCTATCTTGATTTATGTCCCCACTATATAAACACCACTTACTTCCCTTCTGAACAAGGTTGTTTCCGTATGCTTTGTTCTGCGCTGTTGTGAAATCATAACTTAATATCCCGCTAACAAATGACTGAGGTGATGCACTCCATGTCTCTATCGAATTCCGATGCTTCATTACTACATAGTACGACGCTGCCTCTGATACTGAAGTCATTAAGCCCGATCCCTGTCCGAATGAGTTAAGCACCATTCTCTTTTGCTCAACCAGTCCGTATGGCGAAGATGAATTATGAAGCTCTACTGTAACTGTAT
>CAYMKU010000087.1:0-5560 GCA_964391015.1 uncultured Ignavibacteriaceae bacterium
TAGGCAATTACTTCTTTTATAGCATGTATTTCCTGCAACAAGCCCATTGGGAAAGCACCCGAACCAATAGCAGGGTCGCAAATCTTTACCGTGTCTAGCAAAGCGTCAATTTTCTTTAACTGGGCTTTTGTCAGGTGACTGATGTCTTTGTGTTTTACTATGAAAGCCACATCATCACGGTTCAGGGCTTTTTCGCCCAATTGCTCCACCATTTTCAACTGCCCGGTTTTGGTTTCATTGCCAAACAGTTCAACTTGTGCATTGCCAATCTCTTTGTAAACCGTGTATTCCTTGCTCAAATGTGTGGTCAGGTATTCCGTTAAACTCTCCTGACACATGTAATGCACAATTTCCTTAGGTGTGTAAAATGCACCTTTGTCTTTGTTGTCTTCCAGTAAGTTTTCAAAAATGTGTCCGAGCATTTCAGGGTCAACTGCTACGGTGTGGTCGTCAGGGCTGTCTTCATGCACAGTAAAGTTGAAAGCATCCAAGAAGTCAAGAAAACCTCTTGAATTGTCCTTGTTCTTTTCAGTGAGCATGGTATCTTCAAAATCGGGATGGTGAAATAATTTTGATTTGAAAGTGAGAATGTGTTCGTCATGGTCTTCTTTGTCAAACAAGCCACCATTCAGAAAAGGCACTTTTACCTTTTTGCCATCAGGCATTTTAAAATCGTCATTGTTTCTTTCTTTGTTCAGTGTTTCGAAAAACAGCACCGTGAGCCATGTGCTGTAAAAGGCATCATTGCCACCCGATTGTTTGAAAAGCTGTTTTATAAAATCGGTCAATCCGTCTTTGTATTGGGTATCACTTGCGCCCAGCCAACCTTTCTTCTGCACGAAATATAGAAAAACAATGCGTCCTAAAAGCTTCTTAACAAAGTCACGAATGGGTTTACAGGCTTTGTCTTTTTCTTCTTTGGTGGCGTTTGCCGGAATGGTGATTTTAAAAACTGATTTTCTGAAATTAGATTCCTGTAAATAATCGCAAAACTTTTGGTAATGCAGGGTGTATTCGTCAAAGAATGCCTTGCTGAGTTTTTCAACGGAGAACGCATTCACTAATGCCTGAAAAGTGATTTGCTTTTCGGTGCTTAGCGATTCAAAGCGTTCAGCGGCTGTTTTACAAGTTTCCGAAGGACCTAAAAGATACGTATAGCGTTTGGCATGTGTAGTTTTTTCTTTAATTCCTTGTTCAGTCAATTCACTGTCTTTGGCAACCAAAGTCAAACGCCAAACCTTTTTGTTTTGCGGAGCAATGAAATTTACCAAAGCAATTTGTCCGGCAGTCAAAAGCTTTCTTACATACCGCTGAATAGCCACCTTGCTGTGTTCAATGCGAACCGAAGGTTGGAGATTGATTTCATAGCAGGTTATTTCCGTTCCGTCCTCCAGATTGATAGTGCCATAAATGGAAACTGATTGAATAACGGCTTGCTCCGATTTATTGGGCTGCACCGAAGCAGGAACTGCACTGCTGCTAAGATTGAAGCATGAACCGAAAACCGGACTTAATACTTCTTTTCCAAAAAGTATCCTGTCGTAAGGCTTTTGTAATGCGGTTTGTATTTGTATTCTGTTAGCCATTTTATACGAAGCTTTGCGTTAAAACAATTTTAGGATTTACGATGCCTTGCCCTGTTCTTTTTTCTTCACCTGCTTCGGCATTGGATGAAAGGTCGTAGCTATCGAGCAAGTCAATAAAGAGTTGTTCCACAAACTTGGGTGGTTCTTTCAGCAATTTGGCATTGGCAACAAAAAAGTCGTTGATAGATTTTGGTAATCCTTTAGAACCATACGTTCCCTTTTTTATCAGGTCGAGTGCCCGTTGCAAAGCCATTCTTTTTTGTTCGGTCGGTGCTACTTTGATGATAGCATTGATGTTGGTAATAGCTTTGTTTTCCGCAGGACTCAGATTTTTACGTGAAATGGTTTGCACATTCTCCTGATTCTTTTCCGATTTAAAATAGTCAAGACCTTTTACTGTTTGCTCGTAATGCTGCGAATGCAGCGGCACAGCCTTTTCTGATTCTTCGGCTTTATATACTTTGACTGCTTGCAGAAAATTCAATTCAATGATATTGTAATCGGGTGTAATCAAACAGAAGATTCCCGGATGGTTTTCACTTTTCAGATAAGTAAGCGAAGTGTTCTGAAGCGGATAATTTATTTCGCCTGTTTCAGCTTCCATTAAAGTGAGTTGATGTCCTTCGTCCGCTTTTCTTCCGCATCTTGCTTTATTCGGGATTTTTGAAATTTCTGCAAATCGTTTTGGGTGCTTCTTTTTAAAATCTCTCAACTCGTTGAGATAATTCAAAATCTCGCTTTCTTCTTTTTGGATTTTGTTACCGAACAAAGCTCCATCGCCTTTTTCTTCGAGTAAAGAGAAGATCTTGTTGTCTTCGCCAAAAGCGGTGTGGAATGATTGCAATTTTCTAAGGGCATTGTTCACCAACTTTATTTGCTCGTCACCATGAGCAGATGGGTAGAAGTTGTAAACGAAAATCTGTTCCGCTCTCGAACCAATCCTGTTCACACGACCAATGCGTTGCATTAAACGTGTAGCGTTCCAAGGCACATCATAGTTCACAATCAAATTGCTTCGGTGAAGGTTGATACCTTCTGCCAAAACCTCTGTGGTGATGATGATGTCATATTCGCTTTTCCATTTTTCTTCTTCAAGGTTGGCATCAAAGTTTTCCCTAAGAATATTCTCAACGGTTTTTCGGTTTTCGGCACTAACGGTCAGCACACGAAATTTGAAATTCTTTTTGATTTGCTCAGATAATTGCTCTGCTGTCTCTTTGGACTCTGAGAAGATTACCAATTGTCCGCTTGGGTTATGCTTTATGCTTTTGAAAAATTCTGTTTTTAGTTTATCGCTAAAAGCTTCCAGTTTCGGGTCTTTCTTTACCTTACTCCAACGCAAAGCCAAATCGTCAACCTTTTCCTTGTCAGACTTTAGTAATGCCAGGAATTTCTTATCAAATGCCGATTTTTTAAACTCTTTATTGTTTCCGCCCTTCTCGTTTATTTTGGCTTCAATCTGGTCGTAGCTTAATCCTTCTTCCAGTAGTTTATTGATGTCAAGGTCAGGAGCAACAAACACCCTGTCGTTTTCAAACATTTCAATCATGTTGTCAATGGCCCGTTGAAAGCGATGGATGGATTGGGTGAAGGCAAAAAAGCTGCTTTCCAAACGCTTCACCAAAAGCGTTTTCATGATTGCACTCAAACGACCAGAGATTGATTTTACGTTACCATAAATCTTTTTGTCTTCTTCATTGGCTAAAAATTCTATAGCTCGGTAACGGTAATAGCCTAAACCGTCTGTTTCATTTCCGTATTCGTCTAATCCGGTGATTAAGGAAACGGTTTCGTAAAATAGCGTTGCCAGTTTGCCATCTAACTCGTAAAACAATGAAACGGGGTCATCCACCTTTGGGAAGATGATTCCCTGGCTTTTCATGTCTTCCAAATATTCCTTGTTCTTTTCAATGTCTGTTCTAGTTCTGCGAATTACCAACGGTTCAACCACATCATCTCGCAATTTTTGAAAAAGTGATTTCAATTTTTTGATGTTGAGTGTCTTTTCAGCAGCCAGTTTCTTGTATTGCTCGTTCAGTGGCTTGAAATAATCCTGAAGGTTGCGGATATTTTCCAATGTGCTGTTTCGTTTGTCTTGAAACAGATAAAGCTGATTTTCGATGTCCTGCGGTCTGTTGTTGAGTGGTGTTGCCGAAATGAGAATTACTTTTTTTCTCGTATCACCATTTTCAGAAGGTCGGCTTCTTGGTTTTTTACAGATTTCCTGCAAAGCCAAATACATTTCGGTGTAGTCGTTTCTGAACTTGTGCGATTCGTCCACCACAACTAAATCAAATTTGTCTGCATTAGAGTAGCTGTAATTTTCTTCATTCAGTATTTTATGCAAACTGCCAAGTGTAATAAACTCAAAGTGATTTTTGATTTGAAAATCTTCGGTGGTTCTTCGCCAGTTTGCTTCCAATGCCGGAGGCACTACAATCAGAATTTTGGAATGTGTTCCGTTTTCGTAAATGAATTTTTTAATCACCATGCAGGCGATAATGGTTTTACCCAAACCAACCACATCAGCCAGGATAAAGCCATTGTGCTTCATCATAATGGCATAGCCCTGATTCGCAGCATCAGATTGGTATTTCAAACGCATGAATTTGTCAGGGAGCAATAAGTCTATGTTATATGGGTCGTATTCAACCCGTTTTCCAAAATACTCAATCAGCATTTTGATATACAACTCAAAAGGAGTGAAGTCATCACGCAAATATGTTTTCTTTCTGATGGCTTCTGCCTCTGCATGAAGGATTGGAACAGACTCGTTCCAAAGTCTTTCAAATTCTTCCGTTGCGAATTTTACATCTTCATAGTCACGGAGACTTACATTGAATTCGTAATTGGATTCAGGGTTTGCACCAAGTCCGGCATCTGTCAGATTTGATGAACCAGTAATCACTTCACAAGGAGCATATTCATTGAAAGATGCTGGTCTGAAAATGTAGACTTTAGCGTGAATTTTCTTTTTGGGGTGTGCCCTTAATTCAATCTTGCCGCTAATGAGGTCATCAATAAATTGAATGATTCCCTTTTCCGTTACTTCGTCATAGTCCGCTTCTTGAATGTTCTTGATTATTTCTTCTAAAAAGTCAGCTTTTGTTTCTTCGGGATTGTCTAAGTATAGTTGTCCTTTGTCGTGATACTTTTTAATGAGTTGGTCAACATTGATTCCCACAAGAATTCTAATTCTTGGAATCTTGTCCAGAAAAGCTCGAACCTTAAAATAACCGGAAGTTCTGAAATAGCCAACCAGTGCATCAAAATGACGAATGCCGTCAATATTAGTGAATACTCCCTCAAATTTTTTGAGCAAGCTGTTGTCGTCTTGATTTGTAAAAAACTTAGTTGGCATCTATTTCTTTCTTCTTTTAAGTTGTTTTTCTGCTTCTTTTAGTCCTTCGGTCAAATGTTCCAAGCCTCCAAAGTCTTTGTTGATTTTGTCGGCAATGAAATTCGTTTGAACTTCTTTTAAGTCCAGTTCAAGTATCTCTGCCAATGGTTTCAGGTAGTCCGGTGAAGCTGGTCGGTCACCTCTTTCCACTTTACTTAATGTTGAAGTGTCAATGTCGAGATAAGCAGCAACCTTCCGCAATGGAAGTTCCTTTTCTTCTCTTCTTTTCCTGATGTAATCCCCGAATGTTACGTTGCTCATTTAGACAAATTGTTTTGGACAGATGTGTCAAATATACCCTTTATTTTAAAACTGTCACCGTGCGGTGGGGAAATTTTGCTCTTTTGGTTTTGCGAAGGGTCGGGCTTGTGTGTCGGGCAAAACCAAATGTGCAAAATGCGGGCAGGCAGAAAATTATTTTTTAAAATGTGCGGTGGGAAAAATTTTTAAAACCACTGGGTCGGCATGTGTGTCGGCAGTTGGTCTGTGTCGAGTTACAGCGAAATTGTCTGTCCGTTACTTGGTCAAGATGTCAAAGTCCGATGGTTAAAATGTCTCGTTTATAGTTGTCGTG
>CAYMKU010000088.1:0-5556 GCA_964391015.1 uncultured Ignavibacteriaceae bacterium
TTCGGACTCATAGACCGCGCGAAACGCCCCCAGAATGCTCTGCTCCGCAATGCCCACCCCAAAACCCGACACCAGGTTGAAGCCTTTCCGAATGATCTCGGCACCGAGCTGCTGGCTCAGATCACTCAAGCGCTCTTGCCCCAACGGGGCCGGATCGTGGGCAGCACCGGAAATGAAAACACCGCGGCGGGTGACATAGGCCTCCAACGCCCGGAGCAGGTCAGGAATCTGGTGGTACTCGTCCACCCAGATCGTCTGGATGCCGTAACGCAAGAGATCCCGACTTTGGAGCTCTGCCTTGCGCAGGTCATAGGCCAGATCGGCCTGGCTGCGCTCGCCATTCGGACAGGTAGCGGCGGGTCGGCGGGTGATCCAGTAGTGGGTCCGCTGGTTCTGTCCGAGCTGGCCACGGACCTTCGCCAAGATGCGTTCAACGTTGGGATCCGTGAAGCTGAAACCCAGAAACAGCAGCGTCTTCTCGATGAAGTCACCCTTCAGACTGTCGGTGAACAAGCGCCGCGTGGCGTCATAGTCCTCGTAGTCCTGTTTGGTCAGCACCGCATGGTGAGCCTGCGTGACGCAGCCGTGCATCTTGTAGATCGTGACGTCGCGGCCCCTACGGGCCTGCGCCAGGTTCTCAATCGTCAGCTTCACTTCCACGTGACGACCAGCCGCTCTGTAAGCATCTTCCAGCAACTGCTCGTAGTTGGTTGTCCAGACCGCTTCGATCGGCAACCGGGGCAGGATGTCGTGCACCGCTGTTGGCCGGGCATCTCGTAGGAATGCATCCAGAAGCTGCTGATTGAAATCGCCCCTGCCGCCTCTAGCATTGACCTGAAACTGCGCAAGTGCCAACAGGTCGTGCTCCTTGTCGATGTCGAGATCCAGCTCATCAGCCGTGTCCCGCAACAAGCCCTTCCAGTCAACGAAGCCTGCTTGGCGCGACACGCCAGCCCCCACGAACAGGCCGGCCTCGCCGTTGAGCACCTTTTCGCCAAACTTGCGAACAAAGCCAAGCTGCTCCCGGCTTGGCTGCCATGCTGGTGCCGCGTCGCTCATTGCTTGGCCCGGATCGCGATGGCTTCCTCGACCCACTTCTCAAGGTTGTCCTTGATGTGCTTGTAAACCGCCGTGCTGTCGCTGCCCGGCGGGTCATAGGTTTTGACCACGCTGGACAATTTCGTGGTGCCGCTGTTAAGGGTGAAGCCATCGAACGGATTGGCCCCCTTCGCGCAGGTCTTTCCCTCGTTGTTTTTGAGGCCGTGGATGTGCACACCCATGAGGCCCTTGCCGGCGTCCCAGGCCTTCTTGATTTCATGGTTGACCCACTTGCGGTTCGCCGTGGCAGCCCCAATGAGCACAACCACGCAACTGCGGCCCGTCATCTGCTCATCGATCCACTTCTCGATGGCCTTGTCGCCGCCCTTCGTGACGGTTTCCCAGTCGTTGTCCTTCGCTGGTTTGTTGTCCTCAATGGCGCCGATATTGCGCACCTGGGAAACCCGCCAACTGTCAGGCAGGTAATGGAAGCTGTAGAAAACCTTGCGTGCCATGTCGACCCCTTTCGTGTGACTGCCCGGTCGACCTTCGACCGGATACGCAGAACACCTTGCGAAAGGCATGCCAACAAAAGACCGCCTTAAAAATCAATAACTTAGATGGATTTCAACCACCCAAAATCCAGACACAAGAACTTTTCTTCCGCTTTGGTAAAAATAGTTACCCCCTCAACAGAGCTTCACTCCAGAACAGCGTCAGGGCTGGATCGCTGTTACTGAACCGAGTGCTGCAAGGCAGCCCATTGGCTTGGTCAATGGCTTGGGGAGGCTAGCTTGACATGTCAGTCGTGCAACCCGTTGATCATCATTGGAGCTCCAATGACCGTAAGCCCCTCTCCTTTCCCGTACTGGCGCCATCGGGCGCGGTACTGCCCTGAAAATAGTGGCGTGATGTCATCGAACACGGCATCACCCAGCGCCTGAGTCCCATAAGGAATACTCGCACCGCCCACGTCGGTCAGTAGCAGGCGGTTGTGCACTTGATCGCCACTCGCAAACTGAGCTATGCAGAGGAATTCGATCTTGAGCCCCTTCGGTAGCGATCCACCGAGCAACTCTGCCGCCTTGCCACAACGATGAACAGACTCCCTCCGTAGTTGCTCCTCGACGGGTATCGCTGACGCTGGCTTTTCACGGTCCCCCACCCCCGTCATCACGGTGCCCTCTGGCCAAGCCCGCTCTGGCGATCTACCAGATATCGCTCTTTGAATTAAAAGCGAAAGCACCTCCGGGTAGCCTGCTTTATCTGCTTCAAAGTACGGGTCAACCAATACGATTTTTGAGGCCATTCGCAGCAGCGGCGCCAGTTGATCCGCCAGCGCAGCGGGGGTCTTGGAGGTCAGGTCAATGGTGGGTAAGTGCCAGCGGTGGTTGTGCAGCTCCCGATCGACAGCTGGTGTTATCACTTCGTCTCGTCCATCAACTGGCGCTTGAGCCAGGATTGCGTGAAACGGCTCAGACTCATGAGTACGCAAGGCTTGCTCAAGCCATGGTTGATGTGAGTCACGATGTCCTCGACTGACCGTGGGCCTCATGTACTGAAGCAAAGCATTCAAGTGGCTATTTGCATCAATGTATTCCGGGTCACGGTCATCCCAACCAAACGACTCCCAAAGTGCTCCGATGATCTGGCCCTCCCAATTCACCGGGAAGTCCGACACCACTCGTCGCTGATCCAGTCCGAAATGTCGTGCCAAACCGACTTCGCGCTTTATGGCCCACTCCTTCACCAGCGCAGGGTCGATGGCGTACTCGTAGATCATTTTCCGCCTCCCCGGCGACTTGCCTCCATCCTCTCTCGCATGGCGCTGGGCAGTACCTCTGCTGCTCTTTCAGAGAAGAATCCATTCGGCCATGGGGAATCAAACTTGCCCTCGGGCGTCAGGCCAATTTGTGACACCGTCACTGAACCCTGTTCGTCGCGACCGAGGTAGACGAAGTTAATGTCCTTGGGGTCGACTGCCGGCATGTCTCCAGGTAGCTCGCCAAGAACCTGTTCTCGCAGACGCCGCTGCAAGCGCATAACGAGATGTTCACTATGGGTCTCAATCAGGAAAGACAGCCCTTGGTTCAATGCCCCGTCAATGAACAGGTCACCCAGGCCCACCTGAACAGCGGGGTGGATGTGCAGCTCGGGTTGCTCGATGCACACCACGCTGGCCGAGCCGTCCTGAGCGGCCACCACCACCGGCAGCACCTGGGAGATGCCGACGCCCACGTCCTGTGGATGCAAAGTCAACCCCAAGCCATCCACCAACTGCGCGCGCCTCCGGATTGGGCCGATGGTTTGTGGCACCGGGTCATGCGGATCGAACTCCTGGTAGGCCTTGCGGATGACGGCGTAGCCCGTGCCCAGTTTGGCGGGCGACTGCATCCAGTCGCTCACTCGATACACAAGGTTTTGGCTGCCGGTGACCAGCGTCTCCCACGCCGCCATGCCATCGGACCAGGCCGATTCGCTCTTGGTGAGCGACACCTCGAAGCCGCGCGGTGGAATGCGGCGAAGCGGGCCGACGTAACGCATCTTGCGCAGTTGATCTCGCAGAAGAACAGCTGGCCCCACCGTCAGCCAAGACAAGAAGGCCGTGAACTCCCGAGCGACGTAAACGTTCTCAGCGCCCTGTGCACCGGGCGCTGGGATCGACAACATCTGATCAAGCCGAGGCAAAGCGCCATTGAGCTGCGTCAACCACGATCTGAGCCCGTCACCAGGCCGCACCAACCCAGCCTCCTTAACCGCGAAGAACAGATCACCGACCAAGGAAACAAGTTGCTTACCCGTCTTGTCCGTCGCACTCTCGACCTGATCGAAATCGCCTGTGTTCTGAAAATCCCTGGCGCTGACCCACTCGTCCAAGGCATCCAAGTCAAACGCTTCTTCCAGTTCACGCTCGACCATGAAGATCGGGTTATCGCGGTTGATGCGCATTCGGGTATCACGGCCATCGGCCGTGGACTCCAACTTCACGCACCATTCACCGTTCGTACCGATCTGGTAGCCCACAACCACGGGCTCCTCACGTCGCTCACTCCACGCGACGATCAGTCGGACACTGACCGCCTCAACACGCCGCCGAATCTCCTGCAAGGTGTTGTAGTACGCCCAGACATCGGAATCTTGGGTTTGCCAGTCTTCGAAAGGCTCTGGCACGAGTTCGGGGATCGACTCTTCACCCAGCACCATTTCAACTTCTATCTCGATCTGACGCTCGGGATCGCGACCGTGCACCAGATTCATGAACCCTCCCAGGTCCACTGCCTCGCCGCCTTGCAGAGTGCGGTCCGCATTCACGTTCTGCCTCTCCAGGATTTCACGCACGTATTGCAAGGCCTGCAGCACACTGCTCTTGCCAGCGCTGTTGGCGCCGAAGAGCAGTGTGATGGAGCGAAGTTCGATGCGGACCTCGTCGGAGAAACCTTTGAAATTCTTCAGCGCCAGCGATTTGATCAGTGAGCTCATGGATGTGTACGCGCCTTATCAAGCCGCGGTTGGCAAGCTGAGGTACTTGGAGGACAGGGAAGCAATCAATGCGTCGGTCTCCTCTGCCGCCTTGCCTGCGTTCTGAGAAAAACTGTTGATGCGAGCCAACAAGGTTTCGAACTTGAGTTGCGCATCCATGGGCGGTTTGCTGACCATCAAGCCCTTGACGATCCCCATGTTCCAGCCGTCCATGATGGCTCCCTTTGATTCGCGCTGCGTCTGCGCCCGAACTTCTGGGTCCCAACGCAGGCAAGCCCACAAGTAGGACGGTCGCATCTTCTGCTGATCAAGCGTCAAGGTGCACAGATGCTTGGTGCTGATACACAGGGGCAAGTCATCTGGAGCGACAGCGACTCTGCCTGTAGTTCCCATGATCGTGACCATGACATCGCCGGGGCGAACGGTGTATCGCTCAAGCTCTTCGTACTTTTCTAGCGAGACAAATCGACGCGCGCCCCAGGTGAAAGAGTTGGAGACCACGTTGTCGATGCCGAGAACCGGGATGCCGGTCTCGGTGAATTCGGAAACGAGCAGTTGACTGCCGAACGGCCCCGTCCTCGCTGCGTTGGGGGTGGTCGCCAAGACACTATCAACCGAAGCACGGTCGAGGTGCTTCTTGGCGAGATCTAGGTAGGCGGAGCGAAGGAACTCGTCGGCAAGGCGGACGGCTTCCTGCCGTTTGCGGCGCAGGCTGTCGGCTTTGTCGAGGATCGCGGCGATGCGTTGCTGCTCAGTCAGCTCGGGAAGAAAAATCTGCAAGTCTCTTATGTAGCCCGCCGAAAGGTTCTTCTGAGTTACACCGTTAGCATCTCGCTCGAAGTCGGCTTGCCGTGACGCAAGCCAATGCTTCAGATACGCAGGATCAAGACATTCCTTATCGCGTACGGAAATTCCAAGAATAGCCTGATTGGTACAGAGCCGTGTACCAGCCCAGGCCATCTTCCCGACCGACCCATACATTGCAAACAAGAGCGTGCCAGACTCAAAGGGGCGTCCACGGATTGCAGCGAGCCCTCG
>CAYMKU010000089.1:0-5237 GCA_964391015.1 uncultured Ignavibacteriaceae bacterium
CGGGTGCGGATACCGTTACCGAGCCGAAGGCGACGATCAAGATCGAAGGGCAGGAATTCGAACTTGACGCTGCGTTGGCTCAGGAGGACAAGACTCTCAAAGTTGTCCTTCAGCCGCACTTCGCGTCGATCGAGAACGCGAACATCACGCGTGAAGTGAAGGACGGAAGGCTCACGGTCACGATCGTCAAACGCGCCCAGCATAAAGGGGTACGATGAACGGCAAGACCCCGCTCAATATCCTGATCGGAGAAACTGAGCAGCTGAACCCGGCGATCCTTCTGGCGGAGGAATTCATGCGAAGGGGTGCCGCCGACCTTCTGAGCCCGGAAGATATTGGTCGAGCAGAAGAGGTCTTGGAGTCGGGCAGGATGGAGATCGAAACGATCAGGCGTCAGATCGCGGCATTCGTGAGATCGTCCCCAAGCCCGTCGATTCAAACTCCTACAGGTTTCTAGGTTTACAGATATACATGTCCGTGAGACTTAAGCGGCAATCCCCGCGGAAACTCGGGTTCGGCGAACGGCTTTCGAGATCGCTCGAGTATCTTAGCTTCAAGACCCGAAGTCACAACGCGATCGCCTCTTATGAACTTGTCGAACGTGTTCTCTCCGAGCAGCGGAAGTACATCATGTATCGAGAGATGTTCCCAAAGGAATGGGAGCGTTCCCGGGCGAGTCTTTATAGGCGCGGCTATTACGGGAGATACAGCGAGCGGGTCAACGAGCTATTCAATCTGGTCAACGAGAATTGCTTCCCGCTGTTCGATTTCGCATACGAAGACCCCGAGGGCGAGTTCGAACAGTTCGCCATCCCGCCCTTGAACGTAGATCTGTGTTGCGAGGACATCTATTTCGATAACCTGAAGATCAGTTACGCCGCCGCATTGATCTTTTACATCCCCGATGACGCTTGGGATTTCCTCAACGAGCGATTCAAAGTGTCGAGAAGCGATTTTCCAGAGATACATTCCGATCCACATCCGAACGTTTGGGATCGGAAGAACGGCTCTCTTCTCGGAGAACTTCTGCGATTGGTCGATCACTCGACCGGTAACCCGTGGCTCGACAGCAACTATTGCCAAAACGCCGATTGGTTCAGCTGGGACCGCGAAACCATCGAAAGGCTCATGGCGGAATACAATGCGGCAAATGAGGTTTTCGAAAGTTTGAATATCCTCGATGAGTTGATCGAGGCCGATCCGGAAAAGATGCTGCGGGCACTTATCGACTTCTGGAACACCGGAGAGCAGCCGAGTCTGCCAGCCTCTACTGTGGAGAAGGATCTATGAACAAGAGCGAAAGCATCGCGAACCTGGCGAAATCCTTGGCCCTGGTGCAGGCCAGCCTCGCACCCGCGAAGCGCGATTCCACCAACCCGTTCTTCAACTCAACCTACGCCGATCTCAGCTCCGTTTGGGAGAGCTGTCGCGAGCTTCTGGCAAAGCATGGGCTCAGTGTGATCCAGGGGAACAGCATTGGGGCGAACAACACGGTCATCGTCGAGACGATCCTCGCCCACGAGTCCGGCCAATGGATACAAAGCGAGCTGTGCATGCCGCTTGCGAAGAACGATCCGCAGGGGGTCGGCTCGGCCATCACGTACGGCAGGCGTTACGGCTTAGCTGCGATCGTGGGGATAGTCGCCGACGACGATGACGACGGCAATGCGGCATCGGTCAAGAACGGCAATGGACATGTTCGGCCTACGCCGCCGAATCAGCCGTCTCAGAACCGGCGCCCCGTCTCCGTTAATTCACCAACTCGCGGTTCTGTCCCGATTCGCTAAGGATAAGTGTCATGCGGAATCATACAGTGCCGCCGGATGCGGAGGCCGCCCTTTATTTCCTGCCAGGACAATACCTCTTCGAGACGTTCGGCGAAACCATGCAAGGCCTGAAGGCTTTGTCGAGCGTTCAGGTGACACGGGCTTTTCGCGATCTTCAAACGGATACCGGATGGATAGATCGAAGGGTGTTGAGGTACCGCGAAGCAACGGACGGGAACGCGATACTCTCATATCTGCCGGCGGGCGTGCGGACCATCACGGTCGCGTTCCCGGGTGATCGAATTCAATCGCTTACCTTGCCTTTGCCTACTTTGATACTTCTCGGGAAGGGAAGAGACTATTATCTCTGGGCCGCATCGTGTTCGAAGGTCAACCGGAATACTCGACTGGCAGTCACTCCGCTACCTAACATCGGTTCGGGGAAGATCTGCTTCGGGAAGAACGAGGTCCCTGAGACGCATCCTTCAACACTTCCGGTCGTCTGGAAGTTGATCTTCGATACACCTTTCAACGGCGACCATTCGACCGGCAGATGCCAGACCGAAGACGACGTACGCAATCTGCTCGCAAAACTGGCGGCCGGCAGCGTGAAGAAGTTCCCAACACCCCAATTGATCATGTCGTCAAGCACCGTCGAGGATGCATGGGAAAGCATCGTCGAGCGGACCCGGTACGACAGCCGTTTCTAACTCTTATTTTCCTTATATGTTGTCGAACCTTATCGCGCAGCCAAGACTGATCGGGCATCGCATCGCTGCGAGTGAAAATGACCCAATCGACGCGGCCCTGTATGAATACCTCCTTGCCGGAAACGGTTTATTCGTCCGTGCAAAACGGAGAGAGTTTTCCATATCTTTGCCGCTCAGCATGCGGAAGATATGGGGACTTCCAAACGGACCGATCGGTATCTCGTGGACAAAGCCTAGAATACCCGCGTCACCGTGGCGGGAGATCCTGCTGCATGCCCGGCAAACGCACTCATCATCGAACTTTAAGGAAGAGGTTTACCTTATCTTCTGGGACGGGATGCTCGGCTCGTGGCAATGGCGTGCATCAGGCCGTGAAAGTAATTGGGCATCGACAATAGCCGACGATACTTTGCCCGAATACGCTGAGTGCTGCATAGAACTGCACACCCACCCGCCCGGTGCCCTGAATTTCAGCCGAACCGATGACGCGGACGAACTGGGCAAGTTCAGGATATTCGCCATCCTTATCGACGTCCACGATAAGCCGAAGATTCGTTTCCGCTGCGGCGTTTACGATCACCTTATCCCGATCCCGGCCGTTTGGGTAGGAGAGATGCCCGAAGGGATCATCGACCTGAATGAGATAGACGCTCTTGTGGAGATGCTAGCGTGAACGGGATAGATCTCAGCTTTGCAAAAGCCGCCGTTGTAATGCCGAAGGAGCATAACAGGTTGCGTATTATACAGGTTGGAGCGGGCGGCACAGGGTCCTTTGCTGCACTTGCCATCGCGCGGTTTATGTATGAGCTAAAGGACGCGGGGAAAGCTGTTGAACTTCTCATCGTCGATCCCGATCGGGTCGAAAGCGGCAACATTCCGCGGAGTAACTTCTGTGCCGCGGAGATAGGGAGTTTCAAGGCTCAGGCACTCGCGAAGCGAATCACCCTTGCATGGGGGCTCGATTGCCACTACGCGAACGAGTCGTTCGACGCCGAGGTGCACTTGAAGCCGACATCCGGAGACTACCGCACTCTCACAGTGATCGTCGGCTGTGTCGATAATCATCTCGCGAGAAGAGAGATGCACTCGGCAGTCGAAAAGTATCAGGGCTATCGGTCGGACGACGCCGCGAACATCTGGTGGATCGACGGCGGAAACGGTGAGTTTTCAGGACAGATTCTAATCGGTTCGAATACGAAACAACTCAGGACTACAAAACTCTTTGTCGGATCGAGTATCTGCAGATCGCTTCCTACGCCTTCGCTCGTCCACCCGGAGTTATTGACCGATCAGGAAAAAGAAACGAGACAGCTTGAGCCACTTTCATGTCCGGACCGCATCCGACTCGGAGAACAAAGCCTTAATGTGAATCAGCGGGTCGCAGTTGAGATCGGCGAGATGCTGACTGCGATGTTTCTCACACGCAATCTAAGACGTTTTGCAACCTACTTCGATCTCCAAACCGGCACAAGCCGATCATTGTACTGCACGCCGGAACATATCGAATCCGCGACCCACAAGAAGAGGTAGTTTATGGCCAAGCTTCTTACCGAAGAGCTACGAAAAGCTCTTCCCAAACTGCGGGAACAGGCGGGTTCAGACGACCCGATCGTCTACGCGATCTTTTTCTTTCCTCTGAGCTATTGGAGATGGTTAGTAACAGAAGGCGAGCGAAGAGGGGATGATTTCATTTTCTTCGGCTACGTTGTTGGGTTAGAGGCCGAACTTGGCTATTTCGCTCTGAGCGAGCTTGAAGGTGTAAATATCGATGGTCTCAAGGTTGAACGAGTGGAGGACTTCGAGCCTGCTCCTTTGAAAACGATACGCGGGCACATAGCACCCGACGCCTGCGACGAAGCACGTACCGGATTTGATCGTGGCGATGAGCGTCATCATTACAATGAAAATGACGATCAGAGCGATCGGCTAAAGGAACGTGAGTAATACGGTTATTGTTAACTTCATGTTTCCTCCAATGGGAATTTAGAGAAAGCAATTAAGTTTACATCGAACGTCGCGAAAAAAAGCGCATTCCTACTTCCGTTTCAAGCACATATCTCTGAAACTCTCCCACAATGACTCCCCGGAACCCTTGTATTCGCCCAAGGAAGTGCTATCGCTATACCGGTAAATGATATTGAAATCGGTTCCCGTTCGGGACAAGATGTACGCAAAGACTGGAACCATTGCGTAGGAATACGTGCGCGCGACCGGACGTGTGACGGTACTATTGGTAGCAGGGTTCCAAACAGTGCTCGGTGTAACGTACGAGCCAGATTCGGTGCGGGCTTGCTCGTTAAGCGTATATCGAGCAAGTACGAAGTCAGCCTGGCTTAAATCATCTATCACTTCGACCTTTCCGAACTTTCGTGAATCGCCTGATTTGTTCCATTTCTCGATCCAACGCAAATAATTTCCACGAATGCCAAGATCCAGGCCAGTCGCGATGAATATCTTTAAGGGATCATTGCTCTTCGTGATCTTTGATGTTGTGGCTAGCTGTATTTTAGTTTGATCCGGCACGCCAAGGTGTTCCTTCAACCGTTTCATTTCGTCATTTGCGGTTTGTCCGAGAGAAACTTGACCTGCTGTAAGAACAACAAGTATGAGCAAGAACTTCATTTGTCGTGGCCTCCGGGGTGATAAGTGGATGCAAAAAAGGCGGCATCAGCCGCCAATTCTAATCCAATACATGAGTGTTTTTCAATAGAAAGCCGAAGCAAGGCAATCACCAATTGATACTTGTGCATCCTGGCCTTCT
>CAYMKU010000090.1:0-5236 GCA_964391015.1 uncultured Ignavibacteriaceae bacterium
CTAGTAAGTCATTCTGCATCTAACATGCCATACACTCTACACCGCCAAGCATCTTAAAGTCTTTCACTTTTAATTTTATCTGCAATGAAATATTTATTTTATACTTTTGGCTACAAATGGATTGGCGGTGCAGCGTCTATGCCAAAGCCGTTAGTAGCCATTTTAGAACGCCACATCACGAATGAAAATTATTGAATGGAATTGTCAAGGCGCATTTAGAAAAAAGTACGATAAAATCTTAGCGTTACAACCTGACATATTAATAGTTCCCGAATGTGAGAGCGAAGACAAACTTGAATTTGGAAAGCATACACCAAAACCGACAGATTTTTTTTGGTATAGCGATCGCGGACACAAAGGCATAGGAGTATTTTCTTATTCTGATTACAAATTTGAACTTCTAAAAGAATTCAATCCGAAGTATCTCTACATCATTCCATTAAAAGTTACTCGCGAGGATAGTTCGTTTCTGTTGTTTGCTGTTTGGGCAATGGATAACATAAAAAATCCAGAGGCTCGATATATTGCACAGATTTGGTTAGCACTTCGTTACTACGAACGACTTTTGGGTCAAAGTTCAATTTTCATTGGAGACTTTAACAGCAACCAAATTTGGGACCAGAAAGACCGTTTAGGAAATCACACAGACGTAGTAGAAATTTTTAAGCGCAACAAAATATTTAGTATGTATCACGAACAAAACAAAGTTGCTCACGGACAAGAAAAGGAACATACTTTTCATATGTATCGCAAAATTGAAAAACCGTATCATATTGACTATTGTTTTGCATCGGCAGACTTTTTTAAAACTGGATACGACATTCAACTTGGCAAGCCAAACGATTGGTTAGAACATAGCGACCACGTTCCAATAATTATTCAAACAAGCAATCCGAATAAGCAATTTAACTTAAACAATTCTTTTTTCGACAACATAAACTATATGGCTAAAAAGTTAAGCTCGCAGACATCCGAAAAGTTTGCGACCAGTATAGAGAAACTAAAATCAAAAGCGACTAGCTTTGACTTGACCGAGCAACAGGATGAAAAATTAGAAATACTTAACGCATTAGACAGGCTGATAGAAATTGACAAACACATTAACGAACTGACAAAAAACGGCTACTAACATTGTACTTGCGATCATGCCGCCAACAGACGATAATTTTCACTTACGGCTAATAATGAATAACTATTTCTTACTTTTGGCTTTCGGACAAGTGGCGGCACATCGCAAGTACCTGAACGTTAGTAGCCATTTTAGAACGACATATCACGAATGAAAGTTATTGAATGGAATTGTCAAGGCGCATTTAGAAAAAAGTACGACAAAATCTTAGCATTACAACCTGACATTTTAATAGTTCCCGAATGTGAGAGCGAAGACAAACTTGAATTTGGAAAGCAAACACCAAATCCGACAGACTTTTTTTGGTATAGCGATCGTGGACTCAAAGGCATTGGAGTATTTTCATATTCTGATTACAAATTTGAACTTCTAAAAGAATTCAATCCGAAGTATCGCTACATCATTCCATTAAAAGTTACTCGCGAGGATAGTTCGTTTCTGTTGTTTGCTGTTTGGGCAATGGATAACATAAAAAATCCAGAGGCTCGATATATTGCACAGATTTGGTTAGCACTTCGTTACTACGAACGACTTTTGGGTCAAAGTTCAATTTTCATTGGAGACTTTAACAGCAACCAAATTTGGGACCAGAAAGACCGTTTAGGAAATCACACAGACGTAGTAGAAATTTTTAAGCGCAACAAAATATTTAGTATGTATCACGAACAAAACAAAGTTGCTCACGGACAAGAAAAGGAACATACTTTTCATATGTATCGCAAAATTGAAAAACCGTATCATATTGACTATTGTTTTGCATCGGCAGACTTTTTTAAAACTGGATACGACATTCAACTTGGCAAGCCAAACGATTGGTTAGAACATAGCGACCACGTTCCAATAATTATTCAAACAAGCAATCCGAATAAGCAATTTAACTTAAACAATTCTTTTTTCGACAACATAAACTATATGGCTAAAAAGTTAAGCTCGCAGACATCCGAAAAGTTTGCGACCAGTATAGAGAAACTAAAATCAAAAGCGACTAGCTTTGACTTGACCGAGCAACAGGATGAAAAATTAGAAATACTTAACGCATTAGACAGGCTGATAGAAATTGACAAACACATTAACGAACTGACAAAAAACGGCTACTAACATTGTACTTGCGATCATGCCGCCAACAGACGATTATTTTCACTTTTGGTAAAAAATGAATATAAGTTCTTACTTTTGGTTTCAGGTGAACCGCGGCACGTCGCAAGTACTTAACCGTTATGCGTCATGCTTGGCGGTATCGGAACTTCAACCTGACTGCAAGAAATTTACAAGTCACAATAACCATATGACAAAGCATCTCATAGTTTGCTTATTTGTTTTTAGTCATTCATTCATCTGTTCTGCACAAGCAGTTAACGCGATCAGAGAACAGGCGGGCATTAAGTATGCGAAACCTGAAGAACTTGATGATGGAATCAGAACTGCTACATTAAATAACGTAGGTATTAATGAGAATGTCATACGAACATTGGAGGATTCGATAATTACCGGTGTTTACCCGAACATTCACAGCGTCCTTATTCTGCGTTACAATAAATTGGCATATGAACGTTATTTTCCGGGTACTGATGTAATAAGAGGAAAAGGATTTATTGGATTTGTAGAGCATCACAGGGATAGTCTGCATGATATTAGAAGTGTGAACAAAAGTGTGGTAGGTGCGGCTGTAATGATAGCAATTGGTCAGGGGAAAATTAAAGATACTCACCAGCGGGTATTTGATTTTTTTCCTGAGTACGCCAAATATGATACAGGTATGAAACGGGACATCACAATACAACACTTGCTGAACATGAGCGCGGGTTTTGAGTGGGATGAAGACATTCCCTATTCTGACACTTTAAACAGTGAAAGAAGAATGAATTATTCACCCGATGCAATTAATTTTGTTCTTGGCAGGCAAATGGTAAATATACCGGGCACAACATTCAAGTATAACGGTGGCTGTACCCAGCTTCTTGCGGCAATTATTGAGCGCACAACAGGGATGCAAGTAGATGCATTTACTTATGAGTACCTGTTTAAGCCTATAGGCATTACACAATATACCTGGGTAGCCATCAAAGATGGAAAGCCTTCAGCTGCTTCGGGATTAAGATTGCGCTCAAGAGATTTGGCAAAGTTTGGATTACTATTTTTGAATGGTGGGGTGTGGAATAGTGAACAAATTATTCCATCACAACTGGTAGCACAAACTTTACGGAGTCAGATATCTACACCGTACAGCGATTCTACATACCATACCGGATACAGCAATCAATTCTGGCTACCCACCGAGATTATTGAAGGGAAAGAGGTATCGTGGATTCAATGCCAGGGAAATGGAGGGCAAATAGTTGTCATAGATAAAAAAAATGACTTGGTTCTTGTAATTACAGCCGGCAATTATGATCGAAGTGATCTCCGGAAGAGCTCCTGGGATATTTATTTTGATTTTGTTTACCCCGCCTTAGTAAATTAAATAGGTACTGACACATAAATAATTCAATAAAGCCACAGCATAAAATGCACGAACGCATAACATTAGATTAAAAGAAATAAAAAAAAGAAGGGCTTTGTTCGGTAATCAAACAGTTGAGCTTCTAATAAACAGAGTAGGTAAACGAACAGTAGTGCTTCTAAACCCTTCTTTTTTTTACTTCTTTAATCCCTTCTTCGTTACTTGCAATTAAATTAAATGCTAATATGAAAACTTGGAGCTTTATTTCTAATTTTGGAAAAAATAAGTTAGTTAATAATACCTATATTTTTCTTTTTATTGTTCCGTTTATTGTTAATACATTAAATGAGATGAATTTAAATAGTGTAATAAAATCAATTCCATTTAGTTGGCAAATATTTTTTATTTGTGCTTTTCTTTTTTCAATAGGTTCAATAATTTACAACTTATGGGCACCAAGAATAATTAAAGAGAATAATTCCTTTTCTGATTTCGATCAAAAAGGTATGGGATGGGAACATATTGATGGATATTCAAAAGATTTAAAATTACCAGATGATGAGTTCAATAGTTATTATCATCAATTTCATAATAAAAATGGAAACATTAATAAAAATGATGAATCTAAATTTTTACTTGGTGTTGAAGAAACTAAACTAACTCAATATAAATTTTTATTTAATTTATATCTTAACCTAGAGCATACATATTACCCAAACTTTCACCCTATAGTAAATCCATCTGCAGATCCTAGTGTTCAGGTAGAAAGTATGAAAATATACAATACTGAAAAGGAATCAAATGCAAAAAGTAATTTAAAAACTGCGTTTTGGTTATATTATAATTATGCAAATAATGCAAGGCCAAAGACATTGTTATTATGTCAAATAATATTCAATTTGGGGACTATTCTATTAGGGCTGATAATAATTAATAGTGTTGTAATTGTATTTAAAAATTATGATTTTCATTTGTTTAAGTAATTTTAACTGCAAGTAACATCATACTTTACGACATGCCACCAAAAATCAGTGTTTTTCACTATTGGCTTCCGATGAAAAAACAATTTCTTACTTTTGGCTTGCTGTTAAGCGGCGGCACGTCGCAAGTACATATCCGTTAGGCTCAATTTTTTAAAACTTAAATGAATAATGAGTAAACATGAAACTTGGAGAACTAGAAAATATTGGGAACAGATTGGAGGCTTGTTAATTGAAGAGTATTTAGCTGTTCCTGGAAATAAACAACAAGGGAAAAGAATGATAGATGGCGTAGTTGTTCTCGACGAACCGAACGCAATACATAAGGGAAACACTTATGATATTTCAAACAAAGATGTAATAGTAATTCAAACCAAAAAAGGTAGAATTGGAATGTATTTGCTCGGGCAAGCTTATTTTAGTAGGCATCTAATAGCTCGACTTAATCCGCGTAGTATAAAATGTGTAGCTATCTGCAGCAAGACCGATTCTATTATGGAAGAAATAGCAAAGCAACACGAAGTGGAAATTGTAGTGATAAATTAAAAAACTGAGCCTAACACTGTGTACACGCCATTCCGCTTTTTCCTATAGTTTATTATCTTTGGAGGCGGTACGGCGTATACACAGAGACCGTTATCAGCGATTAACATGCAAATTATTCATCCACAACAATTAAAGAATATT
>CAYMKU010000091.1:0-5127 GCA_964391015.1 uncultured Ignavibacteriaceae bacterium
TGGCCGGCGAGCCGCGCGCCGGCGCTCGTTGGCGACCCCCAGGCGCTGTCTGCGCTATGGCCTGCCGCGGCCGATCAGGGCTGGACCTCGCTGGGCATCGACGGCGACGAACTGGGGCTTCCAGCCGCGCTGGCGCTGATGCAGGAAATGGGCCGCGCCTGCTGCCCGCTGCCCTTGCTCGATGCGGTGCTCGCCAATGCGGTGCTGCAGGCATCGGCCGATCCGGCGGCGCGCGCCTTGCTGCGAGAGCTTCGGCAGGGCAGGGCGATCGTGAGCTGGGTCTTCGGTCCGGAGAGCGGCGATGCCGGCGCGTTCGAGCTCGAATCGACGCAGCAGCTGAGCGGCCGCGCCGCGTTCGTCGAGAACACCGCCGTCGCGACGCATCTGCTCGTGGTGACCGGCCGTTACGGCGAAGTGGCGATCGTCGGGCGCGATGCGGCCGGGCTGCGGATCACGCCGACGCCGGGACTCAACGTGCCGGCCTTGGCGGAACTGCACTTCGAATCGGTCAAGCAGTTCGAGCAGATCGCGACACGCTTCGACCTCGCCTCGCTGGCGCCGCTCGCGCGCCTGCTGCTCGCGGCGCGGGCCGCCGGTTCGGTGCAGTACGGGCTCGAACTGCTGACCGCCTATGCCAAGGTGCGCTCGCAGTTCGGCCGCAAGATCGGCGAGTACCAGGCCATCCAGCACAAGCTCGCGAACTGCTTTACCAGCGTCGAGATCTGTCGCCTGGCGCTGCTGCGCGCGGGCGCGGCCCCGCCGCAGGAGAGGACGTACGCCGCAGCGGTCGCGGCGGCCAACGCGGGGCAACTTCTGCGCCAGACGGTGCTGGAGCTCCACCACGGCTTCGGTGGCGTCTCGTTCTGGGACGAGCATGAGCTGCCGCGCCACTTCCGTCGCATCCACGGCGACCTCACGCGTCTGGGCGGCGTCCGTCGCGCGCGCTGTGACGTCGCCGACGCATTGCTGGCGCGCGGCGCCATGCCGCATCTCAGCTACGGCGCGCAGGCCGATGCGTTCCGCGAGGAAGTGCGCGGCTGGCTGGCCGCGAACTGGGACGGCAGCTATCCGCCCGAGACCGCCTCGATGCCGGTCAATCACCGCAAGGCGCGGCAGGACTTCAGCCGCAAGCTCGGTGCCAGGGGCTGGCTCGGCATCACCTGGCCGCGAGCCTACGGCGGCCAGGAGCGCACCGCGCTCGAACATCTCGCCTTCGAGGAGGAGATGGCGCGCGCCGAGGCGCCCGTCACCTTCCACAACACCGCGGCCAACATGATCGGCCCGACGCTTGTGCACCACGGCTCCGACGCGCAGAAGGCCTTCTTTCTGCCGGGCATCGCGCGCGGCGAACTGTCCTTCGCGCTCGGCTACAGCGAGCCCGATCACGGCTCCGACCTGGCCGGCATTCGCACCTCGGCTACGCGCACGAAGGACGGCGGCTGGCGTATCCGCGGGCAGAAGATCTACACCTCGACAGCGGGTTTCTCCACCCACGTCTGGCTCGCGGCGCGCACCGATCCGGCCCAGCCGCGTCATGGCGGCATCAGTGTCTTCGCGGTGCCGCTCGACGCGCCCGGCATCACCATCCAGCCGATGGCGGGACTGAACGGGCACCGCGCCAATATCGTGTTCTACGACGACGTCGAGGTGCCGGGCGACGCGCTCGTCGGCGAGGAGAACGGCGGCTGGAAGATCATCACCGAGGCCCTCGCGCACGAGCGGGTCACGCTGGGCGCGATCGGCGCCCGTGCCTTGGGCTACTTTGACCGGATGCTCGCGCATGTGCGTACCGCCACGCAGGACGGCCGGGCGATGGGCGAGGATTCGCTGGTGCGCGACCGCATCGGCGCGCTGGCGGCGCAAGTCGAGGCGGCGCGCCTGCTGGCCGTGCAGACCGCCCAGGTCGTCCAGCGCGGCGAAGTGCCCTCGTGGCAGGCGGCAATGCTGAAGGTCTACGCCAGCGAGCTGATGGAGCGCCTCTCCGAAGCAGCGTTCGACCTGCTGGGCACGGGCGCCACCCTGTGCGAGGGCGCCGACTCGGCACTGGTCGATGGCGCTTTCGAATACGGCGTGCGCGACGCACTGCTTTACACGATCGGTGGCGGCACCAACGAGATCCAGCGCACGCTGATCGCCTTGCGCGGGCTCGACCTGCCGCGCTGAAGCTTCGATTTCCCTCACACACTCAAGGAGACACCATGAACTTCCAGCGTCGCAAGCTCGCGATCGCAGCATCGCTGCTCGCACTGTCACCGCTCGCAATGGCACAGGCCTTTCCCGACAAGCCGATCAAGATCATCTTTACCTACGCGCCGGGCGGCACGGGCGACATCATCGCGCGCACGCTCGCCGATTCGATGGGCAAGCTGCTGGGCCAGTCGGTGGTGGTGGAGAACCGCACCGGTGGTTCGGGCGCGATCGGCACGCTGGCCGTTGCGCGAGCGCCGGCAGACGGCTACACGCTGCTCGTGACCACGATCACGACCGTGGTGCAGGTGCCGCTCGTCACCAAGGACCCGGGCTTCGATCCGGTCAAGAGCCTGACGCCGGTGGCCAACATCGCGATGGCGCCGCTGGTGCTGCTCGCCCACAAGGACGTGCCGGCCGACGACTACCAGGGCTTCGTCGCCTGGGCGAAGCAGCAGCCCAAGGGCGTGGATGTCGCGGTGGCGGGCCCGACGCTGGAGGTAGCGACCGCGCTCTTGAACAAGGAGGCAAAGCTCAACCTCGTCAACATCACCTACCGCGGCGGCGGCCCGGCGTTGCAGGCGGTGCTGGCGGGCGACGTCAAGGTCATGTTCCAGCCGCCCTCGGTGCAGATGAACGAGTTCATCAAGCAGGGCAAGCTCAAGGTGCTGGGCGTGACTTCGGCGCAGCCCTCGGCGGCCGTGCCGGGCGGCGTGCCGATCAGCAAGTTCGTGCCCAACTACGTGCAGGACATCAATTTCGCGCTGTGGGCGCCAGCGGGGACGCCAGCCAACGTGGTGGGGAAACTCGGCGACGCGGTCAGGAAGGCATTGTCCGAATCCGGCATGGAAGACAAGTTCGTCGGCTTCGGCGCACCCTTGGCGGTGGCCGGCGCCGCCGAGGTCACGCGCATCACCCAGCGCGAAGCCAGCAACATCAAGACCATCATGGAAACCACCAACGTGAAGTTCGAATGACCATGGAATACACCCGCCTCGGCCGCACCGGACTCAAAGTTTCGAAGCTTTGCCTGGGCTGCATGACTTACGGCGAGCCGCAGCGCGGGACGCACGAATGGACACTGCCGGAGGACGCGAGCCGCCCGTTGATCCGGCAGGCGATCGAGGCGGGCATCAACTTCTTCGACACCGCCAATATCTACTCCGACGGCACCAGCGAGGAGATCCTGGGCCGCGCGATCCGTGATTTCGCGCGGCGCGAGGAGGTGGTGATCGCGACCAAGCTCAACAGCGCAATGCGCAAGGATCCCAATGCGCAGGGCCTGTCGCGCAAGGCGGTGATGAACGAGATCGATCACAGCCTCAGGCGCCTCGGCACCGACTACGTTGACCTCTACCAGATCCACCGCTTCGACTACACGACGCCGATCGAGGAGACGCTGGAGGCGCTGCACGACGTGGTGAAGGCGGGCAAGGCGCGCTACATCGGCGCATCCTCGATGTACGCCTACCAGTTCGCGAAGGCGCTGCACCTGGCCGACCGGCACGGCTGGACGCGCTTCGTCTCGATGCAGAACCACTACAACCTGATGTATCGCGAAGAAGAGCGCGAGATGTTGCGGCTGTGTGCCGAGGAGGGCATCGGCGTCATTCCATGGAGCCCGCTGGCCCGCGGTCGTCTCACCCGCGACTTCGACGAGAAGACCTTCCGCACCGAAACCGACAAGTACGGCCAGCACCTGCACAAGAGCCTGGGCGATGCCGACCGGCATGTGGTCGATGCGGTGGCCGCCGTGGCCTCGGCGCGCGGCGTGCCGCGCGCGCAGGTGGCCCTGGCGTGGGTCGCGCGCAAGGCGCCGGTGACGGCGCCGATCATCGGCGCCTCCAAGGCCTCGCACCTCGACGACGCCGTGGCCGCGCTGTCGCTCCAGCTGACGGCCGCGGAGATCGCTGCGCTCGAAGCGCCGTACCTGCCTCACGCCGTCGCGGGCTTCTCTTGAACGCATTGATGTCGACCCGGGATTTCCACTTCCATTCCGGCCCCGGGCTCAAGCTGTCGGGGCGCCTGTACCTGCCCGATCCGGCGCGCGACCGGCATGCGGGCGCCGTGTTCTGCCACGGCTTCGGCGGCGTGAAGGAAGGCGTTCCGGTAGGCCTGTGCACGCGTCTCGCTGAAGCCGGCTACACGATGCTGAGCTTCGACTATCGCGGCTTCGGCGCGAGCGAGGGCCAGCGCGCGCTGCTGCTGCCGCAGGACCAGGTCGAGGACACCGTGACCGCGCTCGAGTACCTGGCGACCCAGGTGCCCGGCGTGGACCCCGCGCGCATCGGCCTGTATGGCACCAGCTTCGGCGGCGGCATCGCGGCACTGGCCGCCACGCGCAGCCCACGGCCGAAGGCGCTGGTGATGACAGTACCGGTGGTTTCGGGCAGCCGCTGGCTGCGCAGTATCTGTCGCTGGTACGAGTTCGAGGCTATCCAGAAGCGCGCGCTGGCCGCCATTGCCCGCAAGGCCGCCACTGGGGAGATCGAGATCGGCGAACGGCTGGAGATCATGCTGCCCGATCCGAAGGCGATGGAGCGCTACGCCGAGCGGACGCCGATGGCGATCGAGACCGCGTGGCACGTGCTGCACCACGAGCCGATCGATCACGCGCACAAGCTGGCGAGCCCGGTCCTGATGCTCGGCGCCAAGGACGATTCGCTGGTGCCCTATGAGCAGACGGCGATGTTCTTCGAGCGCGTGGCTGCCGAGAAACGGCTCGAGGCCTTCCCGGTCGGCAACCATTGGCTCTTCTACGACGAAGGCCTGCCGCGGGCCGCGGAACTGACGACGGAATGGTTCTCGCGACACCTGGCATGAACGACCCGCGGCCCGCCTCGACGCTGATCCTGCTGCGTGACGCCGCGGGCGGTCCCGAAGTGCTCATGCTCAAGCGTCATGGGCTGTCGGACGTGCTCGGCGGCGCTTTCGTGTTTC
>CAYMKU010000092.1:0-4947 GCA_964391015.1 uncultured Ignavibacteriaceae bacterium
CAACAATGCTTTGGGTGGTTTCAGATGTACTCCAGAGCAGGTCGCTGCTGTAATTCGAACAGGTGAGCGTTACAGGAGGGTATGTTATTCCGCCATCGGTTGAGCAAAGGTTGATCGGACCTGCAGGTGTTACAATTGGTGCAGGCGGAGCCGCACTTTCTGTGATGAGCTGTTGCTGATGTGTATAACAGCCATGTATATCAGAAGTAACAACACTATAAGTACCTCCCGTTGAAACCGTGATCAGGTTGGTAGTTTCACCTGTACTCCACAAATAAGTTGCGGCCGGTCCGGTTGCGCCGTTAACATCTGCCTGAAGATCGGTGGTTGTTTGACCGGTACAAAGGTTACTGCTACCGATCACTGTAATGACAGGTGGCACCGTATCGTATACCGTTACAACCTGGCTTTGGGTGCTGGTACAGCCGGTAGCTGAAGAAACAGTAACCACATATGTTGTAACTGTATTTGTTGCTCCGGTAACGGTGAAACTTGTTGCACCGGCACCGGAAGGACCTCCATTATTCCAACTGTAATTGGTATAGCTTGGATCGGTGCTGGATTGCAAAGTCACGCTGCCACCAGGACAATAAGAAGTGGCACTGCCCGGAGTAATTGTCGGCTGAGGCGGCTGCTGCAATACATTCAGGTTGACGTTACCCGTCGCTGAACATCCGGACGGAGCCGTTTCAACTACTGTATAAGTCTGACCAGGATAGTGCAGGTTTGTAACGTCAGGATTTGCAACTGTTCCACTGCTAAGATCTGAAGTCGGTGACCAGGAGTAAGTCAGGACAGGAACCGGAGGCGTAAAGGTATAAACCTGTCCGTTTGCCGGCTTGGTGTTGATCGTACTCGTTTCTGTTACGGAACTTGCCGTCGGTGATGCACTGGCATTGTTTAAGGAAAGGAATACCCCGGAAGTTGCACCGGCCAACCCGATGGATGCGCCTTCACTTGCATTCAGGGCTGTTGCTTCCTGCCTGTAGATGAATTCAATTTTGCCATCCGCTTCATAAAGCTTGCACTGGAAGGAAATGGTTGCAGTGGTTACCGTATAATACCACCTCCAGTTCAGCCACTCAAAGGTAAATACCCTGGAACCAGGACTGCCCGTTACAAGGTAAGATGCAGTACCAACCGAGCCCTGCATGTCATCGGACAAAGGCGCAATAAAAGGACGCGGTGTATTGGTAGTCAAATTATTTAGTGTAGTGGTATTTCCGGTCGTTCCCAGAAACAAGGTCCCGTTTGAACAGGCCACTACCTGAGAATAGAGAACCCCTTCATAAACAAAATTGAATGAAAGCGGGATTGCTGCAGAAACTGCATCATCTGCAAGGATGGCAGTTACAGGCGTACCACCTGCCAGCGGAGTAAAGGTTCCGCTTGTAGCAGCAAAAGTATAGTTGGCAACGGAGGCAGCTACACCGCCTGTGGCATTCGCATGAATCTGAGTCGTCATCGGATCGCAAATATTATTTGCATCAGACGTAGGAGCAACATTTACTGCCGGAGCCACTGTAACTGTTTTGGTAGCAGTTGAGCTGCAGGTTCCGGTAGTTCCGGTTACAGTATAGGTTGTTGTGGTTGTTGGAGACGCAACCGGGTTGGCAATGTTCGTTGCACTCAAACCTGTTGCAGGCAACCATGCATAAGAAGTTGCACCGCTGGCAGTAAGGTTTACTGAACCGGTTCCGCAAATCAATGCGTTGAGCGGGTTGGAACTAATAGAGACGCTTGGCGGGTTAATGGCATTTACTGTTACACTGGTTGTAACAACACCGGTTGGTGAACAGGCATCCTGTACTGTTAAGGTATAGGTAGTGGAACCTGCAGGCGGTGTTAAGGTAAGCGGAAGTGTGGTTCCGACAACGCCAGTCCCATCACTCCAACTGTAAGAATACGGAGTACCGCCGCCAGCAACCAGGGCATCGAGCGTAACCGTCTGACCTACACATACCGTTGTGGAAGAAGCGGATGCACTTGCACTTAACGGATCGACCGTAACGGTTGCAGTCGCCGTTCTTGTACATCCGTTGGCCGAATTGGTTACCAATACCGAATAAGGCGTGGTTGAGTTAACGCCTGATGCAGTCGGGTTGGCAACGGAAGTGGAATTAAGGTAAGTTGCAGGCGACCACAAATATGTGAATGATCCCGTTACCGGTGGCATGAAAGTATATACCTGGCCGGTTGCAGGTTTGGCATTGATGGTTGCTGTTTCCGTTACAGAACTTGCTGCTGGCGCAGCGCTTGCATTATTCAAAGACAGGAACACCCCTGAAGTAGCGCCGGCCAATCCAATGGATGCACCTTCACTACCATTCAATGCAGTTGCTTCCTGTCGATAGATGTACTCAATTTTGCCGTCGGCTTCGTATAGTTTACATTGGAAAGAAATGGTTGACGTGGCAACTGTATAATACCACCTCCAGTTCAGCCATTCGAATGTAAACACCCTTGAACCCGGGCTGCCGGTTACCAGGTATGATGCCGTACCAACGGAGCCCTGCATATCATCAGACAATGGAGCAAGGAATGGCCGCGGCGTATTCGAAGTCAGGTTGTTCAAAGTTGTCGTATTTCCAGTGGCACCTAAAAACAACGTACCGTTAGAACAAGCCACCAGTTGAGAATAAGTTGCTCCTTCAAAAACGAAATTGAATCCGATGCTGATGGGTGCAGAAACTGCATCGTCGGCGTGAATTGCCGATACAACTGCTCCTCCAACCAGCGGAGTAAAGGACCCGCTGGATGCCGAGA
Source organism: uncultured Ignavibacteriaceae bacterium (assembly GCA_964391015.1). Taxonomy (GTDB): domain Bacteria; phylum Bacteroidota; class Ignavibacteria; order Ignavibacteriales; family Ignavibacteriaceae; genus XYD12-FULL-36-8. The sequence goes on from CAYMKU010000092.1 coordinate 2,767, forward strand.
ATGTATATGCTGCCGCATTTCCGCCGGCAGTCGCTACGACGTTTAAATTACTGCTTCCGCCGTTGCAGATCGTTGAAGGCGTTGCAGATGCTGAGGCCGAAACTGTATTCGGCGCCGCTGTTATGGTAACGCTGCCGGAGGCGCCGCAACCATCATAGGTGCCGCCGCTATTATCTGTAGCAAGCACATTATAAGTAGTGGTTGCATTAATGGTAACCGTATGCGGTCCGTTTCCTGTGTTTGAGTAGCCTGCAGGAGTTGAAGTCCATGCATAAGTGTAACCACCATTCGTACTGCTTACTTCAATGGTTGTCTGATTGCCCGTACAGACAGTTGCAGCACCGGATGTAACGCTAATGGAAGGTGAAGTGAGGACTGTAGCCGTAACAAGTTGTCTAGCACTTTCACAACCTGTACTTACCGACCAATTGTAGAAGTAATAATAATATCCGGAGATGGATGAGTTTGTGATAGAGACAACACCAGCCAGTGTATACGGAAAATTTGTAGCTGCCAAAGTGAAATCCCGGTACATGGCCGTGACGCCTGTGGAAGATGTATAAACAAGCCTGTGGCTGGTTCCCGGCGTAATATTGAAATTGATGGGCACCGTTGTAGCAGTGGGTGTATTAAATCCGGTCACATTTACGGTAGTGGATTGTTGCGTGACCCCTGATGAATTCTGCCATGAAATTGTTACCGTTCCTGCAGTTCCATTGGTAGCGGAGTAGGGATAAATCAGGACTGAATTCAAATTGAAGTTTGTAAATGCATCAAAAATGAGGTATGCGCCTGCAGTATTTGTGCCGTCAGTAGTATTGTATGCCGGCTTTCCGACATTTGCAGTGAAACCTCCTGCTGAGGCCGAAACATAATAGTTGGTGGTAGAGCTGATTACCGGAGTAGTAAATGTAGAGGGTGTGCTGCTTGAAAATAAGGGAGCACCTCCACTAGGGGCAGCATACCAATTCATGGTAGCACCTGCCGTTCCTGTTGCAGTGAGATCCACGGTACCAGCCCCGCACCTGGAGTTTCCGGATGCCGTGTTCACAAGCGGGTTGTTTACTGTGATCAACTGTTCTGTTGACGTTGCAGAACTTCCGCCATTGCTGCAGGTGACAACACACACGTAATAGTTATTGGTGAAGAGTGCAGGAGTGCTATAAACCGTATTCGTAGCGCCGGAAATATTTGTATAAGGTCCGCCGGAAACCGCCGACTCCTGCCACTGGAATGAAATGCCCGGGCCGCTGGTGAATCCCGCCAGCGATAAGGTGGTGGTCTGCCCTCCGCAAATTGAACTTTGAGAAGCAGATGTAGTCCCAGCTATAGGAGTACCCGTGCAGATGAATGCAATAAAATTGCCCGCATCAGCGCCAAGATCAACCGGTGTCAGGGATGCCCGTGTCTGGTTGTCAAAATCGACAGTTGATGTTGACAATGGCGTTCCTGTCTGTTCGGCAATTGTTTGAATAGCCGCGTTAATGTGAAGGTCTAAAGTAGCGGCGCTTCCGGTAGGATTAATGAAATATGGGTCAGAAGCAAAACTATTTACATCGCCGGCAATCCAGCCGGAGCTGTAGGTAGGCACGTTGGCAACCCCGCTATAGGCGAACAAGCCGCCTGTGCCGGTATTGTAGTAATCATTGTAATTGAGGGTTACTCCGGTAGCACTTGAGGTAAAATAGATATCGAAGAAACTGGTTCCGGCTACCAATGATGAGCGGTTATTAACAAAAATATTGTTCCGGATATTCAGGTTACCGGTGAGGCAGCAGGCAGTGCCCCGCCACTAGAGCAACGAAAAAACATTTACCTGATATGTAAAGAAGCTATTAATAATGCGGTGAAATACAGCGGGGCAACCGTGTTAACGATGCGGTTTTTCGTTGAAGAAAAATGGCTTCATATTTCCATAAAAGATAACGGACAAGGCTATAACCCGGAGAATATTAAAAATGGTAATGGCCTGGAGAATATGCAAAACAGGGCCAGACAAATTGGCGCCTCTTTAGATATTCTCACTGCACCGGGCAATGGCTGCGCTGTTGAACTAAAGCTAAAAATCACCCAATAGGGTATTGATTAGGAAAAATGAAAGCCCCAACTTTATACTTATGGATATTAAGGTAGCCATATTTGAAGATGGCAAACTGATCAGGGAAGCATTGCAAACCATAT
>CAYMKU010000093.1:0-4713 GCA_964391015.1 uncultured Ignavibacteriaceae bacterium
TATAAACGATGAGCTATGAACGCAAAGCTATGAACGCAAAGCTATGAACTATGAGCTATGAACGATGAGCTAAAAAAATTCATCTCTTATAGTTCATCGCTCATAGTTCTTTCCGAAATGCTATGCATTTCGGAAAATTAATCATTCAACAAGAACAAACCCAGCCCACTGATATGGATCCAATCCTATATCACGTAATTCTTTTTGTGCTGCATGAAATGCATCCGGAATTGTTAACTTTTCTTCTAACCATTTTTTATAAAAAGTGGTCATCAGTAAAGACGTCTGTTTATCCGGGACTTGCCAAAGAGACATGATTAAATATTTTGCACCGGCAATTTTAAATGCTCGCTGCAAACCATACACCCCTTCATTACCTTTAATGTCACCTAAACCAGTTTCACAAGCGGACAGGACAACAAGCTCTGTGTTAGACAAATTCATCTGGCTGATTTCGTAAGCGGTTAATACTCCGTCTTCTTGTCCTTCCAATATTTTTTCGCCTTTCCAACCTGAGTTGCCTCCTGCCATAATTAATCCTGAGCGAAGCATTGGATGATCACTGATTTTGAAAACTGGATCTGTATCAGCAAATAAGTTTTGTCTTTCTTTGGTAACGTCTGGAAAGAAATATCCGTGTGTTGCTATATGTACGATTCTTGGTGATGGCTCATTGCTTCCAATTCTTTTAAAACTTTCCTCTGTTCCATTACTTCCTGTCATAATTTCAGTTGGGATTCCAGATGCATTCAATATTTTATTTATAGACTTAACTTCTCGCTCGGTTCCAATTAGATACTCCCAACTTCCTCCTCGAAGAGTACTATCTAGTGAATTAAACGATAAAATGCTATTAGATCGAATGGCCAAAAGTTCTTCCTTTGGAGATGTTATTGAATCATATTCAAAATGTAATCCACCATATAAAATGGCATTATTATCATTTGATTTTTCATTTGCCGTAATTACCAATTGTCGGGTACTGGTCATTTCAACAAGTTTAAAGCGATCAGCTAAAGTTTCCAAATCATTTATTGGAATTGCATTAAGGTTAATCCGATGCAATAAACCAGTACCCGAGTAATAGATTTTATGGATTCCATTAAGCTGTTCTTCGAGCGGTTTCCAAATTACATCAAATAAAGTAGTTTTACTCTTCCCGACCACTGATGCTCCTCTCTGAGACAGTGAATACAATTGGTTCACGTATTCCAATTTTCGAAGATCAGTGGATTGCAATAAGTTATCTAATTGGTTTTGAGTTAATAATTTGACGAATTGTGGTTGAGCATCATTCTTTCTAATTAAAATTGCTGCATAGTATTGAATATCGGAATTTTGATTGCATTGATCTTCAAATTGTACGAATTCTATGGCGCATTCATTTTCCAGAAGATTAGATTGTACTTCTTCCCATTTTATTTGGCGAATATATTCGGAGTAATTTGAAATATTTCGCACCAGTTCCTTTTCGAGCGAGTCTCTTCTATTTTCTAGTTCACCAATAATTTCCTTTTTGGTATTATTTTTTAAATACTCGGTCAAAAGAGCACTTCTTATAGATTTAAGTTGAATGCCAATTTTTTCTGACTCCGGATTTTGGTTCAATATTGTACTCAATTTGGTAGCCGCTGATTGTAAAAATCCTTTATGAAACAAGGCATGATTAAAAGCCATACCAGCAAGATAGGATCTATCGGATTCAGATCTACAGCTAAGATATTTGTTAATCAACTCTCCGCTTCTTTGAAAATGCTCAGAATAAATTCTCAATTCTTTCTCCGACAAAAAGCAAATAGATTCTAATAAATTAGAACCTTCTAGTTCTAATTTTTCCTTTAGTAACTTGTCGGAAATTGAAAATTGATTTTGAATTTCATACAATTGTATCAAATTATCTAGGCACATGATATAATCCGGATGTCGTTTTCCCAAAGATCTTTCATTGATTGATTTTGCTTCAGAAAGATAAAATTCTGCTTTTTTAAATTCCCTTTTTTTAATGTAAAGAATACCTAGATTTTTTGAATTATGTGCGTATTTAGAATGGTCTCTTCCTAAAAGCTCTTTTTGAATTGATCTCGCTTGATTGAGCATTTCTTCAGCTCTGTCAAAGCTATCAACCGATAGGTATAAACTCGCCAAATTTTCTAGACTCAATGCATAGTCCGGATGTTGTTCACCAAAAAGGTTAAACCTTAATTCAAGAACTTCTTTATAGAGCTTCTCTGTAAGTTTATAGTTCCCAAGTTCATGGTATAAAGTTGCTAAATTATTAATCGCATCGGCATATGTTGGATGTTCTTTTCCAACATTTTTTTCCTGAATTCCTAAAATCTCTAAATTTAATTCTTCGACATTGGAGTAGATTCGCAGCTTATAATACAAATTGGATAAACTCGATAAACTACTTACATAGCCTTTGTGTTCCTTTCCATAATTTGTTTCAAAAACCTGTTTTGCATTTAATATTATTTTTTCTGCTTTATTATAGTAACCACTTGCAATATATATATTGGCCAGAGTGTGCAGAACTGTCGCATAAACTTCACTTTGATTTCCAAACATTTTTTCAGTTAAGTCTAAAGCTTCTAAACTCAAAGCTTCAGCCTTTTGAAATTTATTCAAGGAATTGTATAATATTGCTAAATTGATGAGACAGGTGGTATAATACTTATTCTCTTTTCCAATTAATTTTTCAACAATTATTTTTGAAGTAAGATAATGCTTTTCTGATTTTACGTAATCTCCTAATTTTAAATATAGAATTCCGAGAGAATTCAAACTTAGTGAATATTCAAGACTATTAATACCTAGTTGTTCTTCTCGAATCGATAAGGCTTCAAGATAAAAGGTTTCTGCTTTATTGTAATGCCCCATTTCCTTATATAAAAGTGCCAGATTATGTAAACTATTGGCATAGAATGGATGCATTTTACCTTTTAACTTTTCAAATATTGGCTTAGATTCAAGAAAAAAATGTTCTGCTTTATTAAATTGATAAAGGTCTTTGTAGATCAAACCAAGGTTGTTCAGACTCATTGCATATTCAAGATGGTCCTTACCATATATTTTTTCTCGAATGTTTTTACATTCAATATATTTAGATTCAGCCTTTCTATAATTATTTAATGCGTGATATACGTTTCCCAGATTATTTATAGTCCAGGCATAATCTGAATTTTCTTTTCCAATTACTTTATCCTGAATCGACATGGCTTCTAACAGATATTTTTCAGAATTCAAATAATCCCCATTAAAATAAAGTATTCTTCCATGGTTATATCGACTCTTGGCAAAGTGAGATGAGTTTTTCCCAAAAGCCTGAACTGCAATCGTTTCGGCCAGTGAAATATTTTCCAATGCTTTCTCTATTTCCCTTTTATCGTTAAGGGTACGGGCATTCTGAATTAAACTATCAATTTTTATTATTTGGATAGAGTCAATGGATTGAGAATACAGTTCAAAAGGAATAATAATGAAGACTGTAAGCCATAAATTTATAATTCGTTGTTTAATTTTTATCTCTTTAGTTCTGATCATATCAATGGAAGAACAATAGTTTAGAATTGTAATAGTTTCAATGCAAACTTAAATTTTCTTTGTTTGTTTAATAACTTCTTTATTTAATCTTATTAATCTAATACTCTTGGAATCAATGGATCATTCTACCAACACAAACCCGGCCCAATAATACGGCTCCAATCCTCCATCGCGTAACTGTTTCTGTGCAGCATGAAATGCATTTGGAATGCTCATCTTTTCCTCCAACCACTTTTTATAAAAAGTAGTCATCAGAAGTGATGTTTGTTTATCGGGAACTTGCCACAAACTCATTATTAAATACTTTGCACCTGCAATTTTGAAGGCACGTTGTAATCCGTACACTCCTTCGTTGCCTTGTATGTCTCCTAATCCTGTTTCGCATGCAGATAACACCACTAATTCTGTGTTGGATAAATTCATTTGTGAAATTTCGTATGCAGTTAATACTCCATCTTCTCTTCCTTCCAATGTTGGCTCTCCATGCCATGCTGCATTTCCTCCTGCCATGATTAATCCAGAACGCAACATGGGGTGATCTGACATTTTGAATACTGATTCTTTTTGATTGTCAAATCCATTAGTTGTTGTTGTACTTTTTGGATCACTAAAAAAATAACCATGCGTTGCAATATGCAAAATTCTAGGTGACGAATTATTATTTGATCCAATATTTTTAAATGATTCTTCCGTCGCAGCGTATCCTTTCTTCATATTGGTTTTAACTCCAGATGCTTGCATGATTTTTTCAATGGCATTGACTTCGCGCTCTGTACCTGCGAGGTAATTCCAGGTGCCTCCTCTCAATGTTGAATCGATTGAACTAAAAGATAATTCTCCTCTGGATCGCGACGCAATTAAGGGTTCATTATTTTTGACCGTAGTATCTTGTTCGAATTGGATTCCGCCAAACAGCACAGCATCATTGTTTGCATTTTTTATTTGCGCAGGAATGACCAATTGACGAGTACTATTAAGTTCGATCAAGTTATATCGATCTGACAATGTTTCTGTTTCAGATATTGGAATCGCATCTAAGTTAATTCTGTGCAATAATCCACTTGGTGAAAAGTAAATAGTTTTAACACCAGTCAATTCTTTTTCGATTGGTTTCCAGAGAATATCATACAAAGATCGTTTGGAAGTTTCAACACTAGTAGCACCTCTATC
>CAYMKU010000094.1:0-4660 GCA_964391015.1 uncultured Ignavibacteriaceae bacterium
GAGCAGCTCATTCGTAATGAGCAGGTCATCAGTTCGAATCTGATAGTTGGCTCAAAAAATAAAGTTTATACTTACTGAGTTTATAAATAATTCAGTATTTCACTGAACAGTTTACTGAACACTTTTAACACTACTTAAAGAACATAAACGAAAATAGCCCGAAAGAAAAATTCAAGGTAGACTAATACCTTAAAACCTTCCGAGCTAATTCCGAATTTCAAAATTTATGTTATTAGTCTTTCTGAATTTAACCACAATTTAACCTCTGCAAGCGATAGAATCAAATTTGATTGCCTATTAGCAATTCTCTAACTCCTTTAAAATTAATTACTTATAGACTTAAAAAATATTTTTTGAGGTTGTGATTTTGGCTAATATTTAAGGGTTTTTATTCACGCTGATATGTATTAAAACTGATTTTTTTGAGCGAAATCAAACAAAAATGATTTCAGAAACTTCAAATGATCTAACTTAAGCTATGTTATTGACTATGGTTATTATATGATTTAGCTCTCACTTTTAAGCAACATAATTTATTCACTAACGAAATCGCTCTGTTAATAGTGTAGTGTAAGTAATGAAACTGATGAATCTTTATAACTAACATTCACTACTTACATCACTTTCACTTACTATTTAATACATACTCACCATACTTAACTTTCACTATTTCGGGGATTTTCTTCAGCATGTTACAAACATTGGTTTCTGTCTTATCCAACAGTTCAGCTATTTCTTTTGTTTTCAGTGGTCGGTTCTGCTGTATGAATAAAGAAATGATTTCTTCACGTTCTGGAGTGGTCGTTTTGCCTTTTTCACCCTCAACAATCCAAATGCAATTTTGAAACTTTACCGAATATTCCTTTTCCTCAATGTCTCTGCCTATTAATGATAAAGTAAATTCTTTGTTTGAATCTTTACTTAGTAACATCAAGGAATCCGGCGAAGCCGTTAAGCCTGTAGTTCCAAGAATCGAGTCGTAACCATCTTCATATTTCATCTTTGTAGTGTGATGAACTAATAAAATACTGATGTGCCTCTGGAGTGCTATCTTTTGAAGTGAAGCTCCAAAATCATATTCATCTTGAAACTGATTAGCATTTCGTTTGTTGCTTCTTATTATAGCCCTTCCGAGAGTATCTATAACAACTAATTTTATATCCTTATTTTGATCTAAAATCTTTCCGAGACTGTCTATTCCTTCAATGGTCATCTTAGGGAAATCGCAATCTTTAGGAATGAATAAATTAGGTGGTGCTTCGTTATAATGTTCCTCTGCTAACATCCGATTTATCCTATCCTGTAATCGTCTGTAATTATCTTCATACGGAATGTATAAGACGGAGTTTTTATTTGCCTTGAAATATCCTAAAGCATGACCGCCGTTTGCTATTGCCAAACTCATGTTCAATGCTAAAAAAGATTTCCCGATTTTTGGTCTGCCTGCGAGTATTAAAAGACCTTCAGGAAGTAAATTTTCAATTATCCAATTTATTGGTTTTAATTCCATAGTTTGTAGCTCCCTTGCATTTACAAGTTTTATATGTCCATTGTTTTGATTTTCAGCTAATAGTAAATTTTTATCCTGCTCAAATGGTAAACTTGCTTGTAAAAGATAATCAACAGCACTTTTAACATTTTCCTTAGTAAAGGATTTTCCAACTTCTTTTAGCTTTTGCAGTTCTCGAAATTTCCAATTTGTTAGATTCAGCTTGCTCAGTTCATCAATCAAAAGAGCAGGATCTTTTTGATTTTTACCGAGTTCACAAATCTTGCCAAATAGTTCTCGGTGATTATCTGAAAAATTTTCTTTACTAAATAGGTCTGCTATTTCTGGAATTAAACCCAAATCATTCAGCATACCAGATAAAATTTTTAATTCATATCCTCTTAGGGAATTGCGTTTGTTGTTATCCATCATAACACACCATCCACATCTGAAGTATTAAGTAGAGCATTTAATTCTGTTTCATCATCTGAATTGATAATATTGAACAGTAAATCAGAGGCATTAAAAAGGTCTGATAGACAAAACTTAAGCTCAGTTTGAACTTTAATGAATATAAATTTTTCAATATCAGATTTTTTAGTAAATCCTATTTCAAAATCGGAAATGAAATTTGGGAACTGATAGCATAAAAGTTTAAGACTATCATACAACTTGTTAAGTGCTTCAATATTCTCCTGCTTCATTGCTGCAATCCTCGAAAAAGATTTAACTGGTTCGGTTCAGGTAAGTTTATAATTGAATCATTTAAGCTAATCTTAGCTGTAGGTAAGATAATCTGCCTATCAACTTTATCGCTGACATATCTGCTCCGTATTCCTTCTCTAATCCATTTTTCAACAGTTGTAGTAAGGAATGATCTATCAAACGGAACTTCAACAAATTTTATTCTCAAGTCTCTTAGCATGAAAAGGATTTCTTCATTGAGTCCGAGACCGTTGAACATTTTGAAGACGTTTTTCTGAGTTCGGGGAACTACTCTGAAAGTAGATTTTTCGGGAATGATTTCACCCCACTTGAAAGTTTTCCAGTAAACAGAGTTACCGGAAATTCTGATTTGTGATTGCATACATGCCTCCAAAAATGTTGCGGTGGGTGTATGCAACCACCAATGGAATGAAGGATATTTCCCACCGCTAAATTTAATTCATTAATGAATTTTATGATTGTGTTGATGATTAGCATACGGCATTATGTATGCAAACTGTAATCCGTTAATTTTCGTGAAAATAATATTGTGAATTTGGATGAATATGGAAGTTTTTTAGGTGAGAATTAAGCTATAATTATTCCGTGATTTTTCGTGAACTTTAATTCGTGAAATTCCATGAATTAAATTTTATCAAAATCTTTTTTAACAGAATTTCTATTAACCAGCTTAAGACTAACCATCTTATCAACAAAACTTTGGCGCTGTTTAGGTCTATAACCAAGGTCTCTTGAAACTGCGCTAACTGATATTTTTTTAGGTGGAATTGATTTCATCAATTTTTCTTTTGCGTTCTTAATTTTTGAAATAAATACTTCTTCCTCTGATTCTCTTGTCGAAAGAAGTTTAGGTTTGTTAAATCCTTCATGCTCTGATTTCATCATATCTACAATTAGACGAATATTTTTCTTCCTATTCTGATTTTGAACCCAAGCAAAAAGTTCGGGAATCCTAAAACTCAGCTCAATTAGTTCATCTATTTTTTTATCGTCAGTAATCATACCTTTTTTAGTAAACTTATAAACCTTATCAAATTCAGCCATAGAGTAAACTTGTTTAGCAAAAATTCGTGTCATTAAATCCTTGAATTGCTTTTGATCTTTGACTTTAATTGATTTATCAAATTCATTACCTAATGAGTCTATAGTTATTTTCCAAAATTGCTCCATACGAATTTCGATTTTGGAAAGTATAGGGTGATATAATTTTGGATCATAATTCTTAAGATCAAGATTATATTTACGTTTAGTTAGTGCTGGTGTGTTTTGCATAATAATTTATCGTATTAGTTAATTGGTATAGTTATAAAAAAATCCTTATTTACATTTGATATAGTCTAAAACTGAACTCAATTCTAACAAAGATTATGCGATGCATTAACATTGAGTCTTATTGTCCTTACATAGTTTTTCCGTTTTAATTCTTTTCTCATCTGAAAATTCTGTGAGCGAGACTTACCGTTATTACTTTCAATAAACTTCAAGTAATCACTCTCTGGAAAAAATGAATCTATGAACCACCATGCGTATTGTATAAAATTACCTCTACCACATACGAAAGCTAAAAAATTTATACCCACGTTACATAATGTTTCACCAAAATAATTTGCCGAAATAATATCCTGTTGACTTGCGCCAAGAACAGCATTGGGATGGTTGTGAAATTCTAAAATAATATCTGCTTTATTTTCAACAGCAATTCGTTTAATTTCTTCAACTGTAATTTTAGGTGATACTGATTGATTATCATATCCTTTGTTAATGTAAAATGAGAAAACTTTTTTATCTTTAGAAAAAGCAAATAATATCCATTCATGCTTTTTGCCCTTTAGAAGCCCTGCCGCAACAGAAGGAAAAATTGAAATATCAATATCAATAATTCTATAAAACTGTCCCTTTGTGTTTAATGCCGATTTAAATTCTTGATTAACTCCCGCCTGTGAATCAACGAAGCTGAAATATTGAAAAATATCCCAAAATCTTTGTGATATTACTAATTCATCGATTTCATTTTCATCAAGTGGGTAGGAATTTGTCCAATAATAAATAAGATATATGAATGGGATTAGAATTAACAGCGTTAATATGAGGATAGAATTGTCCAATTAGTTCACCAAATAATATTTAACTATGATCCATAAATCAAAGGTATTTGTTCTTTCATTCCATCCTCATAACACAAAAAATATTTTCCGTTATCATTCAGAAAATATGATTTCCTAAAAACGAATCCGAAATCAATTGTGCATAAGAATAAGATTATTTTATTCAATTGCATTTTATATTTCAATAATCTTTGAAGATCATTCTCGATGAAAGGATTAAAACGATATAGTTCTTTCAATTTAGCATAGTTAAAAATATAATCGTCAGCTTTTTTTATTTCTAATAGTTTATTTATCAAAATGCTTTTACCTGTCGAAGGTTTTAATGTTACATTGAAGT
>CAYMKU010000095.1:0-4470 GCA_964391015.1 uncultured Ignavibacteriaceae bacterium
CTAAAATCTGGTAAACATTTTTAACTCAATACCGCTGAATTCAGGCTCATATCTGCAAACACCGCCAATGCAAATGTTTCCTGCCTGCCGGGAACCGCAAAGCAAACTTACATCTGTATGATCACCAATTTTATATCCGACCTGAACAAAGCTCCAAACCTTTCTAACTTTTCTCCCGGCTGTAGGTTCTTTTGTTTGAAGTTCTGCAAGTACAATAATATTCAGCTTTGGAGAACGCAAATATTCCAAAGCAGCAACATCAGTAAAGTACTGTTCATTTGTAGTTCTTGCTGTTGTCTGCTGGTGTTCTAAAATTAATCTGAGAGTATTGGTTTCATCCAAGTAAAACTTATTTTCGATAATCGGAGTGATGTTTTTTGTATTTGCATCAAGCTCTTCGTTATAACCGAAGGCAGCGATAGTATGTAAGTTCTCAAGGAATGAATGATTTGCCTGAAAATAAAATTCGCGCAGTTGAGTTCTTTCCTCTAATCGAGTATGATTTATTCTTTGATATAATGAGCTTGAGGTTAAAGTTTTTGTTTCTCCATAATTCATTGAGAAGAACGTTTCGTCGGAAAGATTATAATTGGCTTCAACCTGAAATCCTTTCTCATCGTTTGCATTTAGCGGAGATGGATGACGATTCAGCAAAACATAAGTGTATTCTTTTCTAACGGATGGCGGGGTGTTGTAATCAACTGTTTGATCATAAGTTTTGAAGCCGAAGTTGTCGTAGTATTTATATTCAGATGAAAGGGAAAATGATTCGTAAAAGAAGTTTAAGTTTCCATAAAAAGCTTTTCCTGCGAGCGATTCCTCTCCATTAAAAGAATTTTTTATATCGGCATTTTGTTTGATTCCGTACTCACCGTAAAAATCAAAATTCCAAACTCGCGGTTCAATTCTTAGAGCGGCCATTCTTGTTTTGGCAACTCCATCGGCTTCTGGTTGGTTTGATGCAAATGTTCCGCCAATTTTCAAATCTTCAATCCCCCTATACTCGAAATCAACAGCATGAAGAATATCCTTTCGTTCAACGTTTGAGTTTTCAGGCATTCCTGTTAATGCATTAAGAATGAACCCACAATATTTGCCGGTTACTTTTACTCCCAGCAGATTGTTATCAATTCTAATGTTTCTGTCTTCATAGCTTTTAACAATCATTCCTCTGCCGAATAACGTATAAAAATTTCCAACAGTAATTTCTCCACTTTCTTCAGCATCGCCAAGCTCAACTTTTAAATATTTATAACCAATGTCAGCATATCGGATTTTTCCCCGATTCACAGAAGGACTTGGATCATTTGGCTGAAATAAATCGAATCGTATTCCTGTTGAAAAAATTCCTTTTCGATAATCAACGTTCAGCCAATCTTCAAATATTTCTAACTTCTTGTTTATGTCAAAAGAATATTCAAGCTGATTAGCAAAACCAAGTCCATCCGGAAGAAAATATTGTAAATTCCCAGCGTGGTCATTTTGTGAATGTGTTTGATTGGTAATTAACAGCGAAAATAACAAGACGAAAAGAAGGTTTGCGAATTTCACTTAAGTGTTTCCAGGAATTAGTCTATTGATTTAGGTCGTTCAATACTTTGAGCCAGCAGTTCATCCAATTTTTCCCTAACCTTAATTTCATCGCCTTTCATATAACCGAGGTGGGCGTAAACAATATTTCCCAGCTTATCCAAAATAACAACATAAGGAACAGAGGGTACATAATATTTTCTGGCAACTTCTGAATTAGGATCTAAAAGAATTGTAAACGGATAACCTTTTGATTTTGCGAGCGGGCGTACTTTTGCTGTAGTTTTTTCATTGTCGGTTGAAACTGCAAAAATTTTTACTCCTCTGGACTCATATTCTTTAAATATGCTTTTGTACTGAGTGAGTTCTTCGATGCATGGTTTACACCAAGTAGCCCAGAAGCTTATGATAATCGGTCCGCTACCGATTTCTTTCTGAAGCTCTATAAATTTGCCGTCAATATTTTCTATTTTGAAATTAGGAGCGGTCCGTATGGTTTGAGTTTCTTTTTCCTGGGCTTGGAGAAAGGAGGATGCTCCAAAGCAAAGAATCAATAAGACAATTAATTTCATTATTTCTCCAGAATCATTTTGCGTGTTTGGATAAAATTTCCTACCCATAAGCGATAGAAGTAAATGCCGGATGCAGGATGCTGGATACTTGATACAGAATTAAACTCAACTTCATAAGCTCCAGGTTCTTTCTCTTCATTTACAAGAATAGCAACTTCATTTCCGAGAACATCATAAACTTTTAATATAACTCTCACCTGTCCTTCAGACATCCTCTCCCCCTGGGAGAGGAATGAGGTGAGGGCTGGTATTGTGTATCTTATTTTTGTAACCGGGTTAAACGGGTTGGGATAATTTTGTGAAAGTAAAAAGTCATCTGCAATTGGAGTTTTGTCCTTCACCCCTACTGGTTGTGCAATAGCGGTAAGGTTAACTGTAAATGTAACCCCTGGACTTCGAAATGTTCCTGCTTTTATTCGTACATGGGCTGTTCCAGGATTGTTCTGTGGAAAGATATGTACTGAAATTTCTCGATGTTCTCCAGGTGTTAGTGGAGTACTCATAAAATCCGGTGTTGTTGCAATGCTGTCAACTTGAGGCGCCCAGCAAAAATCAAAGCATAACGAAGATTGCCAATTTGCCGGTAAATCATTTTGTGTGCGAACAAGGTAAATCGTTTGGTCCTGTGTTGATGTGTTTGTTACATCAATGTAAAAAGCCATGTCGGCATTAAGTGTATCCACAAGTAACGTATCCTGTGGAACAAAGGTTATATCTTGTGCTATAATCGAAACGAATCCAAAGAACATTAATAAAACTATTTTATTAAAAAGTGCTTTCATCGTAATTCCATGCATTTATTCTTAAAGAAAAAATTAGAGCGGTGCATTTACACCGCTCACAAAAATATTTACTATTTAATTAATGTCATCTTTTTGACATTAGTGTAGATTGAACCATCTACTCCGGCAGCTTCTAACTTGTAGATATATACACCGTTGTTCAGATTTGACGCATTAAAATCAACTTTATGATTGCCAGCAGGAAAGTTTCCATTAACCAATATTTTTACTTCTTCCCCCAAAAGATTAAAGATCTTTAATGTCACTTTAGAATCCGCTGCAAGATTGAAACTAATCTTTGTGCTTGGATTAAATGGATTCGGGTAGTTCTGTTCAAGCGAATAATCACTCGGTTCTACATTAGCTTCAGCAATCTTTGAGAATTCATAAGAGCCATTATAATTAACTTGTTTCAATCTGTAGAGATAATTTCCCGTAGGAAGATCTTTATCCAGATAGGAATAGTTTTGAGTCTGTGTTGTAGTTCCACTTCCTTTAACATATCCGATAGTTATAAAATCATTGCCAATTTTTCTTTGAATTTCAAATCCAAGGTTGTTGGTTTCGGTTGCTGTTGTCCAGTTTAAGCGAACATTATTGCGGCTTACGGCAGTGCTGAAGGCAGTTAACTCAACAGGAACCAACATGTCTAAAGCAAATTTAAAAGTGCCCCATTGGCCAACTGTCGGGACAAAAGAATTTGTGGTAGTAGGAGCTGTCGCTAATGTGCTTCCGGATTTATCAAAAATTGTATATGGGAATGTTACCCCTCCATCTTGTGACAATTTTACTATTAATCTGTCAACGTAAGTACTTGAGTACTGGGCATAAGCCCAATCGAATTTTAGTGTATCAGCAGTAATTAGTCCAGAATATTTTTTTGAGTACAAAGTATCTGCTCTACCACTGGAACTGTAACTATAGAATTCCAACGTAATGGATTTTGAACCGCTGAATGATGGGCCATTAGCACCTGAGAATTGGGTAAATGTGATACTGCCGTCTGGATTTACCAATCTCCATCCTGCCGAGGGGAAAGTTGATTCAAAAAATTCATAAGCGAATGTGCCAGCTAACAATTCACTGTTCACTCTTGGTGATGAAAAATCATTTCTGCCGACAAATTTAATATCTTGTATAGGTTTTTCTGTAGGGAGATTTGTACTTATTGAAGTTAAAACATTTTCAAAAGTGCTTCGTCTGCTTTTTGCAGAGTTAACAACTTCTTTTGAAAAATCATCTTGAATAAATGCTGCTGTATAGATCATGGAATCTATCCAAACAGCAGTATCGAGTTTGTATTTGAAGGAGAAATTATATGTCCCGATAGCTGTTGGTATTGCAGTGCCCACTGAGGTTGGATAAGCTTTTCTGAATACATCGTAAAAAATAGTTTCGCCATTTGTTCCAGGTGCGGTTGCATAAGTAATTTTTCTTTCCACTGCATGAACTCTTAAATAATACTGACCAGCTTTTAGGGGCGAAATAACCTGAACAACAACATTTGCTTGGATAGTGTCTCCTGGAAGTCTTGTATCTGTAACGGACATTGAAATGGGAGTTCCTGTATTTTTTCTTGGATAAAA
>CAYMKU010000096.1:0-4433 GCA_964391015.1 uncultured Ignavibacteriaceae bacterium
TGGATCAAAAACTGAAGAAACAAATGGACACAGCAAATCTTTATTTCGCACACCTTGCGATCGCACTCTTTGGCAGCTTTCTGTTTGCGGGTATGGGCATTCTGATCGGAAGGCTCGTGTTTCCGCATTTTCGTGTTCATCAAGCGGAGATGAATAAAATCGGACCGATAACTCGTACTCCGGCATCCTCTGAGATCCAGGTCGAAGGCGGCCGGCTTTTCCCGACCGAGATCCTGGGACTCGAAGGCAACATTATTCGTTACCGCGACGGGAGCTTCGGCAAGACTTACAGCTTTGAGCCGGCGAACACGCTTTATGACGACGGACGGCTGACCGAGCAGCGCTTCGAGGATTTGAAGACGATATTGAAGTTCGACAAGCCACCAAGCACGATCATCCAGTTCCGTTTCGTTAACGCGGCGGATGACGGGCGGGTGCTGCGGGATCACCTACGCTCCCGGGATGTAGGGAACAGCGACCCGATCGCGTCGGTCCTCCAGGCAACGAATCTGTCACTTCATGAGGAATCTATCCGCTCCGGGCAGGTGATGAGGCAGTCCGCAAGCGTTTGGATACGCGTTCCAGTGAGAGACGCGGCCGACAGCAGTCTCTTGGGGTCAGCATTTCCTTCGATCATCCGCACGGTTCGTGAAAACGGCATTCTCCGATTCCTGCGGCAGCCGATCCTAAAAGGAAGGAACGCGGCCGACCAGGCTGTGGTAACGCGAGAACTTAAAGCAGAATCTGAATGCCGAGCCAAAGCATTGCGCGTCTTTCAGGCGTTCGAGGCGAATTTCCCAAGATCGCTGAACCTTCTAGAAATGGGGTCAGATGAGTTGTTCGGAAACCTGTTCGCAAGCCACCGACGCGATCACGCAGACGTTCCCGTCCTTCCTAAGAATCGGCGCGTTGATATAAGGAGGTATCTTGCGAGTACCAGGATCGAAGCCGGTGGCGATCAATTCATCCGGCACAACGGCACCCCGGCGAGCCTTGTGAGCCTCAAGAGCCTTACTAACGGCTTCGTCACAGCCGACGTGATGCGTTATCTGACAGCAACGCGAGCTTTAGGTTTTCCCCATGAGATCGTCGTCGATCTGATGACGACCGAGAAGCAAGCGGCAAAGAAGGATCTCCAAAAGCGGATCGACCGGATCGAAGGGAGCCGCAACACTTGGCTCGGCTTCAGGAACCTGAAGAAGGACGCCGTGGTGATAAAGGGCGATCTCGAAAACCTGCTCGAACAGGTGGAAGCCGACAACGAGGAGATATGCCGCCTCCGGATGAACGTGATCGTATTTGCCGAGAGATCGAAGGGTTCAAAAGAAGCTCGCCGTCAGCTGGAGGTCCTCGACGACCGTTGCGATGCAGTTATCTCGGTGATCCGGAAGAAGATCGGTGCCGATGCGGTTCGGGAGGACGCAGTTCGTCAGCGTGCCATCTATCCCAGGATGCTTGCGGGAGAACTTTCCTCGAAACGTACGGGCCAGGAACTCACCGAGACAGCGGATTCCGTGATCGCGTTCGTACCGACCGAGACGAGTTGGCGAGGGAGTAAACGTCCGCACAGCATTTTTACTACTCCGAAAGGCCAGATGTTCGGTCTTGATCTGTACGATCGTTCGCTCATCAAATCTCCGACCGTGATCGTCACTGCGGCATCGGGTGAGGGGAAGTCGTTCCTTGCGTCAATGCTGATCACCGACATACGCGCCCATCGCGGGAATGTGAAAGTGCGCGTGATGGACTACCGCCATTCGTTCAAGCCGATCTGCCGTCTCTTCGGCGGAAGGCATGTCGAATTCACCGAACAAGATCCAAAGCCCATCAATATCTGGAACTATCCCGGATTAGAGAATGGCGTGCCTCCAACAAAGAGACAGCTCGCGATGGTGCTCACGGACATCCTCATCCTGAGCAAGACGCCGAAAACGGACGCGATCACGAGCGCCATAGCATCGACCGTGATAGATGAGGTTTACAAGATGGCTCTCGCGCGGAACGGTCACGGCCGACCGAAGTTCCAGCCGACACTCGGGCACTTCCTCGACATTCTCAAGAGCTACCACTGGAACGCCGGTGAAGAGCGGCAAGCCAACGAGCTTTACCTGAAACTGAACATCCATCGAAAAGATCCGTGGCTGAACGCCCCGACGCACCCCGAATACGATGAACCGTCGATGTTCGACGTTTTCGAACTATCGGGAATAAGCAGCCTCGACGAGAAGATACGCGAAAGTGTGGGTTTCCGCATCAGCGCACAGATCATGCAGGAGATCGGTGAAGAGGATGAACATAACCAAAAGACTCCGATCCTTTTCCTGTGCGACGAGATGCGCGAGGTCAACCGGCATTTCCCGGCTATCCAGGAGCTTATTGCCGAAGCAACCGTGACGGGGCGCAAGGAAGGACTCGTCACGGTCCTCTTCTCGCAAGCCTACGAGCATTTCACCGGAACGCCGGAACAGCCGAACGTTACCGGGATCGATCTCGTGAAAAACTCCGGCGTGAAGATGATCGGGAAACAGATCGGCGGCTTCGAGCGTCTCGCGGACGATTGCGAACTGGCGCCTGAGACCATCGCCGCGATCCGGGGGATCAGGAACCAATACGGCCGTTACACGCAGTGGGTGTTCGTCATCGGGAGCGGAGCGGACAAGATCGTCCAAATGGCGGAGGTCTGTCTGTCCCCTGCGATGTTGTGGGCGAACACCAACGACACAAACGAGGCGAACGCCCGACGGCTTGTCGAGAGTATTCGTCCCGACCTGCCGCCGGAGATCGTCGTCTCCTGGCTGGCTTCGAAGTACCCAAATGGGTTGACCGCGGTCGGTCTGACGGAGATCTCTCCCATCGACCTTAATGAGCTTAGCGGCCTGGAGGTGGCGGCATGACGGATAGGAACGGAGCTGTTAGACAAATGATCATTGGGGTTGTTCTTTCATCGGTACTCATCGGCATCGATGTGCGCCCCGTTCACGCGCAGTGGACAGTGTTCGACCCATCGCAATATGCACTCCAGGTCGCGAAAAAGATCGAGGAAGCCGCCCGCTGGGTCGAGACGATCAACCACTACATCTCGATGTACGAGAACGCCGTCAAGCAATACGAAAAGATGGTCGAAAGCGTCACGAACCTCCGCGGGATTCTCGACAAGGTCGACGAGCAGGTCATGCGTCACAAGCAGCTGATAACGACTTACGCCACTCTCGGGCGGCTGATCCGCGGCACATTCGAACTCAAGAAACGGATCGAGACTACTATAACGAGCCAGATACATTCCGTCGTCAACATCGCCCGCAGACTGAAAAACGGCATCTTCGACATGGATGCCAACAAGAGAGACTTGGACGATTTCTTACGTTTCTCGATCGGGCGAAGCGCGGACGCAGAGATGGCCAATCTTGAACGCCTCGCAAAACTTGATTCCGAACTCGAGCGGATGCTGTTCGACCGCGAGAACATGCTACTAGATCTCGCAAAACTTTACGAGGAACGGGAAAAGATCGCAGACGCGACACGGGCTATCTCCGCAAATCCTGACGCCAATCAGGACGGCGTTCAGTCGCTTATCGACCAGATGCTGGCCGTGAACCTCCGCATCACGACCGTCGAAGGCCAGCTTCGCGAACTCGAAGCGAAGATCCAGGCCAAATTCGTAGCTTACGGTCTAAAGGTCGAGCAGATGACCGAATTCGGAAAGGAGATCCGCCGAACTACGGAAATGATGACCGGCATCACCCGAGCGTCGGACGAATTTCTGCGCGAACTGGAGCGATACGAGATCTGGAACGATGACGTTTACCAGAGCCCGCTTCCATAACCTCAAACGCCTTAGACGGAATAAAGCAACGCTATGAAAGTCCAATTTATATCGCGCGGCACGGCTGCCGCACTCACGTTCCTGCTAACGTCCTGCCTCTTCGCCTGCCTTTTTACGACGACGGCGGTCGGTCAACGGCCGCCTCGTCCCCCGCGTCCTCCTCGGGTGGAAGGGCAGACCCCGATAGGGACCATGAACGGGCAGCCGGTAACCGCGAACGATCTGATCTTGACAATCAATTCCGATTCTCCTTTCATGCCGCCGCTCGATGGGAGTCCGGCACCTGTCCTGCGACAGTTCGAGAACCAGTATCCTGCGAACCCTACGGCGACACCGTCAGGTCCCGTGCTTCCCCCAAAGCCCGCCGCACCGAGTTTCAGCGAGCAGATCACAAATCTTATGCGGACCGGGCAGGAATGGCTTTTCCGGTCGGTGCTCGACACGATTATCAAACCATTGATGCCAATATTGACGTTTTTAGCTTGGACGATCGCGAGCTTCGTTTTGATAGTCGCGTTCATAAGAAGGTTCCACGACAATCGCGGTCTCGGGCCGGAGCAGCCTGTCGCGTGGGGCCTCCGGCCGATCGTCTCCATGGTCGTACTCGGAG
>CAYMKU010000097.1:0-4425 GCA_964391015.1 uncultured Ignavibacteriaceae bacterium
TGATGAGGATCAGCAGCTAAAACGCGACCTTCGCATAACCGCAGCGGACGAGATCGAATGGCGGCAACTCAGGGAGCTCGAGTTCCGCGTCGAGTTCTGATCGACCAATAAAACCAACATGACCACATCCGAATGCGGCGCGAAAAGCGTCGATAGATTCCTGCGCGAACTGGACGTAAGGATAAGAGCCCGTTACCCGCTGATCGCCATAAACACTTACGAGGAAGATCGTGTCCGCGAGGCTATGATCGATCTTGTTTTTCAAGAGAGGCACAAGGAAAAGCCTCTGTATTTCTGGAGTCGGCCAACGGGACTGCAGAAGATCTTCGATCCGAAAGAGGGCATCCTTCAGAACCCGGCATCGGTGGGTGACACGGAAGATCCGGAAGGCGTACTCGGATTCATCTCGGAGCAGAAAACGGGCATCTTCCTGCTGTGCGACTACGCTCCGTACATATCCCCATACGGTCAGGAGGATCCACTGCTTGTTCGTCGGCTAAGAGAAATAGCGTGGAAGCTCAAGTCCACCAAAGCGACGGTTCTGTTCGTCGGGCCAAACTTTCCCGATCTGAAAACTCTCGAAAAGGAGATCACCCAGATCGATCTCGAACTTCCGAAGGAGTACGAGATCGAAGAGTCGATCGAACTGCAGCTTGAGAATCTTCGATCGAGCGGGCTTGCTATCGATCTCGAAAAAGAAACGCAGACTGCCTTGCTGCAATCATTACTCGGCTTAACGGCCGGCGAGATCAGCAACGTCATCGCGAAGGCGGTCATAAGCTGCAACGGCCTCAATCGGGAATCGATCAGCGTCATTCTTGAAGAGAAGAAGAACGTGATCCGCGGAAGCGGTTCGCTTACGTACGTTCACCCCGAGCCGGCGAGCAACCTTGGCGGCTACAAGTCATTGAGATCGATCCTTGAGCGTGCTGCCTACACTTTCAGCCCGCGAGCGAAAGCCCGTCATGTTGAACCGTGCAAGGGAATTCTTCTTGTGGGGCTGCCGGGTTGCGGAAAAGACCTTTGCAAACGGGTCGCGTCCAGCATCACGAATCGGGCCCTACTCGATCTGGATTTCGGTTCGATCATGGGCGAGGGTGGCGGTGTGATCGGCTCGTCAGCGATGTCGATCAAGAGGGCGTTGTCAATCGCTGGGACGATCAAGGGAATTCTGGGGATCAGCGAATTCGAGAAAGCGGTGTCGGGAATGAAGTCCTCCAATAAGACCGATGGAGGCGAGACGGCACGAACGATCTCCTATCTACTTAACTGGATGCAGGACAACAAGGATGTTCTGGTCTTCGCGACAGCGAACGACGTCCGAGAGCTTGAGTCCGAGCAGTTCCGCATCGGCCGGTTCTCTTATATACACTTCGTAGATCTTCCTAGTCCGGAGGATAGGACAGAGATTTTCAGAGTTCATCTGAAGAAACGCGAACTGAATCCTGATCAATTCGACCTCGAAAAGCTCGTTGAGAAGAGCAAGGACTTCTCGGGTGCGGAGATCGAGGGAGCGGTCAAAGACGGCGTTCTTGAAGCGTTCATCGACGGCGATCGATCTGCCGAAACTAAAGACATTCTTAAAGCGGTCGAGAGCATTACCCCCACCGCACAGATGATGAGCGAAAAGATCGAAGAGATTCGCAAATGGGCACGCAACAATATCAAAGGAGCGGCAGGTCGGATAGACAACTCTGGAATCGGCGGGAATCGAGGTGACAGGATCTACGAGTTTTGATGCGAGGAGGCTTTTGATCAATGAGTAAGTATATGACTTTCGAATCGCAGTCGTTCGCGAATGGAGACCTGCTGCTCGAAGCACTGGCTGAAATCGGATTCGATACCGTGACCCAAGGTAAGGATCTGCCGCTCGACGGTTGGGACAAGCGAAATGCTCGGACTGCGGACATTATCATCCGCCGAAGAGACGTGAAAAGATATCACCTCCTGGCCGATATCGGTTTCCGGAAAAAGTCGTCGGGCTACGTTGCTGTGATCGACGACATGGATCTTGACTATAGTCTTGGGAAGGACTTTGTTGTGAGGCTTCAGAATCACTACCACGAAGCGGCGGCACGAAAGATGGCGAGGAAACTCGGCGGGACTCTCGTTAAAGAGCGAATCGGAAAGACCATCAAGATACGTGTCAAATTCTAGGGTCGAAGAGGAAAGACATGGCTGAAATTGAATTCACCATCGATACTGAAACCGGAAAATGTGATACCCAAATCAACGGAATCCAGGGACCGGCTTGCGAGCAAACTGCACGCCAGCTAAAACAGATACTCGGTGCCCCCACAACCGATCGGCAGACGGCTGAATATCATATAAAACCTCAATCAAAACGGCGGGTAGGATCAAATGAATAAGGAACTGGTTTTCGTGCTGGAGCCTGATGTCGGGCGAGTTACGGTTGAGATTTCTCAAGCTCAGACAGGAGAAGTTGATGATCTTGCGAATGATCTTGGTTCCCGAGTAAACCTGAACTGCTCCAAGCCGGCCGAAAAAGAAAGATACCTGCCTGTTTTTCAGCATCAGCGCGCGGCTCAGGATAAGGTTGATTCAGACAGCTTTTCTATCTGGCTTTACCGGCTTTATCACAACTCAGTTGTTGATGGCCCGGGCCGACGCAGCGTAGTCCAAACCGCTGGATGTTCAATTCGATGCATCGGGTGCCACATTCCTCAAACTCACCGGAGGGAAAACGGAACACTGACATCGATTCACTCAATCGTTGACGAGATCATTGCCAAACGTAATTTTCACGATGGGGTGACGATCCTCGGGGGCGAGCCATTCGATCAACCTCGGCCACTTGCAGAACTCGTTTCAAGGCTAAAGCGTCACAGTCTCAATATGACGATCTATTCGGGCTATACATTCGAAGCGCTGATCGGGCGAAAAAATCCCAACATAGATTTCATTCTCACTCACACAGACTTGCTCATCGACGGTCCGTTTGTCCGTCAACTTGGCAATGATGCCGGCGAGTATCGCGGATCGCGAAACCAAAGATTTATTGGTAATGCTACGATTGGGTAATGGGACGACCTCCAACTCGATCAGGCATTATTTGTTGCCACTGTGGTAGTAAGGAAACCTCCAAGGCCGGTTTTGGAAAGCATCGGAAGCAAAGGTTTTACTGCCGCGCATGCCGTCGTTGGTTCCTCGAGAATCCGGAAATCAGAACCGGCAAGAAGAAGAGGCTTAGGAAGGATGATTTGCCGTCGAAGCAATATTTGGTCGCCGAGCTCAAAGAAGTTTCGCGAGAACTGGGCAGGACACCGACAACATACGACTGGCCCGAACTACGAGAACACGAACGAGTTTATCCGTTGTACGTATATTACGCGGTGTTCGGCAGCTTCCTTTCCGCACTAAAGCGGGCAAAGCTGAAACCCAGGTATAAGCAAGAATTTGACGCATCTGATCGCGAAAGACTGTTGAAAGAACTTCGCCAGCTTCGTCAGAAGTTAGGCCGGCCTCTTTTTGACGAGGACGTTGATGAGGCGCGGCGGAGAAGAGAGGTTTCACCGCCTTATCATTTTGTCCGCGCATTCGGCTCGGTTCCTGCCGCAATCGAGGCAGCCGGCGCTGCTAGAAAGATTTACAGCCGGGCAGAGCTGATTACAATTCTAAGCGAGTTGGACGCGACGCTCGACCGTCCAATTCAGGGATCGGATATTCAGAGGTTGTTTGAGGCAGGTAAAGGGCCGTCGCTGAAGATGTTTCTGAAGGCGTTCGGAACGCTTTCAAAAGCGCGTCGTGCCGCCAGAACGCAGACGGCCTACCGCAAGGCCCAAGAACGGACAACGTATTGGCAAAAATATACCAAAGAAGAATTGATGGCACAGCTTAAAGCGCTTGGAAGGAAACTTGGAAGAAAACCGACCGACCGGGACATCAATGCCGCAAGCAGACTCGGCAAGTGCGCCTCGGCTACTACATTCGCGAGCATGTTCGGAAGTTTACCGGCCGCATATCGGGCGGCCAGCTTTGGTAAGGTGAAGCCCCGTTCGTACCCAGACGAAGAGATCAAATTGGCCCTCAAGAAATTATCGAAAAAGCTCGGCCGGATGCCTACTTTCCATGAGATCCGGCGCGCCAGCATTCGAGGAGAATGCCCAAGTCCGGGAACCATCGTCCGTCGACTCGGAAAGCTGACCGAGCTCAAATCACATTTCAAGCGCTGAAGGGTTCGATGCTCCACCACGCTGCTGCAACACGAAGCACCAACCCCTGGTTCAAAGCTGAGCCGTTGGTGCAAAATCGTTCAAGGGTGAGGCCCGCTTAGGTCACAAATAACGCCCCAATTCAACACTTTTCGCTACTTCGCATTCGGCACAAAGGTTGCCAAGCGAGCAGCAGAGGTAGTCTCATGGACGAACACATAACAACCGAGAAGCTCGCGTATTCGATCGAAGA
>CAYMKU010000098.1:0-4351 GCA_964391015.1 uncultured Ignavibacteriaceae bacterium
GCTTTTTCGTAAAGAGAAATATATTCCTTTGCAGAGTTCTTCCATGAATAATCTCTGTTCATTCCATTCAGCATAATTTTTTTCCAAACATCTTTATGATGAAATACGTTTATTGCTCTATGCACAGTTAAATAGAAAGCATAGCTCGTGTAATCATTAAAAGAAAATCCATTACCTGTATCTTGTCCATAATAATTCATCTCGTCCCAATCTTGAACTGTGTCTGCAAGCCCGCCGGTTTTTCTGACTATTGGAACAGTGCCATACTTCATGCTGTAGATTTGGTTGAGCCCGCACGGTTCGTATCGCGATGGCATTAAGAACATATCTGCTGCGGCTTCAATTAGATGAGAAAGTTCGTTATTAAAACCGATGTATGTTGCCACCTTTTTTGGTAGGATATGAGCGAGATGTCTGAACATTTCTTCATATTGGTCTTCTCCGCTCCCAAGAATTACCCATTTGGCATTGAGTGACATTAAATCCTGTATTGCACTGGCAAAAATATTAAAGCCTTTTTGGTTAACCATTCTTGATACGATCCCAATTAAAGGATCGTCCTCATGATATGGAATGCCAAAGTGTTCTAATAAGAATTTTTTATTCTTAAATTTTCCCAGGAGATTGTCTTTTGAATAATTAAAAGGAAGGTGTTTGTCTGTTTCCGGATTCCAATCGTTGTAATCAACACCGTTTAAGATTCCGAATAAATCATTTCTTCTTGTGGCAATAATATTATGTAGTCCTGCACCATATTCTGGAGTAAGAATTTCATGAGCGTAAGTTTTACTTACCGTGTTGATTAAATCAGAAAAAAGAATTCCTGTTTTCATAAACGAAACAGAGTTTTCATACTCTACAGGACCTCCGGGATAAAACAAATCACCTCGGATTTCGGCGCTTAACAAAGCCGATTTTGAAAATCTCCCCTGATATCCAATATTATGAATTGTGAAAAGTGTTGCTGTTTTATCGAACATCCTATCCCAATTGTAATTGTCCTTAATGAAAAGAGGGACTAAGCCTGTTTGCCAATCATTGCAGTGGATGACGTTAGGTGCCCATTTCATTCTTTGAATTGCTTCTATAACACCTTTACTAAAGAGGATAAATCTTTCGTCCTCATCATGATCGTTGGTATAAATGTGCCCGCGGTGAAAGTAGTGTGGGCAATCGATAAAGTTTACCTCAACATTAGAATTATTCAGCTTGGCTTGATGTAAATGAACAGATCGTAAATGCCCATTAATTCTTATGAGCATTTCACCAACGTCCCAGTTGTAGTGCAATCCGAATTTGTTTTCGTCTATAAAAAAATATTTAGGAAGAAATAACTTTACTTCACATCCAAGTTCGGTGAGTGCCTTGGGAAGGGTACCGGCAACATCTGCAAGTCCGCCTGTTTTTGCAAACGGCACAGCTTCAGAAGAAAGGAAGGCAATTTTCATTTTACCCATATCAATAATTTGCAATTGCTCAAACATAAAAAATAATTTAGTGAATGCGAATGAAATCCAGAATTCTTTTAAGGAATATCATAATATCATGTTGAGCTTATCGAAACATGACATGAGAAAGTAATGTCACATTTTGACTGGCTCAATGTGACAGAAAGCTTTGAGGGATTGACCGACACTTGTTATCCTGATCCGAATCAATTTCCTATTATTCTCTAAAATCTTTAAGTTAAAACCAGAATTAAAAACTAACCAATGAATTATGGAACAATCAAAATCTGGTCTTTCAATTTTTACAGAGGGAAGTTTAAATAAAAAACCAATCGTCTTAATTCACGGCTTTCCGTACGATCACACAATGTGGGACAAGCAAATTGATGAACTGAAATCGCAATACTACTGCGTTTCATATGATATTAGAGGACTTGGTGAATCACCCATTGGCGATGGGCAATATACCATGGAATCATTTGTGGATGATCTTGAAGCAATAATAAATGAATTGAAGCTTGATAAACCGGTTTTATGCGGACTTTCTATGGGCGGATACATTTCTCTCAGAGCTATTGAAAGAAACGAATCAAACTACAGCGGGATAATTTTGTGTGATACTAGATCTTCGTCCGATACCGATGAAGGAAAAATAAAACGCGCAGAGAATATTATGAAAATAAATACATCTGGAGTAAAACAGTTTGTCTCTGAGTTTGTTCCAATGTGCTTCTCTGTTAAATCAATTACAGATTCAAATGAAGAATACTCGCGCGTCCTAAACAAATCTCTGAACTCGAATGCCATTGGTGTGAAAGGATGTCTGCTTGCAATGGCGGGAAGAACAGATACAACACGCTATCTTAACGAGATAAGAATCCCAACCCTACTGTTGTGTGGAGAGGATGATCGTCTAACGCCGCCCGATATCATGGAATTGATGGCTGAACAAATTCCAAATGCACACCTTGAAATTGTACCTGGCGCCGGACACATGGCGCCAATTGAAAATGCTTCATTTGTGAATAGCAGAATCAAGAAGTTTTTAGTGAAAATTTCATAGGGATAATTATTTGTATCACATTTCTACTCGTACTGTTGCAATTATTTCGAATTAATGTATTAGTTTGTCATGCAAATTAATATACATATCAAAGGACATTCGGTTTAATGCATAAGTTTCATATCCCTGTCATGGGACTTGGGTTTACAATAGATACACCCGTCAAAGTAGCTCCTTACGGAATTTCTTCTGTTATTTCAATTGTTGATGATGGTTTGGTTGAAAAGATGCGGGAATATTACAGCAGGAAAATTGGTATTCCGTATTCTGTTATTCCTGAAAAGGCGAAAGATTATAGAGCCGAGCGGATTACTAATTATCTCAACTTAATTAATCAACTTGTGAGTGAAAAGTTTGCAGAAGTAAAAAATTCTATCTATGAAAAAGGAGAAGAGATTCATAAATATATTGAAATGCTTCCCGATATTTCTGAGATAAAGAAAAAATTTTATGAGGTAATTGAAAGCGGCAGCACTGTTAAAAAAGATATTCAAAAATGGATCCATGATAATATTCATGCCGGGAGTATTGATGTAAACATAATGACAAAGGTTGATTCGGAGAATTACTGCGGAGATGAAAAACTTCCTGTGGAGTTTAACGATGCACATGCTGCTTTGAGAGGATTTGCAAATAGTAAGTTAAGTTCATCCCTAGTATTATCTGCAGGAATGAATCCGAGGTTATACAGCTATCTTGAAAAATTTGATGATTTTTATCCGGACAATAAAGGATTTCTCTGTAAGAAGATTACCTTAAAAGTGAGTGATTATAGATCGGCAATTATCCAGGGAAAGTATTTGGCTAAGAAGGGTATATGGGTTTCTGAATACAGGATCGAGTCTGGGCTTAATTGCGGCGGGCATGCTTTTGCAACTGATGGTTATTTAATGGGACCGATTCTCGAGGAGTTTAAAAACAAGCGCGATGAATTGATTAATACCACACATGAGGTTTATTTAGAAGCGTTAAGAAACAAAAAACGATATTGCCCCACATCACCATTTAATATAAAAATTACCGCACAGGGAGGTATTGGAACTTCGCAGGAGCAAGAATTTCTTTTGGATTATTTTCAACTTGATTCAGTTGGTTGGGGGACACCGTTTTTACTTGTTCCTGAAGTTGTAAATATTGATCCTCAAACAATGGAACTTCTTCGCCAGGCAAAAGAATCAGATCTTTATTTAAGCGATATTTCTCCTTTGGGTGTGCCTTTCAATAGTGTAAGAAATAATTCACAGGATTTGGAGAAAAAGGAGTTAGTTGTTAAAGGAAGACCCGGAAGTTCTTGTCCGAAAAAATATTTAACATTCAATACAGAGTTTACCGAAAGCCCAATTTGTTCTGCTTCGCGTCAATATCAGCATCTTAAAATAAAAGAATTAGACACCAAGGATTTAAATAAAGAAGATTACAATCAAGAGTTTGATAAGATTGTTGATAAAGCGTGTATCTGTGTTGGATTAGGAAATTCTGCAATGTTGAATAATAACCTGGAGATAAAAGGAAACAGCATCGGGGTTTCCGTCTGTCCAGGACCTAACATGGCGTATTTTGACAAAGTATTATCTCTACGAGAAATGGTTGATCATATTTACGGCAGGAAGAATTTTATTGACCGAACTGACCGCCCTAATTTTTTTCTTAAAGAATTAAAATTATACATAGATTATCTTAAAAGATTAATTGCAGAGTGCGGGACAGAAATTTCTGAAAAGCAAATTAAATATTATCAAACTTTTCAATCCAATCTGACAAACGGCATAGAGTATTACAAAAATCTTTATTTGGATTATAAAGAAAAGTACGAACACTTTAAAAATGATTTCCTTCACGA
>CAYMKU010000099.1:0-4183 GCA_964391015.1 uncultured Ignavibacteriaceae bacterium
GGTCGCCGTGACGACCATCATCCAGCTCGACGCGAGGGCGCCGCCGCCGTTGTCGTTCTCGACGTGCTTGATGATCGTCAGGCTCGCCGGCTGGTCGTCGTTGGTGATCGTGCAGGTGTATTCCGTGTCCAGGACGGCCGATGCGATGGTGCAGTCGGTGCTGGAGGACGCGGAGTAGCCACTCGGGCCACCCGACTCACCGACGCTGTAGGCCTTGCCCGCCTGGAGCGTGTACGGGGTGCCGGTCTCGCTGCCGGCCGCGTTACCGGTGCCAGAGCCGCCATTGGATGACGACAGTGTCAGCAGCCAGTTGGCCGCGGACGCGCTGCCGCCGTTGTCGGTGACGACGTGCTTCTTGACCAGGATGGTCGGCGCGATGTCGTCGTTGGTGATGGTGCAGATCAC
This sequence comes from uncultured Ignavibacteriaceae bacterium, assembly GCA_964391015.1. Classification (GTDB taxonomy): domain Bacteria; phylum Bacteroidota; class Ignavibacteria; order Ignavibacteriales; family Ignavibacteriaceae; genus XYD12-FULL-36-8. The sequence continues at coordinate 406 of CAYMKU010000099.1, forward strand.
GTCGCCCGCAGCGCCGCCGTTGACGACGGCCAGGCTGGCGCAGTCGAGATTGGCGTTTTCGCTGTTGGCGTAGCTGACGGCATAGCCGCTGACGGTGCCGTCCTCGACGACCGTGTGCGCGCCGGCGTCAACGAGCACGTCGTTGGAGCAGTCAGCCTCGAAGGTGATCGGGCTGCCGCCGTCGATGGTGAAGCTGAAGTCATCGCACGTGGCGTCGCCGCCGTTGTCGTTGGGCAGCACCTTGGTCACGCGCAGCGTGCCCTGCTGGTCGTCGTTGGTGATGGTGCAGGTGACATCGTCACCCTCATCAAGCGTGATCGTGCCGCCCAGAAGGGCCGGGCACTTGGCATCGCCGGTGATGTCGACGAACGAATAGCCGGCGAGGCCAGCCTCGTTGATCGCATACGGCGTGTTGGCCATCAGCGTGTACGCCACGCCGCTCGACGCCAGGTTGCCACCGATGGTGAGCCCGAAGTCGTCGGCACCGGCGTTGCCGCCGTTGTCGTTGGTCACACTCTTGACGAGCGTGAGCTTGGGCGCCACGTCATCGTTGGTGATCGTGCACGTGACCACATCGCCCAGATCAAGCGTGAGCGAGCTGCCCGTCAGCGAACCGCCGTCACAACTCCATGAGCCTGCGCTGTAGCCCGCGTTCGTGGACTCGGACAGTGCGTAGGCATGGTTGGCATAGACCGCGGTGAACGCGCCCGACCCACCGAGGTTCGAGAAGTTGCGATCCGTGAAGGACGTGTCGCTCGCATCGGCGAAGAGCGTCCAATCATCGGGGGCGGCATTGCCGCCGTTGTCATTCGTGACGTCTTTGACGAGCTTGAGCGTGGGCGCGACATCGTCGTTGTGGAGCGTGCAGGTAAGCGCCTCGCCCAAAGCGATCGTGATTGATCCGCTGCTGTCGCAGTCGCCCGTGAAGCCGGTGAACGTGTACCCGGCGAGGCCGGCTTCGTCAGCCGTGTACGTGCCGGGATTGACGTCGATCGCGACGCCGCTGCTCGCCGGGTCGCCGTCGAGCGTCAGACCGAAATCACCCGTGCCCGCCGTGCCGCCATCGTCGTTGGTCACGTCCTTGACGAGCGTGATCGTGGCCTGGATGTCGTCGTTGAGCAGGGTGCAGGTCTTGGTCTCGCCGAGCGCGACCGTTACGTTGCCGTTGCTGTCGCAGTCACCGCCGAAGCCCTCGAAGCTGTAACCGGGCTGGTTCGTCTCATCAACGACGTGGCTGCCCGGATCGACCGCGAATGCAACCTCGTCGGACACGGCATTGCCGTCAACCGTGAGGAGGAAATCGTTCGGGCCGGCCGAGCCGCCATCGTCATTGGTGACTGTCTTGTCGACGATCACATAGGCCTGCTGGTCATCGTTGTGCAGGGTGCAGGTGAGCGACTCGCCAAGCTCGATGGTGATCGAGCCGGACGTATCGCAGTCACCGCTGTAGCCCGTGAACGAGTAACCGGGCAGTCCGGCCTCGCCGGCCTGATAGGTCCCCGGGTCAACCGCGACCTGGACGCCGCTCGAGACGGCATTGCCGTCGAGCGTCAGGCCAAAGTCGTCCGGATCGGCATCGCCGCCGCTGTCATTTGTGACGTCCTTGACGATCGTGATGTAGGCCTGCTGGTCGTCGTTGGTGATGGTGCAGACCACGTCGCCCGCGTCACCGCCATTGACGACGGCCAGGGCCGCGCAGTCGAGGTTGGAGTTGGCGTTGTTGGCATAGCTCGTGGTGAAGCCGCTGATCGGAGTGCCCGACTCGACCACCGTGTGCGCGCCGGCATCGACATTGACATCGTTGCTGCAGTCAGCCTCGAAGGCGATCGGGCTGCCGCCGTCGACGGTGAAGCTGAAGTCGTCGCACGTCGCGGCGCTGCCGTTGTCATTGGGCAGGACCTTGGTGATCTGGAGCACACCCTGCTGGTCGTCGTTGGTGATGGTGCAGGTAACGTCGCCTGCGCCACCGCCGTTGGCCACAAAGAGGTCCTGGCAGTCGGCGCTGATGTTCTCGCTGTTGGCGTAGCCGGTCGTGAAGCCATCGATCGGCGAGCCGTACTCGACGACATCGTGGCTGCCCGCATCGACGCTCACGTCGTTGGAGCAGTCGACCTCAAAGGCGATCGGTGAGCCGCCGTCGATGGTGAAGCTGAAGTCGGCACAGCCAAGCAGACTGCCGTTGTCGGCGATGAGCGTCTTGGTGACCGTCAGCACGCCCTCGAGATCGTCGTTGCTGATGGTGCACGTGACGTCGCCGCTGGTGCCGCCGTTGACGACCGGGAGGTCCTGGCAGTCGAGGTTGGCGTTCTCGCTGTTGGCGTAGCTCGTGCTGAAGCCGCTGATCGGGGTGCCCGACTCGACCACGTCGTGGTCGCCGGCATCGACATACACGTCGTTGCTGCAGTCGGCCTCAAAGGCGATGTCTGGGCCACCGTCGACGCTGAAGCTGAAGTCGGTGCAATCGGCCAGGCTGCCGTCGTCGGTGGTGAGCGACTTCTCTACGGTCAGCACGCCCTGCTGGTCGTCGTTGGTGATGGTGCAGGTGTAGGCCGTGTCGAGGGCCGCTGATGCGATCGTGCAGTCGCCCGATGAACTCGCTGAGTACCCTGCCGGGCCGCCCGACTCAGCCACCCCATAGGCCTTGCCGGCCTGAATGGTGTAAAGCGTGCCGGTCTCACTGCCGGCGGCGCTGCCGGTGCCGCTACCGCCGTTTGAAGACGAGACGGCAAGCAGCCAGTACGACGCGAACGCGGATCCGCCGTCGTCGTTGACTACGTGCTTCTTGACGAGGAGAGTCGGCGCGATGTCGTCATTGGTGATGGTGCAGACGTATGCCGTGTTCAGGACGGCCGACGAGATGGTGCAGTCACTCGAGGCGGATTCGGCGTAGCCCGACGGGCCGCCGGACTCGGCCACGCTGTAGGCCTTGCCCGCCTGGAGCGTGTACAGGGTGCCGGTCTCGCTGCCGGCCGCGTTACCGGTGCCAGAGCCGCCATTGGATGACGACAGTGTCAGCAGCCAGTTGGCCGCGGACGCGCTGCCGCCGTTGTCGGTGACGACGTGCTTCTTGACCAGGATGGTCGGTGCAATGTCGTCGTTGGTGATGGTGCAGGTGTATGTAGTTCCGGCAACCGCGTTGGCGATGTTGCAGTCGGCCGAATCGGTCTCGGCGTAGCCGGCGGGCCCGCCGGACTCAGCCACGGAGTAGGCCTTGCCGGCCTGAAGCGTGTAGCTCGTGCCGGGCGACTCAGCGCCCGCGGCATTACCGGTGCCCGTGCCGCCGTTCGAAGACGAGACGGTGAGCGTCCAGTCGCCCGCCGTGGCCGCGCCGCCGTTGTCGTTGACGACGTGCTTTATGACCACGAGCGTTGCCGTCGCGGCGGCGCAGCCGCTGAAGGTCCAGTTGGCGCCGTTGTTGCCCGAGTTGGTGCCGCTCTTGACCGTGATCGCGGCCGCGCCGGCTTGATCCTTCACATCGACGTCGGTCAGGTTGAACGTGCCCGCGCCTGACCACGATCGCTGCGCGCCATTGACATTGGAGCGAATCAGGATGTTGTCGGCCTCGCCGCAGGCCGAGGAGGTGCCATCGAGGGTGATGGTGCCGGCATTCGAGACGCCGCCCGGCCCGGTGGTGAGCGTGAAGGCCGTGCCGATGCGCGAGAACTCGGCGCCCGCCGCAACGCTGAGAGTGCACGTGACGGTCAGTGCCGCGTTGCTGGGCGTTACCGCGCCCGCTGTATTGCTGATGACGAGGGCGGTGAGCGATGCAGGAAGGCCG
>CAYMKU010000100.1:0-4027 GCA_964391015.1 uncultured Ignavibacteriaceae bacterium
TGTATATGATTCTTCTACAGTATTGCGGGTATATGAATTAGATTTAACAAAATATGTATAATTAATTATGGGAGTTTATTGGTTTGCAAGTTCATTAAAAAAAGATAGTGCCTACATTTCTGGAGAGATAAAATGTGAAGGACTATATGAGATAAATATATCCAAGAGCAGGTCGTATGAGGTGCGAAGAGTAGAAATACATGGAGGGTTGTATAGACTTAATGATCTTAGGTATTTAGACAACCAGTATTTAGACACACCAGAGTATAAAGGTTATGTAGATAATCTATTTTATCTATACTCCAGCGACGGTGACCGATATCGGAGAGATGAGAGTGGAGGCGTATATGCTTTAGCTTTTGATCCTAGACCCATATTTGAATATATCAAAACCATAGGAGGTAATGGTAATGAAGTGGACAATAACCTTTCATTGGAAAAATACGATCAAGCCATAGGTTTGCAAGAACTTTATTTGGTGCTTGAAGAGGCAATAGAAGAAGATTATATTGTGTTTTTCTATTGGCAATAAATAAATTAAATGTGTAAATAAAAAACATGAGAAATAAATTAAGGACAATAATCATAACAACAAAACTTATTACACATGAAACACCTTAATCTTTTAGCACTCACCTTTTTTATCATCTTCACTGCATGCAGTAAAGAAGACAACACGCCCACGTGTGACAGCAGCTCTATCAGCAAGGTCATAGAGGGTACCTGGCGGTATGGGACGAGTACCTCGCAGGTGGAGTTTAAGGCCGACAAGACCTATACGGACCCTGATTTAAAACTCTATAGCTGTACGTCCGGGGCCTATAATACATACGGTACCACCACCCTGGAGGTGATATGTGGTGGCAGCAAATTTAAATCCATCAATGTCAAGGGAGTATCATGCGATACCCTCAAGATACAGGTAAGTGGTGTAGGCATCGTCAGTCTGATTAAAAAGTAAGGCACCGCCCCATGAGGGCAGCAGTATGATAATTTTTCTATTTATTAAAAAAAAACACAATGCAGTGATGAATAAGATTTTTCTCTTGATCGTGGCGGCCTTATTTGGGGTGGCCGCAATACATATGGAGGCCTTGGCTGGCCCTGCCGATACGTTGCTTATCGGCCAGGTTCCATCCAATATAGGCCCCATCCCATCTTCCGGTCCGCGGGCGACCACTTTTATCACTGCACCGCTTGATAAGAGTACTTATCATTTTTCGGGTCTGGATGAGGAGATAGCATCACATCTTGCTGCTGCCGCCACCACACCACCACCGCAGACGGATCCTGGTTTTGCCACCGATTTTATGCTTAAACTGGGCAAAGCCAATCAGAGCCAAAATGTCAAAAAAGCCAAAGAAATATGCGACAAAGCGATTCAAGCGGGTAGATTTATCGACAAACTTACGGGAGGTAACTTAGAATCAATGCCTATTGTTAAAAAACAAAAACTGGGCAATACTGATATTTTTATTGTCTTTCAGAGTGCAAAGATTTATCCCACCTACGCCATAATCGAGGTGTACGTAAAGATTGACCTGAAACGTAAGGACTTCACCGGACAGGATGCTGTGCTCTACTTTGGGGCCAAAAACATATATTTCTCTCAGGACAAAGGGCTGATAGCCGGAGCCGTGTTGCTTTTATCTGATTATGCCATTAAGGTCGGGGAGACAAACAATAAAGCGGGTATACTCATCAAGCAGGCTAAACAATTGGGTGGTCAAAATACTCAGGAAAATCCACTTGACGATACGTATTCCGGCACGTATGTACTCTTTGATTGAGATGGATTTAAGCAGATGGGCGTAGGGGCACATATCTTTTTTAGCAGAGAGTGGGTAATACCTACTGATGTGGCGGGCAATCCGAGGCCCGTGATGGCAAAAGACTCATCTAATACGCCTCGTGTCAATGGTTTTGTGCAGTTTGATGTACAGGATATGGATGACTGGTACGTAAATTTAGGAGTAGACCACTTTGTCCTGTCAAAATGGGATAAGATGAGTTTTTTTGTGGGGGATGCACATCTGGATTTCAGCTCGTTAAAGAGTCCACAGGGTACACCATATCCATATGTGAGCAATCCGCTTTGGGAGGGATTGTACATCAAGTCAATAGGTATCACGCTGCCCAAACCATTTAAAAGGACCAATAACTCATTTGCCGGAGCCAATGGCATCAACAACGGTCAGGCTCCCCCTCCCAGGGAGAGGGTCAAGGTGCAGGCCGAGCATCTGCTGATTGAGGCTGCAGGGGTGTCCGGCATATTCAATATATCATCGCAGGTGCCACTGCTCGGAGGTGCACTGGTAGGAGGCGAGTGGGGCATGTCCATGGACAGTATAGGTGTCAAGGTGTTGCAGTCAAATATGGTAGGATTCGGGATAAGAGGGGAGCTGGGAGTACCGATATTGTCCAAAGACGGGCCGCTGGGTTACAGGTTAAAATGGGAGGACATCAATGGCCAGGACACCTACACCATGGATGTAAGTTTTGACGCCAGGCCCAAGACCTACCCGATATGGAATGCATTGAATGTTACCATGACCAAAAAGACTATATCGCTGATGCTGGAAAATGAAGAAGAATTTAAGGCAACTTTTAAGTGCGATGCCAGCCTTACGATAGGCAATCCAGCGGATTATAAAGGAACAAAAACCGGGAGCCTGGTAGAGATGCCAAATGGCCTTTATTTGACCGACCTTGCCCTGTCCACCCATGCACCCCACATAACAGTGGGGTCAGTGACGCTAAATGCTGCTAATTCGAAGGTGGCGGGATTTCCGGTGACCATCAATAATTTTGGTATCCAAAACGGGAGTAACGCCAATCAAACCCACCTGGTGTTCAGCCTCCTCGTAAGGCTTATGGATTCCAATTCCAATGTGGCCCAGGCTACGGGTTCTTTCAGGTTAAAAGGCAAATACGAACGGGACGCCAATGGAGCCCGCCACTGGGTGTATGATGATTTTAGCTTTGATGGAGCTTCGATACTTATAAATCTGCCCCAATTTTACTGTTTTGGAGCAAACGTATCACAAGCGTTTAAAAATGGCTAAATAGTGAGTGTCGCTTATTTTTAAAGTTATATCACATTAAAGAAGACAATTTGTTGAGGTAAAAGATTTTTTAAACATTAATTATGAATAAGGTAGCCTTTGTTTTTGGATTATTGATTTGCTTCATATTAAATGCTTGTTCTCAAAATTCTCAGGGTCAAAATTTGAAGAAAACTACATCTGAAAATATTCACCCAGATCCAAATATGAAAATTTATTCATTGGGTTTTTCAACAGATACATGTTTGTACTTTGGTATTGAACATTTGCCTACTCGCAAAGTTGGAATTTGGCACAAGGTAAGAGGAATTATTATTTCACCGGAATACACTAGTGCATGGCAGTTAAATAATTGTAAATGGTTGGTAATGTCAAAAGGAGTTCAAAAAGCAATTTTTGATACACTTGGAAATCAATTAACAAAGTTTGAAAATAATTTTGAAATAATTGCGACTGCTTCCAATTTCGACGACATAGCGGTTGTTCATAGAGCGGATAATAAATTTTTAATTAAACCACCTTCAATTGAACCAATAAATGGTGAAGAATTTAGGGAAATTAGGTCATTCAATAAAAACGGATTCTTTGCATTTGCAAGCAAAGATGAATTTCTATTTGCATTGGGAAGACCCGATGGGACAAGGATCACTGATTTCAAATATCCTACGCTTGATGTTATTGGGGTTGGAATGGATGAAAATTCCTATAATTTAAACAATCTAAAAAAGGGCCGATATTTAGTAGCATACGCATTATTAGACAAAGGAATAATTTGTCTGGACAATCAAGGTGAAGAAGTTCCTTGTAAACCATAATTTTCTTTAAATTATCTGAACATTAAATGATCAAATTAAAACTAAAGATAAAACGTGATATAACAATGCACTGGACGTACAGACTTGCTAACGCTGCGTCCGTCGCCAGTACTGGCCGTTATGTCATATTAATTAAAATAAAATAAT
>CAYMKU010000101.1:0-3959 GCA_964391015.1 uncultured Ignavibacteriaceae bacterium
ATCACCCTGTATCGTGGATGAGACAGCCGACCTGAAGGTTGCAGCAGCACGTATCTCAGTAGCCAAATATATCAACTCCGGGCAGATGTGTATAGCCCCCGATTATGTATTTGTACACAAGTCAAAACAAGAGGAGTTTATCAGCCTGGTGATCAGTGAGATTGAAGGTATGTACGGCCCTGATGCTTCAAAGACTGAGGGATACAGCCGCATAATCAACAAACGTCATTTTAACAGGGTGAGATCCTATATCGAAGATGCCCTGCAAAAAGGAGCCAAAATAGAATACGGCTGCAAAATGAATGAAGAGGACAATTATATTTCGCCCACCATCCTCAGTTCCGTTGATACTTCCTCACAACTTATGACCCATGAGATCTTTGGACCGGTTATGCCTGTATTTGGCTATACCTCGCTGGACGAAGTCCTGGCCTTTATCAACAGCCGCGAAACCCCATTGTCATATTATATCTACAGCAAAAGCCAAAAAAATACGGACTATATCCTCTCCCGCTCGAAGGCCGGTAATGGATGCATCAACCACTGCGGAGTACATTTTTACAACCATTGGCTTCCCTTCGGAGGGGCAAATCACAGCGGTATAGGCCGGGGCCACGGCCATGAAGGCTTTAAAACCTTCTCCAACCAAAGGAGCATCCTCCATCAGCACATACCAAACATCCTTGACAAGCTGAAGCCACCCTATACAGGCTGGAAAAAAAAGGTCATCGAATTTTCACTGAGGTATCTTTGATGGCTACTCTGCCGCAAGCCGTAAAATAGTTAAATTTTTCTTAAAACTACGAATAACTTCGTACATCCTCTTGACAATACGAAGCTCTTCGTATATTTTTGCATTATTGTTTTTTTTAAAGCCTAGAGTATGACCAAGTACAAGCCCACAGATGCTGAGATGGAAATCCTGATTTTGCTTTGGGAACGGGGTGCTTCTTCGGTGCGGGATATCAACGACGAGCTCAACTTCCGCAGAGAAGTAGGCTATACTACCACCCTCAAGCTACTCCAGATCATGAATGAAAAAGGACTGGTAAAAAGAGATACGGGAGCCAGAACCCACATCTATACAGCGGTAGTCCGTGAGAATGAAACGAAAAACCATCTAATTTCTGATTTTGTAAATGTGGCCTTCAGAGGGTCAGCCATGAGTCTGGTGATGCAGGCACTGGGCAATACCGACTCCTCTCAGCAGGAACTGGACGAACTCAAGGACCTGATCTCTAAACTCGAACAAAGATCCTGACCATGATAAGCCAATACATCATCAGTGACGAGGCCCTGTCTGCCTTGGTGCAGACCATAGTACACAGCCTGTGGCAATTTTCTGCCATTGCACTCGCCATGTCCTTCCTATTGCACTATCACAGACACGCAGCCGCCGAAAAGCGGTACCGGATCGCCCTCGGAAGCCTGATTCTTACCCTGTTGGTATCTGTGGGTACATTTGTCTGGCTGTACAGCAGTGGCCCGGATTCTGGCCCACAGATGCTGTCAGCGGCAATAGCCGACGATACATCTTATGCTATGGCAGATACTCAGGGCCTGGCACAAAAACTTTCACAATGGATCTATTTATACCGATGGCCCATTTTTGTCACCTGGGTGGCAGGGGTGATACTATATCTGGTGAGATTTGCTGTATCAGTGGGCTATGTAGAGTACCTTTCGCGTACCTCAGGGACTTTAAGCCACAGTTTTATCAACCCCCTGTTTACAAAGATCTGCTCAGATTTCGGCATCAGCCAGGAAATAAGGATCCGCACCAGCACGCATGTACATACGCCTATGATACTGGGTGTACTCAAGCCTGTTATCCTCATGCCTGTAAGTTTGGTCAACCAATTAAATCCACAGGAGGCAGAAGCCATCCTTGTCCATGAGCTGGCCCATTTTGTCCGGAAAGATATTTTGGTAAATATGATACAGACCATTGTAGAGGCATTGTTTTACTATCATCCGGCTATATGGTGGATATCTGCCAATATACGCGTAGAACGAGAAAGCTGCTGCGACGAACTGGCCGTAACCTACACAGGAGACAATATCAGCTATGCCAAAACACTTGTAAAGGTCCAGGAGATGTACCTGAAGGGAAATGCACCGGCACTGGCCCTTAATTTCAGTAACCGCAACGACAATTTTTTTTCTAACCGCATAAAAAGGATTTTAAATATGACACAGACAAGAAATTTTCTCAGAGAAAAGATCATCACTACCTGTATGCTTGTGGCCGTAGTAATGCTTTTTACCAAGAATATGACCGGCTCCACAGCACCTTCCATTGATAAGAATAAAAAAGAGGTGGAAAAAGAGATTACAGTGACGCTTCCGGATTCCATACCGGGTACGAAACATGAATCGATACGCATCCAGAAAAGGACCAATGACAAGGATGTAAAAATCTCCATAGAAAACGGCAAAGTCACTGACCTGGAGGTGGATGGCAAAAAGATCGACGAAAAGGACTATGACAAGTACCAGGACCTGATTGATGAGATGAAACCTCAGTCTTTCAGTCAGGGTAATTCGAGAATGTTTTTCTTTGGTGACCGCAATGGACAGCCCTTTGAATTCCGGTTTGGTCAGCCATCTGACATGGATTCCATTTTTGGTAATTTCCGTGGCCTCGAGGGATTCGGGTTTGGTGATGATCCGTTCAGTGAAAACATGAAAAGGTTACAGGAGCAATTGGGCAAGATGAAGTTTAATTTTGATGGAATTGACAATTTTAACTTCAATTTTGACGGGCTTGACAGCATGAAGTTTAATTTTGGGTTTCCTGAAGGTGGCAACTGGCAGGACGGCAGGAGCATGGAAGATTTTATGGAGGATTATGACATCATAATGCCCGAAAAACCCTCGCACAACGAAGCCAAAAACTTCAACGAGATCATAGGCAGTGCATTAAACCGTGATGGACTGCTCATTCCAAATCAGGAAAATAGTATCGAATTGACCGGCAAACACCTCAAGATAAACGGAGAAAAACAACCCACAAACCTATGGCAGAAGTACAAACGAATCTTCGAACAGGAATCCGGCACAGTCATGCAAAAAAACTCAAGGCTTGTGTTCCGAATTATGGGAAAAGAATCTAAGAGAAAATACAGGGTTTACTGACCCTTACGGGAAATGATTTTAATAATTAAAAAAAAAACAATTTAAAATGAATGTAAAAATCAGGTTTATTTATACGCTGATAGCAGTTTTCGGCGTATGGGCAGCGGGATGGGCCCAGGAAGCTCCTCAGCCGGTAAAAAAAGTGGTCATCATCAAAAAAACCAATGAAAACGGCAAGGTGACTGAGACCCGCCAGGAAGCCGAGGGTGCCGAAGCTGACGAACTGATTAAAACCCTTCCGGCCGAGGACATCGAAATGGTCAATGTAGAAAAAAACAAAGACGGCAAAAATGTCATCACCATCACCAAGTCCACCTCGGAAAAAATCGTAAAATCAAATGATAAGGATGGCGAAAAGGAAATAGAAGTGACCGCAAAAATCATCGACGGCAAGACAAAAGAAAGTTACAGGATCATCCGAAAGGACAAGGACGGCAATGAAAAAGTCATCGAATGGGATGGTGCCGGCGAAATGCCTGCCGAGCTGGCCAAAGAGCTGGAAGGTGTCAACATCAACAAAAATATCAGCGGTGACGAAATGGAGATCATCATAGATACCAAAGATAATGACAATAGTGCCACAAAAAAGGCAAAAGTAATCGTCATGGAAACGGAAAAGGCTCCCAAAGGCAAAAAGGAAAGGATGATACGGACCGGAAAAGATGGCATGGATCACGAGGTCGGTGATTTGCCTGAAGTGGCGAGGATGAAAGGCAATAATCCCAATAACAATAAGGCATCCCTGGGAGTGATGATCGATGACACCGACAACGGCGTGATTATATCAGACCTTATGGACGATTCTGCTGCAGTGGCTGCCG
>CAYMKU010000102.1:0-1940 GCA_964391015.1 uncultured Ignavibacteriaceae bacterium
CTCGGACTAATTTAATAATCTTAATAGGCTGATAAACAGTTTGTATATCAGCCTTTCTTCTTTTTAAAGGTGAAATATGATAGAAGTTAAGTTTACTGCAGAAAAACAGGATGGACAGCCCATCAGTGGCTCCTTATCGGTTGCTTCTTATGGAGAGGGAAAGAAAAAAATTCAGCGTCTTGCTGAAAAAAATCAGTTAAAAGTCAAAGCCATTGAACGTAAGCTGACTTACGTTTACAAAGCTAAAAAGGGAACGGAAAAACCAATCCGGGGAGAACAAAAGGCGTATTCAAAAAAGGAAGTGGAAGATGCCCTTAGTAGATTGGGTTATAAAGTAGTTTCAATCAATCGAAAGTTAATTGACTTCCAAAGAAAACCGCCAATGGCAGACATTGTTACGTTTGTAAAAATAAGCGCCGAACTTCTTGAACAACGGCTTGCTTACGGTGAAATTCTTTCTCTGCTTATCAATGACACTCAGAATAAAACTCTAAAGGATACTTTAAAAGAAATTAACAATGATCTTAAAAAGGGTGCAGACAGTGAAGTAACCTTCCTAAAGTATCAAAATGTTTTTGGCAAATTCACCGCGTACATGCTTGGGTTGGCTTCCAAAAGCGGTAACATGTCGGAAATTTATAAAGCTACTGCAAAGTTTATGGAGAGGAGACAAGAATTTAAAAAGAGTTTAAAAAGTGCATTAATTACACCTGCAGTTACAATATTTGTTTTATTCTTAGCAGTGGTTTTTTATGTGGGCTATATCTTTCCAGAAACAGCTAAACTATTTGTGAAATTTGGAATTGAATTACCGCCAATGACAGCATTCACCTTAAAGATGAGTGATTTCCTGGTGAATTATATTTTACTAATCATAGGGTTAGCTTTATTACCGCCGATTGCTTTTTGGCAAATGTCAAAGACTAAAAAGGGAGGACTGTTTATTGGACAGATGATGATGAAATTACCTGTCATGGGTTCACTCATACATAAAACATTGATAGAAGTTTTTTGCCGAGTTTTTTATACCCTTTACAGTGGCTCCGCAGAAAGTATTGAACCAATAAGAATTGCGTCCGAAGCAACCGGAAATAAATTTTTTGAGGATCGAATAAAAAGCATTGCGATCCCGCTGATGTTAAAAAAAGGAACAGGACTAACTGATGCATTTGCGGCTTCTGGAGTTTTCACAGAAACAGCGTTATCGAGGTTGCACTCTGGTGAAGAAACAGGAACTGTTAAAAACACATCATTGCAGCTTGCAAATTATTATGAAAGCGAAACAGTCTATCGTTTAAAAAACTTAATCGAAATTATCCAGGTGGCAATTGCAATGATAATCATGGTAGTTATGATTTTATTGACTTTGGTTTCTGCAGAAACAGCCACGGTTAGACCACCAACACCTGGCACGTCAAATCAAATTTATATTGAGCAAAACATAGGATGATTGAAACTAACCTGGACATGTCGGATAAAATCGGTTATCTCCTTTTCAAGAAAGGGATAATTGATGCTACTATTCTAGAGAAAGCTCTTAACGTAAAAGCCGAAGAAAAAGGAAAAATAAAAAGAAACCTTGCACAGATACTAGTGCAAAATTTCGAATTTGATCATGATATTGTATTCAGAGAGGTCGCTGTTCTTTATGCTTTTCGCGAAATCGTTCTGCCAGAAGGAGATTCTTTACAACACAAAATCGAATCAATAAAACAGGTCGTAAATAAAGTTCCCGATCAGCTAAAGCAGATGATGTCTGAACATAAGGTAATCCCTTATGCTTACGACGAAAGATTAAAGGACAAATTAATTATAGCTGCCATCGACCCAACCGATCGAAGCATTCCGAAAATAGCATTTGCATTAAATGCGCGAAAATATGAAATCGGTTTTCTGAAGAAGAAAGACTATGATAAAATCATTCAGTCAATACTTCCCAT
>CAYMKU010000102.1:2040-3883 GCA_964391015.1 uncultured Ignavibacteriaceae bacterium
GTATCGGTGCTGCCAATGGTTGGAACCGAATTGAGAAATAAATTTGAAACTGTTGTTATTAGAATTCTTGATGACCGTAAAGTAGTTAAGGACCTTGATAAACTTGGGCTAACTGGCTATTCTAAAGAAGCGTTTGCGAAAGCAATTAGTCAACCGCAAGGAATGGTGATACTTACTGGGCCAACTGGTAGCGGAAAAAGCACAACATTGGTTGCAGCACTTTACCAAGTAATTGATCCAACCGTTAACGTTCTTACAGTAGAAGATCCTGTGGAATATGTGATTGAGGGTGCACGCCAGCTTAAAATTGGATACAAAATGAATTTTGAACAAGCTATCCGGTCAATTCTTCGCCACGATCCCGATATTGTTTTAGTAGGCGAGATGAGGGATAAAGAAACAGCCGAAGTGGCAATTAAATTGGCGAATACAGGACACTTGACCTTTTCAACTCTCCATACGAATGATGCTCCAAGTGCTGTAGCTCGATTATACAAAATGGGTATTGAACCTTTTTTAATCGCATATGCAATTAATATAATTATGGCTCAACGATTAATTCGCAAGTTGTGCGATGCATGTAAAACAAAGGTTACCTCTCTTGATGAAGATTTATTAACTGCTGCGGGAATAGATGTTAATGAACTAAAAAATCATACAATATATGCTGCAAAAGGATGTGAGAGATGTAACGGAACTGGCTACAAAGGTAGAATGGCCATTCATGAAGCACTATATTTTACGAAGGAAATACGACAAATTATAGTTAGATCTGGTATTGAGGTCGATGAAGAAAAAATAAGAATTCAGGCAAAAAAGGATGGCTCTAAATCGTTGAGGGATTCAGGACTTGAAAAAGTTATATTGGGTTTAACATCTATTGAAGAAGTGCTTGCTTCGACTACGGAGGAGTAGTTTTCCATTTCTTACGGTAATTATTACTCAAAATCATATCAAATTCAACTGTAATTTCAAAATAAAACAAGTCCGAAACTAAAAATTACTTGCATAGAATTTGATTTGGTTCATTTAACACACAATAAAATATTTAATTAATGTAAGGAATTAAAGTGTTAACCCAAACTCTAAACCAAGCCCCAACAAGAAGGAAAACAATCTCTGTTGAAGAAGTAAAGAAAGTACTTCAAGAATTAGTGGAAACAGTTCCTGGAGATTTAAGAGGTCCTGATAAAGTTATCTTTCTCTTAGAGAATACTGCTAAACTTTCTACCGAAGGCAAATTATTATTAAAGGAATACTTTGATAATTTGCTGATAAACATGATCGAACGTGATGCATCTGATATAGAAGTAGGTGGGCATGGTAATGAAGGATATATATGGTTCAGAATTTATGGAATTAAAGAAAGAGCAATGGACTTGCCTCGGTTTACTGAGGAAGAGTCTGCAGTTATTATCATCAATTTGTTAAACTCCAACCAAAGAAAATTCCTTTCTGTAGCAAAAAATCTTGACTTTAGCTACACATGTTATTATGAAAGGAAAAAACTAAATATCCGATTCAGAGCAGATGCTTACTTTGAGCTTGATACTCTGGCCTTAAACATGCGAGCCATAAATTTAAATGTAAGGTCAGTAGACACACTTGGATTTCATCCTAATGTTGTGAAAGTAATGAGTCATAGCTATATCAAGTTTGGTTTATCGCTTATAACTGGAATTACAGGTTCTGGTAAATCAACAACACTTGATGCAATAATTGATGAACATAATAAGTGTGATCCTGCACATGTGATAATAGTTGCCTCACCAATTGAATATGTCCACCGTTCAAATAAATGTATAATTAAGCATAGGGAAGTTGGTCGTGATGTGATCTCTTT
>CAYMKU010000103.1:0-2630 GCA_964391015.1 uncultured Ignavibacteriaceae bacterium
CATGGGCACTTCCATTAGAATTGGATACCACAGCAAACGGAACATTTACTGCAACGGTTAATGCACAATCAGTTATTATACAAGGATACGGAAATGAGAATGCAGATAACGGAAGCCCGATCAACCACACAGCCACCATTGGACCGACGGCAATAACTGTGGTGAAAACTAACTAATCAATCAGTTGTAGACTGATTTATAAAATTCTTAAGAGCAGATCACCTGTAATACATTAATCATTAATGTGTTGCAGGGCTGCTCAAATTAAAACCACATCTTTTAGGGGACATGTCAGATCATTAAAAAAAGGAACCGAGGCACCCTAAATTCATTTTATAATATTATCTTCTTTTAACAAAATTCTATTAAGAACAATTTATTTTGAAAACCAAAACCGAAAATCTCATCACAACCAAGCATTAGCAAAGCGGTCGTGTTGAGGCACGGGTTATTTACCTCTTTATTTTTTTAATTGTTGTAGCCACAGAAAGTCTTGCTGCCTTATCTGTCTATAGCTTATCAATTGGTCCTATTCTCGCAAGTATCACGGCTATAATAATGGCAGCCACAAATGCCGGCACTCCAATCATAATTGGCCAAAGAATAAGTGATGCAATGAGTAAGATGCGATTAGCTGTTATAGAATGCAATGAATGTATATTGGCTGCAACTGCAAGACCGAAAGCTCCAAGTGCAGCAGAGACGGCTACGTGCAGTGCGATTGTACGAGGTTGGTTATGAAACCGAAAATGTTCATACCAAATCTGAATTCCAAAGATAATGACACTAGTAATCCACGCGGCAAGACGCCACATTTGTTGTGTTTGGCTTGGGCTAGATGGATTGGGAAACACTATTCCCACAATGGCATATCCGATACCAAAGAGGATTACTATCTTCCATGATTTATATTTAGTTCCTATGGTCACTTTTCCTCTAACTTTGTTTGGGCTGTCGGCTTATAATTAAGATTTCCATATTAGGTACATAACGGCGTGTTATGTTAAAACACCTGGTGAAGATATTCAGTTTATCTGGAAAATTTATTAATGCGTTAGCCGCCTTAAGCTCCAATAGTACCTGTCTTTACTTTTCCAGCCCGCTTGTAATTGGCAATAATAACTCCACTTGGTGTAACAGTACTCTCTACTAATGTAAATGCTGCGGGAATGGTGCCATCGCCAAACAAACGCTTGCCTGTGCACAATGTGACGGGAAAAATTTTGAGCCACAGCTCGTCCACCAGATCATGTTTGAGCAGCATCTGGATCAGTTCGCCACTGCCGTGAACCTGGAGGTCGGCACCTTCTGATTTTTTGAGCTTTTTAATGTCATCTACGCTTTTGAAGAAAACTGACTTTTTCCATTCCGACTTTTTCATAGTATTGGACAACACGTATTTAGTGCCATCATTAATTCCTGGCCAATAGTCTGCATGTTCAGGCCAGTATGCGGCAAAAATCTCAAATGTTTTTCTGCCCAAAAGATAGTCTGCAGGTTTCATTTGTTTTTCCATGATCTTACCGGAAGCTTCATCAAAATAAGGTGTAACCCAGCCGCCATATTTGAAACCCCCTGACGTATCCTCCTCAGGTCCACCAGGTGCTTGCATTACTCCATCTAATGTAATAAATGATAAAACAATTATTCTTCTCATATCCAGTTTCCTCCTTTATAAAACCCAGGTTACCTAAAATTGTTTTTTCCCTTTGTTGAATTACTTATAGTCAATGTTCGTGGTTATCCTTTGCTTGTTTCTGCCCTATTGCCATTTTATAGGCCATTGCAGCATCGGGAAGCGGTGTTAAAGTATCTAATAAAATATTATAAGTCCCTTTTGCAGACAGTTCATCAGCAACTTTTTTTATTAAAGCTAAAGTTGCTTTCATCAAACTTGAACCAAGACTTAAACGGGCAACACCCAAATCCTGCAGTTCACTTACGGATGGCGGTAATCCTATCCCAACCTTAGGGTTTGCAAGAATATTAATTGGAGCATTAATTTCCTTAACCAATGTTGAAATCGTTTCTTTTTCCCATACAGGTTGTACAAATATGCAGTCGGCACCGGCTTCCCGGTATTTATTGCCGCGCTTAATTGATTCAGATAATTTTTCTCGTGGCGAACTTGACGAAGTATAAAATGAATCCGTTCTTGCATTAATTACTAAATGAAAGCCCAGTGAATCTGATAATGCGCGGATAGCTGATATTCTTTCACAAAATTCCATCTCGTCAATTAATATTGGATTTAAATCAATACTGTCTTCAATGTTTATTCCTACAATTCCTGCTGCAATTATTTTTTTAACAGAATCAATTATTTCATTTAAACTATTTCCATATCCGGCTTCTATATCCACAGTAACCGGAACTTGTACTGCATTTACGATTCCCGTTATAGCTTCAATCATTTCTGATAACTGAATTACCTGGCAGTCAGGATACCCTAAAGAGGCAGCTATCCCCATACTTGTTGTTGCGATTGCTTTATAGCCGCATGCTTCTATTAATTTAGAACTCCCTATGTCCCACGAGTTTAACAGAACCAGAATTTCTTTGTCTTGATGAAATTTCAAGAACAGTTCTGCTTTTTCTTTTTGAATACTTGAAACCATAATATGATCCTT
>CAYMKU010000103.1:2730-3835 GCA_964391015.1 uncultured Ignavibacteriaceae bacterium
GCTAAGCGACGAGCGGTAGTAAAGGACTGTAGCAACCACAAGTGAGAACGTCGATACAGCCATCGCAATTAGCGTGGATTGAAACAACAGGGAATTGATGATGCCGTTCTCGAACCTAGGGTACAGAAAGGGCATCATGAATGTGAATATAGCGATGTTCGTGGATGCGAGCGAAATCGAGCGATTGACGTTGGCTGCGGCAAGATCTGCTGCCATAGAATTCCTCCTTGTTAATGTTTTGCGTCAATGATGATCTTCAGGCCCGTGGACACCTTGTCCTGGCCGATTAACGGCATAACGGCTAAGCTGCTGCCCAGAATAAGAAACTTTATGAGAAGTAACCAAGCCGATGATTCATAAAAATTTTTCATAGAAGAACAACTTAGAATAAGTTTGCAGAAACGGAGCGACTAACATTAAAATTTGTAAAAAGCCGAATGTGAAAACAGTTTACTACAATAACTATCGGGGCCATCGGGTTGCAGTACTTTTTAGCTCCACACACGTATTTTTAATTCAACTTCTGGATTTATCAATTGAAAAAATTATTAATTATAACTGATGTTGTTGAAAGTATTCCTCCCTCGATTGTTAGAAGACTACATCAATGTATATTTAATTTAGTTATCAACTACGCTTTAATAAAACCTTACTTTGGATAAACAAAACCAGTTTCTTTTTCTTTTGTTTTTATTGGTCGTACCTCAATGCTTGCTGAAGGAACATACGCAAATTCAGGATTGTCCTTTGCTATCTTAACTGCCTCATCAATGTCATTTGCCAAAATATGATAATAGCCAACTTGTATCTCTGTATCAGACGAAATATTTTTTTCAGCCCATCCGTTTTTAGTTTTTTTAATTACAACGCCTTCTCTAATTAAAGGTTGTGCAGCAATTAATTTATTTTCACTATTTAATTTACCAATATAGATTTCGCATTCTTTAATAAAAGCCAGATGCTGGTCTTCTGCTAAGGATTTCTTTGCATCTTTCTCATTACGAATATAAAACATAAATTCTTTCATTATCATTCCTTACAATTATTCTGAGTTAATCTAAATAGTTTCATATTTACTTGATGTGATTAATAACAATAATTGCTT
>CAYMKU010000104.1:0-3826 GCA_964391015.1 uncultured Ignavibacteriaceae bacterium
ATTTCGATTTTTTCAATTTAACTCTCTTTGGAAGGAGCTATGATAGATTTGCAATCTTCAACGTTGCAGATTCATCGGTTACGATCGGAATTTTTCTTCTTCTATTTTTGTATAGAGATCATGGAAAGAAAAAAACTATTGAGGAGGTTGGTATTGCG
Source organism: uncultured Ignavibacteriaceae bacterium (assembly GCA_964391015.1). Lineage (GTDB taxonomy): Bacteria > Bacteroidota > Ignavibacteria > Ignavibacteriales > Ignavibacteriaceae > XYD12-FULL-36-8. The sequence goes on from CAYMKU010000104.1 coordinate 159, forward strand.
GTATCGGAAAATTTACTCCCACAAACAGAGGAAATATCTGAAATTCAATCAAATAATTCTGACATCTCTCGAATAACAAAAGTAGAGAAAGCAGAAAATGGCGAAGCTGATAAAGGAAAAACATCTCCGCTTTGAGATTCCCTCCGGTCAGAAGAAGGAAAGAATCGACATATATCTTTCAGCCCACATTGAAAACGCAACTCGCTCAAAGGTTCAAAAATTAATTGAAGCAAACCTTGTAAGGGTGAATGGAAAATTTATAAAACCAAGTTACAAGGTTTTGGCTAGTGACGTTATTGAAGCAATAATTCCAATTTCTCCTCGACCGGATGAAACTGAACCTGAAGATATTCCTCTTAATATTGTTTATGAAGATAATTATTTAATTATCGTTAACAAACCTGCCGGAATGGTTGCTCATCCTGCATTTTCAAACTACACGGGCACACTTGTGAATGCGCTTCTTCATCACACACAAAACCTTAGCGGATTGAATGAACCCGGCAGACCGGGCATTGTTCATCGGATTGATAAAGATACGAGCGGATTACTCGTTGTTGCTAAAGATGATTGGACTCATGCTCAGCTTGCTAAACAATTTTTGAAACACGCAATAGAGAGAGAATATTGGACTGTAGTGTGGGGAATATTCAAACAAAGAAAAGGCGAGATTGAAACTTATATTGCGAGAAGTAAAAAAGATCGAAAAAAATTTACTGCGAGTACAAACGAAGGAAAGCTTGCAGTAACTTTGTATGAAGTGCTTGAGGAATTTGAGTTCACATCGCTTTTAAAAATCAATTTGAAAACAGGCAGAACTCATCAGATAAGAGTTCACCTTTCTTCAATAAATCACCCGGTGTTTGGAGATTCAACTTACGGTGGAAGAGAAATAGTTTATGGCTCAAATCTTCCTAAGATGGCAAGCAGAGTAAAAAATCTTTTGGGTATAATGCCAAGGCAAGCACTTCATGCAAAAACTTTAGGGTTTATTCATCCACATAAAAAGGAATTTGTGAGGTTTGATTCGGAATTACCGGAGGATATGCGAAAGCTAATTTTTGAACTTAAGTCAACTTCGAAATAAACTTAAAGCAGATATTTTTTATATTTGACTTAAGATTAAGAAAACCTTAAAAATTTTTATGCTCACTATCTACAACACACTTACACGAAAAAAGGAAGAATTCATTCCCATAAATCCCAATGAAGTTAGGATGTACGTTTGTGGCCCAACCGTTTACGACTACTTTCACATAGGTAATGCCCGTTCATTCATAATGGCTGATGTGCTGAGAAGGTATCTTGAGTATAAAGGTTACAGAATTAAATACGTCATGAATCTTACGGATATAGATGACAGGATAATCAAGAAATCTATTGAAGAAAAAGTTGATGCCAAGCTGGTTGCCGAAAAGTACACCAAAGTTTTTTTTGATGATATTGAAAAGTTAAAAGTTATGCGAGCAGATGTTTATCCCAAAGCAACCGAGCATGTTTACGAAATAGTTGATTTCATAGATCAACTTGTAAAAAATAATTTTGCTTACAACGTTAGCGGAAATGTTTTTTACGATGTGTCGAAATTTCATGATTATGGAAAACTCAGCGGTAAAAAATTAGATGAGCTTGAAGCGGGTGCAAGAGTAGATGTTAATGAGGAGAAGAAAAATCCACTCGATTTTGCTCTCTGGAAAAAAGCAAAAGAAGGCGAGCCGTTTTGGGATAGCCCCTGGGGAAAAGGGAGGCCAGGCTGGCATATCGAATGCTCTGCTATGAGCTGTAAACATCTCGGTGAAACTTTCGACATTCACGCGGGAGGGAATGATTTAATCTTTCCCCATCATGAAAATGAAATTGCACAAAGCGAAGCCGCAACCAAAAAAAAATTTGTGAATTACTGGATTCACTTTGGCTTTTTAAACATTAATAATGAGAAGATGTCAAAATCTCTCGGCAATTTTTTTACTGCCCGGGATGTTCTAAAACTCTATTCGGCAGAATCAATTCGCTTATTATTTAGCCAGACACATTATCGAGGTCCGCTGGAATTTAATGATGAGCTTCTTGAATCGGCGCAGAAAGGTTTGGAGAAGTTTGAGAATCTAATTGAAAAGTTAAGCACTCCCTCTGGACAAGATGGAGGGGGAATAAATCCCAATTTTGATTTTGAGAAGTATTACAAGGATTTTGAAGCAGCAATGGATGATGATTTGAATACTCCTCAAGCTGTGGCAGTGCTGTTTGATTTTGTGAGAGATGTAAATAAAACAATTGCAGACAATGGAAAACTGGGTTCGGAGTTTTATCTGGAGGTGAAAGAATTTTTGTCAAAGACTGCTCAAGGTGTTTTAGGAATAGTTTACTTAGAGAAATCTGAAACTCAAGGAAGTTCTGTTGAGAAAGAATTGATTGAACTTTTAATTCGTTTAAGAAATGATGCGAGAAAGGAAAAGAATTTTGCGTTATCGGATAAGATTAGAGACGGCTTGAATGAACTTGGAATTGAGTTGAAAGACTCGAAAGAAGGAACGACTTACAAAAGGGTTAAATAATGAGACGGATAGATAAGGCCATTTGTAAGTTCAGTTCTTTTGAAGAGCATGAAAAGTTTGAGAAAGAGTATTGGCAGAAAGCTTCTGCTGCGGAGAAGCCTGAAACCGTAGAAGCAATTAGAGCATTTTATATTAAAACATTTTATTCCCACTTCACCAATTGAAAAAGTGGTTAGGAAAAGAAAACTTGGGGAGGAGTAACTCTAAATAAAAATTTTTAGTTAGATTAAGTTTTACTTAGAATTCTATCGAGCGTGTTTCTAAGTAATTCGAAATCTCTAACTTGTAAATCCCATTTTCTATTTATAAGGCCTTTGGGAGACCAATGTACCAATGGAAAGGCAATCCTATTATACCAGTTAAATTCCTTTCCAGCGCAGGCTGTTATTTTATTGAAAGGATGTGGTTCGATGACATTTAATGCTTTTAATGCATAATTTCCTACTGGCGCAACAATCAATGGATTTAGTAAATCAATTATTCGTTTTAAAAATGGGGAGCATTCGTTTACTTCATCATCCATAGGATTTCTCATCTTCCCTTCTTCAGTAATTGCAGTATGTAAAATAGAATTAGTAAAAAAACAATCGCTATCTGATATATTTGCCAACCCTCTAAGTTTGAGTGCATTCTTGGCGGTTTGATCGTAGCTAATATTATCAGACAATTTCCCCGTTTGAGCTGCTCCGCCTTCAGCAGTGCCTGCTGACTGAAGAACAAATATGATATTAACTCGATCCCCAGAAAAATTCTTCACAAACGAAGGAACGGGGTAGATATCATATTTTCTGTAGGTTGCATCATTCGGTATAGAAGGACATCTTTTACAAGATTGTGCTTCATTAAAGATGATTTCAAGGTTTTCCATAGCTGTTTTAGCCCTTCTTATTTCTGATAGAACATATTATTACTACGATCAAATATTATAAAAAATATTCCCGCTTCCCAAAATCAAATTCGGATCGAGTATTTTCTTTACTTCAAACATCTTACCAACATTTTCTTCACCGTGCATCAGAACAAGATAGTCAGTTTTCAATTTACCAATACCGTGCTCGGCGGAGATTGTACCGCCAAGCTCAACAGCTTTCATGCAAATCTTTTTATAAATTT
>CAYMKU010000105.1:0-3628 GCA_964391015.1 uncultured Ignavibacteriaceae bacterium
GTGGCGGGGGCAGGATTTGAACCTGCGACCTTCGGGTTATGAGCCCGACGAGCTATCTGACGCACCCGCCCCGCGTCGTCCTAGCCCGTCCCAGATCGTCCCGCTGACGTGGAGGTTCGGCGGGGCGAGGTCCGCCAGCATGCCCACCCATCATCGGCTGTAACGCGGGGTTCGGTAGAAGGTCCGGTAGAACTTCGGCGTCGCTTCTCGCGCGCGTCGAGAAGCCGGTTGGGGTCGGAGGGAGCGATGCATCGGTGACCTTCGGGTCCCAGCGACGGCCTTCGACGCTCGGATCATCGGTGGTGGAAATGATCGACCGCCGTTGCCGCACAACCGTGGGCCGGGTAGACGGCCGCGCGGTTGCCCCAGACCTCGGCGAGCACCTCGCAGCGGGCGGTAAGGGGCGGGTGAGCCGCTGAACAGAGGCGTTCCTCGTCGATCGCGACGATACGCTCGGGGCCCATAGGTCGGTATTTTCTCCGACCGTAGACGGCGACCGACGCGCCCACTCGAACTTCGACGACCGCGGGGGCCCTCACGCGCTTTTGGCTGACCCACAACGCCAACCCCTGCAGGTCTGATCAATGCCGGTGATTCGCCAAGTAGCGCTGCCTTCCTCGTTCGCCGATTCGATTCACGATGGGGAGAAGCTTCGGGGTGAGCGCAGGGAATGCGTTGAGCAGCCGAGTGGTCAGGCTGTCGGAATAGGGCACGTAGTTCTCGAGCCGATGGCTCTCGATGGCGCGTTCGTACGCGTCGGCCACCTCATCGATGCTGCGAACAGCACCGAAGAAGTTCAGCGGGCTCCCACCTCCCTCCGCTTCCTTGAGCAACATCGGGGTGTCGACCGCGCTGGGGTAGATGCCGCTCACGTGCACGTTCGTCGCGTAGACCTCCGCGTTCACCGCCGCGAGAAAGGCTCGCAGTCCGGCCTTAGATGCTGAGTACGTCGCAGAGGTGGGAAGCGCGATGATGCCACCCATCGACACGGTCGCGAGCAGGTGGCCGCGATCCCGTTCGAGGAACTGCGGCAGTACCGCACGCGTGAGGTGGATGACACTTCGCAGCATGACGTCGAGCTGAAGGTCGATGGTGGCCGGGTCGACGTCAACGAGGTCGCCAGGGGCGATCACGCCTGCGTTGCACACGACCACATCGAGCGATTCTCGCCACGTCGTAGTGAGCTCACCAATGAGTAGTGCCAGCTGAGCCGGATCGGCGAGGTCGCAATCGATCGCGACCGTGTCGCCACCAATACGACTTGTGGCTGCCTGGAGCTGAACCGCGTTGCGGTCGACAGCGATAACTTCGTGACCCCGTCGATGGAGACGAGTGGCGACCTCGAGCCCGATGCCGCTCGCAGCACCAGTCACCACGGCAGTAGATCTCCGCGGGGTCATCGGCCGGCGACCGAGCGGTGTCGCAGTATCGAACCCACGGCCCCTCGACGAGGCTCGGCGGCCATGGACAACCCAACCCCATCTTGGACCTGCGCTTTCACCTGAGCGATCGTGCGCAGGTAGGCATCGACGTCGACGTAGTTGGCGTGGCGTTCGGAGTTCACGTAGTGGTGACTGCCCTTGAGATCGGGGTGATGGTTCGCCTTGAGGTCGGCGAATCGGCGCTGCACGGTTGACCCGTTGGCCGCTGTGGCATCCGCGACGATCAGTTCGGCCATTGCCGCGTAGTTCGCGTACGCAGCGGATGCGAACTCGATGAAGCCGAGCACGGCGAGGTTCGGATGGTTGCGTGCGAACATGCCGAGATAAAGGTCGGGTCGACCGTTTCGCATCTCGAGCACTCCTTCGTCCAGATACGGACTCGCGTGGTGGTATCCCGTCGCTGTGATGACCAGATCGATCCGTTCACGGGAGCCGTCGACGAACAGGACTTCCGGCCCGTCGAACGACGCGATGTCGGGCTTGGCGATGCAGTCGCCGTGTCCGAGGTAGTGGAGGATCTGTGTGTTCATAAGCGGATGCGATTCGAACACTCGATGGTCAGGTTTGGGGAGCCCGAGGCGAGTGAGGTCGCCGTTCATCAACCTGAGCATGACGCCGAACGCCCGCACCTCAAGCCAGTGAGGCAGTTTTGGGCCGTTGTGGGCGAAGACGTCCGCCGGAGTGCCGAAGATGTGCTTCGGGATGAAGTGGTACCCGCGCCGCACGCTGAGGAACGCCTGGTCCGCGGCGAAGGCTGCGTCGCAGGCGATGTCGACACCGGAGTTGCCGGCCCCGACGACAAGAACGCGTTTGCCGGCGAACTCACTCGCATCGCGATAGGTGACGGAGTGGCGGATCTCGCCGTCGAAACGGCCAGGCCATGAGATGACGTTGGGTTCCCAGGTGACGCCGTTGGCGCACACCAGGTAGCGAGCGCGGACTCGTCGGCCATCGGTCAGTTCGAGTTGCCAAGATCCGTCCTGATCGAGCGCCGCGTGGACGACGCCGGTGTCGAACTGGATGTGGCTGCGCAGATCGAACCGGTCGGCGTACGAGCGGATGTAGGCGAGGATCTGGCGGTGGTTGGGGTAGTCCGGGTAGTCCTCGGGCATCGGCAGATCGGGGAAGCCCGAGAGCGTCTTCGACGAGATGAAGTGCGCGGACTCGTACATGGGTGAACCTGGCGCGTCGATGTCCCAGATCCCGCCGACGTCCGCGTTCCGTTCCAGCACGGTGAACCGGGCGTCGGTCTCGGCCAGGCGCCGAGTCATGCAGAGCCCGGCTGGGCCCGCACCCACGACCACCACGTCGAGCAGTTCCGGATCGGCTGTATCTGGAGTGTCCAACTCAAACCCCTTCCATACGTGAGATCTCCTCACGTATGGGACGTGAAGATACCTCACGTCTTCTGTATGGTCAAAGAGCCATGGCTAATGACCGCCCGAGACGCCGCCGGCCCGAGCAGGCGCGTAGCCGCCAGCGAGTGCAGGCGATCCTCACCGCAGCGACCGAGCTCATCGCCGAGCGCGGCACCGAGCCCCCATCAATGACCGAGATCGCTGAACGCGCGGGCATGGGCCTCACGGCGCTCTACCGGTACTTCCCGAACAAGCAGTCGATCCTGCGAGAGCTGTCACTTCAGGTGCTTGAGTTCAACCGGCAGAGCTTCGTCACTCCGCTGGTCGACTCCGATGCTCCGATCGAGGAGCTCATCCGCGACTCGATCACCGCCTACTGGCACCTCCACCGCGACGAACCATTCCGACTCCGCCTGCGCGTTGCCATCCACGGCGACGCGGAACTGAGCGCCCTCGACCTCGCTGACAGCCGGCAGAACGCACTGCTCTTCGCCGACCAGATCAGTCAGGACGGCACAGACGGTTACTCCAGCACCGTGCGTCACGTCTTCCTCATCATCTCGCTGCTCGACAGCCTGATGCTCACAGCGATCCAACTCAGCCGAGAGGAGGCGGACGCCCTCGTGGATGACTTCGCAGACATGGCCGTCTCCTTGCTAGGCGGCGCTAGTCGCAAGTCTCCATGAGGGACAGCCCGTCAGAACAAAGGCCGACCGAGCATCTTGGGGCACACCCTTCGGCGTGGGTCTCCGTTGACAGGGTGCTGTCGCGGCGGCAGCCGTGACTTGGATGACGTCCCTCAGCAGAACGAAGTGACCGTCTGCCGCA
>CAYMKU010000106.1:0-3605 GCA_964391015.1 uncultured Ignavibacteriaceae bacterium
CCGTCGGCAGCGAGCGCTCCATCTTGACGGCGGCGTACGCGCGCCCGGCACGCTGGAGGATATCGGCAATGCCGAACAGCCGGCCGGTTATCACCTGGAACAAGGCGTCGCGCGTGGCCGGTTTCCGGCTGGCTTCCTGCCGCGTCCGCTCCACGAGTTCCGCGGCGTACTGCGCATATACCGCCGCCGCGGCGCCTGGCGTCGCCTCCACCGGCCGCACGTCGTGAAGCCCCTGCAACAAGACATCGGTGGCGTTCCAGCCGATCACGCAGAGGGGGAAGATCCCTCCGGGAAAGCCGTCGCCGTAGTTGCTTTCGACCGGCGACCAAACGCGCACCCGGTCGGCCCACCGCTGTTGCTCCAATACGATCTTGTGCAACACATTGTAGACCCCAAAACGACAAGGGCCGTTTGAGCGTGGCATCGCGAAGGCGAAGCGGGTGTCGGTGGTGCGCTCGCGTTCGAGGCGTTGGAGCAGGCTGCCGAGGGTGAGGCCCATCGGCAGGCACTCCTTGCCCGAGGTGTGGCGGCGGCCGATGCGCACCGTCTCCCGATCCGGCATCGGCAAGCTCTCCGCCGGCACTCCGGCGCCGGTGAGCGCCGCGGCCAACACGTCCGCCCCGGGTCCAAGACGGGGGATGAGCACGACCTCGCCGCGCGCCCGCATGTCGGCCGGCTGCACCCGAAGGCGTTGGATGGCATGAAAGTCGTTGGCGGGTGCGGGCGCGCGGTCGCCGAGGCGGTCCTGGTGGACGCAGTGGAGGAAGGCCTCGACGCGGGTTTTGGTGCCGGCGTCGCCGGAGTGGCCGTCGGTTTCGATGACGGCGAACGGCTTGCCCTGCATGATGTAGGCATAGAAATGCAGACTGAAGCTGTCGGGGCCGCAGGAGTAGTTCGAGCACCACAGACTGTAGACCCCCGGTGTGCGCCGGAGCTGGTGCGCCGCCCGCAGACTGCGCTGACTGTGCCCCCAGTACACGTCCTCGAACACCGGCACCGCGGCGTCCACCGGGTAGCAGTCCACCGGAATCGGCAACGCCCCCTGCTCGCGCACGATGGCCGGCACATTGGAGTTGAGCACGGCGTTGTAGATCGTGTACGGCCGCCCCAACACCACGATCGGCACCACGTCGTGCGCCGCGCAGAACTCCAACGCCTCACGCCCCAGCGCCACGCACGCCGCCGCAAACCCCTCCTGCGCCGTCCGCGCCCGCTGATACGCCCCCAGCCACCGCGGTCGCCCGCGCACGCCCAAGGCCTGTGCCAGCCGCTCGCAGCTCGCCAGAAACTCCGGCGACTCCAGGTTGGTGCGCCCCACGACGATCACCGGCGAGAGCAGCGTAGGCGGGGCAGCCGCGCCGAGATCCCAGCGCAACACGTCGGCGCTGCCTTGCACCACCGGACACACCGCCGCATGCGCCTCGCCCGCCGTGCGCTCGAGGCTGCGCACCATCGGCACAAACACATAGTCCGGCCGCTCCTCGGCCAGCGCGCTCACCAAGCCGTGAAACTGCTGCATCGGCGCGCAGAACGGAATGTGCGCCCCCTCGATCCCGCGCTTGAGCGCCGCCTGATCCGCCCCCCGCCGCACGCGCAGATCGAACCCCAGCTCATCCAAGAAAGTCGCGAAGAACGGGAACAGCCCTTTGAGCTGAAACTCGTCGGTGAGCGCCACCAGTGGCCGCCCGCGCCGCGTGCCGGTGTGCGCCACCAGCGCCTCGACCAACTCCTCCCGGGCGCGAAACGGGTCCGGCGCCCGGTCCGGCAGCTTGCGCTTGCCCGTGCCCTTGTCCCACAGCGAACACCCGCCCCCCCACATGAACCGCTGCGTGCGCGCCGCCACCCGCGTGGTCAACCGCTCGATGCGGCAATAGTTGCCCGCCCCGCCGCAGCCTTGCGTCGATTTGCAAATGAAGGTGTCTTTGCCGGTCACCTGCGCATCCAGAAAGCGCTGCGGCTGCACCCCCGGCTGGCCGTCCGCCGCCAAGGCGTGGCGCGCCAGCAACGCGATCCCCAGCGCCCCCACCGTCCCCGGGTTCGGCGGCACGATCACCGTGCTTCCCGTCTGCCGTGCCACCGCCGCCGCCAACGCATCGGCCGCGAACGGCATCCCCTGGCAGAAGATCACCTCCCCCACCGAACGGCTCCCCTTGACCCGATTCAGGTAATTCTGCACCACCGAATCGTACAGCCCGGCGACGATCGCCGGGGTGTCCACCCCCGCCGCCACCGCCGTGTCAATCACCTCCGCCATGAACACCGAACAGTGCTGCCCCAACGACACCCCGCCGTCACTGCCCAGCGCCACCGCCCCCAACTGCGCCACCCCGTCGATCCCCGGAAACTTCCGCCCCTGCTCCTCGATGAACGAGCCGGTCCCCGCGCTGCACGCCTCGTTCATCGCCGCGTCCACCACCCGGCCGGCCGCCAACCGGATGTATTTGGCGTCCTGCCCCCCGATCTCGAAAATCGTATCCACCCGCCCGTCGTAGTGCAGCGCCCCGGCCGCGTGCGCCGCGATCTCGTTGAGCACGTAGACCGCCGCCGGCCCGTAGCACGTCGCCAGCAACGAACCGACAATCTCCCGCCCGCTGCCCGTCACCCCGCACCCCACCACCGCCCGGCTCCCGGCCGCCCCGTCCACAAACCGCCGCATCAGCGCCTGTGCCGCCGCCACCGGCTGCCCGTTGGTCGGCAGGTAGCTCTCCCACACCGTCTCCGCGCGCTCCGTCGCCAGCGCCACCAGCTTCGCCCCCGTCGATCCGATGTCGAACCCCAGAATGACCGGCCCCGTCCCCTGGGGTGCGTCGGCCGCCGGTCGCGGCAGTCGCCGCACCCGCCCCAGCGCCACCCCCAGCGCCGGCACCGCATCGAACGCCGCCAGCGCGGGCGGCGCGAACAGCGCCGTCAACGCCGGCACCGCGCCCCCCTGCTCGGCCGCCACCACCGCCGCCCCCAGCGCCTCCAAAAACACCACCTCGTCCAGGCTCGCCTCCAATAACTCCATCCCGCGCGCCTGTAGAAAACGGGCGAACTGCCGCCGGATACGCGCCGCCCGCGTCACCCCGCCGACGAGCAGCACCTTCGGCGGACTCACCCGCGGCTTGAGCAACACCTGGACGTTCTCGCACACCGCGTCGTACAGCCCCGCCAGAATCCGCGCCCGGTCCTCGCCCTTGTTCGCCAGGTGCGTCATGTCGGTCTTCAGAATCACCGGGCAGCGCCCCGACAGCGGCGCGGGGTTCTCGACCTCCGCGCACAGCGCGCTCGCTTGCTCGATGCTCACATCGAAACGCTGCACCAGTTGCCGCAGAAAGTTCCCCGTCCCCTGCGAACAGCGCGAATTCTCCCGGAAGACCTCCGTCCCGCTCGGCCGCAGCTCCAGCACCGAAAACCCGTGCCCACCGATCGACACCACCGTCCCCGCGCGCTCCGGGCGCACAAACCGGAACCCCGCCGCCTGCGCTTGCTGCGTCGGCACCCGCGCCAGCCGCAACTGTTGGGCGCAGCGCCCCGTGGCCGCCGCTCCCCCCACCCCAGGCCCCCCCCCCCCCCCCCCCCCCGACCCCCCCCCCCCCCCCCGCCGCGGCCCCCGGGGCCCCCCC
>CAYMKU010000107.1:0-3583 GCA_964391015.1 uncultured Ignavibacteriaceae bacterium
CTGCGAGAGTCTAAAGTCGGGCCGGGCATGGCTGATCTCCGGGACGCGTGGGAGCGGCAAGACGGCTTTTCCCGAAGCTCTTGCCGCTGCCTGCAACCTTCCGATGTGCGTTGTCGCCGGGCGCGACGGTCTCCGGCAGGAAGAGATTCTTTACGACTGGGACCGCGAAGAGCAGGAAGTGTGGATGCGGGAGAACCTTGCGATCGCAAAGGGACTTCCAGAAGGCGAGCAATTGGGATTTCTCGAAAAGGCGCGGAAGATGAAATGGCGACGACAGTTCCTCATTCTCGGAGAGGTCGGCCTGGCGTATGATCTGGCTGCAGAGGCAGCTCAGTCGTCGCCCAAAAAACCGCCCCCGGTACTCCTTCTTGATGAAAGCGATAAATTCGGTGCAAGCATTGAGGATTCGCTCCTGATGCCGCTCGAACGCGGGCTGATCTACATCCCACGATACGAGGACGGATGTATCGGCGTCGCTGATTGGGAGTCCCGTCCGATAGTCGTAACGACGTCGAACGATCTTCGCAATAAGCTGAGCGGTCCGTTCATATCGCGGCATATCTACACCCGGTTCGCGAACCCGACTCTCGAAAAGGAACTTGAGATACTACGGGCGCGCAATCCGAAAGCGTCATCCTCTCAACTCGCTCTCGCGATAAAGCTGCTCGATGCGGTTCGCGGGATCGCCGGCATGGAAGATCACCCGAGCATCCGCGAATCCATAGATGTTGCTGCGGCGTTTGTACGGGATTCCGTCGAATCTCTTGATCATCGCTCCCTCTCCCGCTTCTTCTGTTATTTCGTGAAGACCGGTGAGGCTCGCGAACTTCTCGGTTTGCAGCTCGACTACCTGCTTGCGATGACGAATGCATTTAACCCGGTCATAGATCGCTGCCTTGCCGCAAGGGACTCCGAGTGGGCAGCGAAATGGGATCTCGCAGTTTAGAAATGTTATGAATTCAAGTAAACAAGAAACAGAACAGACAGAATCCAAAAACAACACCAGGCGCGAACGGATAGATCGCTTCTTCTATTATTGGGGGAAGTTCAGACTCTACCGCTCGCTTTGTATGGCTCTTCTAGCTTTCATTGTGTATCTGGGTGCCAGGGCGTACTCCAGCCATCAAGACCCCGCACAGTTGAAGTTTGTCGAAACGGCTTCGGAACACGCCCATGCCTCGGGCACTTTCGCGGCAGAGCCCGTAAAACCCGTGCTTTCCGGTGAAGTTTACGAAACCGCAGCGAGGCTTCGAGAATCGGGAGCTTTGCTGATGGCGATTTCACTTTCCTCGTTCGACGAGTTTCGAGTAAACGGCAAATTCCCCGCAACGGTCAGCGAAATACTCTCGGGTCTTCAAAAACGCTCGCTGCTTCCGCCCGGCATCGAGATCAAAGACGGGACTCTCCGTTCATCGCTGAGCGAACTGAAATTGAACTACCGGCCTGAGCCTTTTTCGTTCGACATCCTCTCTCTGGGCAAACCAGGGAGCCCCGCGATTCTGTTTCGCTTTCCCTTGCCACCGACGGAGGCTAACTCGCTGATGTATTTCGAGGCGCAGAATCCCGTACAAGTACCCGTCCCGTTTAGCACCACTGAGCAAATCACGGCCGCGGGCTGGAAGATCAGGCAATGGCGGGGTGAAGTGATGCCGTTGACCGAGACCGTTATTCGCGATCTTCGCGAACAGGACGAATGGCTTAAATCTCAAAATCAGGGTCGGTAGAAGATATGTTTTCCCGTGAACGGATAGAACGATTTGATGCTTCGTACGGCATTCCACGCAAAGCGAATGAGCAGTATTTGCCATCGTACAACGCGTTCTGGCACTGGGCCGCCGATGTCGGGAAGGGCGGGTTCTATATCTGCCTCGGACTGTTCGAGGCGGGCTTGTTCCTCTTCGCAGGATGGCTGTTTGATCAACCCGGGCTGATCAACCTGGCATTCTGGGCGATGGCTCTTTGCGGCGTCTGTGCGGGACCGGTGGACGCCTATGGGGTACTTTGCGACTATCGTGTAAGGAGAATGAGCACCGCTCACGGCTCGGCTCGCTGGGCGAAGGCCAGGGATCTGATCCGCTGCGGTCTGATGAACCGTGTTCGCGCCTCTGCGCTTCCCCCGAACTCCTTGCCGATCGCGAAAGCGTTCGGCGGCAGAGACATCTTTCTTCCTCCGGGCCAGTGGCTCAGGCATTTCGTGATGTTCGGGCCTACGGGGTCCGGCAAGTCGAAGACTTTCTTCATCTCGATGATCCGCGCGATCCTTGGACGGTCGTCATGCCTCGTGTACGACCCCAAAGGAGAGCTATTTGCTCAGACCGCCGGCGCCGCCAGGAGAGTTTTCCGCCTCGATCTCAACGACCCCACAAAAAGCGATCGCTGGAACTTCATCCCGCAATGCCGGAACGATCCCGCCTTCGCCTGCCAGGTCGCGGGGATGATGATCGGGATAGAGAGCCGACGCCGCACGAACGCGGATCCGTTCTGGGGTGATGCGGAACAGATCGCTCTCACAGCAATTCTTCTTCATATCGCAGAAGTCTACCGGGAGAAAGCGATCCCCGCCTTCGCCGCGGACTTCCTGATCTCGCTGGGCGAAGAAGGTAACGACGCTTTCGCTCAAGCGATGGAGAACTCGCCAAGTCTTTACGCGAAACAGGCGTACCTTGCCTTCCGGCAAGCCCCCATCCAGACTCGCGGGTCAATCCTGATCGGTCTTTACAATAAGCTTCGGCCTTTCACGCTCGCAGCGGCCCGGATGGTGACGATGCCGCCGAAACCGGAAGAGGTAGAAGCAGGCTGCAGAACTATCGACTTCGCAAATCTTCGCAAACCCGGAACGGCCGTTTACCTTGTCGTCTCGGAAGGGGCGGCGGACGTCTACAAGGAGTTCATCGCTACATTCCTCGGACAGGCCGTGATGAAAATGCGGCTTGATGGTCTGAACGAGCCAGAACATCCCTGCTTTGTCCTCATCGACGAGGCGTACCAGCTCAACGTCGCAGAAGTGAAACGAATATCGGGCATCGGTCGCGGCCGCGGCGTCGGCCTCGGACTCGGATACCAGGATCTCCCGCAGATGTACGACCAGTACGGCCGAGAACGAGCGAACGCGATCCTGGGAACCGTGATGACGAAGATCTTCCTCCCCGGTCTTGACGACGTAACGGCCGAATACGCTTCGAAGCAGCTAGGCGACACGACAATATTCTCAAAAACATTCCAGGACTTTCCGGGGAAGAATCACGACAATACCAGATACGCCGAACAGAGACGTGCCTTGATGCACGCGTCAGAGGTACGGCAGATAGCACGGCATTCGGAGGTCCTCATCGTCAGCGATACGGCTCCGCCGATCCGGGCCGCATATCCACCCTTTGCGGTACTAAAAAGTGTGCACCTCGCGAAACGAAAGGGCTTACCGCGAGAACTTCATCTTGGAGATGTCGACCCGGCATTTTTATTGACCGAGCGGCCGATAGCAGCTGCAGAATCGAATGCAGGGCAGCAAGGCGTAGCGGACCTGATCTCACGGGAAGTAGAGCGGATCTATTCCGATGAAAGACTAAGGGGTGTCGTCGAGCGA
>CAYMKU010000108.1:0-3570 GCA_964391015.1 uncultured Ignavibacteriaceae bacterium
GACCGAAGCTTGCCAGCAGCTGGCGGTGCTGGCAGATGCTGTTGGGGCGCTCCTGGCTCGCCACGAAGACCCGGCGTTTGCATTGCCGTTCCGCCTCCTGGACGCAGTCAGGCAGCCTGAGGGCTACGAGGCCGTGACCGACCACATCCCGTTCCGTGATGCACTCACCGAGGTGTCCGGCGACCTGTTCCTGCTGACCGCGCTGCGCTCGGGTCGGGTAAAGGTCCCGTCAACTGAGTGGGCCCACGCCAGGAAGTCGCAGCACTTCGCGTCATCAAGCTGGTGCGACCGGTTCGCCGGTCCTGGCCTGGACCTGCTGGATCGCGAGCTCGTTGGTGACGAGATCGATGGCCGGGCGCGCGGCATCGCGGCGGTCGTGACCCCCTTCAACGAAAGGGCGACCAGCTATGTCGAGCTCTGCCAGCTCGCGACCGCCTTCGGACTCAGGGATCGCGCCGACGTCCTGCTGCGCAGGTCGCTGGCATGCGTGATCGGCTACGGCTGGCGCAAGGATCCCACCATTGCTTTCGCGCTTGATGCTGTAAAGGCGATATCGCCGAAGGATCGTGCATTCGCGACGGACATGCTGCGCCGGCTTATCCCGGTCGTCTTGCCTCTGGGGGACATGACGGAGGACTCTGGCACCCGTCCGTCGGACCTTGCGGCCCTGATGATCGATCTCATGCCGGAGGTGTTCGCCGCTTTCTACAACCACTGCCTCGTGACCTCTGAGTGGTACACGGCGGCAAACGTCTTCGCTGAACTGCTATCGAGCGTGCCGCTCGATGACCCAGCGATGCCTGTTGTTGCCGCGGCGCTGTGGGACAGCACTGCCGTGGGCGCGCTGCGCGGCCGCGCAGCGACAGGCGATCCCCACGCACAGGCTTTGGTCACCGCCAACGCGGAGCGTTTTGGCCTGCCGGTCGAAGAGCTTGGTAGCCGGCGGGATCGCTACAGCTCGCCCGAGCCGGAGGATCCGGAAATCGACGTGACCATCTACTCGGCCTCCAGTGTCGAGGAACTGCTGGCGGAGCTCCGCTCGCGTAGAGCCTACGTGGCGGAGCGGAAGATCGTCCGCAGGTGGTTTGAGCACTGGCTGGCGCGGGGCCGGGGTATCGAATTGCTGCGTTGCCTCGAACCGCTTCGCGACCGCCGCGACGGCTTCGGCGGGATCGCAGACATACTGGACCAGGCCTTCCAGACGAGCCTAAGTCTGGAGGGAAGGGAGACGGCATACCGCTGGCTGGTCGCCGCGCAGCTGCAATGCCGAGGGTGGGACGAGTACCACGGCCTACAGCAGGCGCTCCAGCGGTACACGACGTTCGCGGCCCACTACAAGGAGAGGTGGAGGCAGTTCATCTTCGATACGACCCGGCCTGACGGGCTCGGTGGCTCGCTGTCCATCCCGCACAATCGCCTGGTGCACTTCCTCCTCGCGGTGGACGAGGTTGCCGCGGCCAGGAGCGTGGTCGAGGCCATGGTGGATACGACCGTCGAGGATTTCTCCGACCAGCCGCTGACGAGTCCGGCCTGGCTGGTACAGGCAAAGGCATGACGGGCGCGGAACTGCTCGATGTTGCGATGTGCAGGCTCCGCCTGCCCGTTCCCATGGCCAAGTTGCAAGTGATCCATCAGGTCGCCGGAGCACTCAAGCACGAGAGGACGGGCGTGGCGACGTGGCAGGCGCTCCTTCGATGGCTGCGTGCGCTCACGCTTGAGTCGGAAGTACTCGAGGCACTCGCCATCGTGGTCGCCGCGCGGGGGGCACCGGTGCTCTCGTCGGCGGATCTGCGGGCCGCGATCAACGCACCCTCAGCGCTGTCTGATGCCTTCATCGGGCATGCCTTTGACACGCCCGTGCTCGTGCACTCCTGGCTGAAAGGTTACTCTGGTGAGGCGCCGCGCTTCTACCAGCGACCAGAGCTGCGAGAGGAACTCGCATTGGGCCAGATCGTCCCGAGGGCCCTGTTGCACAGCATGCAAGATCTGCAGAAGGAGTCGCGCAGGCCCTTCATTACTCAGTGGACCTTCGAGTTCGAGCGGCTGATCGAACGTACCGACAGCAGTGACGGTCACTTCAGCTTCTTCCTTCCCGAGAGCGACCGGGGCGAGGTGGGCCAGTTCGTCGCGCGGCGTGGTCAGCTCGCTCGGTCTGCCTTCCTCAGGACGCTTGCCCTCGCCGCTGACATTTGGGGCATGCCCATTGCGGAGGCACAGGCCGCGGCTATGGTCGCGTCGCCGGCTGACCTCAGTCTGCTGCCTATGCTGCCCGGCGGGGTACCCGGATGGGTGGTGCCTCTCCACGGAGCCCGTCCCAGTGCGCCGGAGGAGGTGGCACGCCTTGCAGCCTCAGTCCTGAAGGTGGTGCAAGAAACCGAGGCTAAGTCGTTGCTTCATCTCAACCTGCCGCTGCAGGGAGACGCTCGATACAACTGTGAGTTGGAGATCGTTTCCATCCTTAGTTCCGGCGAAGCCATCGATGCGGAGGAAGTCTTCCGGGTCCACGACTTCCTTCCGGGCAGGATGTACGTGCCGAGGGCCGAGGACCTGACGCTGCGGATCGATGCGCTGGACAGACAGGCGACCTTTCCGGCGAAGGCGGGAGGTCGCATCCGCCCTGTCCTATTGCCGCTGGTTGGTAACAGCGTGGGCTATCTGCAGTCCGATCTTGTGAGCCGCATGCCTTGTCTCCCGGCGCACGAATCACAAAGTCCCCTGATTGCGATTCCTAGACAGGGTGGCGCGGATGTGCTTCTCTCTGGGATCAAAGTCGGCGAATTACTGCACTGGAACTGGAGGTGGAGGCCAACCCATCCGAAGCATATGGGCGGTCCCACTGGTGTGGCACTCGTCCTCGACCGCGACGTGACCAGGCGACTACTTCACGTCGACGGAATGTGGCTTTGCCATGTGTGGAGGGCTAGGGTGCTGAAGCGAGAAACCGACTACGGGGACTGGCGCGAGGAGGTCTGGCAAGGATCTGTGTTCAGGCTCGGGCCAGGCAGCGCAACGATTCGTATCAGCAGTTGAACAGGCTAGAGCCGCCTCAATCCGCCCAATCTGTTGCTTGGACGCCCTTGGTGGAAAAGACACACCGAAAGCACCGTGCGCTGACGGCTGGCAGCTATGCGCGAACAAGCTGTCCTCGGAGGCGCACACGCGAAGGGCCGCAACCGCTGCAAATCTGTCGTTCGGATCGATCGCATGCGGCTATCTAGATTCCTTTAGATCGGCATGCAAAGCCCTGAAGCGGCCACTTAACTATTCGTGCAAAGAAATTGGGGCAAAGAACTAGTCGGGAACCAGTTCAATGGACTACCCCAACGCCGAACACGACAAGCGCGCAAAGAAGCAGTGCAAAGGCCATTCCTCAGCATAAGGCGATTCAAACACGTGCCATCCTGAGTTGCCTGGTCACCAAAAGACCGGCAAATTGACGTTTCCAAGCACTACCCTGATTGGTAGAAAAATTGGTAGAAAAAAAGAATAAACGCCCCGAAAGGCGCTTGTTTTCTGGTGATCTGGCGGAGACGGTGAGATTCGAACTCACGGACGGTTACCCGTCGGCAG
>CAYMKU010000109.1:0-3543 GCA_964391015.1 uncultured Ignavibacteriaceae bacterium
GATCGTTCCGGCCGAGGAAGTGAAGCCGGGTTCCAAGCAGCCGATCGAGTAGGTGCCGTTCGCCACCGAGATCGCCGCGGCCGTGTTGTAGCCCGCCGGCGTGATCGCGTTGGAGGTGACCGTCGACTCGGGAATCAATCCGGTCTGGCTGGTGAAGCTGAAGGCATTGGGAGTCGTGTCCGGCACGACGACGCCGATGCTGTAGGTGGAGGGCGAGCCGGTCGTGGCGGGGGAAACCGCCACCAGCGAAACGGTGCAGGTTGCGCCCCCGACCGCCGAGCCCGCGGACACCGTGACGGTCGCCGGCGAAGGCACTGCAGAGCCGCTCGCGAAGCTCACGCTGCCGGTGGAAAGCGTGCAGCCTCCCGTCACGCCCAGGGTGCCGCTCACCGCTCCCGACGTGCCGCCCGTGCGGCTCACCGAGAAGGTCGTCGAGCCGCTCGTCACCGCGATGGTCGCGGCCGTGCTGGCCAGGTTGAGGGACAGGGAGCCCGGCGCCGCCACCGTCTCGAGCGCCCAGCCGATGTCCTTCATGATGCCGAGCGTCACGGGGCCGGGATCGTGGATCGATTCCCCGTTGGCCAGCGAAAAGGTCATGAGCGCGTTCGCCGTGCCGTTGAAGCTTTCCGCGAGGTGCGAATAGCTCGATCCCCCGCTCCAGACGGAGGGCGCGTAAAGGGGTACGGGGGCATTTCCGTTCGCCGCGCTCGAATTCGCGGCGTCGAAGAAGAGGTTGTTGCTCGTGAGCTGCGTGCCGAGGGCGGTCGAGCCGTTGACGAACGCGGTGAGGAGCCTCTGGTTCGAGCCGTTCTCGGTGAACTGGTCGTAGACGTACGGGAAGCCGCCGGAACCCCACGAACCGATGCCGCCCGACCAGCTCATGCTGCCCACGAACCCCAGGCCGTGGCCGAGCTCGTGCATCACGACGGACACGAAGTCGTACTTGTCGAAGGGCGTATTGCCGTCCGTGCCCAGGTACCAGTTGAACGTGCTGCCGAACTGGGCGTTGATTTCCGGCGACGCGCCGTTGAGGTCCGTCCCGGCCTTCGCGTTCGCGAGCGCGATGGGGAACCAGGTGCCGGGCACCGGCGCCCCGGCGAAATCCCGGGTGATCGAGGCGGGACCCGCGGCGCCCAGAACGCCAGGATCGAGCACCGCCCAGCACGCGTTGATCGTGATCGGAACCGGCGACTGGATCCTCGCGGCCCACAGGCTCGCGGCGTGGCTGAACGCCGCCTGCGCCTGGGCGCTCCAAGCCGTGCACGTCTTGCCGAACATCGTGCCGCTAGCGAGGTAATTGACGGTGATCGTGGCCTGGACTGCCGCGAAGCCCTGCGCCATCAGGGCCTGGGACTCGGGAGGGGGCGGCACCCGGAGGAAGGAGACGCCCGGATCGGCCATCAGGGGAACGGCGTAGCCGGGTGCGGTCACCCCGCCCTGTGCCCACGCGGGCCCGGCCGACAACGAAAGGAAAGCAAACGAGGACAGCGTCGCGAGGCCGCGACGGAGGCAGGTACCCATCGTGGAGACTCCTTCCCTGTTCTAGTTCTGTTCTTCTGCTTCTACTCTTAATGCCGCCCGGTGCCGACGATCAGGGGGTGTCCGTGCGCGGGACAAGCGGAGGAAACCACAACTCCGGCCTCGCGTCAAAGCGCGGGCCGGAGGTCGCCCCTTCCGGGAAGTGCGCCGTTGCGCGGGGACTACTTGTGACCGTGCCCCGGCATCGCGCCGGGCGCCATCACCTCGGCCTTGATCTCCAGCTTGGTGCGCTTGTTGCCCTTGCCCACGAAGGTGAGGGTCACCGGCACCTTGTCGCCCTTGGCCAGCGGCTTGAAGAGGTCCATGAGCATCACGTGGTGGCCGCCGGGCTTGAGCTCGACGGTCTTGCCGGCGGGCAGCGGGACGTCGTCGATCGAGCGCATCGCCATGATGTTGTCGCGCATGACCATCTCGTGGATCTCGACGATCCCCGCCACGGGCGAGGCCGCGTTGACCAGCGACACGTCCTCGGTGCTCTTCAGCTTCATGTAGACGCCCGTGGCCTTCTGGCCGGGCACCGTACCGCGCACCCAGGCCTCCGTCACCGTCACCTCGGCCCAGGCCGGCGCCGCCGCCAGGGCGAGGCCGAGGATCCAGGTCGTGCTCCGTCGCTTGCTCATGATTTCTCCCGCTTGGACAGGTGTGCCTCAGCCCTTGGTGGACGTGATGGCGATCGTGTGGGACGACGGCGAGCCGGTGGTGGCTCCCACCGCCGTCAGGGTCACCGTGCAGGTGGCTCCCACGATGGCCGTTCCCGCCGACACCGTCACCGTCGTCGGCGAGGGCGTGGTGGAGCCGTCCGCGAACGCCACGCTCGGCGCGCTCAACGTGCAACCGCCGGTGATGCCCAGGTTCGCGCTCACCGCGCCCAGCGTGCCGCCGGATCGCGTCACCGAGAAGCTCGTCGAGCCCGTCGTCACCCTCATGCTCGTCATCGTGCCCGAGAGGTTCAGCGCGAGCGTGCCCGGGTTGGGCGGCGCCGCCGCCACGAAGGTCGCCACCAGGTTCACCGCGCTGTAAGCCGTGCTGCCGTAGAGCAGGACGAAGTAGCGTCCCGCCGGCGGGTTCGTGAACGGGCAGCTCTCCGTGGACGCCGATCCCGTGGAGGCGCAGTCGTAGACGCCCGTGGTCGGCACCGAATCCCGCATCACGTACAGGTCCACATTGCTCGTGCCGCCCTTGCCGCTGGTCCCTCCCGAAGTCTGCACGACGAGGCTGGAGGCGCCCGGGGGCACGTCGATGTAGAAGTACGTCGAGCTGCCGGCCGCGCCCGTCAGGCCCGTGACCGCCACGCCGTTGGAAAGCGCCGTGCCGGTGGGCGGCGGGGCCGCGCTGGTGACCGAGACCGTGAGCACGCTCGGGGAACCCAGCGAGGCTCCGCTCGCGGAGAGCGTCACCGTGCAGGTTCCGCCCGCCACCGCCGTGCCCGCGGAGACGGTGACCGTGGCCGGCGACGGCGTGGAGGAGCCGTCGCCGAAGGCGACGCTCGCCGCGCCCAGGGTGCAGCCGCCGGAGACTCCCAGGTTCCCCGTGGCCGCGCCCAGCGTGCCGCCCGTTCGCGCCACCGAGAAGTTGGTCGAGCCCGTGCCCTCGACGATGCTCGCCGACGACATGGAGAGCGCCAGCGTGCCCGGGCTGGGCGGAGGTGCGGCCACGTAGGTCGCCACCAGGCTCACCGAGCTGTAGGCCGCCGCGCCGTATAGCAGGACGTAGTAGCGGCCCGCAGGCGGGCTGGTGAAGGAGCAGATCTCCGAGGAAGACGATGTCACCGAGGCGCAGTCGAAAGCCCCTGTCGTGGGCACGGCGTCGCGACGGACGAAGAGGTCCGCGTTCGCGCCGCGGCCGCCACCCGAGGTTTGCACCACGAGGCTGGAGGCACCCGAAGGCACGTCGATGTAGAAGTAGGTGGCGCTTCCCGCGGCGCCCGAAAGGCCGGGCACGGCGACGCCACTGGAGAGCGCCGTACCCACCGCCGGCGGATTGGTCACCGCGATCGAGACGGCG
>CAYMKU010000110.1:0-3534 GCA_964391015.1 uncultured Ignavibacteriaceae bacterium
ACAGTAGTATCCATGGTGAGCTTGATAGTCATTAGTGGCTCAAAAGTTGGCTTTATACTTTTCGCCCCAAGAATATCGTAAATATCGTAGCGATATCTGTTGGCCTCTTCACCAGTCAGAATTGGTGGCACGGTATTGGGCATTACAAGCGCCCTACCAAATACCTTGGCGGTAAATGGAGCTACTTGATCAAGCGTCTTTCCGCTTCTCAAATGCACATGCCAATCATCAGGCTGGGTTATTACCAGAGAGTCACTCAAAGTCTTGTCCTTTGGTTGGTGTACAAGGTACTAGTAGAGATTTTCTAATTTAAATCATATTTTTGCAAGCGTAAGTATTTAGCTATTAGCGTCTTTTGGGGGACGGTCGCAAGCGTCTTTTGATGTTTTCAGAATTGAGGGCATAAACCGAGCCGAGGATGAGTATGCCCACCAAGCCACCACTCATTAGATTGCCGCCCGAGTTGGCTAATGTACCGCCACCAGTTGGGGTGGGAGTTGGGGTTGGTGTAGGAGTTGGTGCAGCAGTAACCGTGATTGTGGCCGTGCACGCACCTGTCCCCCCGTCGCCCGTGACCGTCGCCGTATATGTCGTTGTAGTAGTTGGTGAAACATCTATAAAACCAGCCGATACAGGAGTGACCGAACCAATGCCTTGATCAAAACTAATATCGGTTGCGTTAGTAGACCCCCAAGATATAGTTGAGCTTTCACCGCTTGCTATAGTGGTAGGGTCGGCAATAAGTGTACAGCTTGGGCCAACTGGGCCATCGCTAACAGTAATGGTTGCCGTACAGGTGCCTGTACCGCCATCTCCGGTAACGGTACCCGTATAAGTAGTGGTGGTACCGGGGGTAACTGTTACACTGCCAGCAGCCACTGGAGAGGCGTCACCAACTCCATTATTTATAGTTAGCGACGTAGCATCGGTAGTAGTCCAGCTCAAAGCCGAGCTTGCGCCAGTAGAAATTGATGACGGCGTAGCGGTCAGAGTGCAAGTAGGGGCATTGAGAAAACTGGTTTGGTCGGTACTCCAAAAAGGTCGGTAGCTGTAGCTTGAGAGTGTTCCACTATTAAGAACACCCGGGCCACCGTCGGCAGCGGCCACATTGGCCACCAGCTGTATATTGCTACCATCGGCGTCCATGGTCACAAGCTCGGTCAAATTGTTACTGGGGTTGAAGCGTACCGCAACTATTTGTGTTCCATCTGGAGAATAATAGCCGCCTATATAGTCGTTGTTGTCGTTGGTAATGGCTGTAGCAACTCCACCGGGTGTTCTAGTGGTTGTCATTAATTGATCGCCTTGGCCCGATACTTTACTATTGCAATTAAATTGATCATTGCTTGTGTAAAGTAACGTTTCGCCATCATTAGGGTGAATATCGTTGAGTCGGCAAACTAAGTCTTGTGTTGAAGCATCTGTAGTAACATCTAGCGCCGTAACTTGGTTGGGCGTAGAAGCGTCAACGCGTCTAATATTATTTTGGTTGGCAATATACACATGTGCCCCACCGGGGCCCCATACAGGGTTTTGGCTATTAGTGCCGTTAATTTGATTGGTTAAGGTAATATTGTTGCTACCATCGGCATTCATCACATGTACTTCGCGTTCGCCACCGTTATTGGTAGTGTAGACTGCAAATGCTATTTTGGAGCCATCATTGTATACCGCTGGTTCTTGCATGCTTCTAGTACCGCTACCAGAAGGGCAGGTAATTTGAGTACCAGCTGGCGTAAGGGCATTGGTAACGCTAAACATACCCACGTTGCTTAGAGTACCAGAAGTACATTGGTTGGGATAATATATATCTGTTCCGGCCGGGTTATACACCGCCGCCCATTTGTTCGTAAAGACCGTACTTGGTATGTTGGTATTTTTTATATCTGTACCATCAGCAAATATGGAGTAGTGAGTGCTTGGTGCAGCCCAAAGAATACGACCATTTACGCCAGGAGTTTGAGCGTGGGCAACGCCAAAAGGTGTAAGCAAAAGCGTTACACCTACAATTGTAGAGATACTTAATCTAAATAATTTCTTGATATGATTCTGTATTTTTTTCACGGTTTATTTTTGGTTTTGCTTACACCTATGTGCTTATGTTTAATTCTACTCTACATCCAATCTGTACGTCAAGTACTTTTGCATTGAAAAGCAAGCGTAACCTGTATACAATATAAGCATGGATAAGTATAGGCTATTTAATGATAATACTGCCCCTCTCAACCATGGCGAGGCTCTATATGTGGCGCGTTTTGGGCAATCTAGTAACGCAAACGAGGCCGATGAGTTTGCTGTGCGAGGTGGATTTGTTCCAACTGAAGAAGCTGGCAAAATAGAGATTTCGCCTCAAGCGATTGAAAAAATTGCTGAGTATTTGGCCGATCAGACAGATGATGATATTCCAGATGTTAAGTCTAGCCCTGCCGCTGCTCGCACTGTCGATCTACAAACTCGACTTTCTCAGGCCAGACGCAGTAAACCTATTGACGATCAACCAAGTTATTTTGCCACTAGCACTGTTAAAAAACCCCACACACTCCACAAACGTAACAACACCGCCAAGGCAGATTTTTTACGCGCCAAACGTGCTCACACAGCAATGCAAGACGACTACCAGTCTTTGGCGGGCTCTGAAGAGGTAGACCTAATGGTAAGCATCCCTGGCCAAGTCTATACTCCAGGCAAATATGGTCACGAGCAACACTTGCACCAACGCGCTCAGGCTAGTTATCAGCGTACGCACGGCCATAAACGCCATGCATATGTGCCCGATACTGACGAGCGAAACCTCATTAATAAACACATCAAAAACCCTCACGCCAAAACCATCCTTACCGCCGTGGCCACACTTACAGGGCTGTATTTAATTTTTGGCCCAATGCTACCTGGCCTGCTCAAGGTCTCTTCATCAGTAGTGGGCTCTAGCAATAAAAATCATGCACAAGCCGACCAGTCTGAGTCTAAAGCCATTGCCCAGAGTGGCCTCACCCCACCAGCCGAGGCCCCCAAAGAGTTGGCGGTCAACCAAGTGGGCTGGGTAAATATTCCAGCCATTGGCGTAGGTGCACCAATCGTTGAAGGTAAAGACGACAATGCCATGACATACGGCGTATGGCACCGCCCGGGCACTGGCACTCCCCTTACTAATAGCAATACGGTACTGGCTGGCCATCGCTACCAATACCTCAATGGGCCTCGAACATTTTATTCGCTCGATAAAGTGAAAGCCGGTGATCTAGTAGAGGTTAAGTGGGGCGATCAAAAATTTACTTATAGGATCGTGCGATCTTTTGTGGTGTCTAAAGACAAAATGTTTATTGAGGCTCCCACTACAGTGCCGCTACTAACTGTTTACACTTGTACACCTCTTTGGACATCTACCAACCGCCTAGTAATACAAGCTACTCCTATTTAAGCTTACTAAATGATGCAAAATAACGATTCCAATCAACCAAAACCTGCTATTCAAAAGTTTGTGCCACACAAATCTTTGCAGCAAATAAAAGAGTTTGAGAACCCCAATGCCACTTT
>CAYMKU010000111.1:0-3448 GCA_964391015.1 uncultured Ignavibacteriaceae bacterium
CCGGTATAACTGGTAAATCTGAAATCCATGGTGGGCATGTCTCCTGGATTGCCGGGTGCTGTAAACTGATACCATGAAGTCTCTTCCGTAAGAATGTTGCAATTACCGAATACGTTGAATGGAGGCTGTTCCGGACATGCGTTGATATTTGTTGTAGAAAAAGGCCCAAGGTTTACACACAGAGCATAAGGCTGCCCGGGAAGTGGTGTGGCAGTTGTGCATAATTCATTTACCACTGCATTATTTTGTCCTTGTGTAGCTGTAATGGTGAAATTTCCTGTATTGGCAGCAGATGTGCCGACCATGATCTGATAAGTGCCCGCTGCGAGACAGTTAAATTCTACCATACCGTCTCCGTTGCATTCAGCATTTATGGCTGTGGCATTACACGGATTAGCCTGGCTGTAAATGGCAATGGATGGAGATGTGAGTCCAGTAACATTTATTGTAATCCTGTCATTAGGGGCGGTAAGTGTAAAACTGTACCACAGTGTATTTTGTACAGCACTGCCACCACAGGTATTATCGGCTGTGGCACAAACATTGTTTTGGTTGGCTAAAGGTGTGCTGTTGCTCAGCGTTGTAGAGGTAAAACCAGGCTGGCAAGGATTATCATTTGGCAGTGAAAGGTTTGTCTTAATGTCAAAATTAAACGGTGCTCCGGCAACAGTATTTCGGACACCGATTAGGTATGTTCCCGGTGTCAGTCCATTAACATCAGTGTTTCCTGTGACACATGGTCCGTTTTGAGCGGTTGGAGGACATGCATTGTTAAATATTCCAATGTTCAATCCGGCAGACAAATTCTGGAAACTGAACCCAACGCCGTTAGCCGGCAATACCACATTATACCAGACTGTAGCGTTATTGTCAAATCCGCAATTTGTAAAGGACTCAGGGCACGCATTGAGTGTCGTACCGTTGACGGTCTGGAAGATACAGTTGGTTGTAATATTTATAGGAGTAGGGTTACTGCACAAATCGTTGACGGGTATACCTGCATTGGTTTCATTTACATTGATACTGAAGTCACCTTCATTGCCGTTGGCTGATCCTACTGCTATGTAAATGGTAGTACCAGGTGCCACACATTTAATGGTTATTGTATTGCCCAAAGCAGTACAAAGGTCACCCGGCGTAACTACAGTAGCAGGGTAGACTGTTCCCGAACAGTCAGTAAACAAGCCTATATTAATGTCATTGGTAGCGGCTGTACCAGACGTAGCTGTATTGGGGGTTATGGTAAATTCAAGATTTGTGTTGGTGGTGTTGCTGGCAGGGACCACGTATCTGTAAAACACTGTATGTGATGTGGTAGTATTCAATCCGCAGAATGAAGTACTGAACGGTGTAGCACAGGCTGTTGTTCCGTTGACTGGAGTATTATCAGAAAGCAGAACTGAGTTGGCACAAAGGTCGTTGGCCGGAGGTACTATGGTCTTAATTTCAAAGGATACGGCAGCTCCAGGGTCTGTGTTTCTGACCGCGATCAGGTACGTTGAACCTGCTGTAAATCCTGTGGTCACATCCACGGGAGAGGTGATACAAGTACCAATCTGGGTGAGGGTTGGGCAGTTGTTTTGGAAAATGGCTATATTTAATCCTGCCGAAAGGTTATCAAAGCCAAAGCCCACACCACCAGCGGGAAGTACTGCACTATACCATACTGTCGGAAAGTCATCCAGATCACATGCACCACCGGTTACAGCTTCAGGACAGGCATTAAGCGTTGTGCCTGTTACCGGTACAAAGTCGCAATTGGCAGTAAATGTGATAGGGGTCGGAGCAGTACACAAGTCATTGGCTGGTATGCCGGCATTGGTTTCATTTACATTGATGCTGAAGTCACCTTCAGTACCATCAGCAGACCCAACGGCAATATATATAGTAGTGCCCGGAGCCACACATTCAAGCACTGTGGTTTGGCCCAAAGCTGTACAAGGGTCATCACCAGTAGCAACATTAGCGTTATACACCGTGCCTGAACAGTCGGTAAATAATCCCAGATTGATGTCAACTGTGGCAGCCGTACCTGAGGTTGCCGTGTTAGGGTTGACGGTTATTTCCAGATTGGTGTTGGTGGTATTGCCCGCAGGCACAACGTACCTGTAGAAAACTGTGTGTGACGTAGTAGTACTCAATCCGCAGAATGAAGTACTGAACGGTGTAGCACAGGCCGTGGTTCCGTTGACTGCTGTGTTGTCTGTAAGCAGAACTGAGTTGGCACAAAGGTCGTTGGCCGGAGGAGTATTGTATTTTATTTCAAAGTTTATCGCTCCTGAGCCACCGGCTATAGCCGCCAAAATATAATAAGTAGTACCAGGGGTTACAGCTATATTTGGAGTGGGGCCTGCACCAAATATACACCCACCTCCTGGTATCGTGCTGCCTGCACCACAGGCATTGATGATGCTGAGGTAAGCTCCGGCCGGAGTGATGTTCCTGATATTGATACTGGTAACACCGGCAGGTGGAGTAAAACTCATCCATACTGTCGGGTCCACATTGTTATTTCCGCCATTGCAGGCAAAGCTGAAGGTTTCCGGACAGGCATTGGTAGTAGTCGTGGTCTGTGGCGAGTACTGGCATGTGGCCGGTATGGTAAGCGGAGTGGCTGTTGTACAAACATCGTTTGCTACACCATTGTCCGCAAAGGTGATATTTATGCTGAATGAGCCGGCATCGGCCGTCGTACTTCCCACCTGAACCAGGTAAGTAGTGCCGGGTGTAAGACAGGTGAGAGCGAGTGGACTTGAACAGGATGACCAGGATGCCGGTCCTGTTGTGCCCGGGCAGGAACCGCTCAGGATCTGAATGGCCGGAGAGTTTATTGGATCAGCTCCTGTACCTGTGACAGTGATAGTGGCATTTTCCATATTAGCCGGCATAGTAAATGAATACCAGACAACGTTGTCGTCAGCAGCCGGGCAACCAGTCATGGTCTCACTGTCTGCACAATTATTGGTCTGTCCCGTAAGTGTGCCTCCGCCTGATGGAAGAGCAGTGTCATTGACACAGTCATCATTGGTGGGGATGACACCATCGGAAGTCACAGTAACTGTACCATTGGGTCCTGTGAGAAGCCAATATGTAGTAGCAGAGTTGGTAATTTGATTTGTGACACTGCAACCTATTGAGGTTAATGATGAACAGTTGTTTCCTGAAAACAACTGGTAAACACCACCTCCTGAAGTGGTTATGCTGAAAGACGGCACCTGGTTACTAACGGTAAATGAATACCAAACCCCATTGGTGGCTGCTCCAAAACAGGTAGCTTCAGTATCCGGACAAGCACTGTTGTTGCCGGTAAAAGTTCCGGATTCCGAGCAATTAAGTACATTGTTACCTCCCATGTTGTTAAGTGCAGAAGCATCTGTACATATGTCATTAGTAACTGGAGAAACTTCGGTAACATGAATTTGAAATGTACCTACTGGTGAACCGCATT
>CAYMKU010000112.1:0-3413 GCA_964391015.1 uncultured Ignavibacteriaceae bacterium
TCTGGCGCGGTATTCAAGTGGTGGGTTCTGACAGGCTCGAACTGTCGACCTACGGATTAAGAGTCCGAATTATTGGAATGAATCGAACGTCATCGGACGGTGTAGATTTTTTAACCTATTGATTTATATATGTTTTGCGTCCGAGGTTGTCCAAAGAAGTCGACCTTCATCCAGCAAAAAACTGTCACCAGACTGTCACCAGGAGATTTCTGTCGATCATAATGATCGATCAAAGGACTTACATCAAACGGGAACATGGCGACCAATCTTGACCTGAAGACACCGGGCCAAATCATCAACGGCCTTCAACAAGGAATGTTCGCCAAGCTCTGCAAGGTCACACCTTCTGGTTCACTGGAAGCTCGCAAATTGTCCAATGGTGTCATGCTTTACTGGCGAGTCACCATTGGTGGCAAGACGGAGCGCGTAGCCATCGGCAACTACGATTCCACTGCTGCACCCAAGAGCCACAGACCAACGGAAAAGGGATTTTCTATTCAAGCTGCAATCCGCGCGGCTGAAACGCTGGCGCAGCGGCACCATGACAACCGTGAGAGTGGTGGACATCGCGCTTTGGTCGAAGCTGAAGCTGAGGCGAAGCGCAAAGCGGCCGAAGATGCAGCCGAGGCACGTCAACTAGCTGAGGTGGCCAGGTTGGAAGCCGAACGGTACACATTGCACAACTTGCTGATTCATTATTGCGACTACCTAGAAGCCTTGGGGCGACGGTCGCACAAGGACGCTCGAAGCATCTTCAAAATTCATGTTTTCGATGCTTGGCCGAACATCAGTGCTTTGCCGGCGAACCAGGTTACCGGCGAACAAATTGCTGACATGATGCGTCGCCTCCTGGAACTGGAAAAAGGCCGAACAGCCAACAAACTGCGATCCTATGTCCGCGCGGCGTATCAAGTCGCGCTATCGGCTCGCTCAAAGGCCAGCGTGCCGCTTCATTTCAAGGCATATCGTGTCTCTACCAACCCCGGTGCAGATACCGTGCCGGATGAAAGTCAGAACAACCCCGACAAGCGTCCCTTAAGTGCCAAGGAGCTTCAACAGTATTGGCGGTCTATCAAGGGGCTACCCGGCTTCAAAGGGGCCGTTTTGCGCCTGCACTTGCTTACTGGCGGTCAGCGCATCGAGCAGTTGGTCAATTTGCGAACCTGCAATCTCAGCAGCCAGGCCATCACTCTTTACGACGGCAAAGGGCGACCGGGCAGAGGATCGAGGCCTCACACGGTGCCGTTGATCCCTTTGGCGGCGGCTGCGCTCACGGAATGTGCGCCTCAAGGTGAATACGCGCTCTCAACTGACAGTGGCGAGACTCACCTTGCGGCGACGACGTTGAGCCGCTGGGCGGTCGATGCAGGGCAGGAAATTGCACACTTTGCGACAAAGAGAATCAGATCCGGTGTTGAAACGCTGCTCGCTAGCGCGAGGATCAGCGCCGACATACGGGGAAGGCTTCAATCGCATGGCATATCTGGTGTCCAGGCTCGCCATTACGATGGCCACGACTACATGGATGAAAAGCGCCAGTGCCTTCAAACGCTGCTCGCACTGCTGGAAACACAGACAAGCCAGAGCAAGGTGCACGTCAAGGGTTCCGTTGTCGAGTACCCGAAACAGGTCTAAGTAGAGCGGGCCACGGTGAGGAAACGAGGGAAAGGGCGGCGAAAACGTCTTCCAAGCGAAAAAAAGTCGTGAGGCACCGCATCCAATCCACTTGATGATATTCGAGACAGTGCTTAACGCAAAGGATCTTTCCGACGCGTCGTTAGTGCAGTCATAGAAAATCCGCGACATGGCTTGGGCAGCCGGGCAGTTGGACGGCAATGCGGTCTTGAACGCGTCCTCGACACGCAATGCCGGAAAACGAACATGCATTTCGGCCACCGAGGGCACGTTGCTGCTCTATATTTAGCAGCCGCCTGAAATGAGCGCGTCTGCCACCAAAATAAACCCAAAAAAGCCTTCGCCGCCGTCCTGACATGCCGTTGACTGAAAACCAAGCCCAGCAGATCACCCTTGTCCGCGTTCTCGAACAGACGCAAAACAATGGGTCCTTCTGGTCTGCCAGCGATGCCAAGGAAGCGACCCGTGCGGCCAGGGATCTGGTGGGCACCAAGGCCTCCTTTGCTGAGTTTGTCGCCCGCAGGGCGCAATGGGCGGTGGAGGAAATCAGCAGGCGATCACCGGATCGAGCCATCCAGTTGCGGCCGCCGAGGTGGCCGTTGGTTGCCGGTCAGGTATTGGTCGCAATGGCAATCCTTTTCGGACTCGGCACACACCTCTTGGGAACAATTCTCATGCCCGGGCACGTGTACGGGTACATGCACGTCATTCAACTGCCTTTGTTGGTGTTGATTGCGTGGAACCTGTTTTTCTTTGGTTGGTTTTTCGTCCAATGGGTGTTGCACCTGTTCAAGCGCGTCCAAAAGCCGACCGGCCCATTGAATGAGATGTTTGGTAGGTGGCGTGCATCCGAGTCGCTCGGGTTTGACATGAAACGTCGGACGCCTTGGGTCGCCAGCTTCAGGCAAACCTGGAGCCAGCTATCGGGTCCAGTCAACGAGGTTCGTCTCAAAATGGTGGCGAGTTTGGCGTCGATGCTATTTACAGTTGGTGCGTTGGTCGGTCTATTGTGGAGCGGTCTCCACAAGGAATACCGGATGGGCTGGGCAACCACCTATAACTGGATGAATGGCGAATTCATGCATTGCATCATCAGTCGGGTCCTTGCGCCAGGGGCTTGGCTGACAAACATCCCGATACCAGATGCCAACCATATCCAGAGCTTGCGCGTGCCGCCGAGCCTTGGCGAGATCGCGCAATCGTGGATCTATTTGTATGTCGCATCCGTGCTGGCATTGGTCGTCATCCCGCGTCTCTACTTGGTCGCACTGAACGCATTCGCCCGCTGGCGGATGTGCCGCGATTTCCCGTTGCCCATGAATGGCGCCTACTTCACCACGCTGCGCGCGGCTTGGCGCGGTCAGCGCATCGGTGTCTCGGTCGTTCCATTCCGGTATGAGCTGTCTCCGGCGCTGCGCAGCAACCTCAGCGCCATGCTGGAGCGCATCTACGGCCTGGCGGTGGACATCACCGTCGAGCAAGTCGTCCTGATGGGCGAGGACGCCACGGACTGGAAGAAGACGATCAACCGCGAAGGCCACGTTGCCGTCATCGTGATCTTCAATCTGGCGGCAACGGCGGAGGCCGACGCGCACGGCGCCCTGTTGCAACGACTGCGAAAAAGTGTTGAAGACGGAACACCCGTCGTCCCTATCGTGGACACCGGGGCGTATCGCCAGGATGATCCCGAGCGTTTTCGGCAGCGCTGCAATCAGTGGCGCCAGATCCTGGACAAAATCAAGTTCAAGCCCTTGTTTCTGGATCTCCACAAAGCCGCA
>CAYMKU010000113.1:0-3269 GCA_964391015.1 uncultured Ignavibacteriaceae bacterium
GAATATAGTTCTACATCTTATTTTATTATTTATCTATGATTTTGTTCAACGTTTGGCTTGCTGCCGTGCCGCCGTGCGCTGGGCTTGCGGGTTGGGCTTCGGCGGCATGGACAGCAAGCCGTTGTTATCAGATTTTATTTATTATCGCATCAAGAGTTTTTGCAAGAGATTCAATAAATTCCATTGCAAGCTTGATATCGCTTTCGCTTATCGCTTTTTTCAAGCCAGTTGCTCTATCAATATCTGCTTCATGTGCAATTTTGTTCCTTCTATTTATTATTAAATTAAGTTGATGTTTTATGTCATCTGTCGGTCGGTTAAGTTCTTTGCCGAGTAATGTCCATATCTTTTTTACTGAAATCAATCCAAGAGCATTTTCTATGCTACGTGGTGATTGATAACTATCTTTTGAAGTGATTTCCTTTATTGCAATGTCGATTATTTGCTTTCGGGTGGGTTGGTCTGTTGCTTTCAAGAGTTGATTGACAGTCTTAAATGGCAAAGAAAAATTCTCAAAATCTGAATTGCTACCTTTACCACCCTCAAAGATTTCTAACATTCCTTCACGAACAATATCGTGAATATAACAGTCAAATGCACTTACAATCAATACGAACTCTGCACGTAGTATTTCAGAAAGGTCAAACGAAGTTACCTTTGGGTTGAGATACGCATAAATAGCATCTAAGACCTTTATGCTTTCAATGTTTTGTTGAAACTGATTTATTGGATTATGCTTCATTTGTCAGAATGATGATTTTTTCAGCAATTAAATCGAATAGCCGTTTGAACCAAAAATATGTAATTCTTTGACCTTCTTTTAGACTTGTTACGGCAAGTTCATAAACTGGAATAGATGTACTATTTGATACTGCAATGAGTTTATTGAAGTTAGAAATTTCTGCAATACAGTACCTGTTTATTTCACGTCGGACACCTGAAACGTTCGAGTTTAATCTATTGGCATTGTTGTAGGCAGTATCAGAAACCAACATTCCTTCATTTTGTAGATTCGGAACCAATTCTGTTTGAATTGCTTCTCCTATTTTGTTCATAAGTTTAGCAAATTCAATATTTGGTCTACCTCCAGAAAGGTTGAAGTCATTAATCGTATAACCAATAAATTTAGGTGTGTTTTTAGGAAGCGGGTATTCGGCATCTGAAAAAGTAGGTCGAGCCAGTTTAGCCCATTTTTCCCATGTTGGTAATATTCTTGCCAATGATTTTACTGCCATATACGAAAACATATCTGGCGATGTTGGCACTATAAAATAATCTGAGCTCACCAAAAGGACTTGGTTTATTGCGCTTAAACTTGGGTTCATATCAATCAACACATAATCTGCGTGATATTTTTCCGCTGTTTTCTCTATCAAGTAATTGAAGGAACCAGGCAGGTTCTTCATCGTCCCGAACGCATTTGAGAGTTGAAAAGAAACACCGAGTTCTACTTCGTATTCTGACAAATCAATGTGTCCCGGAAGTAAGAACAATCTTTCATTCCGTTTTACACTTTTGCAGTTAGATGCTTCAATTAATTTAGGCTTGGCTTTGAAGGCAGGTGATAATCCGTCTTTAATATTATCAAATCCCTCTTCGTACATTTTTTCATATTCTTGATGCCCAAGACAGAATAGGGTCAAATTACATTGGCTATCCGCATCAACCAATAATACTCGTTTACCTTTCCGAGCAAGTATCCAACCAATGTTAAATGCCGAAGTTGTTTTGCTAACTCCTCCTTTGTGGTTAAAAATTGCAATTTTTTTCATATTTATTTTTGTTTTCTTTTTTCTGATAACGTTCTGCATAGCCGCAGGCTGCCCGCATAGGGCAGCTTGACGGCTATGCTTTGTTCTCTTCCGTTTTCTTTTTATTCATTATTTATCATCTCTAAAAATTGACCTTCTGTCAGTAATTCAATTGCTTTTCCTTCCGACAAATATTTCTCGGCTTTCTTCATCTTAGAACTTTTGAATCCTTCTCCATACTTTTGATAATCCTGTTCTCCGACAATCAAAAAATTAGTTTCTGATGTAACTCCGTTTCCACATTTACCGCCAATCTCCAATACTTTTACTTGTGCTTCCTTTCTTACCATTGATTGTAGAGTACCTGTAAAAACAACTGTCTGCTCAAAAAATGGATTTTCTGGTTGAAAATTAGTATCGTCAAATTCTAAATCCGAAATTTTGTACCCGCTTCCGCCTGAACTTTTAACCGCAGAAGGTTTGTATCCGCCTTTCAATAACTTTCCAATTCTCAAATTGAAGTTCTGGCTTATCTCTTCAAAATTGTTAATCTCTTTTTCTTTAAAAATTCTGAGAGCTACTTCTGCACAAGCTTCGGCATCTGACAATGCTCGATGATGATTTAATTTGATTCCGTAGTGACCACAAATCGAATTCAGCTTAAATGAAAAAAGTCCTTTTAAAGCTTCTCTTGACATTTGGTAAGTACAAGAATATTCAGTTTCGGGATATTCAATTCCGTACAAATCCAAAGTGTGTCTCAATACACTTATATCAAATGATGCGTTGTGTGCAATTATTGGGTAATTTTCAAAATCAGGTTTTAGTTGTTCATAAATCTTATCGAATTCAGGCTCGTTTTCAACCATTGCCTCGTCAATACCATGCAGAAACGTGTTGTAAAAATCAAAGTAGTTATCTTTTGGTCTTATTAAGAACGATTTCTTTTCGATGATTTTGAAATCTTCAACCTTTACCAACCCAATTTCACATGGGCTACTTCTTTCAGAATTAGCGGTTTCAAAGTCTATTGCGATAAACTTCATAATAAGCTGTTTTTTAGTTCATCTAATTTTTTCTTTATCCCAATATTAGGATTCTTTTCGATTGCACTCTCGAAACTCGATACAGCTTTCTCAATAGAGTTTAGTTCTAAGTATTTTTCTCCAATTTCTTTAAATACTTCCGCCGATTTTGGTGGTGTACATCCTTTGGCAAATTCCTCTAAATGAAAGAGAAATTTTTCTGAACTTCCCAATTGGTCATAAAATTTAGAAATCCTTTGATGTGGAATATGCTTATCTTCTTCGTCTAATTGAGTTGTATATTCTTTATATGCTTCAATTGCTTTCGGAATATTATTTTCATCTTCCCATTTTCGACCCAACCAATAAAAGTGTTGTCTTTTTTGAATGGCAGTTTGATTTGTATTCATGGTTCTGTTTTTCTTTTTAATGGAAGCGAACGTTAAGGTTTCCGTTGAACTCCCCCAAAGCAATCCCAGGCTCCAGTAAAATT
>CAYMKU010000114.1:0-3230 GCA_964391015.1 uncultured Ignavibacteriaceae bacterium
AGAATGTCCTCGAGCCAGTTCGCCTGAACCCAACCCGCACGTCGATAGACCTCCAGTACCGCGAGCGTTCCCAGCTCCGTGCTCGCAGGGCGCCAGACTTCGACCGTTTCACGGCCACGTTGATCCTCGGCGAGATCGAGCGCCACGACGACCGGGTGAGCGAACCGCACACCCGACACAGGGTTGGTGATCACGACGCTCTCGAAGTTCGACTCAACACGGACGGCGACTTGACTGCTATCGGGGTCGAGAGCGCCCGCCTTGCGGGATTTGGAAAGCCGCCGGAGCAAGGCCTCGGACCCGACAATCAGGTTGATCGGTCCACCCGCACCAAGGAGGACCGGCGCACCCAGTGCCTCAGCAGCGCCATTGCCCGTTGCCACGGCAACGCCGTCGAGTCTCAGATCCTCCAGCGCGTCATCGACCTGCATCCACTCGCCAGGCCACGCATCCGCGAGAGCCCAGAACAGCTCGGGAAGGAGAGGCTTCCCATCGGCCCGAAGCAGTCCATCCTCCTCGAGACCAGCGAGAATCGTGGAGACATACCCTGCTGAGCGGTCGACGCTTCGGGCCAGAGCGCGAGGCGAACCCGACTCATCTGGCCTCAAGAGGAGGCCGAGTACCACGTCGCGCACGGCAGGAGTGAACGAGCGTGGCGCGCGCCTGTCGGGCAAGCCGTAGCCCGGATTGAACGAGACATCCAGTCTCAGTCGCTCGGTCCAGATCCGTACGCTTCCGCGCCGATCCAGCCAACCGATCCCGAGCGAACGGAGCGCAGCGCGTGCCGCGTCGCTGAGGCGATCAGAAACGACGACCGCTATCTCCCCTTTGTCGACTGGATCGAGTGCTGCCAGCTCTGCGGGGGTCGGGTGCGCTCGGTTCACCAACCTCACATCGATGGATTCCCCGTCCACCACGAGACGCCGCGGACCAAGGACCGTCGTAGGGATGCCTGACTCTGTCAGGGCGTCAGCCAGCTCCTCGAGCGAGGCGTTTGGCGATTGGGACGGCACAGACACTGATGGTACCACCGTTTGGCGTTTGTGACGGCACCCAACACCACCGACAGCCCCTCGAACCGCGACTCACCTCAACCGTCCACGACCCACGTGTGCCAGTCGACCCCGTGGCCGGTAACTACGGGACGCTCCGCGAGAGTGGGGTCGCCTGCGTCGATCCGGGCCAGCGCTTCGTCGATCCATCCTTTGCTCAGCGCCGGGTCGATGGCCTGGTAGGCGTCGTCGGACATGACGTGCACGACGGCGTTCACGACGTAGGTCTGGGATCGGAACCCGCGGCGGCGCAGGTGCTTGCGGGTGGACCGCCGCACCGACTCGAGGTGCTCGCCTGGGACGCCGGTGATGTGGGCGGAGCCGAACGTCTCGACGGTGTCGGCAACGACCGAGGCCAGCAGCTCGACACCGCGAGGCGCTTCGGTCGTGGGGAACCAGGCATCGACAAGTCGTAGGCACGATCGGCAGGTCGGTGCCAAGGCGACCTCTTGCCAGCGCCGGAACGTCCCGCCCTCACCGGCAGTCATCTCCCACCAGGCCCGGCCGCACAACGTCGACGGCGCCCACCGCCGAGCGAGCAGTGCTCCTTGGTCGTACCCGGCGGCAACAGCTCTGCTCGCCGAGTCGGTGCGACCTTCGGCGAGGGCAGCCCGCGCGGTCGGCTGGTCGTCGGTGGCGGCGAGGTGCGTCTCCGCGCCGCCACCGACATCGACCAGCAACAGTTCACGGCCGAGCACCGAGACCGAGTTCACGCCCACGTCGGGCATCACAACCTCCTCGGCCACATCGTGTCACTCAGACCACCGCGACGCCCGGAGGCCGCCAGCGGATCACCGGTCGTCAGGTCACCTCGGGGCCAAGCGGGAGACGGCCCCCTGCGCACAGGCCAGACGGTCACCCGCCCGCTCTACCGTGGCCTGGGCCTCGCGAAGCGACCCGGCTGCAAGGGCAACCAATTCGTCTGGGGCCGTCTCGGTGGCGGCGTCGCAGCGGTAGCCGTCGCCTTCTGGGTGTTCGAGGTGCTGCGCCAGTTGGCCGAGAGCCTGGGGGAGGCGCTCGGCCAGGAGACGGAGTTCGGTGAGCACCCCATAGAGGTCAGCCACGTCCTCCCAGCCCGGCGTTCCCGGAGACGGTCGGCTGAGCGTGAGGTGGTTGAGCGTCCGAACCGCGTCGGCGGCGTGCTCCGCAGCGAGGTCCGGACCCCGCCCATCCTCCCCGCACAGGGCGGCGGTCACTGGTCCTCCTCGGGCGAGTCGCTCTCGTCGGTCTCGTCGGAGTCCGAGGTCGCCTCCGAGCGGGCATTGCGGATCAGGAGGGAGAAGGTGTCCGCGGCTGCGGCCTGCATGCCGGGCAGGACGTGCTGGTACACGTTCATCGTGAAAGCGACGTTGGCGTGCCCGAGCCGCTCGCTGACCACCTTCACGTGCACACCAGCCTTCAGCAACAGGGTGGCATGGGTGTGGCGGAGATCGTGCAGCGAGATCACCGGGACCTTGATCCTGGCGACCGTGCGGTCGAAGAGCTGGCTGAACGTGTCCGGGTGCAACCACGACCCGTCGTCCTTGGTGAACACCAGATCATCCGCCGCCGGTTCGGTGCCCTCGCGTTCCTCGGTGCGAGTCTTGAACCAGTCCCGCAGCACCCCGACGACATCGGCGTCGATGTCGATCGTGCGACGGCTCGTCCCCGTCTTCACGTCCGAGATCGACACCTCGTACGCGACCGACACCAACGCCTGTCGGACCGCGACACGGTTGGCATCCAGGTCGAGATCACGCCACCGCAACCCGAGCACTTCGCCCCGGCGCATCCCGGTGTGAGCAGCAAGGAAGAACGCCGGCGACAGCCGGTGCGGGGCGATCGCGCCGAGGAACGTGACGAGCTGATCGATGTCCCACGCCTTGATCTCGTTGCGCTTGCGGGCCTGCAACGACGGGGGATCAGCCAACGCGACGACGTTGCGGACGACAGTGCCCTTGCGGGCGGCGTCGCTGAGTGCCTTGTTCAGCATCACGTGGATGTTGTGCACGGTCTTGGGTGCCAGGCCCTTGGCGTCGACCTTCTCGCCAGGGCTCTTCTTCTTGCGTCCCTCCTTCAGCAGCGACGCGTAGAACAGGTCGATGTCCTCCGCCGTCAGTCGGTCGAGGAGTCGCTCCCCCAGGGCCGGGATGACGTGCAGGTCGATGTTGCGCCTGTAGGAGTCGTACGTGCTCGCCC
>CAYMKU010000115.1:0-3210 GCA_964391015.1 uncultured Ignavibacteriaceae bacterium
AGTACATCAATGTCAACACCAACCCGAACACCGCAACCGTGACAAAAGCGAATTTCGTATTCGCCAATGCACTCAATTCCTCTGCCAGGATCATGGCCGGCGGTATGTTTATCACCGCAGGAACCTGGACCGGTTATTATGGTCACAGTACCAGCTTTACCGGTGGCGGGGAAGAAAAGACCTATGTGTTCACCAATAACAGTTTCAATTTCTTCGACGGGATCATGGATAACCTGAACGATTACCAGTATGTCATCAACCATGCGGTAACCGACGGTTTCCCCCACCTGGTGGGCCCTTCGATGATCATGCAGGCGATGCTCTGGCAGAAACTGGTTGACTTTTATGGTAATGTTCCTTATTCCGAGGCCCTGCAGGGTACGGCATTTATTACGCCGAAATATGACGATGCGGCCACGATTTACTCCAGCCTCATCACCAAGCTGACGGCTGCGGTTACCAATATCAACGCCACAACGTTCCCGGCCAACGAGCCCAGCGATATCATCTTCAACGCAAACAAGACCCGCTGGAAACAGCTGGCCAATACGCTGAAGCTGCGCCTGATTGTTCGCCGGACCAATGTGGCCGGATACAATGCGGCAACGGATATTGCCACGATTTCGGGCGACGGGTTTATCGATGCCCCCGTGCTGAGCAATCCCGGCTATACCAAAACCGTGGGTAAACTGAACCAGTACTACCAGAACTACGGGTTCAACGAAAACGACGCACCGACGGGTGATTTCCGTAAAATGGGATTTGCCATTGTGGAATGGCTCAAGACCAGCAGCGACATTTTCCGTCTTTCCCGTATCTGCTCGGCCAAGGCCGACCCCGCCAATGACCAGTTCAGCATTAACCCCTCTGATTATGCAGGGGTGCCCCTGGGCGGTGCAGGCAACCCTTACCTGAGCTCTAACGTTTCAGCTATGGGTCGCATGCAGATCAAAAAAGGCGATGCCGTTCGCAGTATGATTATCATGTCGGATGCAGAATCGTGGCTCTTGCAGGCTGAAGCAAGGCAAAGAGGCTGGTTGGGTGGAAGCGCCCAGTCGGCTTACGAAGAAGGCGTTCGCCGTTCTTACCGTCTTTGCGCTAACACCTATGCTTCTTTTGCTACGGCAACACAGGCCGCCGCTGATGCCGCCGCCAATACCTATCTGACCAGTGGTTTAAGCCAGGCTGACTGGAGTGCTTCGGCAGATAAGTATAAAGCCATCTGGGTGC
This sequence comes from uncultured Ignavibacteriaceae bacterium, assembly GCA_964391015.1. Classification (GTDB taxonomy): domain Bacteria; phylum Bacteroidota; class Ignavibacteria; order Ignavibacteriales; family Ignavibacteriaceae; genus XYD12-FULL-36-8. The sequence goes on from CAYMKU010000115.1 coordinate 1,231, forward strand.
AAAAATGGGTGGCGCTCTGTAATGTGGATGCGTCAGAAGCGTTTGCGGAATACCGCCGTACCACTTCGCCGACCAATGTTAATGGTATCCTGCCCCTCCCGGCAGCCAGTTTCTCCGCCCACTCGGTGGCAGTAACAGGTCCGGAGCCGGTTCGCCTGTTTTATCCCCTGCGGGAAGAAAACGTAAATGGCGCCAATGTTCCCCAGGGTATCAGTATATTTACGAGCCGTATATTCTGGGACATTAATTAATGATAACCATAAAAACTACACAATATGAAACTGAGATCATTATTAACCCTGGCCCTGGTACCGGCCCTGCTGACTTCCTGCCTCAAGAGCAAGGACAGCCTGGGAGTGATCGCCGATGACGGCAGTATCGCCACCGGTATCTTCGACCGTTTTTATTACGGCGCCGCCAAGTCGTTTGCCCTGACCGGAAGCCCGGCGGTGGAAACACTGGATTTCCTGGATATCCGTTATTCCGCAGCCCGGAAAAAAGCGGGTACCATTCACGTAAAACTGGCGATAGATAATTCGCTCGTTACGGCCTACAACACGGCTAACGGTTCGAATTTCCTGGCCCTGCCGACCAATGCCTATTCACTTCCGAATGGCCTGGAGTTTGATCTTCCGGCCGGTAATTCGGGACAGTATATCCTTCCCCTGACGCTGAACAAGAACAACCTGAACCTGCAAAACGCTTATGCGATCGGTTTTAAGATCGAGTCCGTGAGCGAGGGAGTGATTGATCAGCTGCAGAAAGATATCGTGGTTACCGTACTGGTGAAGAACAAATACGATGGGAATTATGAGATCGACGGAACCTTCGTGGATTACTCCAATGCCGCTTTCGTGGGTGCCTACCCGCTCGAATGGCAGCTGGTCACCACGGGACCTTCGCAGTGTAAAGTGCAGGATGCCGTGGACTTCGGTACACCCACTCCGGCCTTTATCTTCTGGACCGGTTCCGCTTATTCCTATTACGGAAACTTTGGTCTGATCATCAACTTCGATGCTTCGGACAATGTTTCCAGCGTAACCAACTTCTACGGGCAGCCTTCCAGCAACGGCCGGAGCGCCAACCTGGATCCGTCGGGTGTGAACAAATACATCCCCGGCAGCCCGGCAGTGATCAAGATCAAATACTGGCTGGACCAGCCTTCCGTGATCACTCCGCACCGTAGTTCCTTTAATGAAACCTGGACCTATCTTGGCCCGCGTTAATGGTTGATCTCAGTGTATTTTATATAACCGGAGCCGTCCAACTGGACGGCTCCGGTATTTTAAAGACGTTCTGCCGGAACTGGTACATTCCGCTATTTTTGCGCTAAATAGTCAGCATGGACAACTCCAACCCGCAACCCAACCAGCTCAACATAGAGATCTCCGAAGAAGTGGCCGAAGGAACCTATGCCAACCTGGCCATCATTACCCACTCACATGCCGAATTCGTGATCGATTTCGTCAACGTCATGCCGGGTACGCCGAAGAGCAAAGTGAAATCCCGTATCATCTTCACCCCGCAGCACGCCAAGCGCTTCATGAAAGCCATGACCGAAAACATCCAGAAATACGAGGCCGTGAACGGCGCCATCAAGGACCTGGAGGAAATCCAGCTGCCAATGAATTTCGGGGGACCGACGGCGCAGGCTTGATTGTCAGATAGTAGCTGGAAACTGCCAACTAAATCAATCCTTCATCTGCAAAACTGAAATACCCCGCTTCGCTGACGATGATATGGTCGATCACGGAAATATCCATGAGCCGGGCGGCGTCTTTGAGTTTGGCCGTTAGCAGTTCATCCACCCGGCTGGGCTGCACGCTGCCGGAGGGGTGGTTGTGGCAGAGGATCAGGCTGACGGCATCGGATTCGAGGGCCTTGCGCAGGATAACCCGGGGATCGGCGATGGTGCCGGTAATGCCGCCTTCGCTGACGATTTCGAAGTGATTGATCTTATTGGAGCGGTTCAGGAACAAT
>CAYMKU010000116.1:0-3179 GCA_964391015.1 uncultured Ignavibacteriaceae bacterium
AAAAGCATTCAATCATTTGTTTCATTAATGATTGATTCAAGTCACACACGTTTTGGGGCTTAACGAAGTGGCGGCTTAGAAGCACTGCACTTTCACTAAGCACAAATGTTTGATAGAAGCACATAGTTTGATTAACCACTTAACCCGCCATTTCGTTTAAGCCCATGTTATAGGCAGCCCTACTTCTGTCCATGTGTTTGTCATTTTCAAATTAGTCCTGCACCAAGAGCAAGCGAAATAATTATCAGCATCACTGCAATCGTCACTTGCAAAAACCGAAGTGTTACTTTCTTTAAAAGTTTGTTGCCGATGTAAGCTCCAATGATTGCTGAAACTGTTGCGCAAATAACCAAAGTCATGTTGTCTATAAGTCCTGCTTTGGTAAATCGTGTTGCATAAACACTCAATCGTGTGAAGTCAACAAAGGTTGAAACAACAACTGCCGTTGCTACAAATGCTTCTTTAGAAAGTCCCGCCTTAATGAGAAAAGCACTTCGCAATGCCCCCTGATTTCCTGAAAGTCCTCCGAAGAAACCACTTAATGCACCACCGATTGGAAGTTTGTCCTTACCGAATTGCAAGTTGTTGAAATATGGAATGAGGTCAATGCTTGCGAAAATGATAAGTAATATGGAGATGATAAATTTTACAGGATAAACTTCAAATGTTTTTCCAAAAGCATCGTAAACGAAAAGTGGCTTGAGGTCGGTGATGTTGAGCAGCAGCCATGAACCAACTATTGCAGCAATGACAGCAGGAATGCCGAAGTGAAGCAAAACATCCTTGTCGGCTTTGCGTCCGACCAAAAAAAATTTGAAAATATTGTTGAAGAAGTGAACAATACCTGTCAGCCCGATTGCAAGGTCAACGGGAAAGAAAATCATAAATACAGGGGTGAGAATTGTTCCAAGTCCGAAACCCGAAAAGAAGGTAAGAATGGCAACTACAAATGCTGCTAACGATATTACTACTATGTCCATTTAACTTTTTAGATTGTTGAATTTATTGTCAATTGACCACCAACCACCACCTTTGATTAAAAGGAAAATACTACCAAGTAGCATTGACCAGTCTGTTCTACTACCGTGCATCATTTCCCAAAAACCTTTTTCTGCTAACACATCTGCTTTTGTTGTAGCAATGGCAACAAGCATAATTATTATCAGAGGAATGCTTGCCAACCTTGTAAAAAGCCCAAGTAATACCATTACTCCGCAAAGAATTTCAAAAGACCCAACAAAACTTCCCAGAAATTCGGGTGAAGGCAAACCGATTTTTTCAAATCTTCCTGCACCAAGTGTATCGGGAAACAGAAATTTCTGAATTCCTTCCGAAAGAAAAACCGCTCCAACCATCAGGCGGATAAGAATGGTTGTCTTTGCGTTATCGGTGAGAATTATTTTTTTGAACATCTTATTTTTTAATCGGTGATTGTCTTTGAGTTGGAGTTTGCACATTGAAAAACTGCACTTTTTCCATAGCATGACAACTATTGCAGTTGGTCGTCAGCATTTGAAAGCTTTGGTTGAAAATCGCTGTGTCTTTACTCTCAACAGATTTTTGCATTTCGGGCAATACATAGGTCAAAAAATGCTCTGCTGATTTTGCTCTTTTAGGTCTGCGTTCTAACCCGTTTTCAATAGTTAGTTTAATTTTCTCTAACTGATAGTTAGCATAATCCCAATTTTGGTCTTGACCCGCCCAATACAATTCCTGATAGCGATAACCTGTTTCAGCCATTGCATTGTCAAAACCACGAAATTGTTTTTCAATGGTCTTGATTTGTTCTGTTTCCGTTCCCTTTATCCAATCTCCTTGTGCTGCTTTTTTGTCCGACTGTTGATTACAGGCAAATAGAGAAATGGAAAAACAGAAGAGTATGAGAACTTGTTTCATTCTAATTAAGGTCTGATTTTTTGAAACTGCAAAACAGAAAGTTCTGTGTAGTATTGAATGGTGTCGTGTGGTCTTCAGTCACGCACTTAATTTTTTCAAAACCGTTTTCAAGTTGCTCCTGCAATTCGTCTTCGTTATATTGGTGAACATCAAGCATTGAACATTTCTTCGGTCCTTTGTCGCTGAAAGTGCCGATGACCATAAACTTGTTAATGGCTTGTCGTGCTGTGTTCAGGTAAGTGTCAATGTCCGATGAAGTTGTCAGAAAGTGAAAAGTTGCCCTGTCGTGCCAACAATCGTAAGAAGTTGTCGGTTGAAACTCGGTAACATCACTTACAATCCAAACGACTTTGGCGGCTTTGCCGCCAAGTCGTTGCTTTGCCCTTTCAATTGCTTTTTCGGAAATGTCAAGAACGGTTATATTTTCAAAACCTTCGTCAAGCAGGTAGTCAACCAATTTACTGTCGCCACCGCCAATGTCAATGATGCTTGCGGTCTTTGGTAAATTAAAACTGTGAACAAAGTCAAGGGATGTTTTCGGCAGCTCTTGTGTCCAGCTTACTTCGTGGGGTTGTTTGGTTGAATAAACTTTTTCCCAATGTTCTTTTCTTGTTGTCATGATTTAAAATGTTACGATTTTATCTGCTTGTTTAATGATTGCATAAAGGTCAGCAAGTGTTGAAATAGGACAAAGTTGTGTGCCTTGCTCGTTACGAATTTTTAAGCAAGTCCCGCAGGCAAGAATTTGTCCGCCACCTGCAACAAAGGTTTCCATTTGTTTCTTCACATCAAATTTGTCAGAAGTTAAATTTTGTGCTTCAACTCCTTTGCCAAGAAGAAAAATATTGACTGTGTCCTTTTGAGTGAGTGCGAAGTTTGCCAGTCGTAAAGCGTTCCAAACTGTTTCAGTGTCGTTTGAGTAAATGATGATGCCCAGATTTGATTTCATTGTCATGATTGTTTTTATGTCGCTACAAGTTTGAGAAGTTTGTCCCTGAACCGCAATGATTGAAGTCAGAGAAACGAAAGCTGTCAGAAGTAATTTTTTAATTCTCATTAGTTAATTTTTTGTTCGTTCAAAGCACTACCGTTCAAAGTTCGCACTGCCGCCAAAGGGTTGCCTATAACGTGCCCGTATTGCCGCCGTGCCACTCCCCAGGCTGCCATACAATAGCTAAATTTAATAGTTTCTACCAAGAGTGAAAGAAAAATGTCCAAGTGGCATGGAGGCAATACATTGTTATGGGATGTATCATTCAAAGTCTCGCTTCGAGAGTTCTGCC
>CAYMKU010000117.1:0-214 GCA_964391015.1 uncultured Ignavibacteriaceae bacterium
CGTAACAAGGTAGCCGTACCGGAAGGTGCGGCTGGAATACCTCCTTTTAAGAGTATGATGTGCATTTTAAAGTCATCATTTCATTTATTTATTAAAGACTTTCATTCAGAATCTAAATTTTGACTCTTTCTGGCTTTCCTCGTTTTTTGAGCATTATTTTTTAGTCTCGTAGCTCATCCCGTTAAATTTTGCACTCGGTGCAAATCTTTAAGTT
>CAYMKU010000117.1:314-3067 GCA_964391015.1 uncultured Ignavibacteriaceae bacterium
GAGCACTACACTGAAAAGTCAGTGTTTTTCATTAATAATTTAGTCTCGTAGCTCATCCCGTTAAATTTTGCACTCGGTGCAAATCTTTAAGTTTCTTCTAATTTAACGGGAGGTTAGAGCACTACACTGAAAAGTCAGTGTTTTTCATTAATAATTTAGTCTCGTAGCTCAGTTGGTTAGAGCACTACACTGATAATGTAGGGGTCGGCAGTTCAAGTCTGCCCGAGACTACAATTTGGTATTTGTAAAAGTATTTTTGAAAAACTGAATGGTTAGTTTGGATTTCTTTTACTTTTACAACCCGCTAAAAACCTAAAGGGGGATTAGCTCAGCTGGCTAGAGCACCTGCCTTGCACGCAGGGGGTCCTGGGTTCGAATCCCTGATCCTCCACTTTGAAAATCAAGGAGTTAAGAAATACAAATCTTAGCTCCTTTTTTATTTGCCAGCGATTTGCCAGCAAATCCTGTTCTCATTTGTAATATTTTGGAATAATTCGGTTCCGAATTCCATCTTGTATCTTTGATTTATGGAAGTCATTTGCCTAGAGGAGGAAGCGTTTTATGCCTTGGTTGAAAGAGTGGTTAAACGTATTAAAGAGCAGGAAGGGATAAAAGAGGACAAATGGATTTCTACTGAGCAAGCAATGGAAAAGCTCCATATCAAAAGTAAAACCACTTTACAGAAACTGCGAAATGAAGGCCGAATCCGGTATTCACAGCCTGATAAAAAAATCATTCTTTATGATACCGAATCACTAAATGAATATTTAGAAAAACATTCAAAAGAAACTTTCTGATGGAATATAACGAAAAGCAATTCATTGCCGGATTTAACACTGGTTATATACTCGCAAAATATGAACCCGAAATGTTGATAACACTTTCAAAGGTTATTCAACCTATAAATTCCTATATGTACGGAATGTCTTATGGGCGGAAAGAATTTGAGTCAGAATATTTGACACAAATTTTCGAAAAATGAAAAAATCTCTATTTTGGATTATTTATTTATGCTTAATTAATGATTGTTTTCCTCAAAAGGCAAATATGTTTATTAGAGACCTAATTAATAATTCTCTAGATACTATTCGATTCGGGTATGATGAAAATTCTACTATTGGAATAGATTCTGTACTAGGAGAAAAAAACATAAGAAATGATTCTTTAAAATCACTTGATTTTAGAATTTTACAGAGAGATTCAATCGATTTTTATTGCCTTAATCCTTTTGGCTATCGGATTGAAAATGGAGACATTGTCTACGACTCTGTTTATTATTCTCCTTCTTTTGATTCAAAAGTTAATTATCGACCAAAAGATAGTACCAACAGGCATTTTGAGATTCTAATGCATTATGAAAACGATGTACGTTATAAAATTGAATGCACATCAAAAATGAAGTATTTTCTGGATAAGATTATTTTGTATGTTCTCAGTTGTCCACATTCTAAGCCTATTGTTGCCACAGCTGCAGACCCTAACATTGGTGAATCAGAAACTTTACTTTTTAATGCATTTGATACTGGTTATCATTTAATCTTGGTTTTTAAGGATAGTTTTGAACTACCTACAAAAAGTAGGGATTTATTTGATACAGAAAATATCAAGCTAAATATTTACCCCAATCCATTTAAGGATATAATTTTTATGGATATTAATGGAAACCTTGAACAAATAGAAATATTTGATGTTAATGGAAAAGTCTTATTTAAAGACTTTAGCATAGAAGGTTCTAATCATTATCTATTACATACCAAAGAATGGCTTTCTGGTTTATATTTCGTAACAGCATGGAATAAGAAAGGTGATCGAATAATTCGAAAAATCAATAAGATCTAAAGGTTAATTTTAAATTAAAAAAAATCCCTGAATGCGATTATGCCCTCAGGGATTTTTTTATGTACATTCTTCTTTGCCTTTTAATTAGTGCCCAGCGGATTAGAAATGAATTATGAATTGTTCAACAATCGGGTTCGGATAAATCTAAAACACATATTTTTTTAGTAGTCAAAAAAATTAATTTTGGGTTAATGCACTAAATGGCCTACTTGGCCTTCCGTCAATCATAAGCTTCAAATAAATCTTGTAATTCGGAAGATTGATAAAATCCTCAACATCGAATTCAGGGTACATTTCTTTTGCCATATGCATTGCATCTTCTGTGCCGATTCTAAATGAAATAACAGTTCCCGCATTACCGAGCACGGCACTTTTAATATCATCATCAAGTTGATTCATGTATTGATGAGCTAATATCATGCCTACCTTGAATTTACGTAATTCAGAAAACATATTGACCAATGACAAAGTAGTGAAGTTGTGAAATTCATCCATGTACACCATGAATGGAACACGGTTTTCTTCTTCAGTGTCTACGCGACTAAATGCAGCCGAGGCGATTGACGTTATAAACAGAGCACCTAAGATGTGGGAGACATCCGCTCCAACATGTCCTTTTGAAAGATTAACTAAAACAATTTTATTCTCGTCCATTGCTTTACGTAATGAAATTTCTTCCGTATTTTCAATCAATACTCGTCTAATTGCCGGATGGACTAACATTCCTCCTATCTTGTTCATCACTGGCAATAAATCATATTTCATATACTCAGGAAATTCTCGTTTCCAGAATTTCTTGACGCTTTCGCTTTTCACGTATCGAAGTGCTTCTCTTCTAAAATCTTTGTTCAGTAATATTTCGTATCCGTCCGCTGAAGTACCTATATAGTTTCTGGAGACCAGTTTTGAGGTAG
>CAYMKU010000118.1:0-3061 GCA_964391015.1 uncultured Ignavibacteriaceae bacterium
CTCGAAACTCCGCACAAATTTCCATTTTAATCTATGTCTTTCATCATTTGTACAGTATTCACTCTTAAACAAGTTTTAAGAGTGATTCAAGACACACACGGTTGAGTGTAAGTGCCGTAAGGGATTGCGGGTGATTTCCTATCAGGTTACATAAAAAGTTAAAGCGGACTTCTGACCTTCGCATACCTCTGAAACCCTTATGGCATTTACACTTTGTTAGCTGTAGGGATTTATTTTCTATATTGTTGTTCCTTATCATTTTTAGTTATGGTTCTATTAGTGGAAATAGTCGAATAGAACCACTTTTTGTTTCCCAGTACGACCCAGATTTATTTCTGTCTGGTAAAGCTCCATTTACTGGACAAACCAATAACTCGGCTAATTTAACAGTTGCTTTGGCAAAATCTTCAATGTCACTATCACTTACTAAGGCTCCGTCAAAAGTAAAGTGTGCGCCAACCTGATTCCTAATTGCTTTTAGGTTTTTAATCTCATCGATTACTGGTTTTAAATATACTTCATCTGCAAAGCTATTATTACAATATTTTCCATCAGGTAAAATATTCATTCGTTGAACTTTCAGTACTTTAAGCAAATCCTTTGATAGACAATCTAGCAGTTCACTCAATGTGTAATCATTACCAGGTTTTCTTTTTAATCGACTTTGAAAATTGAAGGTTAAAAAATCTAAAATCGCTTCTAGAAATCTTCCTGTGGCTCCTGAAAGATTTTCACGATGAAAAAACTCTGGAGAGCTTAAATAGTACTTTATTTCTTCCAAAACTAATTGCGGTTTTGCAATCGTAATACCTCTTTCCATTGACCAACCTCTTAATTCTAAAAATTGAATATTGATATTTGGTGCTCTGTTGTTGCGATATCTTTCACGCCACGGACGGTAATGTGTTGAAATGAATACGTGGGCAAAATTTTTGGCTTCAGTATGAATAAGTGAAATAATCCTATCTAAGTGCTTTTCATCAACTGACATTACTACATCATCCAATATAAGTATTACATCTTTATTACTCTCTTTCTTTGAAAGAGCAATAAAAATACAAAGTCCTAATGTGTCTAAATGGGATTCACTATAAACTGATTGTGGAGTAATGTCAGATTCTGTATGGAAATTTGCAGAAAGATTAAGAGAACTTTGATAAGTGTGATTTAAGAAAAGTTTTACATTCCCTAATCCTTCATTGGGATGAATTTCCTGATACATCTTTTCTACTTCACTGGAAATGGATAATAATTCATTATCTATAAATTTTTTCCGGGTGTCCTCTAATATTATTAAAGAAGATTTTGCCTGTTTTAACAATTTATCAAACTCACTACATTTCTTGGTAAGTTTAACGATACTCTCATAATTAGATTGGATTGAATTATGTAGTGCAACTGACTTGTTAACTGTTTGATTATGTTTCGACAATTTTTCTATTTCTGTAGTGAGTTGCAAAGAAACATTATGGAAAGCTTGGTAATTATCCTTGGTGGTATTTGTTTCTATAATTTCACTTAAAATATTAGTAAAGTCAAAATTAGCTAGTTTAATTGCGCAGTTTTTGAAACTTATTAATTGCGTATTGAAAGGTTCAATCTGTCCCTGTAATCTATTGTATAATTTATCCCTTTCAGTTTTAGTTGAATTTATTGCTTGTGTTAATTTATTCAACTCCTGCATTTTTGCTATTCTTCCATCTACATTTTGCAAAAGATGTTTCTTCTCATTTTCCTTTTCACACACAGGACATTTGTCAACAGCTACTTTAGCTGTCAGGAATTTTTTTGTTTCATTCAGAACCGAAAGTAAATCAGATTCCGCATTAGGATTTTTTATCTGATATTCCTTTAGTTGTTTTTCTGCCTCATTAAATTTATTTTTTGCTATTCCATATTTTGCATTTTCTGCTTTAATATTAGAAACAACAGTTTGCAATGAACTCCAATTTTGTAAAACAGTATTGTTCTCTTGAAGTTCTTGGTTAAGCTTAGAGTTGTCTTCTTTTATTTCTGACTGAACCCAATCCTTCAAAGTATTCAGTGGATTTCCCTCTTTTGCCCAAATATCAGTTAGGGTATGTTTAGCATCAGAAAGGCTTTTACTATTTTGTCCGTATTCCCGATCGAAAGAAGTAATTAACTTCTTTAATTCTGCTTCTGATTTTTGAATATTTGCAACATCAATGAATGAAGACAATACCTTATAGCGTTCAGATGGTGTATCTTCAATAAAAGAAGTGATTTGCGCTCTTCTTAATGCTTTTAATTTTGGCAAATCAATACATGGATTTTTTATTATTTTATTTGAGTTAGCCGAAAGTGTAGCCTTATATGTTTGGGCATCTGTTTTTAGTTCAACTAGAAAATCAGAATTATTGGCACCCAAAGATTTTAAAAAAGAGTGGTCTTTGTTTGATTTATCATCCAAAGAACCAGCGCCATCAGTGCATAAACAAACCAAAGCATCAGCAATTGATGATTTACCATTCCCGTTTTCAGCATATATTAAAGTAATATTTTTGTCTTGGCTGAAATTTAAGGTAAGAGGTTTTGTCGCACCTCTGAAAGCTTTGATATGTAAACTATTCAGTTTCACTTTTAGCCTGTTTTTCTGCGTTTATTATTTGTTGTTCAAAAAGTATTTTCCAGTCACTTTCTCTGATTGTTCCGTTCGCAATTTTACTTTCTAAATTGATTTCTTCATCAGCAATCAATTTTTCAGCTATTAACCGTTTTACAATTTCCATTGCTACTTTTGTGTTGTTATCACTCATGGTATATTATTCTATTTTCAGTTGTCTTGCCTTTTATCCTTACAGCTAACGAAGAAGTGACTTGCGAAGTTCGAAAAAATCCGAGCGAAGCGAGGATATTTTTTTCGAATTACCGCAAGTCACATGTTGTGCGATGGTACCGACCGAAGGGATGGTATCCATCGTATAACATGTGACGTAGTCACTTCTTCGTTGTGCAAGATGCCGACCGAAGGGAGGTATCTTGCACAACGAGCCCGTATTGCCGCCGTGCCAATTTCCATCGGCTAATCAGTAGCTAAATT
>CAYMKU010000119.1:0-3005 GCA_964391015.1 uncultured Ignavibacteriaceae bacterium
GATCCCGTGGTCCTCGGCGAGCCGGAACACGATGTCGAGCGGATGCACGTTGGCTTTCATCCACTTGACCACGTCCTCGCCCACGTACTTGCGCGCCCAGAACTCGAAGTCGATGAGCCCGTAGTACCAGTCGAAATTCTGGTTGGGCGCGACCTCGATACCGAGCCCCTCGATGGTCGCCTCGACCCGCTTCCTGACGATGCCGATGCAGGCCTTCTGGTAGTGCTTCTTCTCGTCCATCAGTTCGTACAGGGAGAAGAGCGCCATCATCACCTGCTGCGGCAGCGAAAGCCCGGCCGTGTGGTTGAGTGCCACGTCCCGGCTGTCCGCCACGATGCGGTCGATGAACCGGATCCTGCGCGGCTCGAGGGTGAGCGCCGCATAGCGCGCGTCGAGCTTCTTCAGCACCGGCTCCGGGTGCCGGGCGATCAGGCGGTCGAACAGGTTGTCCTCGTGCACGGCGATGACGCCGAGGCGCCAGCCCGTGCAGCCGAAGTACTTGCTGTACGAGTAGACGCCGATGGTGTTGTACGGGAAGGCCCCCAGGAGCGACCGGAAGCCCGGCACGAAGGTGCCGTAGACGTCGTCCGTGAGCAGGATCAGGTCGGGCCGCTTCTTCAGGATCCCCCCGATCTTCGCGATCGATTCCGCGCTCAGCGCCACTGCGCTCGGATTGCCGGGGTTCACCAGGAAGAAAGCCTTGATCTTCGGGTCCAGCAGCTTCTTCAGTTCCGCGTCGTCGAACTGGAATCGGTTCTCCTGCTTCGCGTGGACGTTGACGATGTTGAGCGCGTAGTCCTCGAGATGCGGCATCTCGAGGTAGGGCGTGAAGATCGGCGTGCCGAGCGCGATCGTATCGCCCGGGTTCAGCAGGCGATTCGTCTTCATGGACTTGAAGATGTAGCACATCGCCGCCGTGCCGCCTTCGACGGCATAGAGCTGGAAGCGCCCTTTCGGCCGCGGCTCGCCGCACATCGCCCACTGCAGGTACTCGTGCACGATCTGCTCGTTGTGCAGGAGCATGCGGTCCGGCACCGGATAGTTGTCGCCGATGATCGAGTCCACGAGTTCGTGCACGAAGCGGTCGGCGTCGAAGCCGAACTTCGCCACGGCCCAGGGCACCAGCGCGCCGAGGAAGTCCGCGCCGCCCGTGTCGGCATGCTTCTTGAGCCAGGATGCGAGGCGCTCCGCAATACCACGGGCCTGCGGCATGCCGCCCACGCCGGGCGGCAGGTCGAGCACCCGCTTGCTCTCGGTGATGGCGAAAGACCCTAGCAGGTAGAACGCCTCGCGCGGTTCCGTCGCGATCCAGTTCGGGTTGCCGCGGCCGGCGTTCAGGTAAGCCACGGCCGATGCGCTCGACGCCTGGCTCGCGGCCTTGGCAAGGAAGTCCTTGATCTCGAACGGGCTCAGGGCCTCGTACTGGCGCAGTTTCACGATGTCCATGCAGGTCTCCCTCGCGGCCTCCGCCGCTTCGTGTCAGCGGCCGCCAGCCAGCATCAGCACGATCACCATGCCGAAGATGGTCAGCAGCGTGTTACCGATCGCATAGGGCATGCCGTACCCGAGGGCCGGCACCTTGCTCCTTGCGGCCTCCTGGATCATGCCGAGCGCCGCCGTGGTCGTGCGCACGCCGGCGCAGACGCCGAACAGGATCGCAGGATGAAACTTGAATACGTAGTGGCCGAGCAGCACGGCCACGACGAGCGGGATGATGGTGGCCACCACGCCCCAGAGGAACAGACTCAAGCCGACCTGCTGCAGTCCCGCGACGAAGCCGGGGCCGGCGCTGATGCCGACGATGGCGATGAACACGTTGAGGCCGAGCGTGTTCATGAGCCACAGTGCCGGGGCGGGAATGTTGCCGAAGGTCGGGTGGATCGTTCGCAGGTAGCCGAGCAGCAGGCCTGCGAGCAGGGCGCCGCCCGAGGTGGACAGGCTGATCGGCAGGCCGCCGGCCATGTAGGTGAGCGCGCCGACGAGGCCGCCGATCACGATGCCTGCGGACACGACTGCGAGGTCCGTGCTCTCGACTGGCCGGTCCACGTGGCCGAGCCGGGCGGCCGCATCGTCGACGTGGCGCGTGCTGCCCGCGATCGTCAGGATGTCGCCGCGCAGGATTTCGGTCTCGGGCAGGATCGGAATCTCGATCATGTTGCGCGTGATCTTGCGCAGGTAGATGCCACGGGTCGCAGGCAGGTCGGCCAGCTCGCGCAGCGTCTTGCGGTGGACCGCCTTGCTGCGCACGAAGACGTCGGCCATCGTGACCGGCATGTCGAGTACAGCCCGGTCGTCGACCTCGGTCACGACGGCCTCGACCTTCTCGACCAGCACTGCGCGCGGCCCCGAGATAGCCGCGATGTCCCCCGCTTCGAGAAGCGTGTCGCCGTCCGCCTCGATGAAACGCTCGCCGCGACGGACCCGCTCGACGAAGATCCGCAGGCCGGGAAAGAGCTCGCGCACCGGCCGGCCCGTGAGCCCGCTCGACGGATCGATGCGGTAGGCGCGGATCTCGATCCTGCGATAGGCCGAGAACACCCCCGGATCGTGGGTGACCTCCCCGCCGCCCATCATCCTTTCGTACTCCGCGCAGGCTGCGAGCAGATCCACGCCGATGAGTTTCGGCCCGAGCTGGGCCAGCACGATTGCCGAGCCGATCGTGCCGAAAATGTAGGTGACGGCATAACCGACCGGGATCGCCGCCAAGTAGGTCTGCACCTGCTCCGGCGCGAGGCCGAGGCGGTTGATCTGGTCGGTAGCGACGCCGATCGAGGCCGAAATCGTCTGCGAGCCCGCGTACATGCCTACGGCATACCCGAGGTCGAGGCCCGCGAACTTCGCGCACACGTAGGGGACCACGAGGCACAACGCCAGGACGATCAGCGAGAACACGATCTGCTTCGGCCCGTCCTTGCTGAGTCCGCGGAAGAACTGGGGACCCACGCCGTAACCCACGGCGAACAGGAACAGCAGGAAGAACGTGGACTTGATCGGGCCCGGCACCG
>CAYMKU010000120.1:0-2935 GCA_964391015.1 uncultured Ignavibacteriaceae bacterium
AATGCCGTGGGTGCGCGCCCAGTCGTTGCCGGTGCCGATCGGCATGACGCCGAGCAGGACCTCGTCGGTCGGCGCGGCGGTCTGGCGGAAGACGCCGTTGGCGCATTCGTTCACCGTGCCGTCGCCGCCGACGGCAAGGATGCGCCGGCAGCCGCCCTCGACGGCGCGCGCGACCAGTTCGACGGCGTGGCCCGGATGCTCGCTGACGACGAGTTCGAAGGCGAGGCCGTGGCGCCGCAGGATGGCCTCGATCTCGTGGCGGTGGTGCATGGCCCGGCCCTGGCCGGAGATGGGGTTGGCGACGGCGAGCCAGCGTTCTTTCATGGGAGTACGATACGTTATCGGCGCCGGGAGCTGCGGGCGGGTCCGGCGCGGCGCAGCGAAACAATAACGCAAAAGGAGGGCTCCATGCGCAATCTCCTCATGCCGTTTTGCCGGTCAGCTTTCTCCCTTCTGTTGTTTGCATGCTGCCTGCCGTCGCAGGCCCAGTCGCCCGAATTCCTCCAGCTGATGGGCGAGATCAAGACCGCCATAAAGCACAGCTCCGCCAACGTCACGCGCGGCGAGCAGTGTGCGCCGCAGATGTTCGACATGGCCAAGGAAGGCATCCAGGCCAACGAGTTCACCGAGATGCTCAACCGGGTGGTGGTCGACCCGCTCGAAACGGGCGCCAAGGTCGCGGCCGGCGCGCTCGGCGTGCCGGGCGGCGCCATCACCAGCTACAGCCTGGTGCGCTGCTACATGAAAGAGGCGGATTGGGAGGGGTTGAAGCGCTGCGCCCTGGGCGAGGCGCTCGGCTATGCCCTCGGCAAGGGGATGGAGAAGGCGAACATCGAGGAGCTCGAAGGCGCGCTGGCCGGGGCCGCCTGGGACAAGGCCTACGGTGCCCTGCGCGATGCGGTCGAGAGCTACCAGCAGACCTCGGAGACCATCAACTGGACGGCCGGCGGCAAGTGCCAGCTCGCGGTGACTGCCATCTGGAACAAGCGTCGCATGCCCGGCGCCGAGGGCGGCATGATCACGGTGCAGATCAACGCCAATGCCTGCCGCTGCAATGCGCCGAGCGAGCTGCAGCGCGGCAACATGCGCTTCCGCGTGCCGGTGCGCTACGTGCGCGCGGGTGCCGACCAGCCTGGCTGGGCGGCCGACACCAACCGCGAGACGACGATGCGCGTGCAGTGCTGCGGGCAGGGCCGTGAAGGCAAGGTTACGCGCTACCGGCTCGACGGCGGCTTCGGCGAGTTCGTCGGCGAGCCTCAGGAGCCCGTCGCGCCGCCGCCTCCTCCGCTTCCGCCGAAGCCGGTCGCGCCCCCTCCGCCGCCCGAGCCGCAGTGGAGCGATGCCAATCCCTGCCCCGAATGCCAGCCTTTCCTCGACCTGGCCGAGAAGCACCGCCAAGCCGCCGAGGAGCTGGATGCCCAGGTGCAGGAGGTCCAGGAGCGCCTGCAGGCCAACCGCCTGCGGCAGCAAGCCACGCAGCAGCGCATCGACCAGATCAACAAGGAGATTGCCGGCAAGGCCGGCGAGGGCGGCAGCGCCACCGATCCGGACAGCGGCCTGACGACGGAGTCGTGGACCCAGGCCGACGGCTCGGTGAAAGTCACCGTCAAGGACGCCAGGGGCAACGTGCTGAGCGAGCGCACGCGGCAGCGCCGCGATGTTGCCCGGCTGCGCGAGCAGGCTGCGCGGGAGGAGGCCGAACTGGCCCGCCTCAAGGCGGAGGAATCGAAACTGAACGGCGACCTGGATCGTGCGATCAAGGGCCGGCAGACCCAGCGCAAGCTGGAGGCCGATGCCCGCGCCGAGCTGCACCGCTGCGTGGAGGAGCGGTGCAGGCGGCGCACGGCCGCGGTGCCGCCGCAGACCGCCTGCGCCTTCCCTGCGGCGCAAGCTGTCACCATCGGTCCGCGCGAGAAATTCGGCTACGGCGAAGAACAGAAGGCGGGCGAGGTCGGCAAGGCGGCGCTCAGCATCCTCGGTGGCTTCCTTGGTGGCCGTGGCAGCGGGGGCGGCGGGGGCGGCCCCTTCCAGGGCGGACCGTCGGGCGGCGACAAGCCTCGGCTCGCCGACGACCCCATCCGCGACAAACAGGCCTTCACCGATGCACAGACCGGCACGGCGATCAAGGTCGGTGGCCAGTACCGGCCCGACGGCAGGCTGCTGGTGAGCGTGGAAGTCGACAAGGCCGAAGACAAGGGCGTGGTGCATCAGGCAACGATGGAACGCCTGGTGCCGCAGCCGGATGGCTCGTGCAAGACGCAAGTGGCCGAGCCCATCGAGTGGCTGCACTATGCGATCTGGGAGGACTGGTGGGCGAAGATCCGCATCCAGCGCTACGAGAGCGTCGACGGCGGACCCTGGCGCAAGACGCACGACACGGGCTGGCGCGACTGGGCCAGCGGCTCGCGCCTGCTCGAGAGCGGCGTCATGAGCGCCGACCAGATTCCGCGCACGGCCTGGGGCTCGATGGGCGCCGACCGCGCCTTCGGCGGGCCGCGCTCCGCCGGCGCGCTGTTCGATCCGGGCAAGCCTGTGGTGACGGGCCAGCCGGCGCCGGAGCGGCTGGTGGTGCATGTCACCCGGCCGGGCCAGGACCCGGTGACGACGGTGCCGTTCGCGCTGTATCCGACTTACGCCAGCGACGGAAAAGTCAGCTACGGCAATACGGCGCCGGACTTCGACAAGTGGCTGAAGGAGAGCAGCCGGCCGAAGCCCGGCGAACTGGACAAGGTATTCAAGGATCCGCCGCCCGGTCTGGGCGGCAAGTCCTCGCTCAACCCGGCGCCGAGCCCGCCGCGCTTCGGCGAGCGCCTCGAATAGGCGCCGCGGGCGGCTGGGAGTGCTTCCGATATAATCGGCCGCATCCCCATTCCGCCCGCTGGCATGACATACCGCGACCTGCGCGACTTCATCGCGCAACTCGAGAGGCTCGGCG
>CAYMKU010000121.1:0-2933 GCA_964391015.1 uncultured Ignavibacteriaceae bacterium
TCATTGTAAGAACAAATATCTTTAAATGCGAATTCACCTATAAGCTTATCATTAAAATACAAAGCATTATTACCTCCAAAAAGGACAAAATTCTTGTAAGGCATTAAAAATCTG
This sequence comes from uncultured Ignavibacteriaceae bacterium, assembly GCA_964391015.1. Lineage (GTDB taxonomy): Bacteria > Bacteroidota > Ignavibacteria > Ignavibacteriales > Ignavibacteriaceae > XYD12-FULL-36-8. Next base: position 115 of record CAYMKU010000121.1, read on the forward strand.
ACATCTTTTAGGATCTCACCGTTAAACTGGTTTTTTGAATGTAACGAAGTTAGTATATTATTTGAATTAACACACCATATTTTTCGGCCCCCAATACCGTTAACCTTAATAACATTATCTTTTGACAAATACTTTACTTGCTCCAATCCCTGCACCTTACTATATCCAAAGAACTTATATAAACCCTCACCAATAGTGGAAACCCAGAAATTACCTTCTTTGTCTCTCAAAACTCCTGTGATTTTAGGGTATTTAAATACATACTCCCATTTGTCTGAAAGATCATTACCTACTGAATATTTGTAAACCCCGCTTTGTAAAACAATATATAAATCATCGTTGTCTAAATAAGTATCACCTATTGTAAATTTGGTGGAGTTGTCGGGAAATTTTGACGTTTTAATTACTTTGTTTCCTTTTGTAAGAGTATATTCCTGGGCGTTAAATATTAACGTAAAATTATTTCCAAATTGAATTAATTCAGGGTGCTTAATAAATTTACCAAAAAGCGGGACTTTTGGGCTTTCAGAAACATCATTGTTTAAAAATCTTTTTGCCTTTTTATCCCATTTTAATGAATCTAAGATAATGCCGCTTTTCAAATCAAATGCAATAAAATAAACATTGTTGTTCCATATATAAAAGTACATTTTTGAGTGGATATAGTCTTTGTTGAAACTACTGTGTTTGAAGTTATTCACAGTATCTTTGCTGATTGAACTGAAAATGATCGATTTTGTATTAATATTTTTATCGTCATCCTTTTTTAAGTAATATAAATTATCATCAGAATCGATCATAAAAAAAGAAAAGTGAGAATTTGTATAGTCATATGTCCTAATTTCTTCATTATTATCAATTCTTGAAATAGACTTAAAAGAGTATAACCACTTATTCTCCTTACTGTCAAATAGCATACTAAAATTGTCATTTGACAACAATCCATCATTTACGGTAAAAGTTTTAAAGTTTCTGCCATCAAATTTTGCAACACCGTTATCAGTATTCATCCACAGATATCCACGTTTATCTTGTTTTATGGAATAAATATTATTGGAAGGAAGACCATCTTTTATGGTGTAATTTTTATAAGGATATGACTGGGAGTACAATATATTTGCAATACCACAAAAGAAGACTAAAACACCTGACACCAAATGGCACCTGAATATCCGGCACATTTTAACCACAGAAAAATTTTGTAAATCAATATTTTTTAACTTAGCATTCCATACCAGATCATTATTTATTATTACTTTGCCAACTTATCGCCTTATATTATACCATTATCACATCTGTCCAAAATAAATAAAAAAGACATGTGGAATGTCCCTATATTTAGGGTGTAAAACAAAACAAAACATGTCCGGGATAAAAATAAGCGTATTTAGTCAAATCTTAGCACTTATCGATAAGAATCTTTGTAACAAAGTTGTCATGAAGTACCAAACTGACAAACATTGCAAAGGTATTAACACATGGACACATATGGTATCCATGGCTTTCATGCAGTTATCATCGGCTTCATCTATCAGGGATATTGCCAATGGTCCTATAAGTGCTACCAGTAATTTGAGCCATTTAGGTATTGCCAAAGTACCTTCAAAATCTTCCATGAGTTATCTAAACAAGCACCGTACCTACGAAGTCTTCAGAGATATTTATTTTGAGCTTCTGGAAGCCCTGGAGCCTACCTAGGCTAAATCGCGAAAGTATGCCCGTAATCTCAGGCGAAAAGTATATTTGATGTACTCTACAAACATACCACTAAGCTTATCGTTATTTGATTGGGCTAAGTTCATAACAAGCAAAGGAGCGGTAAAGCTACACACAGTTTTTGACTATGACACAGGATTGCCATGTTATTAGGTGATGAGCGAAGCTAAAAAGCATGATGTTAAAGCAGCCAAGACGATAGATTTCCCCAGCGGGTCTTTGTTGGTGATTGATCGGGCCTATGTTGACTTTGTTTGACTAAATAATTTGGACAGCTGCGGAGTATTTTTTGTTATGATGCTCAAAAAGAACGTCAAATACACTGTACTTTAATCAGACTTATTGTGTACCTTTGTTCTTGTATTAAATGTTTCATGTTGACAACTTTGGCCGGGAGACAATATAACGCCTTACCATTCCGGGGAAGGGAGTTTTACTCCTTTCCTTTGTAAATAAACTGTAAAGGTCGTTTTGCTTCCTTAAAGTTGCGTTTATGACTTGAATCAAAGATTCAAAAAATTCTTACTTTTGGCAAATAATTTTGCTTTTATGATAAAAGTGTTTATAAATCAAGACGCAGTTTATTATAAACCATTAGTTTATACATTGAAACTACTCAATTCATATCTGGATTCTGATATCATTTTTTTAAACAATAAAGAGAATGCGGACTTTATTTTTAATCATAATGACAAAGAGAGTAAAGATGTAAATATTAAATTTTTTCAAAGTGTTGTAAACGAAAAAAAGTATGGATTTGAAAATTATTTTAAAAATGAACCAGTAATATTACATAAATGTAAAATAAAAAAAGATTATTTAGGTACTGTATTTTACTTGGTAAATTGTTTGCAAGAGTTTGATACTGATAGTTTTAATCATAACTATGACAATTTTGGTAGATTCAAATTTCAACGTTCTTTACAATTTAGATATAACTGTGTTGAAGAAAATTTAGTGGAAAAGTATCTTAAACAGTTTTGTAAAGAAGAATTGAATATCAATAAGTTTAGAGAAAAGAAGTTGACTAAGGTTTTTTTATCACATGATATAGATAGTATATATGGGTCTTTACTACAGGATGGAAAATGGGCCATCAAAAA
>CAYMKU010000122.1:0-2910 GCA_964391015.1 uncultured Ignavibacteriaceae bacterium
TATCGTCAGATAAAAATGCGGAGCTGAAAACTTGCTTTCACTGAGTCTTCTGGCTATGGTCTTTCTCATCTGGCTGACCGGGACATCCCCGTACCGTGCTTCTGAAGCTGATTTTTGCACATTGGGTAAACTCACAGTAGTATTGGCCGATACAGTATTTTTATTGGCGAGAAGGTCTGCCACATCTCTTTTTATTATACGTCCCTGGTCTCCAGATCCTCTCAAGCCTTCCAGGTTTATACCGGCCTCATTGGCCAGTGTCCTGGCAAGTGGAGATGATTTTGTCCGTGTGGTAGATTCCTCGCTGCTGACAGGAGCAGTCACAGCAACAGGACTTGTCGCAACTTGTATTATCGGTTCAGGGGCACTGACCACTTCTTTTTGGCCGTTTTCTGTGGAGTTAGGCGGAGTGGAGAGAGCCGGAGCCGGAGTCGGAGCCGGACCTTCGTTAAGTAAATGGTTGAATTCCTCTCCCTTGTTGCCGATGATGGCGATGATCCCGTCTACTTTTACAGGGCCGGATGGAACACCTATGTACAACAGCACTCCGTTGAAAAAACTTTCGAGCTCCATGGTAGCCTTGTCTGTCTCAACCTCTGCGAGCACATCACCTGCTTTTACAGGGTCTCCCACTTTTTTAAGCCAGGAAACAATGTTTCCTTCTTCCATTGTATCGCTCAATCGGGGCATCCTGATGATCTCAGCCATATTTCTTTTTTATTTGAAGGCCAAAGTTAGCCAATGATTTTCAAAAAAGATAAAAATCGACGTTTAATGAAAAACCAAACTGCGGAAGTAAACCCATTACAGTATAAAAATGTTTCACTACTCTGGAATGTTATTTCATTCTTGTAGGGTATTTTTTATAAAGAAAAATTTGTGTTATGTTTGATGATCTGATGGGTGACCTCCAGAAACAACAGGAAGAGATTCAGAAAAAACTGGAAACAAAAGAAGTAACTGAAGAAGTGCAGGGCATTAAAATCGTGGGAAATGCCGCCAAAAAGATTATTTCTGTCAGTATCCAACAGGATATTTTTGACAAAGGAGATAAGGAAATGCTGGAGGACCTCATGATAGAGGCATTCAATCGTTTTATGGCTAGTGCCGTGAAAATTGAGGCGGAAGAGACAAAAAAACTCATGAACGATATGCTTCCTCCGGGATTTGAGGATCTGTTCAAACAATAATGACTTTATATTTTGAGTTATCTTTGGCCTGTTAAAATCTTAAATTGCCGGAAGGCAAAAATGGTGTTGCATAATGAAGCTTAAATATACCGTGTTCTTGTGTCTGGCTGTACTGCTTATTTTTGCCCCCAATATTTTGATGGGCCAGAATGTGATTTTCAAATATAGTTTTGATGATTGTTCGTTTGAAGATGACGCCATGTCTTTTCCCGGGTTGACACCAGGAGGTTCGCCGGAGTGTGTCTGCGGGCTGGGTGCAAAATCTTACCGGCTCGATGGCAATGATGACATTCTTGAGCTGAGTGATCAGGCCAACAGCCAGATGCAAAATGACTTTACCTTTGATTTTTATTTCCGACTTGATAATACAAGCGGTGAGGTTGATATTTTCAGTCTTCGAAACGGATGTTCGGGCCTCGATTCTCTCATGTCACTCAGGTACTTTGCAGCCAATGATGAATACGTATTTGAGATTGGGAGCAATGTAAACAATTACCATACAGCCAAGGCAAAGCCTGATAATTCTAAGTGCTGGCACAGGTTTACACTGGTAAAATTCAATCTGGAATACAGGATTTACTTTGACAATGCCCTGATAAAAAAGATCATTTCCCGCGAAAACATCGTCTTTACCAAATTAGCTAAACTTAAGTTTAGCAACAGCCCCTGTACTGCTGGCCTGGCGGTCAAGCATCGTGGGAATTTGGATGAAATTACCCTCTATGACAGAGCTTTGTCGGACAATGAAATCAGGACGATCTATGAGTTTCCGGATCGTATAAAAACTCCCAACACCACAATATTTAAGGGCCAATCAATAAGGCTTGAAGGAGGGCAGAGTTGTGCTTCAGGCATATCCTGGAGTCCGGCCCAGTCACTGGATAATCCTAATGTCATTAATCCGCTTGCTACACCGGATGCCACAACCACTTACGAGTTGAGACTTAATGACGGAGGCTGTCAGAGTACGGACAGTGTTACGGTGTATGTTGCGGAAAAGGACAGCCTGAATTGTGATAAACTCCTTTTGCCCAAGGCATTTACACCCAATAATGATGGTCTCAATGACCTTTATGGAATAAGCAACACCTTTCTGCCGGAATCACTTGATTTTTTTGAAATCTACGACCGCTGGGGCGAAAAGGTATGGGAAACTACTCAAATAACAGGGCAATGGGACGGTACAAAAGGCGGCTCACCTCTGGGCACCGGGATGTATTTGTATCGGATAAAATACAAGTGTAATTCAGATGAAAAGCTGGATATTGGCAATTTTAACCTCCTCAGATAATTGAGCTATTAAAGCAGGACCATTATCCTGTCTTCGCCAAGACATTTTAGTTGGATTTTTTGGAGTATTGCACAAATAGGATTATATTTGGGCTTTATTAATTACTAACAAATCTTTCAAATGAGACAATTTTTACTTTTAACTTTTCTTTCCTTGTTTTGTAGCGGTGTGTCCGCACAAATTGTTTCCGGTGATAAGTTGTCTGCAAACATTGTAGCCACCGATATCAATGGAAAAGCCGTCGATATTTTTGCCGATCTTGATGCCGGTAAGACTGTAGTCATAGATGTGTTTGCTACCTGGTGTGGTCCTTGCTGGAGTTTCCATCAGCAACATGTTCTTCAAAAACTACATGAAACTTATGGTGCTGAAGGTAGTGATCAGATTCGTGTATATGGAATAGAAGGGTGGGAGGCGTCCCCGGATTCA
>CAYMKU010000123.1:0-2905 GCA_964391015.1 uncultured Ignavibacteriaceae bacterium
TTGATGGGAATACTGATTGCAGCCATGCTTGCCGCAGATATGTCGACCGACTCGTCATACATGCTCGCGTACGGTAGCGTTATCTACAACGACATCTTGGCGCCGTTTCGGCGCAAAGGCATAACAGAACGCCAGGGCATACTTTGGAATCGCATGATCGTGGCGGCACTTGGCCTGTTCTTCCTCTTCTACGGTTTGTGGTATCCATTGAAAGGGCCGTTGTGGACTTATCTCACCGTAACTGCGACCATTTGTTTCTCCAGCATGATGACACTGCTTGTGGCATGTTGTTATTGGAAACGCGCCAATGAATGGGGCGCGGCTGCGGCAATTATTCTCGGGGCGATTGTTCCCGTCAGCTATCTCGTAATGGAGCAGATTCCGGCGACGGCCGAGTTCGCGAAAGCAATCGGTCCTAATTGGTCTGGAATTGCCACTTTCATTGCCACTGCAGTGGCCATGGTTGTCGGAACTTATCTAAAACCTGAGGGGAGACGGCAGGCCGGCGAGGGATCATCCACATGAAAAGCATATGGCTATGGTTTTGGATATTAACTGCAATCGGCTGCTATGCGTGGTACGCGATCGCAACGGTCTATATCGCGGTACGTGGCGCAACAGATATACGCGGAATGCTTGCGCATCTCAGGAAGGAAAACGAGTCCAGCCGACAGCGGTAGGCGCGTTACCCATCAATTGAACGAAACCGCTTTAGCATCCATATTTGCACCAGCAGCGCCATCAGTACCGGCACGGGCGCCAACAGAAAGGCGCGTTCAACACCGACGTGTTCTGCAAGATACCCCACGCCTACACCCCCAAAGAATCCTCCAGCGCCGAGCGCCCCTTCGTTAATCGCAGCGCGTCTGTGGCTCTTCTCTGGTACGAACAGACTGTAGTAAAGGCTAGCGAAAAATGATATCCCGAAATTCGCACCCTGAATCGCAAAACAAAAAAGTAATAGACCGATACTTTTTGCTGTGGCGAGCAGTAGTAGCGCGCCTGCGGCGGAGATCTGTCCCCAAACAATCCATGCAAAACGATGCTGCCATGCTTTCGTTCGGCCCAGTATCAGAAAACAAATGACGGTTGAAAAGGACAACAAGAATGCGAGCCACGAAAAGCTAGTCGCGCCCCCCACCGCGTCAAGCCAAGCCGGTCGATAACTGGCGATGAGTGTTAGCTCGCGCGACTCAACAAGCGATTCAATTCTCTTTGGGTAGATGGCGCGCACGGATGTGACCAACCCGTTGGCCACGGAGGTCGCGAACCATGAAGCGTACAAGAGGCCCAGTTCGAGATGAATGGGTTGTTTGCTTGTATGTTCATCGTTGGGATCGGATCTCAGGTCCTCGGTCGCGAGGTTACGCGGGAGTGAAATCAACAGCATGACTGCTGTGCCGCCTATGACCACGAGTCCAGCAAATGGCGCGCGCATGTCGTAATCAAAAAGTGGGCCGATGATTAACGGGCTCACCGTGAAGCCAAACGCCGTCGCCGTATTGAACCACGATAGATTTTTGGCGCGGAGCGTAGGATTACGCTCGCTCCCCACCCACGCTTGCATAGCTGGCCAGGCAAGAGCCAGACCCAAGAATGGCACTGTTGCGACGTGAACAAACAAGAGTGGCGTGTTTGTTGTTGGCAGTAGCGCGTACAGTAACGCAAACACGCTAACACCACCTATTGCCCACCACAAACTGAATTGCGCACCTCGTAGAAAATACGCCGATAACAAACACCCCACAGCGTATAGCGCCATCTGCATGGCACCCAACGTGCCCGTCAATCCGGGTCCGGCCTTCAATAGCGCAAACGCCAGGAATGGTGTGGCAACTAAACCGCAGGCGACTGCAAAATCCAGAAGGAATGCTGCAAGGATCATCCTCTGGTGTGGCGGAAATCTCACCGGACGATTCGAATTCGCTACCAGCGCGCTGCCGCCTCCCGAGCTTCGAGAAACTCTGCGCCTCGATCCTTCAAAGCTTCTATCAGTATGTCCAGTTGTTCCACTGCATACTCGCCACAATTTTTCGTTATAAATGGATCAGGACGAACAACGCCTTCGCTGGAACGGATATCACCCTGAGGCATTTGATAGAACTCCCATGGGTGGAAATAAAAGCAAAGGAAAGGTGTGACGCCTCGCGCCTTTGCATACTCGATAAAACTGTCAATATGACGCAGCATGGCCTCAGCTCCTTCGGTTCGATAAAGTGGCCATTGGTCCATGTCGCGTCCGTACTTGTCTTTCGACTGCAGAGCCAAGTTCGCAAAGTTAGGTAATTCCACAATGCGCAGGTCGCCGGGTTTCGTCCAGTCGTTCTTGCTCGGCCGGTACGGCGTCAATTGTTCCCGAAAATAAAACATCGGATAGGTAGCGTCCGAGACGTAACCAAGTTCATCCAATGCATTCACCACAGCCGTCGAACCAAAGAGGCGTGGACAACGGAAGGATACTGGGCGCACGCCGGTCCGCTTCTCTATCAGCTCGGTGCATAGTCGGAGCCGATTCGGCACTTCCTCAGGTAGAACGGGTAGCATACCGGAAATTTCATAAAGAGAATCGCCGATCGTTTCGTGAAAGAGCGTATGCGCGCCGATTTCATAACCTGCGTCTCGCACTGCGTGTCCAACCTCCGCATGCTTCACCAGACTGTCGCCCGTGAAGTAAAAGGTTGCCGGCACATCATTGCGTTTGAGCACATCAAGAATTCGCGGCGTACCGTGCAGCAGACCCTCGTAGAATGGTGTCCAGCTTCCGATGTCGGTCTCCATGTCAAATCCCAGGACCACCTGAAGGTCGCTCATTGCAAAACTCCCCACTGTAGTGCGCATGCACCCCTGTGGCTGCGATTAAATCAGAACTTTATTTTGTCACAGTGCGTTAACGAGCCGTTGTGAC
>CAYMKU010000124.1:0-2871 GCA_964391015.1 uncultured Ignavibacteriaceae bacterium
CATGAGGACCTGAGTTCCTTTTGATGTTTAATTTTGACATCTGCTTTAAAGCAAGGAATCCTGTATTCTCAATTTCAATTACATAATTAGACTGATGTTTGGTATGATAGTCACTTAACAAATTATAAGTTCCAAAAGTTTTTGATTTTTACCGGAAAAAAGTAGAAAATTTTTTCACCGCCTGGGTGTCCTGAGTGCAATTTCGGCATTTTTGATAAGTTCTTCCTGATAACAGGCCCCTTCCTTGCGGTGGATCACTCGTCCGTTATGGTCAAGCCACAATAAAGTAGGTAATACCTTGATATCGTAGATAAGCTTAAGGTCCGGATCCTCGCCAGGTTCCATATCTACCATATAACTTATGAAGTGTTCGTTAAAATATTCTGCCGTCTCCTTATGGGTATAAACATCTCTTTGCATAAGCTTACAAGGCAGGCACCACTTGACGTTTATATCCAGATAAACCAACTTATCCAGGTTTTTAGACAGTTCAAACACCTTGGAAATGGGCGCCATATCCACAAACTCAAAGATAAACTCAGGCTTACTGGTCACTTCTACACACTCATTGTCCTTGATCTCCATGATCTTGACTTTCTTGTCAGGAAGCCTGTTTTTTGTGGAAACGCTGACTTTTGTCATGTCCTTCCTGTGCGAAGAACAACCTCCCCCCAACAAAAGCATTGCTGAAAGCATCATAAACAACATTAATACTGACCTCATTTCCTGAATATGGGAGTTTTATCAAACATACTTTGATCAAACGGGTAAATCACGCCGCTTATTATCCTGCAAATATAACCTCCTCATCGATTTATAAACACAAAAACCCGGTTGAGGGTTTGGTGCAGGTATTCACCCCAGGGTAAGGACCATGGGAGAATGGTCTGACAACCCTTCCTCACGCCATGCGTGGATGTATTCACATTTGGTGACCAATGGATGCAGGCTGTTGTGCAGCCAGGTATGGTCGTAGCGGTAACCATTGGACTGGTGGCTATACCAACTGAACTCCCTGACTTCCTTATGGACCAACCTGAAGGCATCGGTGTACCCTGCTTTTTCGAGCATCACAAGCTTGTCAGTGTACCAGAAAGAGTCTCCGGCCTGGTCAATGTGGTTGTAGCCCGTATTAAAATCACCTGATATTATATAAGGTGTGGGTGAATTGACCATTCTTTGGATAATGAAATCAAAAAGCACATGTTTCTTTTTATGGGGGAGATAAACACCCATTACTGAAAATACTTCAAAATGAACCGAAAGAATATTGCCGGAAAATTCAGGATCAGAATCAGGATGGATCTCGTTTTGGCATGGAATCATCGAGGCTATGAGCACACTGTTGTCATCCGCCGGACTTGCCGTCACAAACTGATGGCGGTATCCGGCTCTGAGAAGGAGTGTTCTGAGTTGCAGTCCTGATTCATTGTTTCTGAATTCTGACAGGATACATACCTGGGCATTGAGCTCCCGGATGGCTTTGATTATACCAGATTGCCTGGTACCCCCACCCTGTCTGATGTTCCATGATAAGAGGGTAAACATAAAGAATCAGGCTCCCTGCTTGATCTTCGCCTCCTCAATACTCTTTTTGAGTGCGGCCATAATGTCTACTACCGGGGCCGACTCCTCCTTGTTCTCCAGCATCACTACCTGCTTGCCGCTGACCTTTTCCTGCACCATATTCATGACAGCGTCCCGGTAGCGGTCAAGGAAAGCTACCTCTCCAAATGGTTTTTTCATGGAATCTATCAGTGTGATGGCCAGATTGAGCTGTGCTTCATCCACTGGTGTGGCCTTTACATCCGGAATTTCTTTGACATTTCTGACCTCATAGGGATATCTCAGCTTGTACATGATAATACCATCACTTTCCGGCATCAGCAAAACCACATCTTCCCGCTCACGGAGTACAATCCTTCCTACTCCCGCCTTACCTGATTTTAACAGAGCATTCTTGAGCAGGTTGTACACCGGATTGGCTATGTCACCGTTGGGACCGATAAAGTACAGGGCTTCAAACCTGCTGGGGTGCACCTCAGTAAGGTCTACAAAGGCCTCGATATCTATAACCCGGGCGCTTTTGAGTTTTATATTCTCAAGCTCCGATTTTTGAAATACGACATATTTTTCAGGCTCGTATTCATAGCCTTTTACAATATTGCCAAACTGGACCTCCTCCTGACAAGCCGAGCATACCTTCTTGTACATGATCTTACCATTGTCTTTGTCGTGGAGCTGCTTAAAGGACAAGTCCCCTTCGGCTTCCAGCCCGTTAAAAACCTGGATAGGTATGGTGACCAATGAAAAACGGATATGGCCTTTCCAAATAGAACGCATGGATTGTTTGTTTAATGAGAGTTAATGCAATAATGTTGCCAATCATTCCTCAGGATCCCTGAGCCTGAAGAATACAGGCTCCCTCAGTGTACCATTGGGTGTCAGAGAGGCATACTGTACCTCACACCAGGGACCGTCAGAGATCCAGGTGGTCTGCGACTCCTCCTCAATGGAGTCTGTTACCGGCTTTGAACAACTTTGTTTTTGTTTTAATACAGCCAGAATGGCTTTCATCCCAGCCTCGTCAAATCCGGTCCCTACCTTTCCGAGGTACCTGAGTTGCCCAGTATTGTCTACATTACCGACGTGGAGAGCACCAAAAAGGTCACTTCTGTCGCCTTTACCTTTGGTATAGCCCAGGATTACTGCATCTGTCACGGTACGTACTTTTACCTTGATCCAGTCTGTGCTCCTTCTGCCCTGTATATATTTACTTCCTTTTTTTTTGGCCATGATACCTTCAAGACCGAGTGACCTGGCAGCCTCAAACAACTCAACCCCATTGTCAAATGACTCGCTAAGCCGAAG
>CAYMKU010000125.1:0-2731 GCA_964391015.1 uncultured Ignavibacteriaceae bacterium
GGTCAAGTTCCTCTAATCGGTTTTAGCGGTTCTCCGTGGACTTTATTAACATATATGGTTGAGGGAAAAGGATCGAAGAATTTTTCGTGGATTAAAAAACTGGTGTACAATAATCCAAAACTTGCTCATAACATTTTAGATATGCTATCAACAACCGTCGCAGATTATCTTTCAGCTAAGATTGAAGTTGGTGCGGATGCGGTTCAAATTTTTGATACATGGGGAGGCATTCTTTCACAAACTGATTTTCAAGAATTCTCTCTTAATTATATATCGAAAGTTGTTTCACAGATCAAAAGAAAAAGTGAGCCGATCATCGTCTTTTGCAAAGGCGTTCATTTTGGGTTAGAACAATTGGCTGATTCTGGCGCGGATGTTCTTGGGTTAGATTGGACAATGAATCTTGGAGAAGCGCGAAATAAAATTGGAAATAAAGTTGCATTTCAAGGTAATCTTGATCCTACTGTGCTTTATGCTCCTAAAGAAAAAATTAAAAATGAAGCTTTGAAAGTGCTGCAATCATTTGGAAAAGGAACCGGACATATCTTTAATCTTGGTCACGGTATTCTTCCCGATGTTGATCCAGAGAACGCAAAGGCATTAGTTGAATATGTGAAGGAAGAAAGCAAAGCATTTCATTGATCCTAAAAATTGTTTATTATGTTACTACATGTTTTGCTAATTAGACTAATGAAAATAATTCACAGTGGTTCGTAAAACCAGTGGTAAAAAATTATCTTTAACGACATTATGTTTAACGTTGACATAAAAAAATTCAAAAAGTACGACAAGCCGGGACCCCGCTATACAAGTTATCCTACCGCTCCACAATTTAGCGAAAACTTTAAGGCAGAGAATTATCTTGATGAAATAGTAAAAACCAACTACGGCGAGAGCTTGCCCGACCTTTCTCTTTACTATCATCTTCCCTACTGCGACACCCTTTGTTACTTCTGTGGATGCAATATGATTATTACTAGAAACAGAGATCGTGTTAAGGAATATGTCGGCTATGTAAAAAAAGAAATGGATTTACTCAGGAGCTACTTGCTTCCAGATAGAAAGGTGGCACAATTACACTGGGGAGGAGGAACTCCGACACATCTTAACCCGGATGAGATTGATGATCTTGCTTCATACATTCAAACATCTTTCAATTTCAAAGAAAATTCCGAGAATGGCTGCGAAATCGATCCTCGTGGTTTAACCAAAACACATCTTGAAGCGCTTAGAAACAACGGATTTAATAGAATAAGCATGGGTGTGCAAGATTTTAACGAGAAGGTTCAAAAAGCTACTAACAGAATTCAGCCCGAAGACATAACGAGACAAACTGTAGCTTGGATTAATGAATTAGGGTTTCAAAGCTTAAACCTCGATCTGATTTACGGACTTCCATTTCAAACAGTTGAAACTTTTTCTGAAACTGTTGACAAAATAATTGATATTTCTCCAGATAGAATTGCAGTTTTTAATTACGCTCATGTTCCATGGATGAAGAAACACATGGCACTAATCCATCCGGAAGATATTCCTGCGCCAGAAGAAAAATTAAACATTCTTAAAATGGTTATAGAAAAATTGACTTCAGCCGGATACGTTTTTATTGGAATGGATCACTTTGCAAAACCAAATGATGATATGACAATCGCACTTAAGGAAAAAAAACTTTACCGAAACTTCCAGGGTTACAGCACAAATGCTAACGCTGATTTATACGCAATGGGAATTACTGCAATTAGTCAGCTTCAAAAAATTTATGCCCAGAATTTTAAAACAGAAAAAGAATATTACGATTCGCTTGATAAAGAAATACTGCCAATCGTAAAAGGTTATCGTTTAAATGAAGATGATGAGCTTAGAAGATTTGTAATCATGCGAATAATGTGTGACTTTGAACTGAACTTCAAAACGGTTGGAGAAAAATTCAAAATAGATTTCAAGAAATACTTCGTTTGGGGACTGAATAATCTTAAAGAAATGGAAGCGGATGAATTGCTGATAATGAATGACAGCGGAATAAAAGTTACTGAAATGGGCAGATTGTTAATCCGAAATATTGCCATGAACTTCGATGGTTACATTGAACGAAAAGAGGATAAAGCAAGATATTCGCGGACAGTTTAAGTTCTATAATGCCAACCTTTGCTGATAAAGCAATAAATTATTTTTCAATACTGAAGTCTCCGGCCAAACTACCTTCGGGAGTATGTATCTTAAACCCATACGAGAATGATGAAGTTAAAATTATAGTTAAAGAGTTTTACCGAAAATTTTATAACAATGATCGTAAGAGGATCTTTGTTTTAGGTATTAATCCGGGAAGATTTGGCGGCGGCTTAACAGGAATATCATTCACCGATCCGGTCGCGTTAAAAAATCATTGCCAAATTGATAATCGGCTTGGAAACAAAGAAGAGCTCTCAAGCAAATTCATTTATGAGGTAATTAATAACTTTGGCGAAGCGAATAAATTCTTCTCTTACTTTTTTCTTTCAGCAATTTACCCGCTTGCCCTAATTAAGGATGGAAAAAATTACAATTATTACGACAACCAAAAACTATTCCTTTTTCTTATTCCGCATTTAAAAGTTTCTCTCCGCGAACAGATAAAATTCGGTGCAGAAAGAAAGATTGTGATTTGTTTGGGAAAGAAGAATGCAGTGCATCTAAAAGTATTGAATGACGAGCTTAATCTCTTTGATAAAATTGAAGTGCTGGATCATCCCCG
>CAYMKU010000126.1:0-2716 GCA_964391015.1 uncultured Ignavibacteriaceae bacterium
TGGATGCAGTTGATACTTATATCCCGGTTCCTCCGCGTGAAGTTGACAAGCCTTTCCTTATGCCGGTTGAAGACGTTTTCTCGATCACTGGTCGTGGAACAGTTGCCACTGGTCGTATCGAGCGTGGCGTAATCAATTCCGGCGAAGATGTGGACATCATTGGAATGCAGGAAAAATCACTCAAGTCAACCGTTACAGGGGTAGAAATGTTCCGTAAGATTCTTGACCGTGGTGAAGCAGGAGATAACGTAGGACTACTCCTTCGCGGTATTGAAAAAGACCAGATTCGCCGGGGTATGGTGGTTGCAAAGCCAGGTTCTATTACTCCTCATACGGTTTTCAAAGCTGAAATTTACGTATTGAAGAAAGAAGAAGGTGGCCGCCACACTCCTTTCCATAACAAATATCGTCCTCAGTTCTATCTGCGTACCACTGACGTAACCGGAGAAATCACTTTGCCGGAAGGTCGCGAAATGGTGATGCCTGGTGACAACGTGACGATCAATGTTGAATTGATCCAGCCTGTTGCAATGGACAAAGGTCTTCGCTTCGCGATTCGTGAAGGCGGACGTACCGTTGGTGCCGGCCAGGTAATTGAGGTTGTAAAATAAATTGGCAATAGGCAGTTGGCAGTACGCAAACAGTGTGTGCAGGTTGCCAACTGCCTACCGCTTACTGCCAACTGGAATACGGGTGTAGCTCAATTGGTAGAGTAGCGGTCTCCAAAACCGTTGGCTGGGAGTTCGAGTCTCTCCACCCGTGCAAAGTAAAAAGGTTCAGGCTTTACTGAATACAGTTGATCGCAAACAATTGAAAGCAGGAGCCTGCGAATAACGAAAGCGAATAACAAAAAACGCAGAGCAACGATGAGTAAAGTAACAGCATACATTAAAGAGAGCTACACTGAACTGGTCGAGAAAGTTTCATGGCCAACATGGAGCGAACTCCAGGACAGTGTTGTCGTTGTGATGATCGCCTCGCTCATCATTGCATTCATTATATTCATCATGGACTTTGGGATCCAGAGTCTGATGAATTTGTTTTATAAAATGGTTGGATAAAGGATATGGTAAAAGCACCTGCAAGTAAAGAAGTTGTTAAGCCTGATCTTACCCTCAAATGGTACGTTGTTCGTGCTGTAAGCGGTAAAGAAAAAAAGGTGAAACAATACATTGAGTCTGAAATCAGCCGGCTCAAGATGGGTGACTATGTCAAACAGGTTATTGTTCCAACTGAAAAGGTTTATCAGATTCGCAATGGAAAAAAGACCAGTAAGGAGCGTCAAATGCTTCCAGGTTATGTTTTCATTGAAGCAATACTCACCGGAGAAGTCCCCCACATCATAGAGAACATTTCAGGTGTGATTAATTTCCTCGGGCCAAAAGGAGAAGCACCAGCGCCCTTGCGCCAAAGCGAAATTAACCGCATCATGGGTAAGATGGATGAAGCTGCGGACAGCGAAGCGGTTATGAATGTTCCTTATGTGGTAGGTGAATCTGTAAAGGTAATCGACGGACCGTTCAACAGTTTTACCGGTGTGATCGAAGAAATAAATGAAGAGAAAAAGAAACTCAAGGTGATGGTGAAGATTTTCGGACGAAAAACTCCGCTTGAACTGAGTTATATGCAAGTAGAAAAAGAATAAAATCAATTTGAAGATGAAATGATTTGAAAATTTGAAAATGAAATAATCGCTTCCAGTTTAATTCAGTTCTTCTTCAAATCAGTTTATCATCAAATTCTCAAATTAAAATCAATGGCAAAGGAAATAGCAACATTCATAAAACTCCAGATCAAAGGTGGCGCAGCCAATCCAGCTCCTCCTATCGGCCCTGCACTTGGTGCCAAGGGTGTCAACATCATGGAGTTCTGCAAACAGTTCAATGCCCGCACGCAGCAGGATGCCGGAAAAGTATTGCCCGTCATCATTACCGTTTACACTGACAAGTCGTTTGAGTTTGTAATCAAGACTCCTCCGGCGGCAGTTCAGCTTTTGGATTTCGCAAAAATTAAAAGTGGCTCAAAAGAATCAAACAGAAATAAAGTTGGTTCAGTAACATGGGATCAGGTTCGCCAGGTAGCCCAAGTAAAAATGCCCGATCTGAATTGCTTTACAATTGAGTCGGCAATGAGCATGGTTGCAGGTACTGCACGCAGTATGGGAATTGAAGTAAAGGGCGAAAGACCTTTTTAAGAAAGCAAGATATTGAATCGGTAATTCAAACTCCCGTTTCAAATTTGACGATTATAATTTAGTTCATTAACAGAAGGAGGGCAAGATAATGTCAACCCCGTTTGTACTTCATAAATTTAGTAAAATGGCAAAAGTCAGTAAGAAGAGGAAACAAGCCCTCTCCAAAGTAGATCGCACCAAGCACTACTCATTAGCAGAAGCTACCAAGCTTGTCAAGGAAATTACCACCACAAAATTTGATTCATCGGTTGACCTGAGCATATTTCTCGGAGTTGATCCCCGCAAGGCTAACCAAATGGTGCGCGGAATTGTTACGCTTCCGCACGGTACCGGTAAGACTAAAAAAGTACTTGTACTCTGTACTCCGGATAAGGAGCAGGAGGCCAAAGATGCGGGTGCTGATTACGTTGGTATGGATGATTATATCGCCAAAATCGAACAGGGGTGGGTGGACATGGATGTTGTGATCACCATGCCAGCTGCCATGGGAAAAGTCGGGCGCCTTGGTAAGGTATTAGGTCC
>CAYMKU010000127.1:0-2699 GCA_964391015.1 uncultured Ignavibacteriaceae bacterium
ACAATCGCGCAGCAAAGTTGCGGCAGTTGACCTTTCTGCCGGAACAGCAACAGCATGGAACCCAAATGCGAATAATACCGTGCGGGCAATTGTTGTCAGCGGAAGTAAAATATTTGCAGGCGGAAGTTTCTCCCTGATTGGAGCACAAACACGCAATCGCCTTGCTGCCTTCGATGCAGCAACAGGCGCATTAAAACCCTGGAATCCTAATGCGGGCGGCATTGTAAATGTCCTTGCCGCAAACGGAACCACCGTTTATGCCGGAGGAGCATTTACCGCCATCGGAGGTCAAACGCGCAACCGCATCGCAGCGATTGATGCAGCCTCCGGAACTGTAAGCGGATGGAATCCGAATGCAAGCGCAGATGTGAACGCAATAGTGCTGAGCGGAAGCATGGTTTATGCCGGAGGCGCATTTACCACTATCGGTGGGCAAACAAGAAACAGAGTGGCGGCTCTTGATGCAACAACCGGATTGGCTTCTGCATGGAATCCGAACGCAAACAACATCGTGCGCGCGTTTGCATTAAACGGAACTGACATGTATGTAGGGGGTGATTTCACAACCATTGGCGGGCAAACTCGCAACCGGCTTGCAGTCATCAGTATTGCTTCCGGAACGGCTTCCGCATGGAACCCCAACGCAAACAGTGCGGTGCGCGCGCTTTGGCTCAATGGCGCCCTTCTCTATGCAGGCGGTGACTTCACAACGATTGGCGGACTCCCGCTCAACAGAATTGCTGCCATTGACGCTGCATCAGGCGTTCCCGCTGCGTGGAATCCGAATGCAAACAACAGCATCCGCACAATTACAATGAGCGGAGCTGCAATTTATGCCGGAGGCAATTTCACCAGCATGGGAGGTATAACGCGTAATAACATTGCAGCTATTGACGCAATTACAGGGGTAGCAACTACATGGAATCCCAACGCAAACGGGGTAGTAAACGCGCTGGCAGTGAGCGGTTCAGAAATATATGCGGGCGGTGCGTTCACAAACATCGGTGGCCAGCCGAGAAACAGAATTGCTGCCCTCAGTAATTCCTCCGGTTTGGCAACTGCATGGAATCCAAACGCGGGTGCGGCAGTGAATGCGCTTGCAGTAAATGGCTCCTATGTTTATGCCGGTGGCGACTTTACAACCATTGGCGGACAAACGCGCAACAGGATTGCCGCGCTGGATATTTCTGCCGGAATTGCAACAGCGTGGAATCCGAACGCAAACAACACTGTGCGCTCCATCGTGTTGAATGGCAGTTCTGTCTATGCAGGCGGCAGTTTCACAAATATTGGCGGCAGCGCGCGTAATTATATCGCAGTACTCGGTTCGGTTTCCGGCACCGCGGCAACATGGAATCCGAATGCAAATAATGCAGTGCGCACAATCGCTGTCAGCGGCAGCACGATATATGCTGGAGGCGATTTCACAACGATTGGCGGGCAAACACGCAACAGGATTGCCGCACTCGATGCAACAACCGCGCTGGCAAACGCATGGAATCCGAATGCAAATGCGGTGGTAAACAGCATTGCGCTGAATGGTAACACTGCATTTATTGGTGGAAACTTTACCACAATGAGCGGGCAGTCGCGCAATCGCGGTGCGGCAATTCACGCAGCAACGGGCGCGCTGGAAACATGGAACCCGGGATTTGCCACTAATCCGGTTTATGCGATTTCCACCGGCAGCAACGCGGTTTATGTTGGCGGACAATTCAACACGGTACAAAACTCGCCCAGATACGGATTCGCTCCTTTCCTGATGTATAACACTTGCTGCTCGGCTAAAACAGACGAAAGTGAAGCCGCTGCAATGCCATTTGAATTCACAGAGCAGTTTGATGTAAAGATGAATGCCTATCCCAATCCCTTCAGCGAAATGCTGAATATTGAATTTACGCTGGGCGAAGATTCAAAAGTGCAGCTCACGGTTTTCAACCCTGAAGGGAAACAACTTGCAGTGCTCTTTGAAGGCGATGTAACGGCAGGCGTGAAAATGAAATCTGCATACAAACCGGAAAAAGCATCACCCGGAATCTTTGTTTACCGCCTGCAAACACAGCAGGGCGCCTATCACGGCAAAGCAATTCTAACCCGATGAACAGCGCATGATAAAGAATAAAAAGACCTCTGAAGTTTTGAATTTCAGAGGTCTTTTTTATTGAGGCAGAATCTTCTTACTTTACAGTCCGTCCGGAAAACTCATATGAAAAAAGCCTTTACATTCCTATCCATCCTGTTATGCTTTCCCATGTATTCACCGGTTGCGCAAACGCCAGAAATCGACAGTCTGAAAAAGGAAATTCGCTCGCTGCCGGATGATTCAATAAAAGTTGAAGCGCTGCTCGCGCTCAGCAAGCAGTATTTCAGCGAGTCGCCTGAAGAAGCGATTGCGCAGGCAACATATGCAAAAGAACTTGCAGAAAAAATTAACTATCCAAAGGGAGTGGCCTATGCTTATAAAAATATCGGAATCGTGCACTACAGGCGGCAAGAGTACATAGAAGCATTGAACAACTGGCAGGAGTCTTTGCAGATTTTCCAAAAAACGGGCGACAAGAAAGGGCAATCCAATATTCTGACGAATATGGGTTCGGTCTATTATAACAAGGGCGATGAGTCGAAATCGCTCGAACTGGATTTGAAGTCGCTGCAACTGGCGGAAGAAATCGGTGATACGCTAAGAATTATTACCTCTT
>CAYMKU010000128.1:0-2660 GCA_964391015.1 uncultured Ignavibacteriaceae bacterium
AACTAAAATCTGAGCAAGAAAGTCAACGAATGCAATTTATTCTTCAGAGAGAAACGCAAGAAGCTGAAAGAAAGAGAATTGAAGCAAAAGGTATTGCTGATTTCCAAGATATCGTTGCCCGAGGAATTAGCGACCAATTGCTGAAGTGGAAAGGAATTGAGGCAACAGAAAAGTTAGCTGGTTCCAACAACACCAAGATAGTTGTAATCGGTTCTGGTAAAGATGGCTTGCCGCTCATTTTGGGTGGAAACTAAAAATAACCAACCGAGAATGGTGCAGGTAAAACTAAAATGAATACTTTTATTCAAAGTCTTAAAGACACCATAAGTGGTTCAGAAGAGTTTCTCGCCGATTTAGGTGATACAGCTATTGATTCTGTTATAGAGTCCGATACTTTATCAAAGATACCTTTTCTTTCTTGGGTTTATCAAGTTTTTAAGATTAAACATAATTATCATTTGAAAAAGATCCAGAAAAATACAAAATCATTTTTAGAAGCATTACGAGGTGGAAATTCTGATAAAATTTTTTCTCTGCTCTCAAAAATCAGCAGTGATGAAAAATACAAAGAGGAATTTGCTGATACTTTGCTGAATATTATTCTTGAATCCGAAAAACCTTTTAAGGCTAAAGTATTAGGCAATTTATTAATAGCATTTTCTGAAGAAAATATTACACAAGAAGATTTCGATAATTTGTGTCTGTTACTTATTTCTGCATCTATACCCTCGTTAAAAGCGCTAATTTCTTTTAAGCATAAAGATAAGTCAAAATTATCAGCCGAACAGACAATGATAAACGAATCACTCTTATTTTCATTAGGAGTTGGATTTAGATATGGATCTAAATTTCAAATCAGCAATTTGGGTGAAAAATTATACAACCTTGGTATAATTGAATCGATTCCGGTACATTCAAAAATTGAGACAAAATGAAATGGTTTTTCTAAAAGATAAATTATTATAAATAGTATTTTCAACAGATAATTAAAAGTATTTTTTGTTATGTGGTTGACAATTGATGAAAAAATAAACGATGAACCAAACCTTCTCTCCATTGGAAAGGCATTGTTATTGGCTCAAAAGTTTGAAAATACTTGTAAATATTTCATAATGTTGATTTCCTCAACTAAAAAAAATAGCTGTGGATAAGGAATTCGTATTTCGAAGCGTTGAACATAAAAGTTATACTGAAATGATGTTGAACTTATTCTTAGGTCAAAGCATTAATTACTACAAAAATTACTGTAAAGAAACTATTGATGAGGGCGAAATTGAATGTTTAAAGAAAGCTAAAGATGCAAGAAACTATATTTGTCACGAATCAACTATTGGATTCATTTATTCAACTCTATATTCTAAAAAAAAGTACATCTGGGATGACCTTAAACTTAGAAATTGTATTGCTGATCTAGCTGAAGCAGATTATTATGTTTCAAGATGGACTTATGAATTTCAAGAAAACGAATCGGGTAGTTTTTTTAATAAGACAGACTATATAAACAAAATACTCAATTGGGTTTTTGATAATTATTAAGCCAGAAGTAGATATGCTCGGCTATCACGAACTATTTCTTGGCAACACGCATTTTCGAAGACTAAAATAAATTGTTCATTATTAATAGCGGCCATGCCAACCTTTGCTAATGAAGCAATAGACTATTTCACTAATCTGAAATCTCCAACAAAACTGCCATTGGAAATACAAATTCTAAATCCCTACGAAAAGAGCGAAGTAAACACTGCAGTTAAAGAATTTTTTCAAAAATTTTACAATGATGAGCATAAGCGAGTTTACATCTTAGGAATCAATCCCGGAAGATTTGGCGGGGGTTTAACATGCATATCATTCACTGACCCTGTAGCACTTAGAAAGTATTGTGGAATTGAAAATGAACTTGGAAACAAAGAGGAATTGTCTAGCAAATTCATTTATAAAGTAATCAATCAATATGGTGGAATTAAGAATTTCTTTTCTAAGTTTTTTCTCTCAGCGATTTACCCGCTTGCATTGATTAAAGATGGAAAAAATTATAATTACTACGACGATGAGAAACTATTCTCACTTCTAAAACCATATTTAATTAAATCTCTTAAAGACCAATTTGAATTTGGTGCAGATAAAAGAGCAGCAATCTGCCTTGGAAAGCAGAATGCAGTTTATCTTAAAATACTAAACGATGAACTTAAGCTGTTTGATAGAATTGAAATTCTGGATCATCCGCGGTTTATTATGCAGTATAGAAAAAGGAAATTAGACAATTATATTTCGCAGTATATTGATGTACTTAATCGATCGATGAATCTTTGTTAATCCGGTACCCGCGTTTTTAACAACGCAGCCATAAAATCTATTTCATCTTGATTTACTGTGTGAGCCATTCCTTTGTAAATTCTCTTGGTAACATTTGCGCCCAACTTCTTAAAAATCTCTTCTGTATCATTAACTCTCTGAAGCGGAATGTGAGGATCAATATCGCTGCAGCCAAGAAACACTTCGGTTCCTTCAGGATTACCCGAATAATTTTGAATTTTTACATTCTCGCCTATTAATCCACCGCTTAAACCGAACACTCCACCGAATTTTTTGGGGGTTCGTGCAGCAAATTCCAAACTCAAACAAGCTCCTTGAGAAAAACCGAGAAAGAAAATTTGTTCGCT
>CAYMKU010000129.1:0-2646 GCA_964391015.1 uncultured Ignavibacteriaceae bacterium
GAGACGTGTGCAGAATTGCTGTGCGTCGACTGTGTAAATCAATGTAATGCCGGGCTTTTTTCCTACTGTGCAAAATGCAGCATGGGTGATTGCACTGAAATACAAGCGGAATGTGACAAATGCAAAAATGAAGCTGGGTGCACATCATGTGCACGTCTGGCGGAATGTATAAAAGAAGTGGAACGTGATCAAGCATCGGATGATTGTAAAAATGAGAAAGGTGAACCGATTACAGAAAACCTTGTATGTGCTGGTGTAGGAGATGGCCCGAAGCATTGTTCTTATGGATTTAGAAGTGATGTTGGAGGTGCCGGTCCTGGTGGTGGCCCACCGGGAGCGCCCGGAGGTGGTGGCCCCGGAGGTGCGGATACCACAGGAGACACTGGAGTGGATTCTGGAGCAACAGGAAGTGACAACGGTAGTGGGGGCGGCTCAAGTAGCACCCAAAGTAGACCAGCTGCTTCTCCAAACCCTTGCAGGATGGTGGGTGGTCTTCCTGCTGGAGGTGAGTATCGCTGTGCTGGTGAGTGTTCGGAGGGTTTGACATGTGGGGAAGTTCGAAACACTCGGGGTGTTCTTGCTGGATGTCAATGCACGTGGGAATGGAATGGCGTCTGCCATAGAGATCCAGAAACCCATGCTTGTGTCGGTTCATGCGGTGCAGGGGAATGCAAGAGTGATATTGAAATTCCAGTCAGTTGGTCAAAAAATCCAAGTTATTCACCGGATGGTTGTTACTGCGCACAGCCTCCAATTTCATCATCTTCTTCTGTTTCGTCCTCCTCAACGGGCGAATGCCATGAGAGTACTGGTGCAAACGGTGTACGACAGTGCGGTGGCACCTGTCCACCAAGACAAGTATGCGGATTCTGGGGAGATGGCAACGGGCCCAATGTGTGCGGATGTAAAGCGTTTACAGGAAATGGATCTTCTTCTTCTAGCTCCGGAGGTAGTAGTGGTACGAGTGCATCATCGGTATCTTCACTGGCGTCCAGTCGTAGTTCACAGAGTAGTGCGGGTAATTGTGGTTGGAATGGCCAGCAATGTGGAGGAGCTTGCCCTTTTGGGGCAAGTTGCAAATTAGATAGTGCAGGAGGTTCTCCCAACTGTGTCTGCGCAACAACGTCCGGAACCTGTGGATTTAACGGGTCTCAATGTGGAGGTACCTGTCAGTCCGGCTCTGTGTGTAAGCAGATTGATGCGGGATGTCAGTGTGTTGTTTCAAGCAGTTCATCCAGCTCTTCGTCAGCCCCAGTATGTGGTACGAATTGTTTCTGGGAAAACGGTGTCTATACATGCGTGTGTAATGGTGGAACATGTCCATCGGGGCAAACATGCAAAGCCCTTGGTAATAACTACTGCGGATGTACGTCGAATGCGAACGGCTCTACGGGGAGTTCTGGTGGAGGAAGCAATGTGGGAAATAACGGAGGTACAACAGCGGCATCCAGCGGTTCCGGGAGTGGAGGATCCTCCGGATCCTCTCATGCAAGTTCTTTGGGGAGTTCAAGTTCCAGCGGGGGTTCCTCGGGAACATCTTCTGTACGGTCTTCCACGTCTTCCTCCAGTTCCAGCTCAGGTGGCTCTTCATCCCGTTCAGGAACAAGTTCCTCAAGCTCCAGCTCCTCAGGTGGCTCCTCCTCACGATCGGGCACATCCAGCTCCTCTGGTGGCTCCTCCTCACGATCGGGCACATCCAGCTCCTCATCAAGTAGTTCTTCCGGAGGCTCATCATCTCGTTCTGGAACATCAAGCTCTTCCTCCAGCTCCAGTTCGGGTGGCTCTTCCTCCCGATCGGGAACGAGTTCCTCCAGTTCAAGTTCTTCATCCGGTGGCGGTGCAGGCGGTGGCCGTTGCGGTGACGGTGTCAAACAAACCAACGAGCAGTGTGATAACGGTTACGCAAACCGTGATGCCCCCAATACATGCCGTACGAATTGCAAAAATCCCATATGCGGAGACAAAATTGTGGACACAGGAGAACAATGTGATGACGGTAACCAGGTAAATACCGATTTCTGCTCCACGTCCTGCACATTAACGATTGCATCCGGAGGATTCTGCGGTGACGGTGTTGTGCAACCAAGTAGAGGAGAACAGTGTGACACTGGTTCTAGGAATTCATTCCTTCCAAATCAATGTCGTCCCACATGTGTTCTCCCTGCCTGTGGAGATTCCACCAAAGATTCTGGTGAACAGTGTGATGATGGCAACTTGATTCAGCATGATGGGTGTTCCAATTTCTGTCTGTTAGAGCGCAGTATTCCAACAAGTTCCGCGCATCCTGCGCCAACAACAGGAGGCACAGGCTATATCAGTGGACAGATTGCAGGTGGCATTTCTGGTACTGCAGGACAGGTCAGTGGACAGCTTGCCGGCAACGCAACAGCAGGTGCTGTGAGTGGTCAACTTGGTGGTGCAAATCAAACAGCAGGAACTATCTCCGGTCAGACAGCAGGGGAATCGGCTGGATACACTGCAGGAAATCTTGGAGGATATTCCTCAGGAACCGTTGGTGGCTACACTGCGGGAAACATTGTGGGCGGAACGGCTTCCGGAAATCCGTGGGGAGGAACCGTTGTACCATCGAGCATTCCTCCTGCAACGCAAACGCAAACAGGACCGGGGCTTGCCATCCTCATTGCG
>CAYMKU010000130.1:0-2574 GCA_964391015.1 uncultured Ignavibacteriaceae bacterium
ACAGGTGGTAGAAGTGCACGATGTGGTCGTGCACCGCATGCGCGAGGATGATCAGGTTGCGGATGTACTGCGCGTTCAGCGGCACCTCCATCTGCAGCGCGTTCTCCACCGCGAGCTGTACGGATTCCTCGACATCCTGGCCGGCAGCCTTACGGCGGATCTTTCTGACTCCGATAGCTCGCAGGACATAGGGATCGTTCTCATCGACGGTGAGATCCTGAAGCTCCCACGATGAATTGACGCTCTCAGCCTTCTCTGCTGCGAGAACGCCATTCTGTTTCAGGCGAGTAGCCATCGCGATCGATAGATCCGGGTCGAGCATCCGTAGTAGCTTGTTCACTTGGCTTTCCCGTGTCGATTGCTCAACCTCGTAAAGAGCGGTAAGGAATTCCTTGACCAGATACTTCTTGTCCGTGGCCGTAGGAGTGTCGGGCGAGATGCTGACGGTCTCGGTCGAGCCGTAATCGCGATTGTTCAGTTCCACGACCCGTCCAGAGGATCTATCGACCACAATGCGGTCTGCCTTCCTCAAAGACAGAAATACATTGATCCCGACGCTGAGTACCAGAACTATCAGGAGTATCCAGACCGCCTTGAATAGCGATGAGATCGTAACTACGTCTTCCGGATCGCGGCTCAGGTAAAGCGGCGCGTCGGGAGCCGAGAGAACTTCGGACATTACGGGATTTGGTGTTTTCTCTTTCATCGTTTCGGGTGCGGACTTGCCCGCTGTCGTGACGCATTCGCAAAACGGATGCCAAAGGCGTGAAGGAATTTTTTTCGAGGTTTCTAAAGATGTCATTCCCTCGTTTGGAGCAAAACCGAACCGTTGGTGCAGAAAGCCGCTGCAGAAACAAACCAGCACCGGGCCTCACGGCGGAGACCCGGCAAAAGTTGATCTGGCTTTCTTAGCTGGAAGGCCGCGAACTTGAGGTGCAATGATCACGGGTCCGTCGTTATCTATTAGCCTTAATTTGCCCTGACCATTTACAAGGGAACGAGTTCCGGTACGCGGATCGTAAAGCACGATCATCGTTGAGATTTCGGAAAGACCGTTTTCTTCGGGACGTTCTTTCTGTGAAGCATTGACCTGCGAAACCAGATCCAGATCCGTTCTCTTGTTCACTCCTCGAAACTTTCCCTGAGCGTCAAGCCAGCGATATATCCTTCTCCCGTTTGCGACATAGTCGATCGTCTCCCTGTAAGGGGGAATGCCGTCTGGTGTCTGCCTAGCCATTGGGTTTATTCGCTTTCCGTTCGTAAGAAGAGTCCGACCATAGAGATAAGCGAGAACAGTCCCCTCGCCGGAGTTATAAGCCGCAAGAACAGACTCGATCCTGCCGCCGAACAGTCTTCCCAAATACTTCACATAACGCGCTGCGGCATGGATCGACGCAGTCGGTTCATACGGATCTTCGAGGCCGAAACGCGCCGCTGTTGCGGGAATGAACTGCATCAACCCTTGCGCGCGTCTGGGGCTTGTCAGCCACGGCCGGAACCGCGTCTCGTTGTACGCGATCGTCCAGAGGATAAGCGGATCGACACCTTCCTTTCGGGCGGCGTCGCCGATCGTCCTCTCGAAAATTGCGGCTCGTGACAGAACATCCATCCTTGAAAGAACGGTTCTTGTGAAAGCCGGATGGGTTTGCGATGTAAGCGACCGAGGGAAAGAAGTGAGACCGACAAGCAGTAAGGCGGCAGCAATGTAGATTCGTTTTCGCATGACGCGGGCGGTTCGCAACAGACGTGCCAAGCCTGAGTCGCCGAGCGGCATAAGCTTTGCAGAGCGAGCAAGACCGTTGACGCTTCTGAAGCCCTATCGAAGCGTAAAGAAACTTTTCTTGCGAGGACGATCAATGAAGAAATTTATACGAACGATGCGTTATGTCGCGACACAGCTGGCTCCGGTCGCGGCCGTTTTGCTTTTCACAAACATCCTGCTTGCGCAGGGACCGATCTTCACGGGTGATGCAAGTAATCTCTCCAACATCATCCGCGAATCCTTAAAACTGATGGCGATCGTGCTCTTCTGTCTCGGTGCGGTGGGTGTCGCCTGGGCGATCTACAACAAGATGACGGGGAAGGAATGGGGAAACCAGGCATTCGGCTCTTTGCTCTCGTTCGCGTTCGGGACGATCGTTGCGGTCTTCTGGCAGCTTGCGCAAGGGCGTGCGGTCGGCGTCGATACGAACTTCTAGGAGGAGCGAATGAGACGACGAATGACCAGGCCTAACGTGTTTCGCGGATTGAAACGGTTCGGGGTTTATTCGACCGATTGGAAATACATCCTCGGACCGACGGCCACGGCATATCTGACGCCGTTCCTCTTCGGTCTCTGGTTCGGTTATGTGCCACTTGGATTCCCGCTTGGCTTAATTACGTTCCTGACACTGCTCGGAACTTTCAATTATCTGCGCCTGAGCAAACCCGAATGCTGGCTATCACAGAAGTTCGATGCCATGGCCGACAGATGGACCCCGTTCAGGCCTCCATTCAACTCGGAGCTCGAGACAACGGATTGGATCAAAAACTGAAGAAACAAATGGACACAGCAAATCTTTATTTCGCACACCT
>CAYMKU010000131.1:0-2527 GCA_964391015.1 uncultured Ignavibacteriaceae bacterium
AGAAATAATTGGAATTCAGTTAACTGTTACAGATGTAAACCGGAGTGTTGATATTTGTGTATTCGACAATACATACGTTGTATGCCATTTACTGCGACAGTATGACTATCAACAACAGAGAAATAATCATAATCAAGTATTCGATTGAAGAAAATTGGCTTAAGAAAATTCCTAAGACAAATTGGCTTTGTATCCTCGTCGACAATGACAGGCACAGGAGATATTTGGATGAAGTGGTTTCTAAGCTGATTAACAATGACGTCTGTTTTGTATGTACGATCGGACAAAGTTGTGAACAAAATCATGACTTAATAGATGAAGAAATTGTGTATAGAAAAGTTGAGATAGATAAGTTATATCTACCAAGGCATGATATCATTACAACTTGGCATACCGACTTTGAGGATGGGATCTGGTTTGCCATTTTTGCCGCCAATCATGATGAAGTATTAATAGACAAAGTGGTTATCGTTGATATGACTGACGGTAAAGAAATCGACCAAATTAATAAATTGATTGCCGAATTCAACGTAACCTCATAAACGGCATACAACAAGCGGTTTGGCTAAATGCCTGCGAGACTCATAGATTGAGGTTCACGTTTCGCTTTCGGCATTACCGGTGACAGGACGCGAATCATAAGAAAATATTTCTAACTTCAACATAAATTTCCTGGTCGGCAGCAGCGAGGGGCTGGACTCGTCACAAACCCGGCACTTCGCCAAGCCGCCGGACGTTGTGTGCAATTTATTCAAGATATAAGACTATTTAATATTAGACAGCTACAAAAAATATTTCATGTTATTCTCTTCGCTACTTTCAGCAATGTTATAAGAGGGCAAACAATAGCTACAATTTTTCATGATGTATCAGTTATTGATGTTAAAAATGGAAAAGTTCTCAATCATCGTGACGTAATAGTTGAAGGAGATAAAATTACCGCTATTACTACGGATCTAAAGCGAAAATTGCCAAAAGGCTCTACAATAATAAACGCAAAAGGGAAGTATATAATCCCTGGTTTGTGGGATATGCATGTTCACGTGTTAGAAGAAGATGAAGGTTATAGATGGCAATTTCCATTATTCATAGCAAATGGCATTGTTGGTTTTAGAGAAATGTGGGGAGATAGAGCTGTGATAGACAGTATTAAAAATGAAATTCAGAAAGGCACAATGCCACATTTTCATTTCAAGGCATCAGGACATATTCTTGATGGAAAAAAAGTTTTTTGGGAGGGTTCTCTTTCTGCAAGCGATACGGCAACTGCGTTACGTCTTGTCGATTCCTTAATAGGGGCAAAGGTAGATTTTATAAAAATTTATAGTTTTTTAGAACCGGAAGTATTTGATGTTGTAGCTAAAAGATGCAACGATAAAAGTTTTCCATTTGCTGGTCATGTTCCCCATCGTGTTTGGTTAACAAAAGCATCTGAATCTGGGATGGCAAGTATGGAGCACTTATATGGTTTTTTGATAGAAGCTTGTTCTTTCCCGGATTCCGCTATGAAATTAAAAAGAATTAATGCAGACAATTTTGAATCGGGTATGGAACCGAAAATGAGAATAGAGAAAGCAAGAGCAAGTGAGAAATTTATGCTTAATAATTTTTCAGAGAAAAGAATGAGAGATATTGCAATTCTGCTCAAAAAGAACAATACATATGTTGTACCGACGGTTGTAACCAACAGAGGAAATTATTTTTCAAACGACACGTCATTTACAAACGATAAAAGGTTAAAATATTTATCTCCACAAGCAAGAGAAGAATGGAAGGAAGAAACCGAATCAGATATAAAAAAGAATACCTCAGAAGACTGGCAGAATAAAAGAAAAAGATATGAGATTGAAAAACTAATAATTAAAATATTATGGCAAGAAAAAGTGCCAATATTAGCAGGAACCGATTCTTATAATCCTTATGCTTTTCCTGGATTCAGCCTCCACGATGAAATGGCTTTATTTGTTGAGTTTGGTATGACTCCTATTGACGCATTGCGTTCTGCAACCATTAATCCTGTCAAATACTTAAAAATGACGGATTCCTTAGGCACAATTGAAACAGGAAAGCGAGCTGATATGGTTTTACTAAATGCTAACCCTTTGACAGATATAACTAATACAAAAAACATTTATGCAGTAATGATTAATGGTAAATTATTTAAATCTGCAGATTTGGATAAAATGAAAAAAACTGTAATAAAAATTAACTCGACGTCGAAGTAAAGCTAATAGAAAACTGCACACAACATTGGTTTGGCGCTATGGCGGCTGAACGAATATAAGCTCATCGTTCTGTTCGCTGCTCAGCTGCAGTTCCGGCTGACGAATAACGCGGGGCGACAGAATATAACATCAACTTTATAACTTTACTCAGCAACGGTACGGGCTGAACGATCACGGAATACCGCCAAAGACGCTAAGCCCTGCCCGTTAGCGGCATTTTAGGAAACGACCTGAAAATGGACAAATACAAAGAAACATTTGAAACCTGGAATAAGGTTGCTTCATTATATCAAGACAAGTTT
>CAYMKU010000132.1:0-2525 GCA_964391015.1 uncultured Ignavibacteriaceae bacterium
AATTCTCTATTGATGTTCATTAGAATATATCTCTATTGAAAAATTTGGGTTTAAGTTGATTTATCTATGAATTAATTCTTCTGCATTAGATTTAATATTACCCTAATCATCATTTCCTTTTCAGCCGGCTTTGATTCGGCAATCATAAGTGTGAGAGCAACGAGTGTATTATCTTCTATTTTCTTGAATCCTTCTTTTGTATAAAGCAAATTATTACGTTCCAGGAACCAAATAAAAAGAAATGCCGCTATACGCTTATTACCATCCGTGAAGGATGGTTTTTGATAACAAAGTAAAGCAAATGCGCAGCTTTGTTTTCTGCACCGGGGTAAAGTTCTTTTTTCTGATATGTCTGATAAATTGTTACAAGTGAACTTCTTAGGGATTGATCTTTTTCATTTCCGAATAATTCCGAGCCTCCGAACTTATCTTTAAGCGTTTTAATTGCCTTTATTGCTTCGTCATAAGTAATCTTAAATTTTTCTTTCGATGTTTTTAATGACTTTTTAAGAGTTTGATGGTCATATTGATCCAGAAGATTCCGGACTTGAGTATATCTGTAATAACTTTTAATAGCCCTGTCGCCTCACTGGATGTAAGTGTTTTTTGCTGAACAACATTTTCAAGGAGTTTGACTGTCTTTTTCAGATCGAGAAAATTTTGTTCTGTTTCTTTCAGTCTCTTTTCATTCACAGCATAACCTTTGATCAGGTATTCCTTCAAACGTTGAGTTGCCCATTGACGGAATTGTATTCCACGCTTTGATTTTACGTGATAACCAACAGAAATAATCATGTCAAGATTATAATATTGTGCTTCATAAGATTTTCCATCTTTGGCAGTATGTCGGAAATTCCGACATACTGCTTTTCTATCCAATTCTTTTTCTTTGAAGATATTGCCAATATGTTCTGTAATAGTTACCCTGCTCTTATCAAATAGTTCTGATAATTGGAGTTGCGTCAACCAAACCGTTTCCTGATCAAACTTAACTTCGATTTGCGTTTGGCTGTCACGGGTTTTGTATATTATTATTTCACCTTTATTTTCCATAGGTAATTATATTTATTTTTTGATCTAATGTTAAGTCTAATTTTGAAAAGTTATTCAAAACTAAATTCAAACTTTCAAAGTTTTGTATTTTTTCTGTGATTAAAATTAACAGGATAAAATGATACTTGTCTCAGTTAAATGAAATTTCATCACATATTCGGCAATTGATAAATTGGTTACTTGGGAATAGTAATCTTTATTATTTCTTTTCCTGTCCCTTCTTTTTTAGTAACTACAGGCACTTGTTCGCCGGTAGTTTCAACAATCCCTATAAAATCTTTACCAGGGTTGTCTTTCTGATGTTTTGAATTTAATTTGTATTGGAGTTTTAAAGTCTCTGTTCTTTGATCAAGTACAGCTTTTAGTTTACAATATTCGGAGTCCTCCTCAAGATTAAGAACTGTGGGTGAGACAGATTTCTCAATTGTGATCCTTCCCATAACGATTTTAGTGTCTGACAGAGTAATGTTTGCTCTCAGTTTTTTATCAAGAGAATCTATTAAATATTTAAGAGCTGCAATTGATACCAGTTCTTTGACTCCGTTTGAAGTTTCAAATATTTTATTTAAAAGATCTTCTGAAAGTGTTTCTATTTCATCTTTGGTTATTATGTGATTATAAATCTGCGGCAAATTATTTTGAGTTATATCTAACATGGCAGTAGCCTCCTTTCCGGACAGTCTTTGAAAGACTGTCCGTATATTTTAGTTTATCTAAGATTATTAAAAATTCAACCCGGTTATCTTTGTGACATCACATGAATTCAGAAATGTCTCAATTTCTTTGATTGTTTCAGGATCATTATTTTTGAATCTGAACTCGAGCGCGTAGTAACTGCTTTTATTAACTACACTTGTCTTTTTGACAAAGTAACCGGTTATGATCACGTCTATCAGCCGCTTGCCGGAAGAGAGAATGAATTTTGTTGTTAATCCGAAGTTATCCATTGATTCGGTTTTCAGAAGCATAGCAGAAATGATCTTCTTTTCATCTATGAATATGATTTCGATCCAGTCCTGATATTCATAGTTAAAGAATTCACCCTGAAGGTGTCTTATTGCAAGTACAGTAAAATCAAGAGTATCAGAAACAGGATTTGCCTTAATCTTGAACTTTCCCATCTGACAGTCTCCTCTGTATGGAGTCGGTCTTCCGAGATTAATGATCCCGGATCTACTCAAAGAAGTAGTGCCACTGAAAACATTTCCATTACCGTTTACAGTTATCTGACCGGGGGCAGTTTCCTCAGCATTCTTCTTATTCGAATCCGGACTTTGTTTTTCACAATTCTCTGCAGGTGGTTTCGCAGATGTACCGGTCTGCGGATTTTTTTCTTTCTCAGGAACAGATCCCGGTATAGTCTCCGATATTGTTTCGTCTTTAGTAACTTCATTGATTGATGTTTGATTTTCATAACCTGTTTCCTTTACTGTTCCGTTTTGATTTGTTTGAGTTAAGTCGTTCATGATTTT
>CAYMKU010000133.1:0-2516 GCA_964391015.1 uncultured Ignavibacteriaceae bacterium
AGTAACTCAAATCCAATACATCCAGGCCGCTAACTGATCTGACGACCGTGTGCAGTGCCTCCCTGGCAGAATGGGACCTCTGGAGTATGTACACAAGGCTCTCAGATGCAATATCTTCCTGCGACCCTTTTATGCGGTTGTAAAAATATCCTAATAAAGATGCCATAGATTTAAGTTTAGAATTTTAGGTAATCATTTTGTGCAGTGGCTTCAGTGTTTAAGGTCATCAAAATCATGGCTGTCTGCGGAATGGCGGTGGGTGGCTTCGGGCCATTGAGTGACGGAGATACTCATGCTGCGGGAATCCGAAGGAGAAAGCGAGAATTGTTTAAAATTTCAGAATTCATTCCATAATTGTGGGCAAACATATCCTTAAGATTTTTTAATTCTCCGGTTCTGCAGCTAAACTTATGTTATCACCATATTGGATATTATATTCCTTAGCTTCAGATAGCTGATTAGCCAATAACTTTGCCTGGTCGATGACTGTTTCTGTGGCTTTTAGTTCCATATCCGGGGGATAGCCGTGTCTCCTTAGTATTCTTTTAATCGCAATCCGCATTTTGGCCTGGACGTTTTCTCGTACTGCCCAGTCTATACTGGTGTTTTTTCTGACTGTATATACCAATTCTCTTGCGATGTGCTTTAATACATCATCACCCAATATTGCCACTGCTGAATTGCTCACTTCCAATGCTGAATAGAATGCATACTCTCTGAAATCCAACCCTA
This sequence comes from uncultured Ignavibacteriaceae bacterium, assembly GCA_964391015.1. Taxonomy (GTDB): domain Bacteria; phylum Bacteroidota; class Ignavibacteria; order Ignavibacteriales; family Ignavibacteriaceae; genus XYD12-FULL-36-8. The sequence goes on from CAYMKU010000133.1 coordinate 733, forward strand.
AATCCACACCTTTGCGATCTGCATCTTTAATGTCTTTTGCAAGACGTATCATTTCATCGATGACCTGTGCCGAAGTAATCAGATTGTTTTGATAGTTTTTAACAGCTTGTTCGAGCATCTCTGAAAACTTCTTTGATTGAACCAGATTCAATTTTTGTCTTGTTTTGATCTCATTATTAAGCAATGTTTTTAGTAATTCTAAGGCAAGATTTTTATGCTCCATCCCTTTCACTTCTGCCAGAAACTCATCTGACAAAATTGAAATATCAGGTTTTTTTAATCCTGCGGCATCAAAGATGTCGACCACTTCATCTGATACGATGGCATCAGACAATATTTGTTTTATAGCAGTATTGAGATCTTCATCTGATCTGGGGCTGACAAAGATGGTAACTTTAACGATCCTGGCTTTGATAGCCTGAAACAGGCCAACTTCATCCCTGATTTCAACAGTATAAGGATGTGGCACTGAAATGGCGAAAGCCTTTGAAAGTGCCGTTACCGAATTGATGTATCTTTCTTTTCCGTTTTCTAAACCCAAAATGTAGTTGGCTGCCTGAATGGGGAAATACAATTTTTCTTTTGGCGTAAGCCTAAAGAAAATTTTGTAATCGAAACCTTTAGGTTGAGATTTATCAGCAGTTTGTTCTGAAAACATTTGAGCCACTACTTCGTATTTGCCCATCATTACTTCGGCTGCTTCGTCCTGGTCAAAAGCTGGTTTGCCTTTACCACCGCTTTCTGTGTAAACAGAAAGGGCTTTTTTAAGGTCTGTTGCAATGCCTATATAATCTACTACTAAACCGCCTTCTTTATCTTTGTAAACCCTATTAACTCTTGCTATGGCTTGCATCAGGTTATGGCCTTTCATTGGCTTGTCAATGTAAAGGGTGTGCATAGCAGGTGCATCAAATCCTGTGAGCCACATATCTCTTACAATGGCTAATTTGAGGCTGTCTTTCGGGTCTTTTAATCTTTCACCTAGTGCTTTTCTTCTTGGTTTATTTCTTACGTGGGGTTGAAATGGCAGAGGGTCTGATGAAGAACCTGTCATTACAACTTTTACCACACCTTCGGCATCATCATCATTGTGCCATTCGGGTTTTATTGCAACAATTGCATTGTATAAGTCCACACAAATTCTTCGGCTCATGCATACTATCATTGCCTTACCGTCTAAAACAGCATTACGACTTTCAAAGTGGTTTACAATATCTTGAGCAATGAGGGCTATGCGTTTTGAGTTGCCTACTATGGCTTCTAATCTTGCCCATTTTGCTTTTAATTTCTGGCGGTCTGTGAGTTCTTCGCTTTCTGTGAGTTCTTCAAACTCGGCATCAACTCTTGGTTTTTCTTCTTCTTTGAGATTGATTTTAGCCAAGCGGTTTTCATAAAAAATACGAACCGTTGCTCCATCTTCTACCGCTTGTTGAATGTCATAAACATCAATATAATCGCCAAAAACTGCTTGTGTGTTTTTGTCCGTACTTTCTATGGGTGTGCCTGTAAAACCAATAAATGAAGCAAAAGGCAAAGCATCTCTCATATGTTTGGCAAAGCCATCCATAAAATCGTATTGGCTGCGGTGGGCTTCGTCTGCAATGACTACAATGTTTCTACGTTCTGATAACTGTTCGTACTGCCCTTTTATGTTTTATCAAATGTTTTTAGTGTGTAATAAAGATATTTCGGTAGAGCTAATTGCTTGTTAATTATAGAATAAAACATTGTATCAACTGACCAAAATGGCTTATCCAAATAAAACAAGTTGCTTAATGTACCTT
>CAYMKU010000134.1:0-2489 GCA_964391015.1 uncultured Ignavibacteriaceae bacterium
CTTCGTCGCCGAGGCCGGTTACGAGAGCCTCGCGTTCCTGCTTCCTTCGGCCGAATTGCGCGCGCATCTCGCTGCCCGCCAGCGCGAGAGGGAGTTCCACCTGCCGTGCGGCGTGGAGATGCTGCGGGCCGACGACGCGAGCACCCGCCGGCTGTTCGAGTGGGGCAAGCGGCTGGTGGACGTCGCCGCGCGCCAGCCGTCATTGTTCGACGAGCGCGAGACCGAACGGATCGCCGCACACGTCGAACTGGTCGAGATGCTGTTGGCGACGCTGGGCGGGGCGCACGACTTCGACCCCGACCGCCGGGACCTGAGCAGGCAGGAACGGAGCCGGATCGTGAGGATCGCCGAGGCCCACGCCCTGTCCCATACGAGCGACCCTCTCTACGTGGGCGACCTGTGCGTGGCGGCGGGAGTGAGCGAGCGAACGCTGCAATACGCGTTCCGGGAAGCGATGGGACTTTCGCCCGTGGCCTACCTGGCCCGGGTCAGGCTGCACCGGGTGCGCGAGGCGCTGCTCGCGGGAACGCCGGGAACGACGACGGTCTCTGCCGAAGCGCTCGACTGGGGCTTCTGGCACTTCGGCGAATTCTCGCGCGCCTACAAGGCGTGCTTCGGCGAGTTGCCTTCCGACACGCTGCGGCGGAAGCCCGGCGATCCGCCGTCGCAGGCGTAGGCGACGCGAGCCCCGTCGTGCCGGTTCGGCGAGTCGGCTGCGCCGATGGGGCCCTTCGACGGCGAGCGCGCGGTTCGCCCGACCCGTGGCGCGATGGCGCCTCGCGCCGGAAGGGATAGCCGGCATGGGAGCCGGGTGCGAAAGCCGGCTTGTCTTCGGGCAAATCGTCTCGCCTGCGGTTCGCGGCGTTTGACCCCGCGGGCAGTGCTGCGCCCCCGAGCCCGGGGCAGACGGAGCCCGGGATCGCGGATGTCGCCCGGCATCGGTCCGACCTGCGGCGAGCTCAACGCCCCGATACGCCCCGGCGTTCGAGTATCGTTGCCCGATGCGCGACCTGCGCCACGACTTCTGGCACAACCTGCGCGGCAACCTCGCGGCGAGGCCCTGGCGCGACCGCGCGGTCGTGATCGCCTACGCGTTCGCGACCGGACTGGTCGTCGTCGGGTTCACGTTGCTCGCGGACGCCGCGAGCCGGGCGTTCGCCGCGCTGTTCCGCCTCGAGGGCGTGGGGCACTGGCTGCCGCTCGTGTGGACGCCTGCGCTGACCGTCGCCCTGCTGTGGTGGACGCGCCGATTCGCCGCGGGCGGCGAGGGCTCCGGGATTCCGCAGGTCGTGGCGGCGCTCGACGACCGCGTTCCGGCCGCGGTCCGCGAGGGCCTGGTCTCGCTCGGGCTCTCGCTGCACAAGATCGCGCTCGTGTCCGGCGGATTGCTCGCCGGCCTGTCGATCGGTCGTGAAGGCCCGACCGTCCAGGTGGGCGCGGGCGTCATGAAGCACGCGCGCCGCTGGCTGTCGCCGGACTCGGGCATCGACACGCACGACGTGATCGTCGCGGGTGCCGCCGCCGGCATCGCGGCCGCGTTCAACACGCCGCTCGGCGGCGTCGTCTTCGCCCTCGAGCAGCTCTCGCGCAGGAGGAGCTTCTCGCACAGCGGGCTCGTGATCGTGAGCATCGTGCTCGCCGGCATGGTCGCGGTGTCGGCGTTCGGCAACCTCAGCTATTTCGGCGAGCTCCGGGTGGGCGAGCTCGGGTGGCCGCTCCTGGGGCCGGGGGCGCTCGTGACGCTGGCCGCGGGATTGGCGGGAGGCCTGTTCTCGCGCCTGATCGTCGCGTCGACCCGCGGTCTCCCGGATGCGGCGTCGCGCTGGCGCGAGCGGCATCCGTTCCGATTCGCCGCCGCCTGCGGGATCGTCGTCGCGGCGATCACGATCGTGACCGACGGCGCGGTCGCCGGCGCGGGCTACGCGCCGACGCGGGCGCTGCTCGACGGGCACGCCGACCTGCCGCCGCTCTACACGGTGCTCAAGTTCTGCGCGACCTGGCTCTCGGCGTGGTCCGGCCTGCCCGCCGGCGTGTTCGCGCCGTCGCTCGCGATCGGCGCGGGCATCGGCCACGACGTGGCGGTGCTCACGCAGGCGAATCCGTCGTCGTCTGCCGCGCTGGCCGCGCTGGGCATGGTGGCATTCCTCGCGGCGACGACACAGGGTCCTCTCACGGCGTTCATCATCGTGATGGAGATGGTCGCGGGGCACGACATGGTGCTGAGCCTCATGGCGAGCGCGTTCGTCGCGAGCGGGATCGCCCGCTGGATGACGCCGCCGATGTACGTGGAGCTCGCCGCGATGTTCGCGCCAGCCCGGCGCCCGGGCGGCGCGTCGTAGCGCCGCGCCGGACGTCGTCGAAGCTCCGGCTACGGCGCGTGCGCCGGGTGCAGGTGCTCGAGCGCGCGCTCGAGGCTGGCGACCGTGCGGTCGATGTTGCGCAGCTTGTCGAGCCCGAACAGCCCGACGCGGAAGGTCTTGAAGTCGGGA
>CAYMKU010000135.1:0-2470 GCA_964391015.1 uncultured Ignavibacteriaceae bacterium
ATGAAAAAGCAAAATCACTTTTTGGAGAGTCACTAACAATTAATCCCGACTCCTCTTCAGCGTGTCTAGGTTTAGGACAGACATTATTTAATCAAGAGCAGTACGAGCAAGCGAAAATAATGTTGGAATGGGCTATAAAAAATGATCATAAAAATAAAGAAGCTATACATGCATTGAAGGTTGTAAACGAGATTTTATCACTTCCGCTGGAGCATAACAGCTTAACAGAATCTTTCTTTGATAATTCTGTTTATGCGAAGAATCATGAGTAAAAAACTAAGTCTCTGCATGATCGTCAAAAACGAAGAGAAATATCTCACGGATTGTTTTTCTTCTGTTCAAGATGTTGTCGATGAAATTGTTTTGGTGGATACCGGTTCAACAGATCAAACACTCGTAATTGCAGAAGCATTTTCTGCAAAAATATTTCAATTCGATTGGGTTAATGACTTTGCAGCAGCTAGAAATTTTGCTTTGAGTAAGTGTTCGGGAGATTTGATCCTCTATCTTGATGCAGATGAACGGATGACTAGTGAGCTGAAGGAAGAAGTGCTAGCCATAGCACGAAATCCCCAAGAGCCTCATGTTGCTTACTACTGCGGAAGGAGGAATTTCTTCCTTGGCAGGTGGATCCGACATGCCATGCCACCCGGTAATATTATGAGGTTTTTTCGGCCGTCTAAAATCCGTTTTGAACGGTTAGTAAATCCTACGTCCGTTACAGATGGCAGCTACGGATACTTGATGCACTATTTCGATCATTACAATTTCAGCAAGGGGCTGACTGAGTGGTTTGATAAACATAACAAGTATTCCCTTCTCGAGGCCATCGAAGGGATGAAAATCGTGTCATCGGACTTGCCGTGGCTCTCAGCATCTGTCCTTAGTCTGGATGGGCCCCAACGACGTCGTGTGTTAAAGAACTGGTCCTTGCACATGCCGTTCCGTCCGGTCCTCAAATTTACATATCTGTATTTCATTCATCGAGGATTCCTAGACGGCAGACCAGGGTTCATATACTGCATTCTGCAATCGATCTATGAATACATGATCGTCATTAAGATGCGGGAACTCGGGCGCCGAGAAAAGGGTTTGCCTGTGTGAGAGCCAAACTCATTTTCGTCAACCGTTATTTTTACCCTGACCATTCAGCCACCAGTCAACTGCTGACCGACTTGGCATTTTATCTCGCTGAGAAATCCTATCGTGTCACCGTCATTGCAAGTCGTCAGTTGTACGGAGATGCGGATGGCTTGCTTCCATCGGGCGAGGACGTTCGTGGTGTAAAGGTATGTCGAGTCTGGTCCACACGATTTGGCCGGGGTCGTCTACTCGGTCGCGCGATCGATTACGCTACCTTTTACCTCAGTGCAGCCTTGGCACTCTTCAAGTATGTGCGGTTCGGTGACGTTGTGGTCGCGAAGACCGATCCTCCATTGATTTCAGTGGTTGCTGCTGTCGTGACATCGTTAATTGGGGCTCGCCTGATCAACTGGACACAGGACTTGTTTCCGGAAATTGCTGGTGCTCTGCAGGTGCCAGGCGTGGGTCTCGTCGAGCAGGGGCTTCGACAGCTCCGAAACCACGCACTTCGGACAGCCTCACGCAATATCGTAATTGGTGAGTGCATGGCCGCTCGTTTACGTACTGAAGGCGTTCCTGCGCAATCGATTCGCGTCATTCACAATTGGGCCGATGCTATGTCCATTCGTCCCATTGCTCATCATGATAACCCTCTAAGATCCGAATGGACTCTACAGGACAAGTTTGTCGTGGGGTATTCAGGGAATTTGGGTCGAGCGCATGAGTTCCAAACTCTCCTAGAGGCTGCTGAACAACTTAGCGACTCCCCCAACATACGGTTCTTGTTTATAGGCGATGGGACTCAACTGGATTCATTGCGGCAGGAGGTCAACCAGCGTGGTCTATCTAATTTTCTGTTTCAACCTTATCAACCACGAGAGAGACTCTCCTATAGCCTTAGTGCTGTTGACCTTCACATGGTATCCCTTCGACCAGAAGTGGAGGGATTGATCGTACCGAGCAAATTTTATGGCATTGCCGCTGCTGGTCGTCCCGTCTTGTTTATGGGAAGTTCCACCGGCGAGATTGCTCGAATCCTGCGAGAACACCATTGTGGATACACAGTCGGCGTTGGTGAAACGAAGCAGACCGTTGCGATCATTGCAAGGCTGGCTGACGATGAAAGCGAATGTCGTCGTCTTGGCCACGCAGCGCGTATCGCCCTTGAACAACACTACGATAAGCCTGCCGCCTTTCGTGCCTGGGATGATGTATTAACTCCATGGTGTCAGGTTGCCTAGTTCAGCGTAAGAGGAAATTTTTGCCGGGTTGCAGGCGACACATACATATTTGAACGTTACTGCAGCAACATCGACACAGTTGCCGCCTTTCGTGTTTATCGCCTTCTTTAGTTTTCAGGGATATGTAAATTGCATTACCTGGTCTG
>CAYMKU010000136.1:0-2448 GCA_964391015.1 uncultured Ignavibacteriaceae bacterium
GGCCCCGCCACCCTGGACGAGGTCTGGCTGCTGGAGCACCCGCCGGTCTACACCCTCGGCCGGGCCGGTCGGGAGGAGCACGTGCGGGACCCGGGCGCGATCCCGGTGGTGCGCTCGGACCGCGGGGGGCAGGTGACCTATCACGGGCCGGGGCAGCTCGTGGCCTACGTGCTGGTGGACCTCGGCCGGCGGCGGCTCGGGGTGCGGCGCTTCGTGGGGCTCCTGGAAGAGGCGGTCCTCGACACCCTGGCCGCGGGCGGCGTGGCCGGGGACCGGCGGGCGGGCGCCCCCGGCGTCTACGTGCAGGGGCGCAAGGTCGCCTCGCTCGGCCTGCGGGTGCGCCAGGGGCGCACCTACCACGGCCTCGCCCTGAACGTGGATCTGGACCTGGAGCCGTTCGTCCGCATCGACCCCTGCGGGTACCGGGGGCTCGCCGTCACGCGCCTGCGGGACCTGGGCGTCCCCTGGGGGGTGGAGGAGGCCGGGGAGCGGCTCCTCGCGGCGCTCGGCCGGCGGCTGGGCGATGCAAGCGGCGCCCCGTGCGCTACCATCCCCGGCCCGGACCCGGGGTAGGAGCCTCGCCCGATGTCTCTCGGACCCTTGATGATCGACCTCGCGGGCACCGAGCTCAGCGCGGAGGAGCGCGACCTGCTGCGCGACCCCCGGGTGGGCGGTGTGATCCTGTTCAGCCGCAACTTCGTGGACCCCGGGCAGCTCGCCGCGCTGGTCGCCGAGGTGCACGGAGTGCGCAGCCCCCCGCTCCTGGTGGCGGTCGACCACGAGGGCGGGCGGGTGCAGCGCTTCCGGGGCGGTTTCACGGTGCTGCCGGCCGCGGCCCGCTACGGCGAGGTCTACGACCACGCCCCCGCGAGGGCCCTGCAGGTCGCCGAGACCGGGGGTTGGCTGATGGCGGCCGAGCTCCGGGCGGTCGGGGTGGACCTCAGCTTCGCCCCCGTGCTGGACCTCAACCGCGGCGTGAGCCACGTCATCGGCGACCGTGCCTTCCACGCCCGCCCGGAGGTCGCCGCCGAGCTGGCGCGCGCCTTCATGCGGGGGATGCAGCGGGCCGGGATGGCCGCGGTGGGCAAGCACTTCCCGGGGCACGGCAGCGTCGCGGCGGACTCGCACGTGGCGTTGCCCGTGGACCGGCGCCCCCTCGCGGACATCCGGGCGGAGGACCTGCTGGTCTTCGAGCGCCTGGTGCACTACGGCCTGCCGGCCATCATGCCGGCACACGTGGTGTTCCCCGCGGTGGACGACCGCCCGGCGGGGTTCTCCCGGGTCTGGTTGCAGGAGATCCTGCGGGGGCAGCTCGGGTTCCAGGGCGCTATCGTGAGCGACGACCTGAGCATGGCCGGCGCGACCTTCGTGGCGAGCCGGGGGGACCGGGCGCACGCGGCCCTGGAGGCGGGGTGTGACCTGCTGTTGCTCTGCAACGACCGCGAGGGGGCCGGCGAGGTACTGGACGCGCTCGCGGGCTACCGCAACCGGGTATCCCAGGCGCGCCTCGCGCGCCTGCACGGCCGCGGACACGGGCTGCGGGGGGACCTCCTGGCGAGCGCCGGGTGGCGCGACGCCGCGACCCTCATCGCCCGCCTGGAGCGCGAGCCCGAGCTCGCCCTCGGCGACGACGGATTGGCTTGAAACGTTTCGTCAGTGCAGCACCGAGGACAGCAGGGAGCGGTAGCGCGACACCAGGGGGCCGGAGCCGCCCAGGAGGTCGAACACCGTGACCATCGACTTGCGCGCGGCGTCGCCGCGGAAGTGGCGGTCCTGCTGCAGGATGGAGTACAGCAGCTCGAGCGCCCGCTCGTAGTCGGAGGTCAGGACCCGGTGCGCGGCCAGGTGGTAGCGGGCCTCGAGGTCGGAGGGCTGCGCGGCCTGCTGCCGCTCGAGCGCGGCGCGGTCGGGTGCCTCCTGGACCAGGCGGGCGAGCGCGAGGCGGCTCTGCATCGTGGTCACGTCGGGGTCGAGCTGGCGGTTGGCCGGGAGCCCCCGCAGGACTTCCTCGGCCTCGGCGAACCGGCTGAGGTCTCCCAGGACCCCGGCGAGGTCCATGGGCACGCGGGGGTTCTCGGGGTCCTGGGCGAGGGCCTTGCGCAGGAGCGCCACCGCCGTCTCGCCCTGTCCCTCGGCGTGTGCCGCGAGGGCCTGCTCGCGCAGGGTGTCGGACTCGCGGGCGACGTGGACGGAGAGGAACTCCTGCACCGCCCCTGCGGGCAGGGCGCCCATGAACTCGTCCACCACCTGCCCGTCCCGGAAGAGCTTGACCGTCGGCAGGCTGCGCACCCCGTAGCGGGCGGCGAGCTCCTGTTCCACGTCGGTGTCGACCTTCGCCACCAGCAGCTTGCCCTGGTAGTCCTCGGCGACCTTTTCCAGCACCGGCGCCAGCATCCGGCAGGGCGCACACCAGGACGCCCAGAAGTCCACGAGCACCGGCGCGCGGCG
>CAYMKU010000137.1:0-2394 GCA_964391015.1 uncultured Ignavibacteriaceae bacterium
TTTTTAATTCTCCTGCTCATTTTTCTTGTCTTAAGCAATATAGATGAAAATAATATTGTGCCTTTTGTTCCTTCTACAAGGGATTCTCAGTTTTGCCCAGCAAAATATTGGAGTCTTAGGTGGTATCGTTACTAATGAAAAAGATGAGCCACTGCCGTTTGCTAATATTCGATTGAAAGAGAATAACAATGGTACTGCAACTGATAGTAAAGGGAAATTTAAAATTGTTTCTCGCGCTGGAGTTTTTACTGTTGAAGTTTCTTTCATTGGATATGAAAAGGTGACTGAAAAAATTGAAATTGTTGAAAATAGAACCGTAGAAAGAAATTATAAATTAAAAAGCACTTCTTTTGAAATTGGTACAATTGAAGTTGTAGCTAAATCAGAGTTCCTTCCGATTACTCCGGAAACAAAAACTACAGTAACATCAGGGGAGATAGAACACATTCAAGCTTCAAGCTTAAATGATGTTCTAAAACTTACACCCGGAGTTGAGACTACGAATCCCACGCTAAACTCGGTTGAACATGCAACTATAAGAAGCGGCGATGCCTTAGGTTCTCAAATTATTCTTGATGGTATTCCAATTTCGAACAATGCTAATTTACAGATTGGAATTGGTGTATCAACTGCAAATAGTGGTTTTGATCTTCGTTCAATCCCGGCAGAAAATATTAAGGAAGTTGAAATAATCCGTGGTATTCCATCTGCGCAGTATGGTGACTTAACAGATGGGTTATTAATTGTTAGAACAAAATCCATAATTGAATCCCCTAAAGCTAAGATAAAATATAATCCGCAGCTTTATGAATTTAATGTTAGCTCAGGCATATCTTTAAGTGATTGGATTCTGAATGCAAATTTAAATGTTGCTTCCTCGGAGCGAGATGTTCGTTTACGCGGAGATGGATATACAAGAATTGCTGCGCAACTTAATTTCGAAAGAGACATGGATGATTATCATTGGAAAAATATGTTTTACTTTACTCGTGCTTTTGATGAATCTAAAGAAAGACCAGGTTATGCATTAAGAGAAGCGTGGTATAACCGCGATATTAACCTGAAATACTCTTGTGATTATTCAAGATATTTCGATTCCTTCAATAAATTCTCGGCTAAGTTTTCAGCTTCTTATACGCGGCAAAATTCGTACGAGCAGAGTTTAATCTCTCGTGATAACATTGTCATTTCCGATAGAATAGTTGAAGGTACACAAGAGGGAAGAATCGTTTTCGGATCATATCTCGGCAAAAAAAATATTCGCGGTGATGTCTGGAATATTTATACGGACATAAACTATAATTATAAATTTTTCACTGAAGATTTTTTGCATGGTGTAACAACCGGAATTTCTTACAGAAATGATTTTAACAAAGGAGATGGAATAATTTTCGACCCTCTCTTTCCTCCATCGGCTTCAGTTACGATGCCCAGATTAAGGTCTTATAACGATATTCCTCAATATCCTATTTTAAGCATTTATGCCGAAGATAAGATTACAGGAACTTTATTTAAACCTTTTACTTTACAGCTTGGTCTTCGCTATGAATCATACAGACCTGATGGCATAAATTTCAAAGGTTTGCTTGGTAAAGCTGATTTTGTGGAATCGAAGAACGGAAGCTTCTTAAATCCAAGAGTTGCATTTTCATTAAATATAACCGATGATACACAACTCAGGTTAGGATATGGTGTTACTTCAAAATCTCCGCCGCTTGGAATGATATTCGCCCAAGATAAATATTATGATATTATTGATACTGTTTCAGTGGTGAATCCTCAATATCCTGACAGTAACTTTTCTCTCGTCTCAACTTTCATTCGTCAGCAGGCAAATCCAACCATTAAAGGATACAAGCAAACAAAGTACGAAATCAGCTTTGATCAGCAGTTTGAGTTTTTTGGTTTTTCTATAACCGGATTTTCAAATAGAACTAAAGATATGTTCCAAGGTTTTGGTGAACCTACAGTATATTATAAAAAATCATTTCCAAATTGGCCTGATGAGTCAGGGGCATTCATTACAAGAAAATACCTCGATTCATATTCAAAATATTCAAACAACGGTTGGCAAAATGTAAACGGAATTGAAGTTTCAATTACAACAAATAGAATTTCGGTAATTAATTCCGTAATAAAAATTGATGCAGTATATACTTACTCTGAAGCTGGTACTGAAAACGGCTATTATTTTTCTTCGTCAAGATTTGTTCCTTCGCTAAATGCGGAAGTGATGCCGATGTATAATTCTTCCGAAAATTATAATAAAGATTTGCTTATCAACTATCGTTTTGAAATTCAATCTAAAGCGCTTGGACTTTGGTTGACTATGCATATTCAACAAAAACTTATTGAGATTGATGGTCGTAGAAATTATGATGATACATTGGCTGT
>CAYMKU010000138.1:0-2357 GCA_964391015.1 uncultured Ignavibacteriaceae bacterium
GACTCCCTGCCATAAATCCTGCATCTTTGCCAATTTCCCACTGAAGAAGTTTTATAGCCCAAATGTCATTTTCTTCCAATCTATTTATTATCCAACTTGAAAAATCGCTACACGGTATAGAGGTAGTAATCTCATAATTTTTATGCTTGAAATGATAGTTTTCTTTTCCAAGTCCTTTAATTGACTCTTCAAGAATTTTTAATTTATTTTCAGAAGATTTGATGTCAGTCATTTATGCTTGTTTAAATATTAGAAAAGCAAAATAGTAAGTAATAGATTCGCTTAATTTGGAGTTTAAATTTCAATAATGATAGATTAAAATTTCTATACTTTCTATGAACTGCAAAATTTCTTGGTTTTAAATTAGATAATAATTTTTTTGGGTTAAATACAATTTTTCAATAATTGTGTTATCAAAAAACTTTATATGTTTAAAAGCAATATATAAATCTTTTTGGAGTATTTATGGAATACGTTACTTGGCCAATCGTTGTGTTAGTGTTAGGGTTAGTTTTCATAATCTTGTTAAGGAAAGCAATTGGGACTTTAATATTTAGTATTCGAGATTTAAAATTTGGCGGACTTAAGGCAAGCATCACTCCACAGTCGGAAAAAGCGATAAATCAAACCACAGCAGCAGAAGAAATAATGAGGATGTTTGATAGTAAATTACTCCATGAACAAGAATTTCTAATTAAAGAAAGAACTAAATTAGACAGTCTTAAGAATGATGAAGAGAAAATCAAATTTCTGATAAGAATTCTTGCGGCAACGTCTATTATGTTAACATTTGAACAAATTTATCGTTCTATTTTTAATAGTCAAATTTTGTTGTTAGAAGAGCTGAATTGTAAACCAGAAGGCGAGAACAGTAGTAATTTGGTAGTATTTTTTGAAGAGACTAATAGATTATATACGGGAATTGAGGGATTTACATTTGATAATTATATAGGTTATCTTACCTCACAACAACTTATAGATATAAAAAATAACACTGCAACTATTACACTAAGAGGAAGAGAATTCTTGACTTTTTTAGTCCAAACTGGAAAAGACAAAAATAGGTTACCATAGAGAAAAGATTTCTCGTTAATTTTAAAAACTATTTTTTCTCAGTAGTTAATACTGCTTTTCGGGATTATTAGGTTCAAAACATACCCCGTCTATTAAAATAAAGTGACTTCAAGCTATACTTCTAAGTTTATTTACTTCGATAGTTCAATTGCTTTTAATCCATCATTACCTTCAAGTGTCTGCATAGCTCTGATCAAAGTTTCATTCTGGACTGATAAATAATGTTTCTCGGTCACTCTCATATTTTCGTGACCAACCAGTTTCTGAATAGCACTTAAAGGCACGTTTCTTTTGGCAAGGTTTGAAATGAAACTTGCTCTAAGTAAATGGAAATGGTAATCATCATTAAGTTTAGCTTCTCTAACTGCCTTCTTAAACTGCTTTGATACAAAATCATTATTTAGTTTCACTCCATTTTTACTAAATACATAAATGTTTTTAGTAATATCCATCACTTTAGGAAGCCGTCTCTGTAATACTTCAAACAAGATTGAGTTAATAGGAATGATTCTCGATTTTTTGCTTTTAGTTGTAAATGTCTCTGTATTTTCAACCTTAATTATACCTTCGTTAAATGCTACTGAACTCCATTTTAGGTTAGTTATCTCTGCTAATCTCATTCCGGTATTATAAGCCAATAGAAATAAGTCTTTCAAGGTCTCATTCTCGGTTTTATCAATTATTGAACTGAACTCGGATTCAGAAATGTAAAGATTAACCTTCTCAGGAAGTTTTGGGGGTCTAATCTTTTGAAGCGGATTTTGTTGAATATATTCCCAAAGGATAGCTTTATTGAAAGCACTTTTTAAGATTCTGTAATAAGTAACAGCACCTTGTTGAGTCCTATTGAATGTTTCAGTAAAGAATTTTTCCATCAATGGATAAGAGAGTCTTGAAAGGGGAATGTTACCAGTGAATTTTATTAACTGTCTGAATGATAGCTTAACTGTTCTATAATACTTTGCTGACAAATTCGCTTTAACATAATCGGAATACTGCTTTTCGTATTCTTCAAGAAAAATATGTTTGAATGGCTTTTTGTTTTTAAGATTAGTCTCGAATTCTGATAGGAATTTTATAGCGTCTCTTTTAATTGTTTGATGTGTAGAGACTCGTCTAACTCTGTTTTCCTCTGAATCAAGATACTCAACATAATAAACTGCCTTCCTCTTTAGTAGAAACATGATGAAGCTCCTTTCATTCTAAAGAGTGTTAAAGTGCAAAGTTTACTGAACACTTAACTGAACAAATGAGTAAAAAGCTTTGAAATTTGTTAGCTCAGC
>CAYMKU010000139.1:0-2344 GCA_964391015.1 uncultured Ignavibacteriaceae bacterium
AACACCTTTGAGTTGGTCTTAGGGGCTGGCGAAAATACCCAGGTGGAATATCGCTTGACGCCAGTAGCGTTGCCCGAAGAAACTGAACCCAAGCCGCCACTCAATCAGGTGGGGTCGAAGCTTTTCTTACCGCAGGTGTTGCAATAGCAAGGAACTGTCGTGAGCGAACCGACCATTCTGGTGCCAGGCTTTCAAGATGATGCCGGGCGTTTGCGCAGTCTGAGCCATTGGCTCAACCAAGCAAATTTGCATCCTTATCCTTTTGCACCGCATCCGAGCAATGGTACTGTGGCGATTGAGGCAATGGCTCATCAATTGGCCCAGTACATTGCTGCCACCTTTCCACCTGGCCAGGCGATCAACCTCTTTGGCTTTAGCATGGGTGGCTTGGTCTGTCGGAGCTATATCCAGCATTTTGGCGGGGCGGCGCATACCCTGCGTTTGATTACCCTGGCCACCCCGCACAACGGCACCTATACGGCCTATATGTTCAATCGTCCCGCCTGTGTGCAAATGCGCCCGGGTAGTGTCTTTTTGCGCAACTTGAACCAAGATCTCTCTGTGCTTGCACAGTTGAATTTCACTTCGATCTGGACACCACTGGACCTGATGATTGTGCCGGCGATCAGCTCTGTTTTGCCGGTTGGCGAAAATGTTTCAATTGTGTCCCCGTTACACCGCACCCTCCCTATCGACTCCCGAATTCTGCGGGTGATTGTCGAGCGACTCCGGCGGCCTTGTTTGCCTCAAAACGAAAATGAGCCGACGTTGCAGCACGCAGTGGTGCGTGCTGCAACGCCCGCTCATTAATCAAGTCGGCTTTTACGCCATCGCTTTGGTCAAGGCTGTACCACATTGCGGGCAGAATTTGTCGTTGCTGCCAACGACTGCCTGGCAGTGGGGACAGGTTGGCGCTTCGTGCTTGGCTCCGTTGGAAGCCACTGGGGCAACCACCCGCCGTTGCCGTTGAATGGCGGCTTCTAACTCTGTCTCCAAGCCCGTCATGTTGGGCATGGCCTGTTCGATTTGGCGTAACAGCGCAATGGCCTGTTGGCGTAGGCGTTGATCCAGGCGAATAAAATCGGCGTCGCTGAGCTTACCCGTCTCTCGGTCAAATTCCAAATCTTTGATCGAGAGCAGCAGGATATCTTTGCGATGGATCAATTCCGCCAGCGGACTGTCATCATCGATCACAACCTGGCTGGTAGGGCGGATCAGTGGCCAGGCCACGTAGACAATGGCCAGGGCAGCGAGCAGCAACGCGACAAGAATGGTTAACCAGAGCACAACGTTTTCCTATTTAGTAACTTAGGCTGTTCCAAGTAATAAAGTGAGCGAACTCGATCAACAATCTCCCTCGCATGTCGTCTAGTTAATTTCTTGGATCGGCCTTAAACGTATAAGTCTTGCTTTTGCAAAAAAATAGGAACAGTGACTACCCAGCGCCCACCAAGAATCTGGTTAGGCTGTAACATCCACCGTTCGACCAGCCGTAGCGCGTACGGGGTCCTCTTTGCGTTGTGGATGGGGCCAGACGCAAGCCAGCGTGCCTAAGGCCAACACCACCCCACCGATCCAGAGCCAAACCGTCAATGGGTTGACATAAAGGGTGAAAGTCGCGCTTTCACCTTGACCTTCCCAACCATTGATCACCACGTAGATGTCCTCACTGGGCCACATCCGCAGACCAACCTCGCTGGTGGTCATCTCTTCATTTTTATCATAGACGTTGCGGCCTGGTGTCAATTCGCCCAGATGTTGACCACTGGGTGACTGTAATTGGAGGTTAGCACGGTAGGAGGTGAAGTTGGCCGCTCGTTCTTGGATCATGCCTGTATAGGTGAGGGTATAGCCAGCTAGCTTTACCTGCTCGCCTTGGCGCAAGGTGACATTGGTTTGGGTTTGGTAAAACGAAATGCCCACAATTGCCACACCCATCAAGACAATCCCCAGGTGGACAATATAACCACCATAGCGTTGCCCATTGCGTCGCAGTAAATTGCCAAAGGCGGTAAATGGATTTTCACCCGTCATCGTGCGGCGGGCACGAATGCTGCGCACAAATTCCTGCACAATGGTCACGGAAACCAAAACGCAGACGGAGAGACCAATCACTGGGTAGAGGTGGGGGCTAAAATATGTATAACCGATGGCGAAAAGCAGGGTGACAAGTACCGGCCAGGTGAACTGCTTGCGCAGCGCTGTGGTGCTGGTGCGTCGCCAACCCAACAGCGGCCCTACGCCCATTAGCAGCAACAGCAATAAAAAGAGCGGACCATTAACCTTGTTAAACCAGGGCGCTGCTACTGAAATCCGAGCTCCAGTCAAAATTTCGCTGTACATG
>CAYMKU010000140.1:0-2328 GCA_964391015.1 uncultured Ignavibacteriaceae bacterium
GGCGCTGGTACGACGAGAACCCCCGCTGGTTCACCAAGCCCCACCACGACTACCCGGCCGCCGACATCCCCGTGCCCGTCGGGACACCGCTCTACGCCGTCACCAACGGCGTCGTCGTCGGGACGCCGACGAGCGGGAAGTGCGGGATCGGGGTCATCTTCAACGGCGACGACGGAGCCCAGTACACCTACTGCCACGGCAACCCCGGCACCCAAGCTGTCGCGATCGGTGACCGCGTCAACGTCGGGCAGCGCCTCCTCGACAGCGCCTCCACGGGCAACAGCACCGGACCCCACCTCCACTTCGGCATCCGCATCGACGGCACCCAACGTTGCCCGCAGCCGTTCTTCGTCGCGATCGCCGACGGTCAACCCCTCGCACCGCAGGGTCTCCCCACGAGCGGCTGCTCCTACTGACGGGATCCGTAAGAGTTCCGTGTGCAGAGGTGCCCTTCACCGCATCGCTGCGCTGCGACGTTTAGGTTCCCAGCTATGCCAACACCGCGATGGCCCTGGTGGCACCAGACCGATGGCCCGGATGACTACCGCATCAGAGAGTTGCTGCGCGCAGTATGGGATCTGCACGCGCTCTACGGCCAGCACACCTGGCTTTGGAGGGGACAGCCGAACTACACGCACGATCTCACGGCCGGCATACACACACGAGTAGCTGCAGGCGGCCTCGCGAACGAGTGCGTCGTTGAGTGCACGACTGACCTGATCGGTGCGGCGCGAGATGCTCGACTCGACCTGCACGAAGATGCCCGACTACCGGACCTCGCACTGTTGGCGATGCTGCAGCACCACGGTGCGGCAACGCCGCTCCTAGACGTTTCACTCGATCCGCTCGTGGCGTTGTACATGGCCGTCGTCAGCCCGAACCCAGCAGATGACGACAACGACGGAGTGCTATTCGCAATCCGCCGCCCGCAGTCGACGTTGATGGCGTTCGACAGCGGGCCCTTCAACGAGGTCTACAACCAGTTGCCAGACGATGCCGCCGTGCTCTACACCGCCCCTGATGTGAGCGAGCGACTGCGGATTCAGCGCGGCCACTTCTTGTTGGCAAAGGTGGCGGACAAGTTTCGGACCACCCTCCCCCTCACGATCGACAACCCGAGTCAGGGCCTCGCCAACGCGTGGATCTACAAGCTGATGGCGGCGCGGGGAGTTCAGGGACAGCCGGCAGTTACTTCCGACGTCGCCGTGTTCCGGGTGACGGCGAAGTTCAAGTCAGCCCTCCGCGGGTGGCTTGAGGCGCGGTCAGGCCTCACACCTGCCTTCGTGCTGCCGACCGCCTGGCATCGTCCACACCTCGATGCCTTCTGCTCGGCTCACGGTCGTGGTGCCACTTGGCCGTAGGAACCCTTCACATCGAAGCCCTGAGCTCGATCCGCAACTGTTCGATGGCATCGGCCGGATCACCGAGCTTGGCTTGGACGAGAGCGTCGGTGTGTTCTTTGTAGACCTTCTCGGCTCCGACGCGGTCGTCGGCGGCGAAGTGCGCCCGCATGAGCGACTCGACCACCCCGCTGTTGAGCGGGATCACATGGACGATGCGGCGAAGCATGGAGATCGCCTCAGCGGGTTCGCCAAGGTCGAGGTGCATGGCTGCGCACGCCTGAGCGACCCCCGCGACCCGTTGCTCCCAGGTCGTCGCGTAGTGCTCGAAGTCGACCCAGCCGTAGGAGTTCCGCGCGGCGTTCGAGTAGGTGAACGGTTTGCCGGTGACCAGGTCGAGCGCGGCGCGGTAGTGGACGATCGCTTCCGCCGGTTCTAGGTCGGCGGCACGGTGGACGTGCCAGTCGAAGACCTCGAGGTCGGTTCGTAGGCGCGGTCCGGCGACATAGGTGCCCTTGCGGTTGGCCGGTAGGTGCTGGGACCCGATCGCTGCGCGAGCCTCGGTCATGGTGTCGTGGAGTCGCTTGATGTGGGAGGCCCCGTCGGAGCCGAACCAACACGCCTCCTCGAGGCGCTCGGTGCTGACAGATCGCTTCAGTGCGATGTAGGCCACGACCGCTGTCGCCTTCGGCTTGACGGGTCGGTCGCCATCGACGGCGACGTCGCCGAGCAGTCGAACGAGCACGTCGAAGTCCGGCGGTGAGTCGTCGTGCTCCTCATCGGCGTCGTCGCTGGTGGCTTTGTGCGCAGATGTCGTGGAGCCGTTCGACGACACGAGGCTTTCGTACTCGCCGAGCAACTCCTCCATCACGAGTTGTTCTTCGGGGCTGTCAGCAGCGACGACGATCCGGCTGAGGTCGGCGAGCTCGTCGCCGTCGAGGACTTGGGGTGTGCAGGCGAGGTCGACGGAGTCGAAGTTGAGCGTGTC
>CAYMKU010000141.1:0-2322 GCA_964391015.1 uncultured Ignavibacteriaceae bacterium
GAAGGACCGATGAGATAGCCGTACGTCGGGCGGCCGTAGAACTTCTCGTCGCCGCTGGGATTGCCGAGGCGCGCCTGCTCGATGCCGATGGGGAAGAACTTGTCCTGCCAGTTCTCGCCCCACGCGCTCACGGCGCAGTCCTGCAAGGGCATCAGGAAGTCGCGGTACTGCTGGGTCAGCGCGCCCGGCTCCAGACCGATGATGTCCGGCATGTTGTTGCTGGCGGCGCGCGTGGTCAGGTCAACCAGGTATTCCGGGTAGTCGGTGATGATCGGCTCGACGTTGATGTCGGGGTTGGCAGCCTCGAAGGAGGCGATCATCTTGTTCGTAGTCTCCAGAATCGGACTCCAGGAGCGGAAGACGACCGTGACCGGCCCGGCGGCGGCTTCGGTTGCAGCGGCTGCGCCCTCGGCGGCAGGCGCGGCTTCCTGAGCAGCCGGGGCTGCGGGAGCAGGCGCGGCGGCCCCGGCGCAAGCCGACAGGACCATGCTCAACATGAGCAGTATGGCGACAACGGTAAAACCCTTTCTTCGTGGCGAGACAGCTTGCATCGTACATTCCCCCTTGTTGTGTAGGACGGTCGAAGATATGCCGGACACTGCGAACGTGAACTGAGAGTGGGAAGGAGAAGCCGAAACACCCAAACGTCGAACGGGCAAATCAAGCGCGCCCGCTCGACAGGCCGACAACTGGGCGACCGCTTTCGATTAGGCGATTACCTTGTGCGGGTCGAGCACGCTGCGGTCGAGGATCACCGGCGTCTTGCCGAGACTCAAGGTCAGGTAGTAAATGTGCGCGACGTTCTCGATGATCACGGTGCGGCGGAAGGCGTGATCCAAGTCCGGGCCGTGGGTCAGAAGGCCGTGGTTGCCCCAGATCACGCCGTTGCGGTCGCCCATCACGCGCACCATCTCGTCGCCGAACTCGCTGGAACCGCTGGACATGAAAGGCATCGCCGGCACGGAGCCGCCGATGTCCACCAGCAGCGCAACGACGACCGGCTCAATCGGCATCCCGATGGCCCCGAAGCAGTTGGTGTAAACCGGCTCGGTGTGAACCACGCCGAACACGTCCGGGCGCGCCCGGTAGACGGAGAGGTGAACCGGCGTCTCGCTGGACGGATCGAGGCGGCCCTCCACCTTGTTGCCGTCCAGGTCAACGACCACGATGTCTTCCCAGGTCATGATGTCGTAGGAAAGATCGTGGGGTGTGACGGCGATGTAGCCGGTGTCGGGGTCGCGTGCGGAAATGTTGCCCTGGGTGTTGGGGGTTAGCCCCAGCGCAGAGGCGAGTTTCGAGTACTTGACAATATCGCGCTTGATTTCTTCAGACACATACGTCATAGAGATTTCTCCTGAGGGAGCCGCTAATGGCCATACAACAACGAGAGCAGGGTCGAAGGGGGATACTTTTGTCGGTCGGGCCGTGAATGCCCGCACTAAGGATATCACATTCTCACAGAGAAGTCAAGAAGCAATCACAATTTTTAACATCTAAATGTGATTTTCTGCTATCTGTTAACGGCGAGCACCGCAGCAGTTCACATGAACCTGGCCCGAGTTGGTGCTGTAACTACGGTTACGGCGTGAGCGCCGGCTGCAGCGGGACGTCAGTTGGTGGGCCGCAGTGCGGCAGCGCAGATGATGTGTGTCCGGTGGCGCAGCGACGCGTCTGCGCCTCAAGTGCAAGGCTGGTCAACTGCACGGCGCAGGTGCAGGAGAATCAGCGAGGATGATGTAAACAGGCGATCAGGCTCACCGAGAGATATGAGCGTACGATCTTCGGCTTTGCCGGAATGCACCGCTACTTGCTACGTGCTCAAGTAAGTCACGATTTGGTCCACGACTACTTCGATGGGACGCGCTGTATCCACAGTTAAGTGGGGAACAACAAGAGGTTCAAAACTCCGTTTGATGCGCAGATACTTCTCCACGGTTCGATCTGCGTCACGGTTCTTCCCTTGTTTCAGATCGTCCGCCAGCCGGGCGCGCACGGCCGCCTCGGGCGCAGTGCAATGCAAGATGCGGAGTTCATGACCTACGTCTGCAGCAAGCTGAACAACTTCGTCAACCTGTTCCCGACGGGAAAAGGGACGTCCGTCGAGGATGATCAACCTGTCGAGGTCGCGGCGCAGGATGTACTCGGCCACTCGATATGTAATTTGCGAGGCAAGTTCGTTCTGTTCCGGCGAGTAGTCGAGATCATGTGCAGGGAAGACCGCATCACGCACGGCATCGCGGTCGAGCACGTCCGCGCCCAAGCGATACGCAAGTTGCGCAGCCAAGTAGCGACTGTGACATGCGGTTTCACCCATCGCCGGAG
>CAYMKU010000142.1:0-2318 GCA_964391015.1 uncultured Ignavibacteriaceae bacterium
GCCGAGATCGAAAAAACGCTCTGCCAGTTGGCAGTACTGCTGTGGGCAGTTGGTGAAGCCGTGCATCAGCGCGATCGCCTTGTCAGCAGTGTCGCCGTGCGTCAGCAATCGCGTGCGGCCGAGGGGATTGACGGCATCCCCCTCCACCGCCTGCAAGCCCGCCACGCGCGCCGCCGCCCCGGCGTAGTCGAACGCGGGGCGCGGCGCCGGCACCTCGCGCAGCGGATGCAGCCGGAAGAGCAGGCGCGCCGCACCGCCCGCGGCAGCCAGGGCCCCGGCCCCAACGAGAGTATTGCGGAGTATTCGGTGCATGGTGGGATAGGTGATTGGTGACTAGGGTTTGGGTCGCCCGACATGGTTGGGTGGAGCAACCGATCCGGCCGGCCGAATACCTGATAACCAATAACTAATTACCGTAGTATATCCTGGCCCAGGACAATCCGCACATCCACGTGTGTGTCGGGGTTGAGGCCGGAGACGCTGGCAGTCGAGGGTTGCAGGCCCAGCGCCGTGCTCAACTGGTTCACGACGATGTCAGACACGCCGTAGTTGATCACCACCGTCTGGCCGTAGTCGCCGCGGTCGGCGTCGCCGATAGAGATGACCTGCCAGCCCTGCGCCTGGAGCGCGTCGCGCGTCGCCGCGGCCATGCCCATCTGGCCGGTGCCGTTGAGAATCTCCACGTGTATGGTGCTGGGATCGTCCTTCGCGACCGAACCTGCATCGGCTGCCACGCCCGCGGGTGGCGTGAAGAACGCGCTGACCGCGGCGCGCACCTTGGTGCGATCCGGCACAAGAATCCACGCGCCCTCGGCGCTGTAGGTCTCCTCGCCGTAGCGCCGGTCCAGCACCAGTTGGCGGATCTCGCGCGGCGGATTCGCGCCAACCTCGGTCGCCCACTCCAGCATCTTGTCGAGCGGGATGTTGGTGTCCACGTTGCTGCGCCACGTACTGAGCAGGCGCGGCGCGTTGGCGAGCAGCGTGGGCAGCATCTCGGCGCTGCGCACCTTGTCGAATACGGCGCGGATCACGTCCTGCTGCCGCCCGGAGCGCCCGTAGTCGTCGTCCACGTTGCGCGTGCGCGCATACTTGAGCGCCGTCGCGCCGTCCATGTGCTGGAAGCCCGCGTCGAGGTGGAAGGTTTCGATGCCCTCGTCCATCGTGGGGTACTTCTCGTCGTGAATCGTCTTGGGCACGTTGATGTCAATGCCGCCGACCAGGTCCACGACCTCGACGAAGCCGTTGAAGTTTACGCGCACGTAGTAGGGCACGGGCTGGCCGACGAAGCTGCTCACCGTGTCCATGACGAGTTGCGGC
This sequence comes from uncultured Ignavibacteriaceae bacterium, assembly GCA_964391015.1. Taxonomy (GTDB): domain Bacteria; phylum Bacteroidota; class Ignavibacteria; order Ignavibacteriales; family Ignavibacteriaceae; genus XYD12-FULL-36-8. The sequence continues at coordinate 1,318 of CAYMKU010000142.1, forward strand.
CCGCCGCCGGGATAGCCGTAGTTCTCGCCCAGAGTGTAAGCCAGGTTGATCTTGGTCGTTTCGTTGACGCCGGGGATCGTCACCCAGAGGTCGCGCGGCAGCGACAGCATCCCTGCCGTCTGCGAGCCGGGGTCGAGCGTCGCCAGGATGAGCGTGTCCGTGCGCGCCGGGCCGGCCTCGTAGGGGCGCTCGTCCGTACCCATGAGCAGCACGTTGATCGGCGCGGGGCGCGGCGTGGGAACGGCGGCAGGCGCAGACGCGGGCGCGCCGGGTTCGCCCGCGGCGGCGGGATCGGGCGCAGGCGCGGCCGCCTGCACCGCTGCAGCCCGTTCGGGCAGCGCGCTCAGGATGCGGTCGCGCGCCCAGGCGTAGCCCAGCGCGCCGCCCCACAGCGCGACGCTGACAATCACGATCGAATAGATGACCGTCAGGATGGTGGCCCAGCGTTCTGAGCGACGCCCGGCCTGCTCGTCGCGCCCGTTACGCAGGTCGCGCGGCGGCGCGTCGAAGGGTTGCTCGTTCCTCATAACCGCCAAGTATAGCACAGCGTGACGGAGCCGCTAGAACAGTTGTCTCCGTCCAATGTGCAGATTGCGGCCCGCAAAGCGGCGGCCCTCAGAATTCGTCGGTATGATGCCCGACGGCCGTCCGGTTTCGGCCCCGGTGTAAAGCGGAGCGCGGGCCCCGCTTCGCAGGCGGAGCCGGCGCTCCGCCCTACATTGTTACTGGTCGCGTGGGAGGGGGTGCTTGTAGAGGGCGCGGTCGGTGAGTAGAAACATCGAGTCGGTGATGTCCTCGATGTAGAGGCCGCTGAGGTTTGCCAGGGGATCGCCTTCGGCGGCGGCCAGTTGCTTCACGTAGGCGCCGTCCTTGTCGAAGACCCAGATGCGTTCCCCGGCGCGGTCGGCCATGTAGAGAAACGGGTTGCTGTCGTCGCCCACGACGAAATCCACCGGTTCCTGCACGAGGCCCACGCTGCTATCGAGCGAGAACGGCATCTG
>CAYMKU010000143.1:0-2301 GCA_964391015.1 uncultured Ignavibacteriaceae bacterium
AAGAGACGGTTCTCACTTATAGTCCAGAATTTCGCGGTGAAAATGAACATTCCGTTTGTAGTGAAATCGTAGATCTTGTTGTTCCGGATCACATTGCCGCTGTTTGCTGCACCCAACGTACTTGTATTTCGAATGCCGGTATGCGGCAGGCTGTTGCCGTACGGACCAATATTGCAGAACTCGATCGTATTGCCGTCATTTCCGCTGCCGGTCAGTGAATCGCCGCCGATATTAACGGTTCCGGTCGCTGCCGGATGCGAGCCAAGAATATCGACGTTGCGAATTACGTTGTTGGTCGCACCATTTACCAATCTCAAAGTGTTTGTCGATCCAAACGATGTGTTTTGGGCATTTGCGATCGTAAGCGTTGTGCCGCCGGAATTGATGCCGTCGATCGTTACATTGTCGGCACCGTTTAGTTCGAGAATGGCGTCGCCCGGCAAGGTTCCGGCGATCGTCTTCGGCCCGCCAATTGACGGCGAGATCGAAATGGAAGTGTAATTTGCCGGTCCGTTTCCGCTGTAGGTAAGGCTTGCCATTGCGGTTTCCGTCGTGTCGGAATTAACTGTCATCGTGATCGAACCGGTGAATGTACCTGCGTTTATAGCGTCGAAAGCTTCTTTTAGTGTGTTAAAGCCGCCAACCGTAAAATTATTGTCCGAGACCGTGATATTTCCGGTTTCAGGAGTCGGTGTCGGGGTTGGAGTCGGAGTTGGAGTCTCTTCAGGCGTCGGAGTTGGTGTAGGCGTCGGAGTGTAACACGTGCCGAGACGTACTGTCGTGATCGATGAACTGAAATTGCCCGTAGCGAGATCTTGTCGGCCATCAGCGTTGAAATCACCGACCTTGAGAGAGTACGGCCAAAAGCCCGCGTCGACCGATAGAGTTTGCGCAAATCCGCCGCTGCCATCGCCGAAATTTACTACGTCGGCATAGTTAAAACTCTCGGCAACAACGATATCGTGAATGCCATCATTGTCGATGTCAGCGAGAGCGATCGATTCGGGTGTGCTGAACGGTGAAAGCTCGGTCGTGCCCGAGAAACCGCCCAGTCCGTCGCCATTCCGGATCGAGATCGAGTTACTGGCGTTGTTCGAAACGGCAATGTCGATGTTCGAATCGGAGTCAAACCGTCCCGCCGTCAACGATATTGGCGTACCGCCGACCGCGACGTTTGTCGTACCTGACAGGCCGCCAAGGCCGTCGCCCAGCTGTATGGAAACCGTGCTGTTATCATTTGCCGTCAAAACGTCGTCGTTACCGTCAGCGTTCACGTCCGAGATCGTTACGAATCGAACCGAACCGCCGACCGAAACGGGCGTGCCAATCGTAAATCCGCCGGCACCGTCTCCGGTAAGTACTACGACGCTTGCCGATCCATAATCGCCGATCACAAGGTCGCGACGACCGTCGTTGTTGAGGTCGCCGACCGCGAGGCCATCGGGGCCCGATGAAAAGTTCATTACCGGCAAACTCGAGAATGTTCCGTCGCCATTGCCCAAGCGTATCGCAAGTCGATTGAAACCCGCCGTTACAAGATCGAGTTTGCCATCGTTGTTGAGGTCTGCCAGTTCGACAATGTTCTGGAAGAAAGCGACTGTGACATTCCCGGCGTGAGTAAATGTTCCGGCTCCTTCGCCGAACATGATCGAAACAACGTTCGAGCTGCTGTTGATGATAGCGATGTCTTGATCGCCGTCATTGTCGATGTCGCCGATCGCTATCGAGTGTGGGGAACTTGCAGCCGTGATGTCGGCGGCATTTGTAAATCCGGAAGTTAGCGTGCATTCGCTGCCATCGGTTACGGTCAATGTGAACGTTGCGGTTGCAGGATTTCCGCCATTAAATGCGGTCAGTTTTACAGTGTAAGCTCCTGCGGGAGAAGCGTTTGATACGCGAACAATTCCGGTCGCCGGATCAGCGACCAGAGTTCCGCGAAAACGACTGTCAGTGGTAGCACTGATCGAGTTGGCTCCGTTCGGTGCTGCGTTCGGTATGACTGTCGTATTTCCGCTCAATACCAAATTCGAACTTGGATATGTACCCAACACAGGCGGCATCGGCGTCGGCGTTGGCTCAGGCGTCGGGGTCGGCTCCGGCGTCGGCGTCGGCGTCGGTGTCGCAGTCGGCGACGGCAGAGGAGTTGGTGTGGGAGTTGGTGTGGGAGGGACCGGCGTTGGCGTCGGGGTTGGGCCGCCCGCGTCGCCCGCGATCGTCCAATCGGAAAATGCAGTCACATTTGGCGCAGTCACGCGATGTGTATAAATATTTGCGACGTCCGATGCAAGCGTCGCTGTGCCG
>CAYMKU010000144.1:0-2278 GCA_964391015.1 uncultured Ignavibacteriaceae bacterium
CTTTTAATATGCATTCATCAAATAAGTTTTTCGGCTTCAGAATAATATCGATTTCTGAAGTATTAACAAAAACCGAAGCACCGACTATTTTTTCCTTTTTTGCTGCTGGGCTTTTGCTGTTTGCTCCGCTTGTTCCATTAATCTTTCCATAAAACCCTTCTTCTTTCCGGGTTTTTGCGGAACAGGTTCCAGCACAACGTTATCATGTTTTTTGTTCACATAAAACTGCTGAATAATGGAGAACAGGTTAAACATAAAATAGTACAAGTTCAGCCCGGACGGAAAACTCATGAACATCAGAGTTAACATTATCGGCATGATATAAACAAGACTCTGCTGCTTTGGATCTTTTATTGTCATCTTCTGCTGGACAAAGGTTGTTATTCCCATCAGAAGAGCAAGCCCGCTTATCACATCTATGCCGAACAGAGGAATTTTCACCGGAAGCTTTGCAATAACATCGGGACGCGATAAATCATTAATCCAAAACATAAATGGCTGCTGGCGTAAGTCTATTGCCACCTGGAATAATCCCCACAAAGCAACAAAGATTGGCATCTGAAGCAAGAGCGGCAAACACCCGCCTGCCGGGTTCACTCCGTAAGTTGAATAAAGCTTCATTGTTTCTTTGTTCATCTTCTGCGGATCGTCTTTAAATTTTTCCTTTAGCTCCGTAATTTTTGGCTGCAGAAGCTGCATTTTCTTCATAGAGTGCAGCTGGCTTTTTGTAAGCGGATAAAGAACGATTTTTATGATCAGAGAAAAAACTATTATGACGAAGCCATAATTTGGAATGAACAAATGTAAAAAATTAAACAAAGGAAGCAGCACATACTCTGCAATTGGCCTGACAATAAACTTTAATCCGAAAAAGCTGCCGAAGTCAACTATCTTCTCAAGATTATTTCCTAGGTCGTTGAGAATGTCATAATCCACCGGTCCGATGTAAAGTGAGAATTCATGTTTTTCTGAATTAGGACTCTTGATTGGAATGGTAAGCCGCGTACTATAATTTTCATTTATGCCTTGATTGTCCAATAAGAAGCGTTCGCCACGAATGTAGCCGCCTTCCACTTTACCGGGATCTTTTGGAGAAATTATTGCGGCAAAGTATTTATTTCTAACAGCAATCCAGTCTATTCGACCATTAAAATCTTTTTCTACGATTTCACCAGCCGAAGAAGCATCCACAATCACTTGTTCGCCGCCATAAAAAGCGCTGGCATTTGAGTATGTGGCTTCATCAACCGTATTTTCTTCAACAAACCTGATTCCATTATCCCATACAAGATCTATTGCGCCGTTGCTGAGTATGTTTGCCATGCCTACAAGTTCAACGCTTGTATTAATTACATAGCTGCTGCCATGAACTACGAATTTCTTAAAAAGCTTTTTATTCTGATCAATTGGGAGTACAAACGTTAGCGTTATGGAGTCTTTGTCGGTTATCTGATAAAAATTTTTGGTGCCTAAAAATTCAAAATCCAGCAAACCTGTATTAATTGCTTTACCATCAATCGTTACGAAGGATAAATTATAATCCCCGCCTTTGGAGTAATTTAAAAGCTGAACTTGCTCGTAATAAAAATTCTTTTGTTCATCAATATCTATGGCGTACCAGTTTTTAAATTTCTTTAAATAGAATTTTTTGATGTTGCCGCCTCTTGTGGACAATTCCATCTTCGCCAAATCATTCTCTACGGTTATAGCATAACCATCGCCCATGGGAATAGAAAAGTACTTGCCGAATCTTAAACTGTCAACTTCGCCTTCATTACCAGCCGTAGTTTTTGGCGGGAGTTCTTTCTGAATTTTGTTTACGGTGCTTTGAGATACTGCTGTTGTGTCAACATTTTTATTTACTTGTTGAGGCGGCGGTTCGGGTGAATTAATGAACAGCCAAACAATCAATATTGCACTAATTAAAACAAACGCGATAATTGTATTTCGATCCATATTAAAATTCCATTATTCTATTGGGTCGTACCCGCCTTTATTAAAAGGATTGCATCTTAAAATTCTCCATATTGATTTTGCCCCGCCAATTATCACCCCGTACTTTTCCAAAGCCTGAATTGAATATTCAGAACAGGTTGGATAAAATCGGCAGGATGGCGGAAGTATTGGAGAAATAAGTTTTTTGTAAAATTTAATTGCGAGGATAAAAATTTTCCTCATTTATATTTTCTGCTGAAGCTTAAAAATAATTTCCTTTACCGGGGGCTCTATTTCTTTGAGAAAAATATATTTATTTTGTGCCTGATTGAGGTATTGCGGC
>CAYMKU010000145.1:0-2247 GCA_964391015.1 uncultured Ignavibacteriaceae bacterium
CTGCTACGGATGAAGACGACCATGACCCAGAGTTGGTTCAGGTATTTGACCTGGCTTTGAAAAAGGAGTTGGTAACTGCAGGTCCATACACCAATAATCAATTATTAACATTCAACATTACGGTCTATAACCAAGGTAATGTAAATGCAACCAATGTGGTAATAAGCGATTATATACCAAATGGATATACATTTTCTACAAACAATGGCTGGTCAGGAGGAGCGCCGACTATCACTAATACGATACCGAGCCTTGCAGCAGGTGCCAGTACAGTAGTACCACTACAACTTACCTTTATTACACCAGCAGCCGGAACACCACCAAACTGGGTAAACAGGGCAGAGATTTCAGCTGCAACAGGAGGTACAGATGCCGATAGTACACCTGATGCCATAGTGGGTAATGACAATCCAGTAAACCCAGGTGATCCAGATGACAATAATGTTGACGGCAATGGACCTTCACAAAACGAGGATGAGGATGATAGTGACCCAGCGGGACCACAGGTGGTGGATATCGCATTGGCAAAAACCACTGTCACAGCAGGACCATATAGTTATGGACAAAACATTGTATTTAATGTAGCAGTTACCAACCAGGGTAGTGTAACATTACAAAATGTTGATGTTACAGACTATATACCTTGTGGATTTACTTATGTGACAGGTAGTCAGCCATGGGCATTGTCAGGCAGCAATGCAGTGACAAGAATCACAGGACCATTGGCTCCGGGAGCAACAGTCAATTTAACAATAACTCTAAGATTGCAGCCATGTGCTACAACAAATGCGTGGTTGAACTACGCAGAGGTAAGTTATATGGAGAATACATCAGGAGCTAATGTAAGTATGGCTGATATTGATAGTGATGCAGACAATACCAATGGTAATGATGCAGGGGGTCAAGCAGAATCACCAGCTGATGATTATATCAATGGTAATGGTACTGGTACTCCGGGAAGTGGTGTAGCTGCTACGGATGAAGACGACCATGACCCAGAGTTGGTTCAGGTATTTGACCTGGCATTAACTAAGGTGCTAAATACTTCAGCTCCATATACCTATGGTCAGACTCATAATTTTACCATTACAGTAATTAATCAAGGAAATGTTACTGCCACAAATATATTAGTAAATGACTATGTGCCGGCAGGATATACATTTAGTATTAATAATGGGTGGAATGGAGTAGCTGGATCTGGACCTCGTACAATAACAAACCTGATACCTGGTCCATTGGCACCGGGAGCAAGTACTACGCTCACATTAGATCTTGTGTTTGAAAGAATTACGAATACTACCACTTCAAAATCTTGGGTTAACTATGCAGAAATTGGCTCAGCCCAGGACGGATCCGGAAACGCTGTTTTTGATGTTGACAGTTCACCATCAAGCAACGGAACAAATGAAAACAATATTCTTCCTGGAGGTGCTGGGGATAATGATACTGCCAGTACATCAGATACTGGTGTAGGTAGTCAGGACGACCACGACCCGGCAGGTCCAAAAGTCTTTGACCTTGCTTTAAGGAAAACAAAAGTAACTGCAACACCTAGCTTTAGCTACGGTCAAACAGTTATGTACCAAATTGAAGTATTTAATCAAGGTAATATTGCAGCTACTAATATTGAAGTAACTGATTATCTTCCATGTGGCCTGGAATTTGTAGCATCAGCGGCTAATGCAGGTTGGACCCTTTCAGGTAGCCAAGTGACAAGAACCTTTACAGGTACATTAAATCCTGGACAAAGTACCACTATGACTTTGGATCTTATAGTAAGAGAGTGTTACACAGGATTAAATAATGCATGGACAAATTATGCTGAAATATCCAGGGCCGATGATACCGATCCATCTACTCCTGGACTTCCTGTTGATATAGACAGTACACCAGACGGAACCAATGGTAATGACCCAGGCGGTGTGCCAAATTTCGGTGGTGTAACGAGTGGTACTGACGATACCATCAATAACGAAAATGGTGATGAAGATGACCATGACCCGGTTAAGATAGAAGTCTTTGACCTTGCTTTGAGAAAAGTATTGGTGACTCCAGCTCCTTATACTTATGGTCAACCATTGACATTCAACATAGAAGTGTTTAACCAGGGTAATGTAACAGCACAGAATATAGTTGTATCTGATTATATTCCTTCAGGATATACATTTTCAATAAATAATAGTTGGTCAGGAGGACCCACTACTATTACCAGGCTAATAAGTGGACCAATTTTGCCTGGAGCAAGCT
>CAYMKU010000146.1:0-2245 GCA_964391015.1 uncultured Ignavibacteriaceae bacterium
TTGTTTATTTGCGCTCACGTGTAATAGCAGGTTGCCATGATCTGGTTGCAACGAAGCCTAAAACAGATCAAAGGACTTTGGTCAGCCGCGCCGTCAGGTCGACTCCTGCTACCGTTCGCGATGCTCATTGCCATCATTCTGTTGATGATCGGGCTGTTAAGTTGGTCTCTGCCGTTGACCAGTCAACTGCAATTGAACCCCGGTCAAGTCGCTCCCTACGATGTAGTTACGCCTCGTCAAATCACCTATATCAGCGAGATCCTCACCGGTCAAGCGCGGGAACGGGCCAGCAATGCCATCCCCGATCAATATGACAGCGCCGAAGGACGAGTGCGACGCGAGCAAGTTGTCCACTCGCGCGAACTACTCGCGCCGATTTCTGCGCTGCGAGACGATACGTCGCGGAATGCGGAAGAAAAACTCCATGACTTGCTAGCAATTGCCGATTTGTCCCCCCTTATCGACACAGCAACGCTTATCCTTAGTCTCGACGCTGAAGATTGGAGCCAGGTGACAGCGGAAACCCCGCTCGCGCTCGACCGCTCCATGCGCGAAGAGATTCGTCAGGCCACATTGCCTGCCACTCAACGGCGCGCTGCCCTCAATGTGAGCAGCGATCTGAGTGAAGATGCAGCAACAGTAGCGATTGAATTGGTGCGCGCACTGATCCGCCCCAACAGCTTCTATAATGAAGAACGCACCAAAGAACTGCGTGACGCCGCCAGCGCATCGATTGCGCCCGTTCCGGTGACCCTGGAGCGCGGTGAAACGATTTTGCGCGCCGGTGATGTTGCCACCCCAGAAGATGTCGAATCGCTGAGACAGATCGGCTTATTGGAAGACGAATGGGAGTGGGCTTCTTTTGTGCGCACGGTTGCCTTCACTATTCTCATTGTCACGGTCACGGCAGCGGGAATTTACCGTTTGCGCCCCAGCACAGCCCACAGCAATCAGGAGCTTGCCACGCTCGTCCTGATAACGGTCTTGTGGCTCTTTGCGGCAAAATTCATGATTGTGCCCCATGACTGGGTGCCCTATCTGTATCCCCTGGCGGCGCTCAGCATGTTGGTGGCTTGTCTGATCGATCTGCGCGTGTCGGTCATGCTTACACTTGCCTTTGCGTTGATCGTCCACTACATCGGTGATTATAACCCGGTGCTGGTGGTCTATGCAGCAGCGGGCGGCGTTGCCGGCGCTGTCGTCGTGGGGCGCCCCGAGCGGCTGACTGCCTTTCTTTGGGCCGGTCTGGCGGTCGTCGTCAGCAATATCCTTTCGACCGTGGCTTATCGTTTTCCTTTTGACAGCATGAGCAGCCCCCAGACGTTGCAACTGCTCTTTGTCGTCGTCATCAACGGGGGGCTTTCAGCCAGCATCGCCCTGATCGGCTATTTTGCTCTGGGCAGCCTCTTTGACATCACTACATCGCTCCATCTCAACGAGTTGAGCCGCCCAACCCACCCGTTGCTGCGTCAGCTGCTCCTCAAGGCGCCCGGCACCTATCATCACACGATCGTGGTGAGCAACCTGGCTGAACGCGGCGCAGCGGCCATTGGCGCAGATGCATTGCTGGCGCGCGTGGGCGCCTACTATCACGACATCGGCAAAGTCGTTCGCCCCTATTTCTTCACCGAAAACATGGCTGAAGGTGCGTCACCTCACGAAAAGCTCGACCCATTGACCAGCGCGCAGATCATCATCAATCACGTGATCGACGGGGTCGATCTGGCGCAGAAATATGGACTTCCTCAGCGTATTCAAGACTTCATACGCGAACATCACGGGCGCAGCCTGGTACATTATTTTTATGCACGGGCAGTCGCCGAGGCCGCAGGCAAAGACCCGGTGGATCCAGAACAGTTTCGCTATCCAGGGCCGCAGCCGGCCAGCAAAGAGACGGCCATCCTGATGCTGGCCGACACCTGCGAGGCGGCTGTGCGCTCCATGAGCGAACCCACGCGCGAAGAGGTTGCCGAGATGGTGCGAAGGATCGTGCAGGGCAAGATGGACGACGGCCAGCTCAAACAGAGCCCGCTGACGCTCAGCGAGATCAACACGATCGAGAAGAGCTTCCTCGTGACGCTGACGGGACTCATGCACGAGCGGATTCGGTATCCCGCACTGGAGGCGATGTCATGATCGACGTGCAAACAGAGCTCGATTGTCTGCCCGCGGAAGCAGAGGAACTCATCCGCCGCGCGGTGGCGCATGCGCTCGTAAAAAACAGCGCATCGGGCGACGTCTGCGT
>CAYMKU010000147.1:0-2229 GCA_964391015.1 uncultured Ignavibacteriaceae bacterium
GGCTTCACGGTCCGCTGCTTTTGGGTTGCGGCCAGGGACTGGCGCCGCAGGGTTCATCGGCAAACGGAGGGCGGTTTCGTCAATTCATGCCGGAAGGACAGCAAGCTCTGGACCCGTCAGCCTTGGCCGCCATTCAGCCCCGCCCCGGATTTGCCCTCGCTGCGCATGCGCCAACCACACTTTCGTTGGCCGCCGAGCGGTCATTTCGACGGTATTGTCAGAACGTGGCGCACCGCGACTGGCCCCGCCCGCACAACTGCCACGGCCTCAAGCGCGGGTACCGCACCAGTGAAGATCTCGCGGAGGTCCTAGCCGCCCGCCCCGCGAAGTGGTTCCTCAGCGCCAGGGACGCGCGAGCCCCTGCGCGATCAGGTAGTCGCCGGCGTCCACTCCACCCACCGAGACGGTGGCCAGCGTCCGCCCATAGGGATCGGTCCCTTGCCGTTCGATCATAACCCGGCCTCGCGACAGCAGCCGGACCAGCGCAACGCGCGAAGCTTCGCCGGCGGCAAAATCGCACCAGGCGTAGGACCGGCGTCGGTCCTGGCACTTCGGGCTATCGGGCAGTTCGGGCGCGTCGATATTGGCGATGCGCACGCGCTCGCGGCCGCAACGGATCGTGTCGCCGTCGTGGACCGAAGGCGACAAACACAGGGCGGCGGCAGCGAGAACGACAGGCATGAGGCATATTCTAGCCGCAGCGCGCCGCAGCGCCAATGCCCCCACACTTCCCGCCACTACCCCTGGCCCCGATCGTCACCCGCAGGGCCGGCATCCCATGCCGGTGAGCTTGGGTGGGCGGCGGTGCGCCAGCGCCGACGCGCGCCCTAGCGAATAGAGCGGGTTGCCCCCAGCCCGCGCGGGGCGCGGGCGCCGGGGTGCCCCTCTCCTGCCTTTACCTCGCCAACCTGCCCCAGGTCAGGTATATTCCCGTCATGCCGCGAAGAGCTGGACCCACTGCCGCAGGCAGAACCGTGTCCGGGACTCAAGGAGCCAGACCGATGGACGATCGAGGGGAAATGCCGAGCGCACTGCAGGTTGCCCGCGCAGTGTCGGTGGTGCTGGGGAAGAAACTAGCCGATCACGCCGCAAGCGAGATCGTGCTCACGCGCGAGGAAGCGGCACTGTGCCTCGGCCTTGCCGACGGCGTCGTCGAGAACCTCGAGCAATGCGAGGGCTGAACTCCCTGCCCCAGACCTAGCGGACGTTGAGCCCAAGCTCGCCGAGCAGTTGCCCGGCTTGCTCGCGCGAGATCGTCGCGCCACGGAACAGCCCCGCATCGACCAGGCGCAGCCCGCCAAGATCCGCACCGCGCAGGTCCGAGCCTTCGAAGCGCGAGCCCGAGACCATCGCCTCGCGCAGGCTGCAGTCTTCGAACACGCTCATCCGGAAGTCGCCCTTGCGCAGGTCGGCGCCGGAGAAGTCGACCCGGCGCAGGGTTTCCTTGCGGAACGAGAACCCGGGCAGCTTGGCACTGACCAGCAGCACTTCCTCGAACTGGACATGCATTGCACGCGCTTCGGTGAAGTCCGCCCCGGTGAGCTTGGTGCCAACGAACTTCGCCGAGGTCAGCGTCGCGCGCCGCCAGACGGAATTGTTGAAGTCGCCGCCCGAGAACGCAGCTTCGCTGAGGTTGGCACCGACGAAACTGACGAACGGTGCCCGGCAACTCTGCCAGACTGACCCCTCTAGCTTGGTCCCGCTGCAATCGGCCTTGCGCAGATTGCAGCGTTCGAACCGCCAGCCCGTCAGGTCGAGCCCGGAAAGGTCCGCGTCCTCGAGATCGCAATCGACCAGGACTTGCGGCGCGCCGCCGGCGAGCGGCGCAAGGTCGCTGCGCACCAGCGTCCGGCCGGAGAAACCGCGAGGAGTAAACAGGTCGTCCATGCCCCTGCCCTAGCCGCCGGTTCTCGTGACGGCCAGTCGGACCAGTGCGAGCCGAACGGCTGTGCACCATCTTGCCGCATGGCATTGCCCGGCATAGACTGACCTCCGCGAGCCCATCCGGGGCCGCATCAAACCGAAGGAGAAGCGCGAGAGGTCGAACGGGCAGCGTCGATCGCGAGAAATTGGAGCAAGACCCAATGATCCAGCGATACCGTGTGCTCGGCCGCAGCGTGGCCGAAGGCGATGAACTTCAGCAGCTTCTGGCCAAAGCCTACGCGCAAAAGGCCCAGGTCCTGTGCGAATGCCGCAAGGGGACCGACCTGTCGCTCTACATTTCGCACA
>CAYMKU010000148.1:0-2195 GCA_964391015.1 uncultured Ignavibacteriaceae bacterium
TTTACGCGGTCGATCGAAGCACGCTGGAAAGGATCGTTAATGATGACGAAGCACAGGCAAAGATCAGCACCTATTTGATGAAGCCCGCTCCAGGCCTCAAATATCTGCTTTACAACCTGCTTCAGGTCACGCAATAAACCGCGAGATCATCGTTCGATGACGAACAAAAAACGCTGCTCCGACAGCGGCAATAATTTTTGCGTGAAATGTACTTTTTCGGTTTGAAGAGATTCTTTAAGATTTTCCCCGCCAAATAAGAGCATTTGGCGGCGTCCCGACCATTTTATTAACCGCGGCAGTTTCTCGGTAAATTTATCAATGGCCCGGCAGGTGATGTATCTGCAATCTGCAGGATCGGCTTCCATAAATTGTTTTGTAACGATCTGCATTTGCGCCGCAAGACTCAGTTTTTCGACAACGATCTCGAGAAAGTTTGTTTTCTTTTCCTTTGATTCGATCAATATTGCTTTTAGATCTTTACGGACAAGTAAACAAGGGATCGACGGCAATCCGGCACCAGCACCGACGTCGGCAAATTTTGCGCCTACGGGCAAATATTCAAGCAAGATCAGTGATTCGAGAATATGCCGGATGGCAAACTCCTCTGCCGAACACGGCGCTACGAGGTGCAGCAGCGCGTTATGCTGCATTACAAGATCGTAATAATTGGCGAGGCGCCCGATAGCCTCTCCGGACAGCTCAAGTCCAAATGCAGGTTGGTGTGTTTTTATTGCCTGGATAAATTCTTTGCGCACTGCTCAAAAGTTTCACGCAAAGTAGCAAAGAACGCAACAGAAAAGGACAAAGGTTTTACACTTTATCCTTCAGCCTTTATCCTTTGCAAGGTGGTGCGGACGAGAAGAATCGAACTTCCACGGCCTTGCGGCCACAGGCTTCTGAGACCTGCGCGTCTACCAGTTCCGCCACGTCCGCTTGAAGGGCGAACATAGATAATACGAATTCACTTGTGAAAACTCAAGAATGGACAATAGCACCCGGAAAACCACGTCATATTCGGAAAGTTGCGTCATATCGAGAAAGTTAAGCTATATCGGGAAAGTTGGTCTTCCAATTTACTTGAGAATTTGCTAGCTTGATGCGGGAGTGTCAGGAGGCATGCATGAGTTAGGGTTCAACGTGGCGTGCAGGCACCGCAGGATATTTGAAAATCTAAATACGACGGCGGCAAAGTTGATAACAACGCACTTTAGTTTGGAACAAGTGGAACGCTCGGAACACCTAGAACGCGTGGAACAGCACAAAAAAATATCCCGCCTGTCCCGGGAAAGATCGGTGTATCGCAAAACCGCGTAACGCAGTAACTTATTTATTTACAGGAATTACCTATTTCGTAACCTAATGCCTCGTTTTTTTTCAAAAAAGATGGGACAAGGGCAAAAACTCGGTGTTAAACTCAATAAAATGAGCTATTTACACTGTCCCACAATGGCGTGGGACACTTTGGGACAGTGACTGGCAGGACATAGCTCCCCACCGAAACAGTTTGAGACTGGGATTTTGCTATATTTGACTTGTGTTGACAGAGATACAAACAAATCTGGCGGAGGTTAGGCGAAGGATATCGCAAGCGGCCGTGCGTGCCGGGCGAAACGCCGAAGATATAAAGCTGGTTGCCGTCAGCAAGACGCATCCGGCGTCGGTTTTACGCGAGGCGGTCGCCGCAGGGATCACAGTTTTTGGCGAAAATAAGGTTCAGGAAGCAGAAGGCAAGATCGTCGAAATTGGCCGCAACGCTGCTGAATGGCATCTGATCGGACATTTGCAATCGAACAAAGCGCGTAAGGCGGTGCAACTGTTTGATGTTATCCAATCAATTGATTCGCTTGAACTGGCGATGAGACTCGAACGTATTTGTATTGAAGAACGCCGCGACACGCTGTTGATCTTTGTGCAGGTCGATCTCGCCGGCGAAGAAACAAAATCCGGCGTCGCCGAGAGCGATCTGCCTGAACTCGCTGCTTATTTGAAAACTTGTAAATGCCTACGATTTGACGGCCTAATGCTCTTGCCGCCATTGTTTGATGATCCTGAGGCAACGCGGCCATTCTTCAAGAAATTGCGGGCGATCCGCGATGAGTTTATATCGAACGGCGAGCTTTCAATGGGAATGAGCCACGATTTCGAGGTCGCTATAGAAGAGGGAGCAACAGTTGTCCGCGTCGGCACGGCTATCT
>CAYMKU010000149.1:0-2179 GCA_964391015.1 uncultured Ignavibacteriaceae bacterium
CTTTCCCAATGGGCTTGTTGCAGGAAATACATGCTATAAAAGAAGTAATTGCCTATGAACTGCAACAGCCGTGGAAACCGGCTGATGTAAAGGAGAACATCATCCAAAACTCTGTGTATGGTGTGGATATTGAAAAGGGTGCGGTTGACATTGCCCGCTTGCGTTTCTGGCTGAGTTTGGTGGTGGACGAAGAAAAACCAAGAGCCTTGCCCAACCTTGATTACAAAATTGTGGTTGGCGACAGTTTGGTGAGCAAGTTTGAAGGTGAGATAATAGAAATTGACTGGGAACGAAAAAGCAGCGTAGGCAAGGCAGACACCTTTGTGCAAAACATACAGCGATTGCTGAAAGAAATTGCCGAAAAGCAAAAAAAGTTCTTTAAGCCTGACAACAAGGACAAGAAAAAACTACAAGCCGAAATCAGAAACCTGAAACTGGAATTGCTGATTAACCAGCTATCCTTCAACAAAGAAAAATTCTTAGCAAGCAATGCGGTGAAAGGCGGCTTTGCCCCAACAGCCAGCGACTTGCGATACAATGAAGAATTGAAGCAGAAGAAAAAAGACTTTGACAGGCATATTGCCAAACTGCAAAAACTAAAACAAAACAAAGAAGAACCGTTTGAGCATTTCGATTGGAAACTGGATTTTCCTGAAGTATTGAATCCGTATTTGGTGAATGGGAATGCGGGATTTGATATTGTGATTGGGAATCCGCCTTACTTAAACTTCAAAATGTATTCGACAGAAGACAAAGAAGTTTATAGACATCTTTACTCAGAAGTATTCGATGGGAAAGCGGACATCTATTACTATTTCTTCTATAAATCTCACGAGCTAAGTAAAACGCAGGGTGTAACATCATTAATTACTTCCAGATATTGGATTGAAGCTGAATATGCAAAAAAGCTAAGAAAATTCGTTTCAACTAAGACGACTTTGAAGGAAATTATTGATTTCAAAAATGTTACTGTATTTGATGGAATTGGTATTAAAACCTGCATTACAAGCTTTTTGAATATCCCAGATTATCTCACTCATTTTCATTATAGATTTCACCCAGGAAAGAAGATTGACTACATAGACCTAAGCGAATATGTTTCAAACTTTATTCCAGCAGAAAACATAACAACCAAAGATTCATGGAATCTGACAAATGAAGAGTCAACAGATATTTTAAAGCTGATTGAGGAGGATTCTATTTCCTTAGATGAGATTGCAAATTGTAAACAAGGCATTGTAACTGGTCTTGATAAAGCATTTATTACAACAGAGAATGAATTTAAAAATCTACCAAAAAAAATAGTCAAGCCATGGCTTAAAGTTGGTGATATTCAGAAATACGCAATTGAATTGGTTGAGAAAAGAGAATTAGTTTATACTAAACTAATCAATTCTTTAGACGATTATCCCCAACTTAAACAAAGGTTACTGTCATTCAAAACTAAGTTATCTAATAGGCGTGAAGCAAAAAATGGCAAAATCAGATGGTTCGATTTACAATGGCCTCGTGAACAAGAACTTTTTGAATCGGAAAAATTAATTTGCAGATTCAAGGCATCTGAAAATACTTTTTGTTATGACGCAAATGGTTTCTATTCCAGTGCAGACACAACAGTGGTTGCTTTAAATCAAAGTGGAAAAAAGAAATATGAAACTAAATATTTATTAGCCTTGCTCAATTCAAAGGTATTATCCTTCTACTTCAAGTCTTATGGAAAGTTGATGGATTACCGTTATGAATACTATCCCGGTCCAGTAGGGAGGCTTCGAATTAAGAATTCAACCAAACAAAAGCCCTATCGCATTATTGTCGACTACATTTTGTTTTTAAAAAAGCAAGATTTACAAAGTGCTTCCGACCAACTCATGCCCACCTATTTCGAACAAATAATAGACGGTATGGTGTATGAGTTGTATTTCCCTGAGTTGATTAAAAAACACAAAAGGGAAATCATACAGCATCTTGGGGAGTTGCCAGAGTTTACAGACAAAATGAGTGACGAGCAGAAAATGAAAATCTGTAAAACGGTTTTCAATCGCCTGAATGACCGTGAGCATGCTGTGAGAGTTAATTTATTTTACATGAGTTCCATTCCGGAAATCGCTATCATAGAAGGCAAGCATGAGAATAACTGATATTAAAATAACAAACTACCGTGCTTTCTATGGCGAGCATC
>CAYMKU010000150.1:0-2177 GCA_964391015.1 uncultured Ignavibacteriaceae bacterium
GGCGATCTGGATGCGTTTGTTGAAGTACACGTTGGCGTATTCGCCCTTGGTCCGCTTGGTGACTTCCAACGTGACGTCGAGCAGTTCTTCGAGCCGCTGCTGCAACTCGCTGAACTTGGCCAGGCTGAGTCCCAGCGTCTTTAAGTCCCCCTTCACGAACGGCAATGCCGCGGGTGTGATCACGGAGTTCTTGAAGATGTGGCGATTGGCCTGGCCGCCGGCGATGACGACCAAGTCCCACTTGATCATCGGATCGCCCTTCTGGCTGCGGTCGAGCCGCACGCCGTGGATGCGGACTTGGTACTTGCCGTCCGGCACTTCGTCGTGGGCCGACGATTCGGCCGACGCAAACTCCTCGTCGTAGGCGGACAGATCCACGTCATTGGGCGGCACAGGTTCAAAATCATCGGGTTCGTAAGTAGTGCTCATTTGCGGTTCTTCTCCTCGGTGGTGCTTCCCGGCTTGGTGCGTTCCGCCTGGCCCTTGCCGGGAGTGCTTCCAGGGGCGGCGGAGGTGAAGGCGTTCACGAAAGCGTCATATTCCAGGGGCAAGATTTCTGGCAGGCGGCCCGTGCGGTCGCCAGCCTCGTAAGTCGGATGCGGCTTGGTGCGCATCACACGATCGATCGTGACGCTGCCCGCTGCGTCTTTGCGGGGGATCGCTTCGCAGTACAGGATCATGTCGACCAGGCCGAGCACCACATTGCGGGCCCGATCCGGCAGACTCGGCTGCGTCTTGGTGAATTCACCGGTGCGCGTTTCGATGGTCTTGTCCTGGGCATGGGAGATCAGGACCAAGCCGAAGGGCAAGCTGGCCAACCGGGTTAGTACGCGGTGCCATTCGTTTTTGACAAGGGCCCAACCCTTGCCGTGCCCCATGTCCCCTTCGTATTCGATGTTGTGCTTGCTGCAGATGTAATCGCTGCAGAACTTGAAAGCGTTGTCCGCCGTGTCGATCACGATGGTCTTGAAGGGGTGATTGCCCTGCGCGACGAGTTTGCAGGCTGCCAAGAAGTCCTCCCACGTGTACGTCGGGACCTTGAAGACCTCCAGGTGACTGAGGCCCGGTTCACATTCGAAGAAGATGGCCTCGGGAAACTTGCTGGCGAAGGTACTCTTGCCCAACTTGGGTGCCGAGTACAACAGAATGGTCTGTTTACCCAACTCCATGACAGGCTTCGTGCGTTGGGTTGGCAGCAGGACGTTCATCAGGTGCTCCTATCAAAACGAGGGTGCTTCGGAATCGGGTGCTTGAAGTTCTTCGTGCGGCGGCAGGATTTCGTACAGGTTGTCGATGACATTGGGGTTGAAGCCGGACTGGCAATAGGGCAGGTACTCGCACGGCCGCTGGTACGAGAAACAGCTCGAGGTATTCAGCAGCCATTTGCCGCGGCGGCGGGCGTCCAGGTACTGCTGGGTGATCTCCCAGACTTCTTCCTGGAGCATGGCCAGGCGGTCTTCGGAGAGGTAAATGTGCTCGCGGTGGAAGGCCTCGGGCCGCGAATACCATTCGGCCAGCCGGGCCTGGAACTCTTCGTCGGTTTCCGGCAGTTGCCGCTTGGCCGTCGAGCGACCGCTCTTGTTCTTGGCGGCCAGTTCCATCCGACGTGCCTCGAACTCCGCTTCCGTCTCACCCGCCTTCTGTTGCAGGCGGGACTTGAGCAGGACGTTGTAGATGACGCCCACGATCGGGTAGCCAAGTTGCCGCAGGTGGAACGAGTACAACGCGATCTGGGTATCGGTCCACAACTTGTCGAGGTAATTGGCGTCAATCGACGAAGCCGTCTTGTGTTCCAGCAGATACATGCCGTCGGCGCGGCGGACGATCGCGTCCACCTTGCCGGCCATTTGAAACGTCTGGCTGGCACGACCCGTGTCGGGGTTGCGGATTTGGCCGGTGAACGGCTTTTCGACCTCGACGATCTCGAAGTCTTCGGAGGCGTAGCAGGTGGCATAGCCCGTGAACATGGCCCGCGCCAGATGCCACGATGCTTTTTGCGAGTCGTCGCCGGCACGGAGCGGAAACTGCCGGTCGATGTACTCCAGCACCGTCCATAGCCGGTTGGCATGGTCGGCCGAGCGATACCAGAGTTCGAGGGCCCCGTGGATCACGCTGCCGAACGACAGTGCTTCGGGCCTTTCCCGCGGCCGCAGATTGTCCACGTAGCGGTGCTTGTA
>CAYMKU010000151.1:0-2144 GCA_964391015.1 uncultured Ignavibacteriaceae bacterium
GGCAGGTAGTGTTACTACTGTTTTCATTGCTCACGGTGAGGCATACGGTATAGGTGCCATTATGGGCATAGGTGTGGCGGGGGTGCCGCTCCGATGACCGGGGGCTGCCATCACCGAAATCCCAGCTCCAGGTCTCCGGCCGGAAATAGCTCAGGTCCGTAAATCTGATGCGGCGATAGTCCAGGGTATCGGGATCATAGCGGTACTTCGCTACCGGATGATTGTCGATGCCCAGCGTATCGCAGGGAGAGCCATCGAGGGGGCCTATACGATACTCCGGCATATTGGGTACGGTATAAAAAAATGCCCTGGGGGTATATAAACTGTGTTGCCGAAGGTCTATATGATGTGGTAAAGCTTCATGCGGATAGTGGATCACTCCCATGTACCTGCACAAGGTACCTGACGAAAACACATACATCCTGCCGTCAGGGCCCAGTTTTAGCTTGTAAAAATTTACCTCTCGTGCATCATTGTACATGTCCAGAAAGTTAAAACCATCATACATTCCTACCAGCGTGCCGGCAGTAAGGGCATCGGTCCTGGACACATCGTAACGGTACATCTTATAGGTGAGTGTCATGTACAAGTACCTACTGTCAGGTGAGAACGCAATACCTGCACCAACGCCAGGACTTGTGCCATAGGCATACTGCACCCCTGATACCGTACCGTCACACCTGTCAAAATCAGCCAGAAAAAACTGGGTCCCATCGGTTTTATCATAATAATACCCAGATATCCAGGCTATCTTGCTGCCATCAGGCGATATCGCCATCTGTCCCACAGCTTTAGCTGTAAAGGTAATGTTGTTTTCTATCTCCTGCACGTGGTGAAATGTTATGCCCGATGGATCTACCAGGTACACCATCATCTTTCGGGAGTCATTGGTAAGGGATATCAGCCACCAGTCACGCCCGTTGCCATGCTTTATGGTATATACCATACCCCGTAGATCATTTGATGTAGCCAGCAACTTGTCCCTCCAAACAATCTCACCGGAAGTGCGTACCATGCTATACATTAATTTATCTGTCTTGCCTATACAATAATTGCGTGTGGTATAAACGGCAAACAGAGTGGAGTCTATGGACAGCATTATGACATTGTTTGATCCTACCTTTCCTGTTGGATTAGGCATAGGTGCGGTAGCACTGTATATGTAGTTGTTGTACTCCCAGTCACGGCAATTTTTAGGTAAGGACCAGTCGTACCCTATGGTGTCCACCAGGTATTGCTGTTCGTCATCCCTGATATACATGCCATTTGTAAAGGCCATCAGTGTGCCCTGCTTATCCGCAATAGAACTATTTGCCCCTGAGATGCTTGAAATGCATGGTTCCACAGGTTTTATGGTCACCTGATCACCATTGAAATCCATCGCCATCATACAATACAAAGAATCTGAAGCAATGGGACCCGCTGTATCCCCTAATACCCATACATGGTCCTCTCTCTGGGATAATACCGTTGTATTTATACTTAAAATAACCATCAAGAAGATCACTAAATTTTTTGTGCACATTTCAGACTTACATTTAATATTTTGTTTTACAAAGAAATGCAGTATGGTGGGAACAAAACCCCTCCTTGTCAATCTAAAGATATGTAATATATCATTACGTCAAAACGCTTTTTCAAATTATTTTTTAAATAATTATTTCTATAATGTAATTCCTACCCAAATTTGGTTAAGGGTCTTAACGGATGCTCCTTGGCGGAGTGCTTCCCCTCCATTTTTTAGACAGGGTCCGGGGATGGGGGGTGTACCCTGCCAGATCGGCATTGACAATCTCTTACGTTTTGTCAGGATTTTTGCGGTACTCCGGCAAAAATACACGCCAAAACGATTACCTGTTTTCCTTATACCCCGGTCTGAAGACCGGGGCTATCAGGATGATACTCCTCCGGGGTTTTCTTTCATGGCCATTCCTTCCCCGGGCTATAGCCCCAGGTTATTATGATGTAACCTCGTTGAGGTTTATGGGCTATCCTGACAGTACGGACAGTGTTGCGTTGGTTTGATTTAAGGTGAGTTCGATAGTGAAATAACAGGATTCAATGTGATACATTTGCACTTAAAGTTAGACGAAGTAATAAAACCCTGAAAGGGTAAAATAGTAATAACCACGGGTGAAAACCCG
>CAYMKU010000152.1:0-2130 GCA_964391015.1 uncultured Ignavibacteriaceae bacterium
TCAATTATACAATCAGGCTGTTTGAAATGGTCAAACCATATTCCATTGGGTATATATATGCTGTAGGGAAAAATATGTGGTATAAAAAATCAAGTAGAGAAATGAATTTTTCTCCAGAGGAACGTATAATTGAACATATAGATGAATTTGATGAGGAGTTACAGACCTCCAACAATGAAATCGAAGCAATTGTCCTCAAAGCTTTAAATGAAACAGACATCGATTGCAAAAAGATTTTAACGTCATACTACTATGATAAAAAATCTATGAGGGATATAGCTGAAGAAATCGGAACAATTTCAGAGGAAAATCTGCGTAAAAGAAAATATAAATGTATACAAAAATTAAAAAAAGTCGTAACTGATAAAATAAAGGATCATGGATAAGGCGACATTTTTGGAAATGATGGATCAATACATAGACGGTACTTTGTCCAGTACTGATAAATTTAATTTTGAACAAATGTTAAAGAATGATCAAACTCTAAATTCAGAATTTTACTTACATAAGTCGATTCGTCAGGGAATTATAAAAAGTGCCAGAACTGATTTATTGCTTGAACTGAATCAAATTAAAAGAGAAATTAATGACACAGACGAGAAAATGAAACCTTTAATTCCCAGATGGG
The DNA here is from genome assembly GCA_964391015.1 of uncultured Ignavibacteriaceae bacterium. GTDB lineage: Bacteria > Bacteroidota > Ignavibacteria > Ignavibacteriales > Ignavibacteriaceae > XYD12-FULL-36-8. The sequence goes on from CAYMKU010000152.1 coordinate 629, forward strand.
TATTGATGGCAGTTGCTGCAACTTTTACAATTATAATAGGTGTAATCTTTTTATTTCATCCTAGACACTTTTCACATCCTGCCAACGATTGGAGTATCGAAATAAATGGCAAAAGTGATGAAAATATTTCTCAAGGTAGTATTGTGACGGATAGCCAAATAAATTTAGACTCAAGATCAATTTATATTGGAAAAATGGAGTTAAAAGCATTACCCAAAAAAGGAAATTTAGGAGGTGGATTAAAGGAAAATATTCATTTAGTTCTTAAATCAAGTAATGAAAATGAATATCAATTTAATAAGGATTCTTTGTTTTTATATGTAACGCAAGATAATTTCAAATCTTTCAATAGTGCCGTTGTTACTCTAAATGAACGAAGAATCATTGAAGTTGAAATTAAAAATAACAAATATTTATTTAAACCTAAAAAAGACAATAAATGAAAAATTATTTTTTACTATTAATACTTGTAATATCCATAATAGTAGTTAAATTACATGCTCAAGGGATGGTTTTTGATCAAGATGCCTTTGACAAAGGTGAGCATTACGAAATCGAAAGAGCTGATTTTATTCCTGATGCATTTTCACTTAAAAAATATGCACCTTACATCATACAACAAAAACTTTCTACTTGTGTAGCTTACTCAACAGCCACAGCATTGACCATGCTGAATGCCATCAACAATAATAGCACTGATATAAAAATGAATTCAATACAGCTAGTTTCACCACATTGGATATACTTCAGAAACAAATCCTATAACGATAACGCATGCAGAGAAGGTCTGAATATAGACAAAGCTATGGTGGATGTATTAAATAATGGAGCACCGTTTATGTTAATGGTGGAATATCCAGATTTTTATCCTTTCGGAGAAGTTCAATTGTGTAACTATTATCCACCTGATTATGAAAAGGATCTTGCCACGGCTAGTGCTAATAAACCAGATGAAATATTTAGAATAAGAAATATTGAAGAAGTTAAAACAGTCATTTCTAAAGGCCTACCCGTGGTTATAGGAATGAATGTACCGTCGAGTTTTGAATTGTCCATAGGAAGATCATTATGGGTGCCCGGAACCAAAGAAACAAAACTTGATGGATATGGACATGCTATGGTAGTAGTAGGATATGATGATAAAAAATATGACGGTGCCTTTGAAATATTAAACAGCTGGGGTGAAGCGTGGGGTAGTGAAGGGTACATATGGATCAAGTATTTGGATTTTAAGAGGTTTTTTCTTGGTGGCTATGCTCTTTATAAAGAGAAAAAACTCGGAAACCAACTACCTAATATTTCAGGGTCACAAAAGTCAATGCTTATAGATAGTGATATCAAACTGTCTAAAAGTATTAAGAATAAAAAGTCTAAAGGTGTGAATAGGTGGAAGGAATTAGGAGGTAAAATGTAATACTCCCCAAAAATAAGACAAAAGGTTAAGTTTAAAAAAAACAATTAAATTTGACCATTATGAGCAAACAAACCAGACGCAAATTCAG
>CAYMKU010000153.1:0-2112 GCA_964391015.1 uncultured Ignavibacteriaceae bacterium
TTCCAATCGGAATATTGACATAAAAAATCACCGGCCAGGAATAGTTGTAAACAAGATAACCGCCGAGGTAGGGGCCAATGGTTGGTCCAACAATCACACCCATTCCGAACATCGCCATCGCCATGCCTATTTTTTCCGGCGGATAAATTTCCTTTAAGATGGTTTGTGAAGTTGCAAATAAGGCGCCACCGCCGATGCCCTGCACAAAACGCCAGAATACGAGTGTCCAAATGGAATCGGACAAGCCGCACATAAGTGAGGAAAAAGTGAACAAGGCAACAGATGAGGCAAAATAGATTCTACGGCCAAACTGCGCCGATAACCAGCCGCTCATCGGCACGATGATTACATTAGCAATAGCATAAGCGGCAATCACCCAGCTGACTTCGGAGATGGTAGCTCCCAGATTTCCCATCAGAGTATTTGTCGCTACATTCACCACTGTGGTATCAATCAGCTCCAGCAAAGTACACAACACTACAGTCACCGTGATGATGTACCGGCGTGCTCCGTATTCTATCAGGCTGTTGGTTTGTTCTTGAGTCATATGATAGTAGTAAGTAAAAAGTATAAAGTAATAAGAAAAAAGATTTCAGCAGTTAAAGGATTCGATTATTTAAAAAGTGGCGCCAATACAGTTATTCATTATTTCACTTTCACTGCTACTGTTACATTCATGCCGGCACGCAGGTCGTAGGTATCGGTCTTGTCATCGAGCAGGGCAACACGGACCGGTATGCGCTGTACGACTTTCACGAAGTTGCCGGTGGCGTTGTCTGCAGGCAACAAAGAAAACTTAGAACCTGTAGCGGCCTGCATGGATTCGATCTTTCCTTCAAATACTTTGCCGGGATAGGCATCCACTTTCACTTCCACTGCTTGTCCCTGTTTCATGTGCTCAATCTGTGTCTCTTTGAAATTGGCCGTAATCCACAACTGGCTGTCATCCACGATACTCATGAGGTTTTGTCCTACATTTACTAACTGGCCGGGCTGTACATTCTTCTTGGCGATGAAGCCATCGCACGGCGCAATCAGGTAAGCATACGACAGTTGTAGTTTTGCAAATTCCACATCAGCTTCACGCTGCTGTATGCCTACTTCCGCCAGATTCACCTGCGTACCTACGCCATTGGCCTGTGTACGGGATGCTGCTGACTGCTGTTGTGCTGCCTTCAATTGTGCTTCGGCCACCAGTACCTGCTTTTCCGCCACCTGTACCTGTCTCTCTGCCGATTGTTTTTCAGCCAATGCCGCGTCATACTGCGCCTGTGTGGCTGAAGTCTGATTGTATAATTGTTCGTATCGCTTGAAATTTTCGGTGGCGTTCCATACCCGTACCTTCGCGGCTTCCACATTGGCTTTCGCTGTCTCCACACTAGCTTGAGCTGTCAAAATGGTTGTAGACACAGCGCTTGCAGAAGCATCAGCTGACGTCACATTGCTTTTCACTACATTCACGTTGGCGCCGGCACTCTTTGCATTGATCAATGCTTGTTCAAGTTTTATTTTAAGATCTCTGTCATCGAGCTTCAGGATCGTATCACCTTTATGGACACGCTGGTTCTCGATCACATATACTTTATCTACATACCCGGAAACACGCGGTGCAACGGGCACGATGTTACATTCAATCTGTGAGTTTTCCGTATCCTCATTATGCATGGCATAGCTGATTTTTTTGTAAGCAAAAACGACAGCACCAATCAGAAGCAATCCGCCTACCAGCGGCGCGATTACTTTTCGTTTGGATTTTCCTTCTTTTTCAGAGATAGTGTTTGTTGTATTTTCCATTTGATGATAATTATAAGTTATTTATTTTCTTTCAGATTTCTTTGTTCCTCGCAATGATCCAGATTACTGCTTTATTGTTCCCAAACTTCGTTGAAGTTTATAATTAGCGATAGCGGCATCTGCCTGTACATTCAATAGATTTGTCTGCGCTTGTAACAACAATTGGTCGGCCTCCAGCACATCGCTCAATAAGGCTACCTGCGCTACAAAACGATTGTCTAGAATGCGTTTATTATCCTTAGCCTGCGCAATCGCTTTTTGAGACAGTTCTATCTTCATCTGTGCCACTTTAAGCGCTTCGTAATTGGCATTCACTTC
>CAYMKU010000154.1:0-2111 GCA_964391015.1 uncultured Ignavibacteriaceae bacterium
ACCCGCACCTCACCCGACATCAGCTTCGGCAGTAACGTGTCGCGCAGCTCGGCGAGCGTTTTGGATTCCTTGGCACTGACCTCCGCACGTTTCCGAAGCGGGTTCGCGACCTCAGCGAAGGCATGCAATACCGCATGGTCAGGCTCGATGAAAGGGAGCATGAGAACCGCGTCGCGAGGCAAGGCGAGAACCGTGGTTCCGGTCGCATAGCCCTCGGCTCGTTCGCGAAACTCCGGGCGAAGGAACTGCTGATACATGAACTCGCGACTTTCGCCCCAGCGCTCGTTGAGCCGCAGGGCAAAGACATGATGGCTGAACAAGAGCCGGTCGTGACCCTGCAAGTCCGGGACGATGGCCGGGCTCCCAAGAATGACTCGATGCTGAGTCATGTCAGTGTTCGCAATAACGATGTCACCGGGGCTGACAAGATGTCGGTCTCGGTGGTCACCCGCGTAGGGCTTCAGCTTCTCCGGCATGAACCGCCCGTTTCCTCCGAAACACCCGAGATTCACCATCGGTATCCCATCGTGGGTGAGGAACTCGCCCTTGTAGGAAACTCCCTTGTCCAGGGAGGCAATGTCGCCGATGGATCGAACCCGCCAGCCCTTCGGAATCTGGCCCAACTCGCTGTCCTCGAACTCGCTCGGGAAGAGCGCGGACGTTGCCGCGTCCATGCCCCACGGCTGGCGGCCTTTCGACTTCGCGCGCACCGGGTCGAAGTCCACGAACCACGATTTGAAGAGCGCCCGCGCCATTGCCTCCAGCGTCTCGTTCATCCGCCGGTTCAGCTCAATCTTGTCGTCCAGGGCGCCGAGCACCCCGGCGATGGCGCGCTGCTCTGGGAGGGGAGGGCGCCAAATGCTGAGGGATGCGAGTCGGTCGGTGGGCAACCGGCCAGTTCCATGCCCCGCCAGCTCGACGAAAGTGAGCAGTTCTGGGCGCCGTGCGACCAACGCGTACGTCAGGAATCGGTCATGGATGCCAGCCTTCGGAATTACCGCTTTCACGTCCTGATTGAAGGCCAAGCGCTGGGACGGCACCACTATTGGGACATCCTTGAGCAGTGTCATGCCTCTTACTAGGACGAGAGTTGCGTCTTGTCCTACACACCGCGCACCCGCGGTGACGGCCTCCTTCGAAATGTGGTCTTCGCAGTCCCGGATGTAAAAGGTCTTCATGTCCTTGGCGGACAGCCACGGGATGTCGCCGTCCCAAAACTCTTCGCGTGCCTTGGAGGGAGTGCCCCCAGACACGAAACTGGCGCAGTCTGCCAAAGACGCGTTCTCAGTCATGCAGCAGCATCCGGAGGTTCGCCTTGATGGAAGCCGTTAGTGCGTCGGAGCGTTCGAATTGCTGGTGGAGCGTCAGGGCGAGACCGGAAATCCGCTCTTCGAATGGCGTTCCGTCGTCCGTCCCAGCACCGATACCTACGTAGCGGCCGGGCGTAAGCACGTGACCTTGAGCGACAATGTCTGTCAGGGTCGCGCTCCCGCAGAAGCCAGGGACGTTGGAATACTGTCCCGGCTCGGCCCGCCAAGCGCGGTACACGTCGGCGACTTTCGCGATGTCGTGGTCGCTCAGCTCTCGGTGGACGCGGTCAGTCAGGCTCCCGAGCCGGCGAGCATCGATGAACAACGTCTCCCCAGTTCGGTCACGACCGCTACCGCGCTTGTTCCGCGTCAGGAACCACAGGCAAACCGGAATCGACGTGGTGAAGAACAGCTGTCCCGGCAGCGCAACCATGCAATCCACGAGGTCGGCCTCGACAATCGCCCGTCGAATGTCACCTTCGCCACTTTGATTGGACGCCATCGACCCGTTCGCCAACACGAACCCAGCGACTCCGTCCGGCGCGAGGTGGTGGATGAAGTGCTGCACCCAGGCGAAGTTCGCGTTCCCAACCGGCGGTGTGCCGTAGGCCCAGCGCGGGTCGTCCTTCAGCAGGTCCCCGCGCCAGTCGCTGTCGTTGAACGGCGGGTTCGCCAGCACGTAGTCCGCCTTCAGGTCTGGATGGGCGTGCTGGTGAAAGGTGTCCCCGTGGGCGATCTGCGCATCGATGCCCCGGATCGCGAGGTTCATCTTCGCCAGCCGCCAGGTCGTGTAGTTCGACT
>CAYMKU010000155.1:0-2110 GCA_964391015.1 uncultured Ignavibacteriaceae bacterium
ACCTCGCGCCGTTCGGCGATGGCCAGGCGCTGGGCGTAGCGCAGCGCGGCCTGCACTTCGTTGTAGTAGCCACGTTCCTCGAAGGACTGGCGGGTGAAAAACCGCGGCGCAGCGACGGCGGCCAGGATGGCCACCACGACCAGGACGGTAATCAGTTCGACGAGCGTGAAGCCGGCCTGCGGCCGCGGAACATGGGCCCGGCGGCCAGAGGGAAACGCCAGGCATGTTCCGCTCATGGAATGCTCACCAGCTCAATGCGCACCCGGCAGGCTTCGGAAAAAGTCAGCCTCCACGACGCGGCGCCGGCGCATGGCCGGCGTCGTGTCCGCGGTTTAGTTGCAGTCGGTTACTGTGATGGCATACGTCGGCGCGTTGCCTGGCGCCGTGCAGGAGCCTGCTGTCGTGCCATTCGCCGCTGTATACGTCACCACGCAGGTCGTCGAGGCGGCGGCGATGCCGTTCGGCCGGATTTCGATCGAGCTCGCATCAGTAGCGCCGCCGGCCGTGAATTGGTAATCCGCGGTCGTGAGCCCCGCCGCGAACAGGATGCCGCCGCCGGTAGTCGTGGTGTTGTTTGCCAACGGATAGCGGTTGCACATGGCGACGGTTCCGCCTTCGACAACCGCAGCGGCATTGGCCGCCTGTGCGCGCGCCAGGTTGGCGCCGTGCGTCAGCGCCGCTCCTGCCTGGAGCGCGCCCAGCGCCGCGCGCGCCGAGGCCGCGCGGGCATCCGCCTGCAGGCCGACGAAGCGCGGCAGCGCGACCGCCGCCAGGATGCCGAGGATGGTGATCACCACGATCAGTTCGATCAGGGTAAAGCCCTTGCTGTTCCTGCTCATCATTGCTCTCCTTTCAAGAGTCCTACATTATCACTTTAGCAGCATTGCCGCCGCTGCTAGAACCACTCGTAAGCCTCCACCGGCCGCAGGGCGGCCCGCACCCCGCCCGAGGCCACCTCGATGCGGTAGCGGATCTCCGCCTTGCCGCCCGGCCCGGGCCGGAAACGATCGCTGCGCGACAGCACATACACCACCTCCTGTCGCGTTCCGTCCCAATACCAGCCCGGCGCGGCCTGTGTGCCCGCAGCCGGCTCCACCCAGTCACCGACATGTCCCTGCGGCTTCGGGTCGACCCACTGGAACGGGTCTGCCTCCGCCAGCCTGGCCACGTCCGCGCCGCGGCCGCGCGTGAGGCGGCTCGCCGCCTCGATCTTGATGCCGGATTCCAGGGCGATGACGGCATAGCGCACCATCGTCGCCTCGGTCCGCTCCTGCGCATAGCCGAGCGCCCAGGACAACCCTGCCAGCAGCACCGAGAGCACCAGCAGCACCACGGCGAACTCGAACGCCGTGATGCCGCGCTGCCTCACTTGATCATCGCCTTGCCGAGGTCCCACATCGGCAGGAACACGCCCAGCGCCAGGATCAGCACGAGCACGCCGAGGAAGACGATGAGGATCGGCTCGATCTGCGCCGAGAGGTTCTTCAGCTCGTATTCGACCTCGCGCTGGTACATGCCGGCCACCTCGTCCATCATGTCGTCGAGCGCGCCGGATTCCTCGCCCACCATGACCATCTGCAGCACCACCGGCGTGAAGATCTTCGCCGCGATGGCGGTGCGCAGGATGCTCTCGCCGCGCTCGACGCCAAGGCGCATGTCCTCGACCTTCCTCGCGATGAAATCGTTCTCGACCACCTGGGCGGTGAGGGTAAGCGCCTGCACCGCCGGCACGCCGCTCTTCAGCCCCAGCGCCAGGCTGCGCGAGAAGCGCGCCAGGGTGGCCTTGTTCACGATGCTGCCGGCGACGGGAATGCGCAGCTTGAAGCGATCCCAGGCATGGCGCCCCTCCTTCGAGGCCAGCATGAGGCGGAAGCCGATCACGGCGCCGACCACCGCCAGCAGCATGACCGGCCACCAGGCCAGGAAGAAATCCGAGGAGGCGATGATCACCTTGGTCATGAGCGGCAGTTCGGTCTTCAGGCTCTTGAAGAGCTTGGTGAACTGCGGGATGACGAAAATGTTGATGATGACCAGGGCCAGCGCCATCACGGCAATGACGAAGCTGGGGTAGCGCAGCGCCGCCTTCACCTGGTTGCGCATGTATTGCTGG
>CAYMKU010000156.1:0-2095 GCA_964391015.1 uncultured Ignavibacteriaceae bacterium
CACAAGCTGGGTCCATATGTGGCCTATCTGGAACAACGGATTGCGGAGGGAGTCTTGAACGCGAACAAGCTGTACAGCGAAATTCAGGTTCAAGGATACACCGGCAGCCGCAGCCAGTTGCGAGCCTTTATCCATCCCATGCGACCGGATCGGGTGGGTCAGGCGACGGTGCGCTTCGAGACGCAGCCGGGCCAACAAGCGCAAGCCGATTGGGCGCACTTTGGATTGATCGATCATCATGGTCATCAACGGCGGTTGTATGCCTTTCTGATGACGCTGAGCTGGTCACGCATGTTATACGTTGAGTTCACCGTCTCGGCTGACACGGCGTGGTGGCTACGCGGTCACCAACATGCGTTTGCCTACTTTGGCGGCGTGCCCCGTGAAGTGCTGCATGACAACCTCAAGTCCGCCGTGCTCAACCGTGACAGCGACGGCACGGTTCACTGGAATCCGCGCTATCTCGACTTTGCCGAGTATTACGGCTTTGTTCCCCATGCCTGTCAACCCTATCGAGCACAAACCAAGGGCAAAGTCGAGCGCGGCGTCAAGTATCTACGCAACAACTTCTGGAGCGGTCTGCGCTTCAGTGACCTGACAGACCTGAACCGGCAAGCCTGGGAGTGGCTGGACCGTACCGCCAACGTGCGTGTTCATGGCACCACCCACGAAGTGCCCCTGGCCAGGCTGCCGCTTGAAGGGATGCAGCCCATCTTGGGCAAACCAGCCTACGATACCAGCCTGGTGTCGTCCCGCCGCAGCACCAAAGACTGCCAGATCAGCTACAATGGCAACTTCTATTCCGTTCCGGCTGGCCATCACCAACAGGAGCTGCTGGTCAAGGAGACCGAGCACGGCGACCTGGTGATCTTCACCCCTCAAGGCCTGGAGATTGCCCGCCACACCCTGGCCAGCGGCTACAACCAGCGGATCGTCGATCCCGCCCATTACCAAACCATCACCAGCCTGACCCAGCGCCCGTCGCCTAACGGTGCGGTTCAGGTTTCCCTGCCGTCGCCCAAACTCGCTGCACCTACCGTGCAGGTGCGTGCACTCAGCGACTACGAGCAGCTGCTGGAGGGGGTCGGCCATGAATGAACCCCTCTACACCCGTGTCCAGTCGCACCTCAACCGCCTCAAGCTGCCACGCATCGCCGAATGTGTCGATGCCTTCGCCCAACAGGCCTCCAAGCACGAGTGGACCTATCTCGATTTCTTGGATCACCTGCTCGAAGCCGAGGTCTCGGCCCGCTATGAACGCGATGTCGCCATGAAGACTAAGCTGGCCCACTTCCCGTTCATGAAAACCATGGACCAATTTGACTTCGCTTTCCAACCGTCTCTGAATGAGCGCCAGGTCCGCGAACTTGCGACCTTACGTTTCATCGCCCACGGTGAGAATGTGCTCTTGCTCGGCCCGCCCGGCGTGGGCAAAACGCACCTCGCCATCGCACTCGGCGTCGCTGCCATTCAACAAGCAGTCAGCGTCTACTTCACAACCATGGTCGATTTGATCGATGTCATCCGCCGAGATGCCAAGGAGGATCGCCTGGCTCACCGCCTCGATACCCTGTGTCGTCCCAAGCTGCTCATCCTCGACGAGATGGGTTACTTCCCCCTTGATCGCGGTGCTGCCCAGTTCCTCTTTCAGCTCATCAGCCGCCGTTACCAGCGCGGCTCGATCATCCTGACATCGAACAAATCCTACGGCGATTGGGGCGATATCTTCGCCGATCAGGTCCTGGCAACCGCCATCCTCGATCGCCTGCTCCATGTCTCTACCACCCTCAACGTCCGGGGACAGAGTTATCGCCTGCGTGAAAAACGTAAGGCCGGTGTCTTCACCGAACTCACCGATCCCCAGAAGGAGGTCTGACATCAACCTTTTGCCAGCCTGACTAACTCTTGCCATGGCACGACTCTTGAGTTTTTCGCTTTCCAGACAGTGTAGCCCTTTGCGCTCGCGTCGGAGGCAGAGCTCGCCGCTCTGCCTCCCCTACACTGTCCCTGTGTCGGCGCTCAGGTCGCTCTCCAGCGTTGCCCTATCCTCCGCACAGGCTCTGTCAGTGTAGCATAGGCGCACAACCTTGACAAC
>CAYMKU010000157.1:0-2093 GCA_964391015.1 uncultured Ignavibacteriaceae bacterium
GAACTTTACATTGGCGACAGAAAATTAGTGAGGGATTGGTCATGAGTAAATATTTAGAATTCAACACACCGGCAACTAAGCAAGCAATGGAGCTTGCTTCTGATTTCAGATTGAAGAATCAAGGACTAACAGATCTTGACAGAGTTTTTTGGAATCTACCTGACGAAGCTTTGTATGAAGAAGCAATCTTTAGAAATGAAGCCAAAATATCGAAGCATGGTGCACTTATCGTCAATACTGGTAAACATACAGCACGCGCCGCAGCTGATAAATTTATTGTTCAAGAGCAGAGCACGAACGACAAAATTTGGTGGGGAGTTTATAATCGTCCTTTCAGTTCTGAAAAATTTAATCAAATGATGGGCAGAGTGCAAGCATTTTTACAAGGTGAGGAGTTGTTTGTACAGGATTGTTATGCAGGTGCAGATCCCGATTACAAAATGCCAATTAGAATCATAACCGAAAAAGCGTGGCACAGCTTATTTGCTCGTAATATGTTCATCACCACAGAAAATAAAGATGAACTGAAAAAATTCATTCCGGATTTTACAGTAATTGCGTTACCCGGATTTAAAGTTGATCCTTCAATTGATGGAACGAGAACTGAAACGGGAATTATTTTGAATTTTGGACAGCGAACCGCAATAATAGCTAACTCACTGTACGGTGGTGAAATTAAAAAATCAGTTTTCACTCTCCTTAATTTTTTATTGACCTTTGAAGATGTGCTTCCTATGCACTGTTCAGCTAATGTTGGTAAAGATGGTGATGTTGCTTTATTCTTCGGATTGAGCGGAACAGGTAAAACCACACTTTCTGCAGATCCCAAAAGAAATTTAATTGGCGATGATGAGCATGGCTGGAGCAATCAAGGTGTGTTTAATTTTGAAGGCGGATGTTACGCAAAAGTTATTCGTCTTTCTGCTGAGAGTGAGCCCGAGATTTATGCAACCACAAGACGATTCGGAACAATTTTAGAAAATGTTGTATTCGATCCTGTAAGCCGCAACATTGATTTAGATGATGATCATATAACTGAAAATACAAGATGTTCATATCCACTTGAGTTCATTCCCAATGTTGTACCTGAAGGATATGTTAGAACTCATCCGAAGAATATTATTTTCCTAACATGCGATGCGAGCGGAGTTCTTCCTCCAATTGCACGATTAAACCCCGAACAGGCACAATATCATTTCATAAGTGGTTACACTTCCAAAATTGCCGGAACAGAAATCGGTTTGGGAATCGAACCACAGATAACTTTCTCTGCATGTTTTGGTGCACCGTTCATGGTGCGTCATCCATTTGAATACGCTGCAATGCTAAAGCAAAGAATGCTGAAGCATAAAGCAAATGTTTGGCTTGTCAACACCGGATGGGTTGGCGGCAGATTTGGAGTTGGAAAACGAATTAGCATCCGTCACACGCGAAATTTATTGAATGCTGCTTTAGAAGGTAAGCTCGATAAAGTTAAATACAGAAAAGACAAGCTGTTTGGATTTGAAGTTCCTTTGAGCTGTCCCGAAGTACCTGAAGATGTACTCGAACCATCAAACTCTTGGGGAAATAAAAACGAGTACTGGAAAAAGTACGATGCACTTGCAGCAAGATTCATCGAAAACTTCAAACTATTTGAAAAAGGTACATCCGAAGAAGTGAAGAAAGCCGGACCGGTTAGGTTGAAATCGTAAGCTTTCAATGAAGTCAAATGTATACAAACCTCCGAGGTTTACACTTTTGATTGAGCTTCAAACCTCGGAGGTTTAAGAATAAGCTGTTTGAAAAAGGGACCTCCGACGAAGTAAAGAAAGTTGGACCGGTTAGGTTGAAAATATAAGCATTGAATCTAATATTGAAAATATTTTTATATTGAGTTATTGTATATGAATAGAACTAGCATTATTCTTAAAATGTTCATAATTATTTTAGAAGTATCAAACTAAGTTGAAGAAGATACATCTGGAATTTCAGATTTGATAATATCTAAGACTTCTTGAGGTATTAAATATCGAATTATTAATTCATGTAGCTTGGGTTCGAGTCTGTAAAATAATTTGTGTAAATGGGATTTAGATTTAAAGAACATTTAA
>CAYMKU010000158.1:0-2091 GCA_964391015.1 uncultured Ignavibacteriaceae bacterium
TTTCTCTCAAAAAATCCCCATTGGTTCAGCTCAAGTTGGACAAATGGTTACCCTGCAAGGTCAGTTGTTAAAAGTTACTGCGCGACGCTCCTTCCGCAGCCGCTTAAGTTTTACCGAAGCATTATTAGAAGACTCCTCTGGGCAAATTCAACTAATGTGGTTTAATCAACCCTACCTAGCTAAACAACTTCACGTTGGTGACCACCTCGTAGTGGCAGGTAAAGTTGAACATTACAAACTAAACCAACTCACGAATCCATATTTTGAACTAATTGATTCGGAACAATCCAGCAGTGGGAAAATCATTCCCATTTACCACCTAACAGCAGGAATTAGTAATTTACGGTTAGTTAAACTTGTAAAACTGGCGTGGGAGGAAGTTCAGCCAATTTTTACAGATAGTTTAAACGCAACTCTCTTAAAACAATTCCATTTACCACCAAAAACTCAAGCTGTTCAGACTCTTCATTTCCCTGAGAGCAACGAATTGGTCAATCAAGCCAGGCTCCGAATTGCCATAGATGATGTTCTGCCGCAACAATTGGCTGCCCAAATTCGCCAACGCACTTTGGAGCATAGTAAGGCCCCTTTAATTCCTACCGATATTGAATACATAAAAAATATTCTCTCCGAGCTACCCTTCACTCTCACCAACAGCCAAAAGCGTGCCACCTGGGACATTCTTCAAGATTTGGCTGCTGGGAAACCCATGAACCGTCTCCTAGAAGGTGATGTCGGCAGTGGAAAAACTATTGTGGCAATTCTAGCTGCAATGCTTACTGCGAAGGCAGATTTTCAAACTATTGTTCTGGCTCCAACCGAAATTCTTGCTAAACAGCATTTTGAAACATTTCTAAAGTTCGCCAAAGATTATGATGAGCGGATTGGTTTGCTCACCAGCGGCTTTTCACAACTTGGAATAAATAATACTACTAAAGCAAGTTTGGTTGAGCAGTTAGGTAATAACAAAGTCAAAATCATTATCGGCACCCATGCATTGCTACAAGACACACTTTCTCTACCTCAACTCGGTCTAATTATCATTGATGAACAACATCGCTTTGGGGTGGGTCAGCGGGCTTATCTAAATAAGAAACATGGGAATGATCTTGTACCCCATCTACTTTCCATGACCGCTACCCCAATTCCTCGCACTTTAGCATTATCATTATTTGGCAACCTTGAAATTTCTCAATTGAAAACTTTACCTGCTAACCGTCAACCGATTACTACTAAATTATTTTCAGAACAACAACGACAATTGGCATATCAAAAAATTACTACGGAAATTACTTCTGGTCGGCAGGTATTTGTAATTACTCCTAAAGTTGAAGAGACAGCAACAGATGTAAAATCTGTGAAAGCAGAATTTACCCGTTTGCAAAAACTGTTTCCTAAATTTCGGTTGGGTTTAGTTTATGGCGGACTAAAGTCTTCTGAAAAAGATGAGGTTATGAATCAATTTTCGCGAGGAGAACTAGATATTTTGGTCGCTACCACAGTCATCGAAATCGGGATTGATATTCCTAACGCCACCGTAATGCTCATCGAAGGATCAGAAAATTTTGGGCTTGCTCAACTCCACCAGTTGCGGGGACGAGTTGGCCGGGGGGTTCATCCTAGTTATTGTTATTTATTTACCACTGACGATGCTCACATGGATACAGAGCGACTGAAAATTTTTGAAAAAACTTCTGACGGATTCGTATTGGCAGAACATGACTTGGCCCAACGAGGCTTTGGCGATTTGTTTGGCGAAGACCAATCAGGTTTTAACTTCCGATATCCAAAATTCATCACTATGGATGCCTTACGACTAAGTCACCAAATTGCTCAAACCATTCTTGATACAGATCCTAGACTTGCTAATCACACTGAATTAGCCTTGCTTTCCAATAAATACCTCGAAACTATTCATTTCGAATGATTGACCGAGCCTTGGTTATGCGGTATAGTACTCAAGTATCCGAGTAGTGAAATTTGCTAGGGTAGATACATAACTATACAGAGTTGGAGGATGAATATGTATATAAAAAGAGTGCCCGATCCTAACAAAGGCGGGACAGCGGAAATCACAATGGTGAGCTTTGA
>CAYMKU010000159.1:0-2079 GCA_964391015.1 uncultured Ignavibacteriaceae bacterium
ATTCAGCCAATCAACCTTTATCAGAATCAAACAACTAAAGTTTTGATAAGCGATTTGTTTTACTCGGAGGATTATAAAGTTGAATTCATTCCAAATATGAATGTGGAAGTGGGCTACAATAATTATTCAAAGGAGGTTTCATTCACTCCTAAAAATAATTTCTCTGGAATCGGGCTTGTATCTTTTAAACTTGAAAATGAACAGTATGAAATTCCTGTTAAGCTGAGTAAAAGCAAAGTCTATCAGTTCACTTACAAACCGCAGTCTGAGGATAAACAAGTAAATCTTTTTGGGCAGTTCAATAGCTGGGATCGTCAAAATCTTCCGATGAAGGATACAAATGGTGATGGCGTTCTGGAAATTGAAATTCCTCTCGATCCCGGACGATACGAATACAAGTTTTATGTTGATGGCAAAGAGTTAGTTGATCCTGAAAACCCCGTCAAAGTTTCCAATGGTATGGGTGATTTTAATTCGGTTAGAGTGATTGAAGAAGGAGCAACTGAAAAAATCTTTCTTCACGTACTCGGGCAGGAAAGAAAAACCGATGAAATTAAATTGAAGTTTTACCTTGAAAGCATGGATAAAAGTCTGCTTGTTAAAACAGGCGATGTTGTTGCACTTTTTGATAATAAAAAATTCCCCAAGAATAAAGTAAATATCAAGGGGAGAGAAATATCTTTAACTCTTAAGCATGAAATGCTGTATGGAGATCATAACATCAGGATTGCAGCGAATAGATTTGGAAAATCAACAAACATTCAAACAATTAAAATGCACGATGGAAAAATTGTCGGGACAGACGATTTTATAACTTTGAATGACCAAATAATTTACTGTCTTATGATTGATAGATTTAATAATGGCGATCCCACAAATGACAATTCGGTTGTTTCCGATTCTCTTTTCATACAAGCAAATTATCAAGGCGGTGATTTGCAAGGTATCATCAATAAAATAGATGATGGATATTTTAATTCACTTGGCGTGAACACTTTATGGATTTCACCGATTGTTGATAACACAAACAATGCCTACAGGGAATATCCTTCTCCGCACAGATACTATACTGGTTACCATGGTTATTGGCCGGTCTCCTCAACAAAAGTGGAAGAAAAATTTGGTGATATGAATCTTGCGAAGGATCTTGTGCAAAATGCTCACAAAAGCAGAATTAATATTTTGTGGGATTATGTAGCCCATCATGTTCATCAAGAACATTGGATGTGGAAAGATCACCGCGATTGGTTTGGAACTTATGAATTACCAAATGGGAAATTGAATCTGAGATTGTGGGATGAATATCGTTTAACAACATGGTTCGAGCCATACATGCCATCGTTTGATTTTACAAGCTCGTTTGAAGCACTTGAGTTTATGACCGACAATGCTGTCTGGTGGCTGAAGGTGACAGGTGCCGATGGATTTAGACACGATGCCGTTAAGCATGTGCCAAATGAATTTTGGAGATTGCTTACACAGAAAATAAAAAGTGAAATCGAAATTCCGCAGAACAAAAGCATTTATCAGATTGGTGAAACATTCGGCGGCATTGATTTGATTAATTTGTATGTAAACAATGGGCAGTTAAATGCGCAGTTCAATTTTAATCTTTATGATGTTGCAATTCCAACCTTTCTCGATGAGAAGGCATCATTTAAGTTACTTGACTATCAGATGCAAAAAAGTTTTCAGGTATTTGGCTATAACAACTTGATGGGAAATATCATGGACAGCCACGACAAAATTCGCTACATGGCTTATGCTGACAGTGACCTTGAAATCAATGACTCAAAAGCTGGTGATGTTGCCTGGAATAATCCGCCAAAGGTTGATAATCCTTCTAGTTATGATAAATTAAAAATGTATTTAGCGTATGAACTTACGATTCCTGGAATTCCGGTAATTTATTATGGTGATGAATTCGGAATGACAGGTGCCTCTGACCCCGATAACAGAAGAATGATGCGATTTGGTGATCAACTCAATCAGCTTGAAAAGCAAACTCTCAATGATGTAAGTAAATTAATTCACATAAGAAAAGATCATTCAGCATTACGTTATGGCGATTTTCTTACA
>CAYMKU010000160.1:0-2069 GCA_964391015.1 uncultured Ignavibacteriaceae bacterium
TGTTCAACGTAGGCGCAGATGACGCTTTTTGCCGCGAATCGCCGCGCACTTTGCTGCCGCGCCTGGATCCAGCCTTCGCCCCGTTGGTGGCGGGGCTGAAGGAGAACGAATCCATAGTCAGCACAGAACGCATCAAAACGCGACTGGGTTGGCAAGCGCGCTACACATGGCGGGAGTTGATCGGAGAGTCGCTCTGAAAGGCAAGGGGAATGCTTCTCTGTGGACAATCTCCAATCTCTCAATCTCCAATCTCAACTTTCAAGGGGAAATTGGAGATTGGAGATTGAGAGATTGTGGTGATCTGAGGTTCACCCACCCCGGCGCCGGGTGGCTGCGTCGAAGATGACCGCCGCGGCCAGCACCAGACCCCTGGCGATGTACTGAATTGAAATGTCCATGCCCATCAGGTTCATGCCGTTGGTCAATGAACCCATGACCAACGCGCCGATGAGTGAACCAAACACGCTGCCCACACCGCCAGCCGCTGATACACCGCCCACATAGGCCGCGGCGATGGCGTCCAGTTCAAAGAGGGTGCCGGCTGTGGTTGTGGCAGATTGCAGGCGTGAGGTGAACAAGATGCCAGACAAAGCGGCCAGCAGACCCATGGAGCCAAAGACCACGTAGGTGATGCGCTTCACGCTGATGCCGCTCAGCTCAGCGGCCTCGGGGTTGCCGCCCACCGCGTAGATATGCCGCCCCAGCACAGTGCGGGTTGTGATAAAGTGATAGATGCCCACCACCAGCAACACGATGACGGCCGTCCATGAAAGACCGTTGTAGCCCGCCAACACCCAGGTGACCAGGCCCAAAAGCACCGCGACAAAGACCAGCTTGAGGGTGAAGATGGAGTTGGGCAGCACCTCGAAGCCATAGGCCAGTTTTGTGCGGCGCTCCCTGAACTGGCTGATGATGTAGAGAATGATGGCAATTGCGCCCAGGATCAACGTCAACTTGTGTCCCGAAATCCCGCTGAAGCCGGGGATGTCGGGGATGAAACCATTGCCAATCGCGTTGAAGGACGCGTTGGGAATGATGATCGTGCCGGTGCCCATGGTCACTTGCAGCAGCAGACCCCGATAGATCAACCACCCGGCCAGGCTGGCCACAAAGGAAGGGATGCCAAAGTAGGCCACCAGGAAGGCGGTGATCAGCCCGCCGATAACGCCCAGCGCCAACACAAGCGGGACGACGGCAATGACCGGCAGCAGCCACTGCACCAATGCGATTGCTGCCACGGCGCCCAGAAAGCCCGCCAAAAACCCGACCGACAGATCGATGTGCCGGATGACGATGACCAGGGTCATGCCGACTGCCAACACGGCAATGTAGCCCGTCTGATTGATCAGGTTGCTGATGTTGCGGGCAGAAATGAACAGCCCATCCGTCAGCACCGTGAAGATCCCCATGATCACGAACAAGGCAATGAACATACCATATTCGCGGACATTCTGGCGCAAGACCCTCTGTAAGTCATTGAAGAAAGACATGATCGGTCTCCTCAACTGGTTGCCAGTTGCATGATCTTTTCTTGGGTTGCTTCTTGAATTGGCAGTTCGCCCGTGATCTTCCCGGAAGCAACGACATAAATCCGGTCGCTCATTCCCAACACCTCGGGCAGTTCAGACGAGATCATGATGATGCTCATGCCTTGTTCCACCAGGCCATTCATCAGCGTGTAAATCTCGTACTTGGCGCCGACGTCGATGCCGCGCGTCGGCTCATCCAGAATGAGCAGATTGGGCTTGACAAAAAGCCACTTACCCAAAGACACTTTCTGCTGGTTGCCGCCGCTCAGATTCCCGACTTTTTGCTCGACGCTGGGCGTCCGCACGTTGAGGCTGACCCGGTATTCTTCGGCCACTTTCACTTCTGCATTGTTGTTCACAACCCCGCTTCTGGCAATCGCCCGCAGATTGGCAAGGGTGATGTTCTGCTTCACATCCTGAATCAGAATCAACCCTTTGGCCTTTCTGTCCTCGGTGACATAGGCGATGCCGGCCCGAATCGCCTCCTCGGGGCGATGAAACGTCTTTTTCTGGCCGTTGACGAACACGTCGCCGTGGAGC
>CAYMKU010000161.1:0-2053 GCA_964391015.1 uncultured Ignavibacteriaceae bacterium
CAATTAATTTTCGCTTCGGTTCATGCCATTGAGGAAGCTTTAATTCTGTCCCGAGATTTTCAAAACTCTCGTCAACCATAAATCCAGGCTGATCGGTCGCAATCTCAAATAATATCCCACCTGGCTCTCGGAAATAAATTGAATGGAAGTAATTCCTATCGACAACATCTGTGGAATACAATCCATGATCTAAAATTCTTTTACGCCAATTAAGCTGCTCATCATCATTAGCTGTTCTCCATGCAATATGGTGAACTGTTCCGGCACCTCCAACCGCTTGCGGAATATTTGCATCTGCAATTATATCAATAAATGCTAAACTTCCTTTTTCACCAAAAGAATATCTTTTAGTCTTTCCTTCGGACGAGATGGGTTTAGCTCCCATCACTATTAATAATTCCTCTGTTGCCTTAGAATCACTTAGATAAAATGTCGAACCGAAAAACTTTCTAATTGAATGCTCGGCTGGAACTTCGCCATTAAACCACCCCATCGTTGAATCAGGGTTTGGGTCGGCAACAATTTCTATCTTCATTCCATCAGGATCCAGCAAACTGATGAATTCATAACCGAATTTGCTCTTAGGGCCATCGAAGTCAATTCCAAGGTTAGCAAATCTTTCCATCCAGTATTGTAAAGAATTAGAAGGTGTGCTAAATGAAATAATATTTATTTCGCCCGTTCCGCGTTTCCCTCTTCTGGCATCAGGAAGAGGAAAGAAGGTGAGAACTGTTCCAGGTGTTCCCACTTCATCTGCGTAATAAAGATGATAAACATCAGGAGCATCAAAGTTTACGGTTTTTTTTATGAAACGCATTCCAAGCATTTGTGTGTAAAAATCATAGTTGGCCTGCGGATCGCTTGCCATAACAGTTATGTGATGTATTCCATTTATTGCTTTTTCCATACTATTATATCCTAACCACGAAGTTTATCAAGAAGTTCATTTACAGTTTTAACCTCTGTTGGGTTCAAGTTTTTGAAACGATCATCAAACTCATTATCTTTTTTATCAAGCAATCTCAACAGCTTTAAACCTTTTTGTGTTATCACCACTTCAA
The DNA here is from genome assembly GCA_964391015.1 of uncultured Ignavibacteriaceae bacterium. GTDB lineage: Bacteria > Bacteroidota > Ignavibacteria > Ignavibacteriales > Ignavibacteriaceae > XYD12-FULL-36-8. The sequence goes on from CAYMKU010000161.1 coordinate 1,062, forward strand.
CACGTCTTCTGTCCCCCGGACATATTTTTCTATCTACTAAACCTTTCTGCTTCAATCTTTCAACCAGACGAGATGCATCAGACATTTTATCAAGCATTCTTTCTTTAAGCAAGTTGATTGATGCTGGATTGGGAAATTGCCCGCGCAGAATTCTTAAAATATTATATTGGGCTGTTGTTATCCCATGCTTTTTAATTACTGTTGTATGGTGATTAACAAGCCAGCCATTAGTAAAAATGATATTTACGGCAAGCTTATGATATTCATTCCTGAATTTCTTTTGCTTTATTTCTTCTTCAAGTTTCATTTATAATTTATGAATTAATTCTAAATTTATTTTTAATTCGACTTCTTTTCCGACAATAAGGGAACCAGTTTCAATTGTCTTGTCCCACTTCAAATTATAATCAAATCTGTTAATCTCACCTGTGATCTTGAACCCTGCTCTTCTATTCCCAAAACCATCTTTAATAATACCACTTAATTTTACATCAAGCTCTACTGTTTTAGTTACATCCCGGATTGTGAAATCGCCGACAAGCTTGTATTTGTTTTCACCAACTTTTTTTAACGATCTCCCCTTGAAAGTCATCTGGGGATACTTTTCAGCGTTGAAGAAATCATCTGACCTCAAATGATTATCTCTCTTTTCATTGTCTGTGAAAATGCTGTTTGTGTTTATAGTAAATTCAATATTTGCTTTCGCAAAGTCATCTCCCTCAGTCGTAATTTTTGAATCATAGTCTTTGAAATACCCCTCAACATCGGTGATAACCATATGTGAAACGCTAAACCCGACCTTGCTGTGTGCTTTATCTACTGTCCAATTGGTTTGTGAGAATGATAATGTTGAAACTAAAATCAACATGGCTACAAGAAATTTAAGTTTGTGCATTTTTTGCTCCTTTTATTCCGATTTTATTAATAAATAATTATCACAAATCAAATATATGTTATAACATTTAATGTTGCAACATATTATCTCTTAAATT
>CAYMKU010000162.1:0-2040 GCA_964391015.1 uncultured Ignavibacteriaceae bacterium
AAATGAAACTTAGTATCTTCGTAATCCGGCACAGCGTGTGCACAGAGCCCGTTACCTGCCATTATAGAGAGACACCCAACCGACAGACAAACTCTCAACAATTTGACGAAATGATATTTTTTTTCAATTGAATTAGAAGTTTCTGCATTTGCTTCAATTCTTTGATTTTATTTTCAATAGACAATAACTTTTCATCACAGACAGATAACTTTTCTTCTGTTGACAATTTCTTATTATACCAAGCATCAATTAAGTTGGCAATTTCACTTATAGTAAAACCAATAGACTTAGCTCCTTTTATAAGATTTAATTTTTCAACCGTTTCTTCATCGTAATGAAAATAATTGTTCGACTTGACATTCTCAAGCCGTTTACCTTTTATCAATCCAGACTTCTCATAAAATCGAATTGTATGGGCGGTAATGCCTGTTCGTTTTGACAATTCATTTATTAGCATGGCACAAAGATAGTGTGTTGAAAAATAAATTACAAGTATAGACTATACTCTAATGTTGTAGCTTTGGTTTATTGCCCTTATTTTTACCGAAATTTTAAAATAAAAGAAATATGACATTTACAACAATCGCATTAATTGCTGCAATCGCCACACTTGGCTTGGGGTTAGGTTTTTTATTTTCAAGCACATCAATGCTGAAACAATGGGGAATGCAAGCCCCCGATGAAGCCAAAGTAATGTCCCGTAGAAATGGGGCTATTTATTTAGGAATTTCAACCATACTATTTTTAGCAAGAACAAGTATGCCGACCACAGAAGCCATAGCTATAGGTGGGGCTGTTATCACAGGATTATTAGCTATTACAGGTTTATTTGAACTTAAAGGAGGACGTGTAAGCAAAGGAATTTTAGTTTCAACAGTGGTAGAAACGCTTATCACTATTGGTTTTCTTACATCACTAATGAATTAATCAAAATGGCAAAATATAACATTCATAAAGACTTTGCTTTTCTTCGTTTTGTTCCAAACACAAAAAAATGGATGGTTCCTGCATTTAATGCCTTATTTAAATGGCATTTTAAATCCACGAAAGCACCACAAAACATTGTGGTAAGTTCGCATCAAATAAAAGGATTCGAAAACAAAGACATAGAAGTTTTAGTTTTTAAACCACGGAACATTTCATCTAATGCACCTTGTTTGGTGTATTGTCATGGTGGTGGTTTTTTTATTGAAGCTGCACAAGCACACAAAAAGATGATGTTTGAGTACGCTCAAAAAGCAAATTGTGTTATCGTTTTTCCTCATTACAGAGTTAGTTATAATAACCCATTTCCAACAAGTTTGGAAGACTGTTATTCAACTCTAAAATGGACGAATGACAACACAAAACTACTTGGAATTGATAAAGACAAAATTGCAATTGGTGGAGATAGCGCAGGAGGAAACTTAGCTGCTTGCATTGCTCAAATGGCTTTAGACAGACAAGAAATATCTTTGTGCTTTCAATTATTGGTTTATCCAGTTTGCGACCACACATTAAGCTCAGCATCTATGAAAACATTTCAAGATACACCACTTTGGAATGCACCAAGTTCAAAACTAATGTGGGACGTTTATTTGAAAGGCAAAGACAGAAATAATTTACCAAACTACGTTTCACCTTTGCAACGAACTGACTTGAATGGTTTACCACCTGCATATATCGAAACTGCTGAATTTGACTGTTTACGAGACGAGGCTCTTTTATATTCTCAAAAATTAAAAGACACTAACATAAAAGTAGAATTGAACCAAACAAAAGGTACAATTCACGCCTATGACATCATTGAAAAAAGTAGCATCACGCAAGCCAGTATTCAACGTAGAGTAATTGCATTAGTAAAAGCATTTGGTGGACAGAAATAACGGCAGGTAACAGCGGTTTGGCAAAAGTGGCGGTTTAGTGCTTCGAATGACAGTTTTTCGTAAATTTGAACTGTGTGCTTCGTATAAACATTTGTGGTAAAATCGCCACCTTCGCCAAGCCGCAAACCGTGTGTGACTTGAATCAATCATTAATGAAACAAATGATTGAATGCTT
>CAYMKU010000163.1:0-2036 GCA_964391015.1 uncultured Ignavibacteriaceae bacterium
TGAATGAATCTTCGCTGGGATGACAGTAAACTATGAATATGTGCATGTTGGTACCTCTTTATTTTAAGAGTGCATACAAATTTACCGCAATCATTTTGGTGGAACAAAAAACTTCTCTCTCGATTTCTCCCTACACGTAGAGACAATTCTGAATCCAAGCCACAATGACACAACTACAGTCATGGTACGGTCACGACATCTTGGGAATATTTTTCAAAGTGCAGATAATCCCCTCCTCGGAGAGCTTGTCCCGAACTTGTTTCGGGAGGAACGGAAGGGATGGGTTACTTGGTGTTCTGGTCAATCCATTTCTCAATGCTCTCAACAACTTTATCAAGCTTATGTACTATTTCTAAATCATCGTACCTTAAAACCGTTACGCCGAGGTCGTTCAAGCGTCTATCTTTCTTTTCATCTCTTTCAGAATTTCCATAATGACTTTCTCCATCAACTTCGATTGCGAGTTGTAAATCTTTACAATAAAAATCTACTAGAGATTTCTGAAAAATAAGATTATTTAGAAGTTTTATTATATAAAATTGGTTTTTTAGAATTTATTTCTGTTCCTGAGTTAAGTTGCTCGAGTGTTGAGTTTGTTCTTTGACATATTGAAAACCAAAGCAATAATCATTTGTAGCCACTTAAGAGTTTACGTTGTTGCAGTTATTAGTTTCCTGATGTTAAAAACGAATGCTGCCATTATAAATTCAAATCTGTTTCGCTCTAAGTCAAAGTAACTGCATCTGTGATAGTTTAGTATTCGCTTCATATAAGCAAAAGGTCTCTCTATTTTGTTCCTGACAGAAGAAAGTATTTTGTTTACTCTTATCTCTGATTTACTTAATGGTTTATTTCTATATCCCTTTGATAGTATTCCATCAAAGATATTTCGTCTGCTGAGTTTATTTCTTCTGGCATTGTTTGCATAAGCTTTATCAGCAAAGATTGCTTCTTCAGAATAGTCAACTAATCTGTCAAATGCATTTGAGTCATGGAAACTTGCTTTAGTGAACTCAACGGTTTTGATTACCTCACTGTCTTCATCTATAGCAATATGACCTTTATAGCCATAGTAGCTCTTACCCCGCTTTTGGGTAAAATCTGCATCTTTATCTCTCTTGCTGCTTGATGTAGCTTGTGCTTGTTTAATTGTCGCATCTACTATTGTACCTTTGCCAACTATAAGATTTAAGCTCTTCAGCTGATTGTTAAACTCGTAGAATAATTTTTTGTCCAGACCCATTCGTGCAAATATTTCCCGGTAACGGCATATTGTTGTTTCATCTGGTATTGAATCTTGTGTGTTTAGGTCAAGAAATATTTGGAAACTTCTTCTGTCTGCTATTTCTTCCTCAAGTCTTGGGTCTGATAGATCATAGATGGTCTGCAGAAGAAAGCATTTGACTATTACCAATAAATCTATTGTTCTTCTTCCGGCTGGAGAGTTGTTTTCTTTTTGTTTGCTTATTTCTTTCTCGACTGGTTTTAGGAGTTTATCCCAATTGATCTTTTCTTTTATTATTTCTAATGCTTGTTTGCTTTGAGTTTTGATATGTTTATTAAATCTATCATTTGCTGCTTCAGTGAATAAATCTGAGTTATATATTTTGTTGCTTCTCATTTTTGTTCCCTTTTTGGGCAGCAATTGTATTTAAATTTTTAACCAATGTCAATTAATTTTTCAGAAGTTTCTTATAAATACATGCGCAATGTGATATAAAGCATACTCATTCTTTTACTTCAAAAAGCGTTGTAAAGTTTAGATTCTGAATTTCTATCAGAAGTTGAAGGATGAATTCATCATGCTTTTCAATCATTTTTCTGGCTTTATCAAATAAACCCTGGCCTGTTGTGTAAGCCAATTTTAATCTTTTTTGAGAAAGTATTTCGCTGATTTTTTCATCAGTAATTTCTGATGAAGCACCAAATGAAGCATAATAATCTCTCATAACAAGAGTTTCATACCCGTTTTCCAAATCTTGTTTTGCGTCTGCAAGATCATCAATTAATTGCAAAGCAGCAGAAAGATGCAAAAG
>CAYMKU010000164.1:0-2012 GCA_964391015.1 uncultured Ignavibacteriaceae bacterium
ATGAATGGCGGGGCTATTAAAAATTAAACATCAAATAAATTTCGAGGTTTTGGCAGCTCAATTGGTCGAAAACTTAGGAGGTTTGGTTATGCCCCACAACTTTTTTCACAATTTTTCATTTTCTTCTTGACAATAGTCATTTCCTTTCGCTAATTTCCATTAAACAAATTTATCTACTCCGAGGGAGTTAATACGGAGATAAGATGCTGGGACCTGTCGGATAAAATACTGAACACTCTCCCGAAGCAGAGCCGTTGCATTGAAAATAAATAGTTCAATCAAGAAAGGAGCTCGCTATGTTGAGTACAAACAAATTCCGCCACGTTAGTGTTAAGTCACTTCAAATTTTCTTTTGCTTTTTCCTAACTACCCAAGTTTTTTTTGCGCAGTGGTATCAGCAGAACAGCGGTACAACACAAAATCTAAATGCGGTTACATTCATTGATGAAAACAATGGATGGGCTGTTGGTGATAGTGGATTAATTATCAAGACAACAGATGGTGGTAATAATTGGATAACATTATCGAGCAGCATACTGTTTCCTTTAAGAGATGTCACCTTTATCAATTCTAGTACTGGTTGGGTAGTAGGAGGTGATGATTGGAATTATAGTACTATTGATCGCAAACAGATTATTCTGGCAACTACCAATGGTGGCGTGACATGGCAACTACAATTCAACGATTCCATTGGTCCGCTCGGCCAATTATCATCCGTGCATTTCATAAATGGAAATAATGGATGGGTAGTTGGGGGCGGTACAGACGGTGAACTAAAACCTCATTTTTATAGGGCATTTTTGAGAACAACAAATGGTGGAACAAGTTGGACGGCCCAAACTGAATGGATAGATTCTACAGGAAAGAATGGTATCTTGAATGCAGTTCAATTTTTCGACCAAGCAATAGGGTGGGCGGTAGGCAACCACGGTACAATCATGAAGACAACTAATGGGGGAATTAATTGGGTAACACAAATTCAAAATCCAGAAATTGTATTAAATGCTGTGCATTTCAATGATATAAATAATGGTTGGGCTGTCGGTGGAAATCATCTTTTCATCACAACTAATGGGGGTACAAGTTGGCATTCTCAAGAGTTATTATCAGGTGTACCTGCTGGATTGTTAGATTGCAGTGATGTTACTTTCGTAAGTCCGACGATTGGTTTTATTGTTGGTGGTTGGGATGAACCACGAGTATTTGGTCTGCATCGAAAAATTTTTAACACAACTGACGGAGGATTGTCTTGGACCCAACAGCTTGATGAAGACAACTTACAACCTCTCCTTGCTGTTTATTTTACCGATATCAATACTGGTTGGGCTGTTGGTGGTAACGGAACCATCCTTCATACAACCAATGGCGGTAATCCAGTTCCAGTCGAGCTAACTTCATTCACCGCAACAGCAAACGGAAAAGAAGTAACGCTTAACTGGTCAACTGCAACAGAACTTAACAACCAAGGATTTGAAGTACAGAGAAAGTTTGGCTCTAATGAATTTGTAACAGTTGGTTCTGTTAAAGGATACGGTACGACTACTTCTCCAAATAATTACACTTACATTGATAAACTTCTAACTTCGGGAAAATATTTTTATCGCCTCAAGCAAATTGACTTTGGAGGGAAGTATGAGTATTCACAAATAGTAGAAGTAAATTGGAGTCCATTTACTACTTACAAGCTTGAGCAGAACTATCCTAATCCATTCAATCCGACAACGACAATAGGATTTGGAATACCAGAGAAAGGAAATGTAAGATTATCAGTTCTCAATATACTTGGAGAAGAAATAAAAGTTTTGCTTAATGTAGAAAAAGAAGCTGGCTATCACTCGATAGATTTTGATGCAAGCAGTATTCCAAGCGGAGTTTATTTCTACCAACTGCGTGCCGGTTCGTTTGCGGAGACGAGGAAGATGGTTCTGCTGAGGTGAAAGGTGAAACATCAAACGTGAAACGTGAAATGATTAGCCCCGAGTTTTAACTCGGGGAAAAAAGATTAAGAAATT
>CAYMKU010000165.1:0-2010 GCA_964391015.1 uncultured Ignavibacteriaceae bacterium
CCGCGACCGCCTCGGACACGCGCGCGACGCCGCGACCGCCACGCGCGTCGCTCACCGAGAAGGCGAGGCGGTAGTTCCCCGGCGGCACTTCGAGCGCGAAGTCGGCGGTACGCAGCTCGCCCGGATCGCAGTTCGAGGGAGACAACCGCGCCGAGTGTCGTGAGAGACGGCTGCCCGTCGAGTCCAGCACGACCAGTTCCGCCGCCAGGCTGTCGGCGGGCGAGCCGGGCACCTCGAACTGCGCGACCAGGCGCGGCCCGGATGCGCCCGAGAAGCGCGAGACGCGCGCGGCCACGTCGAGGCGCCGGACCCCGGGCAGGAGCGGTGAGAAGGCCGCCCTCCCACCGGCCGTCGCGACCAGGCCGTGACGCTCGGCCACCTGCGAGTCCACGCGCGCCTCGACGACCTCGACCGGGCTGCGCGGCATCTCGTAGTTCTGCGAGAGCACCAGGTCCCGCACCTCCACCACGAGCCCCAGGTTCGGGTACTCCCAGAGCTGGACGTTCATCGGCAGGTACATGGGCTGCGTGAGCTCGCGGATCGACCGCCCGTCCGGGCTGACCCACAGAACCTTGTTCGGGTTCAGGCGGTAATTGTCGCGAACGCCGACCGGATTGAACGTGACGCGTGCCGGCGCCCCGAACCGCACGTAGAGGGCCGCGCGAATGTCCCAGCGGGGATTCCAGCGGTCGTTGAGCAGCAGCGACGCGTGCGCGACCCGGGCGTGGTATTCGACCCGGGCCTCGTTGAGCGGCGTCGTGGGATCGGGGTCGGCCAGGCTCCAGAAGCGCCGTTCGCAGGAGTCCCGGGCGTCAGGGTCCATCGCCTCGAGCGCCTCGAGCTCGACCCCTCCGAGCATCGGCTCCACGGCGTCGAAGCGCGCGGCGAGCGCGGGCGACAGTCGCGGACGCACGGCCGCGAGCACGCTCTCCGCGCGGATCGCCTCCCCCGAGCGGTACCAGAGGTACGAGGCCGCCAGCAGCAGCTCGGGCGATTCGCAGCCCGCCGCCAGGGCGCGCGACACGACACGGCCCGCCTCGGGGCCGTCCTGGCGCTCGGCCTGCAGCACGGCGTTCAGCACCGCGGCCTCGCAATGCTCCGGCCGGAGCCGCAGCGCCCGTTCGGAGAACTTCAGCGCGCGGTCGAAGTCCTCGTCCGCCAGCGAGCGCAGCCAGTTCCGCTTGTAGAGCAGCGCCAGCCCGAACGGCGGCTCGGGGTTCCGGGGGTCGGCGCGCATCGCCTTCTCGAACGTCACGCGGGCGAGATGGTTGTAGCCCGCGTCGAGGTACGCGCGCCCGAGCGCCTCGACCGTCTCCGAGCGCTTCGGCTGCAACCGGGCGGCTTCCTCGAGCAGCCGAATGGCAGTCCGGTGCTGCTCGAACGTGCCCTCGGCGAAGCGCGCCTGCGCCTCCTCGACGAGCGCGCGCGCCCGCTCTTCGGAGCTCTCCGTGCCGGCGGTGACGGCCGGCGACGACAGCAGCAGCGCCGCGGACAGCACCGCGCGAAGCGAGCGGAGCATGGCTCTCCTGAGTCCGGTCGGAACCCCGGTCGGGCGTGACCGCCCGGACGCTACCAGACCTTCAGCCCAGACGCCCTGCCGTGCAGCGGGAGGTCGGGTCAGACGGGGGCCGAATCGCCCCAAGAAACCCCTGCCCAAGCCGCCCGGAACCGGGTATTGTCTTTGTACGACAGCCGGACAAAGTACCCCCGACCGACTTCCCCGGAGCTTCCGTGAAGCATTGGACTCGCGTTCTCGCGCTCGGCCTTCTGCTGCTCGCCCTCGCCCTCGTCGCCGTGCTCGCGGCGGCCAACGCCAGGGCCCAGTGCATGCTCGCGAACCCCAGCTTCGAGATCGGCGGGCAGTCGGGCGCGGTCTTCGGCGGCTGGAACCAGTTCGGCTCGGTGGGCAGCTCCGCGAGCGCCGTGAACGGCGCGCTCGCCGCGCGCGTCTCGGGGTCGATCACCGGCGGCTGGGACCTCTCGGGCTACTGGCAGCCGCAGGACTGCTCG
>CAYMKU010000166.1:0-2004 GCA_964391015.1 uncultured Ignavibacteriaceae bacterium
GGCAAAAAATGGAGATGGATTGAAAACAATATCACAGTTGTACTAAAAGCAGTTGGAAGCTTTGATGGAGAAACTGTTATTGTCGCTGGAGACAACGGAACTGTTCTTCTTTCAACAGATTTGGGTGAAACCTGGCAAACACTTAATCTCAACACAACTGTTAATTTTTGGAATGTTGAGTTTATAAATGAAAACCTTGCCTGGCTTGTTGGTGAGAATGGTGGCTGCTACAAAACAACAGATGGAGGTTTTAACTGGCAGAGTGTCAGCACACCTCTTGGCAGCTTACCGCATTGGGATATTTCGTTCTTTAATGCAAATTATGGTTTTATCTGTTCCGATGGAGGAAAAATTATAAGAACAACTGATGGAGGAAATAGCTGGCAATTACTGCAAGCTGGAGATACCTATGCACTTTATACGATTGCAATTGCCGACAGCTTAAACATCTCTGCTGGAGGAGCAATGGTAAAATTTGTTCACTCCTCGGATGGAGGAAATACTTGGACACAGTCCGGGTTGCAGCAAGATCCTTATGTGAATAAAATTGCCTTTGTGAATGACTCGCTTGGTTATGCTACTGGTTTAATTACATTTCCTTACAGAACAACCAATCAAGGAAGGACATGGTTTGCAATAGGGCAGAACATAGGGTATTGGAATATTACATTTACAAATGATGGAGTTGGTTTTAGCGTTGGTAATGACATAAAGATTACAAAAACGATTAATAGCGGATTTGGTTGGACACAAACTATTATAAATGATGGTTTTTATGATGTTCACTTTGTAAGTGAAACAAAAGGATTTGCTGTAAGCGGTGCTTTCTATCAGACAACAGACGGAGGTATTAATTGGGAAAGAAATTACAGTGGACCTGGAGGATATGTAATTACTTTTACAGACAGTTTAACTGGTTTTATAGGAACAACTCAGTCAAAAATATTTAGAACAACAGACGGAGGGCAGATATGGAATTTGATAAATATAACTGGATTAGCTGATCCGTCTGGAAGTATAAATGATATATTTTTCTTGAACAAGCACCTCGGTTGGGCAACTGCTTCAAAGGGTGGTGTAATGAAAACTATGGATGCAGGCGAAAACTGGGTAACACTTTCAAACACAGTTGGCGGTAATGCCATCCAATTTTTAGATAGTTTGATTGGATTTACAATTACTGGGTATTTTAATAAGACTACTGATGGAGGACTAAATTGGACACAAACTTTATTACCGCCTACTGTAAATTCTGATATTTATTTTAAAAATATTGATATCGGATGGTATCTTGGAGAAAACCATCTATTTTGTACTACTAATAGTGGTCAAAATTGGCAAGTGGATCCACAAATTTATACCTATACTTGGAATTTTGAGATATTATCTGATTCACATTATATAATTACAGGCCATAATATTTATGAAACAAAAGATCAAGGTACTTCCTGGTTAAATATAACAAATAACGTTGGGAAAGGTTTTACTTCACTGAGTGCACCTAAAGATTATATTGCCTACGGTGTAGGTGGTCTGGGTTTTATTGTGAAATATTCAGATTCATCATTTGTTCCTGTCGAGTTGATTTCCTTTGATTCTAAATTATCTGATAATAATGTAAGATTAAGTTGGACAACTGCAACCGAGTTAAATAATGCAGGATTTTTTGTTGAAAGAAAAAATGGAAATGATGCGTTTGAAAAGATTGCTTTTATTAAAGGTAAGGGAACAAGCACAATTGTGAATAATTATTTTTATACAGATAAAAACCTATCACCTAGCTTATATAAATACAGACTTAGACAAATGGATTTCGATGGAACTGAAAATCTCTTGAATGAAGTAGAAGTAATTGTTGTGTTAGATGAAAGCGTATTTGAATTATTTACTAATTATCCAAATCCTTTTAACAATTCAACTGTTCTTTCATTTATCTCAGGTAATGAAGCACAAGTTGAACTTATTGTTTACAACATCTTAGGTGAAAGTGTTAAAACATTATAC
>CAYMKU010000167.1:0-1994 GCA_964391015.1 uncultured Ignavibacteriaceae bacterium
TTACGGCTGAGAACTGAGCACTTTCAAGGGATGGAGAAGTCGGCGCTTGCAGGAGCAGCGCACATCCCATGGCGATGAGCAGCGCGGCTGCTTCGAGATGGCCCAAATTCTTTTGGCTCCCGGGTTTTCGGGGTTCCGTGCTGAAATGGCCGCGAAATTCAAGTCCCACCCGCGATGAACCTCCCGACCCAGCCGCCCATGCCTTCGCCGGTCACCGACCGGCGCTCCAGCGGCCCGGCAGCACGGTTTTCCCCCTTGGAAGGCGGGATTTTTGGTTCGGGAGGTGGTTTTCGGGCCGAAATGGCGCTTTTCCCTCTGAGACCGCCGCCCCCATTTCGTCCGGGGGCGCCCCCATTGGCGGCGGCGGCGGCGGTCCGGCGCGCGGGGGCAGCGCTGAACGGCGCGGGGGCAGCGGTCCCGGCGGCGGGGGCGCCACCATTTGGCGCGGGGGCGGCGGTCCGCCGCGCGGGGGCGCTACCATTCGGCGCGGGGGCAGCGCTCCGCCGCGTGGGGGCGGCCCCCATTTCCCGCATCGGAGCCCCCGCCGCGCGCGGGGGCGCCACCATTTCGCGCGGGGGTGCCACCCTTGCGCGGACCGGACACCCCGCGCGCTCCGGGGGCGGCATGTTTCACCGTACCGCGGGCACTCCTGCCCGCCTGAGGAGCGCGGCGGACAAGAGTGTCCGCCTTACCCTCCGCGCGCGGCTCTCAGCCCTCCGCTTCACATGAACTGGGACTCCGGCACCTGGGACAGCGCCTCGTGGGACCAGGCGACGCCGCCATCGGACTACTTTCAACCTCAACCCAAACTGAAATCCAAAATGAAAAGACAAGATTATTTCCCCAGCCGCATCGGCGATCAGGTCAACTGGCTCGACAATTACAGCGTGAAGCTGCCCATCCACGGTCCCACTCTTGGCGTCGCCTCCGGCGATGTCACGGCGAGCGTGGCCGATGCGAAGTGGTGCAATTACGTCCTGGGCACCTGGCTGAGCGCGGTGCGCAATTTCTCGCCCTCCACGACGGATGCGGTGGACGATGTGCTCACGGGTAGCGGCGGCAGCGCCATCGTGCTGCCGACCTTCACCGCGCCGGCGCTGCCTTCCGGCGTGACCGCGCAACTTCCGGGTGCGCTGACCCGCATCTTTGCGCTGGTGGCCACGATGAAACTGGCGGCCGCGTTCACCGAAGCCATCGGCACCGACCTCGGCATCATCGGCGCGGAGGAGACGGAGAAGCAGGTGCCGAAGTTCACCGCCGAGGCCGAGCAGGGCGCGACGTGCCAGTGCGTGCGGCTGCGCTTCTTCAAATACACGCACATGGGCGTCTATATCGAGAGCCGCCGCGGGCCGAACGGCGTGTGGGAATTCCTCGCGATCGACACCGAGAGCCCGTACGAAGACGAGCGCCCGCTGCTCGTGGCCGGCCAGCCCGAAGTGCGCGAGTACCGCATGCGCTTCTGGGACAAAGGCACGCCGAATGGCGACTGGACCGATGTGTTGAAGGTGACGGTGTCGCCGTAGGCGGGGCGCGCTTCGCGCGCGTTGGCGGTGGTTGGCAATGGTCGAGGGCGCTGGCGCGCCGTTTGCCGTTGTTGTTCCAGCCCAACGCTCAACCACTGCTCAGCAATAGCTCAGCCACCGCTCAGCTGCATCTCACTGAACCGGCTAAAGCCGGGACTCCAACAACCGCCAACCACCGTCAACCGGCGCTCCGCGCCAACCACCATGCCCTTCGATCCATCCCTTCCCGCGAACAACTCGCCGCTCTCCAGCGCGGAGATGCGCTCGCAGCTCACGTCGCTCAACGATGACATCCAGACGCGCGCCACCCAGCCGCAACTCAATACGGCGATGAACAACGCGATCAACACAGCCATCGCGAGTACGCTGCCGCAGACATCGAGCAACTCCAATGCGGTGAACCCGCTGGGCCAGACTGCCGATCCAAGTTACAATCCCATCCAGATGCAGTGGCTCTTCGATAAGATGGAT
>CAYMKU010000168.1:0-1973 GCA_964391015.1 uncultured Ignavibacteriaceae bacterium
TGCGAGCCGCCGCGAGTTGAGCAGCACCAGCGTGGCTTGCCGGCCGAAGCCGCGCAACGACGCAGCGCTGGCCCCGGGCGCCAGCGACCCGCTGCCGTTGATGTCGGTGTTGCCACCCCCGGCGCTGACCGCGAGCTCGTTGAGCACTTCGCTCAGATGGGCCGCGCCCGAGCGGCGGATGTCGTCCCGCGTGACCACCTGCACAGGAGTCGGCGACTCCCCCTGCAGGCCGCGGATGCGCGTGCCGGTGACCTCGATGCGCGAGTCCGAATCCTGCGCGCCCGCCTGGCTCCAGCCGGACAGCGCGCACAACATGACCGCCACGGCATTCCAGTTCCTGCGCATGCACCCCTCCCATGTCACGACTCGTCCGTTGGCTGCCGCTGTCGAGCCCATCGACGGAGGTCAGCGCCGATTCTGCCCAAACTTCGGCGCCAGTCGACCGGGGTTGACCTGACGCGTCGGCATGCGCGGCCCGCAGGGCGGCCTGCGCGCGCCACGTCCGGCGGCGCGGTTTCGTCGACGCCTGGTGAAGCTTGCGGCTCGCCTCGGCGAGCCTCGGCGGGCCTCGCGGTACCTCGCGGTGCCCCGATGCGCCTCGATGCGCCCGGCTGCGCCTCTACGCCCCCAGCCTGAACGCCGACACCGACTGCACCAGCTGCAGCGCCTGCTGACGCAGGCTCTCGGCGGCGGCGGCGCTCTCTTCCACCAGCGCGGCGTTCTGCTGCGTGGCCTGGTCCATCTGCGACACGGCGTTCGACACCAGGGCCACGCCGTCGCTGAGCATAGATTCTTTTGCTGTGACTTCCTTGTTTTCTGCGAAGAAGTTCAGTGCATGACGCCGGCGTAGACATTCGGGAAGTGATGCTCGCGCAGGTACATGGTGGTGCCCATGACCTTGCGCCCGTAGTCGGTGACGCGCCAGCGCCTGGTGCGCGGGATCTTGGCGATCAGGCCGTGTGCACGCAGCCGCCTGAAGCATCGGCCGATCTTCGCGCTGGCCTTCTTCGGGTCGTCAGCGCAGGCACGTAACCAGCGCGTGCCGTTCAGCTGCGATCGGATGTCTCGATTGGTGAAGCCGTGCAGGCTGTGCTCGCCGGCCATCAGGCTCTTGAACAGCGTGGCGTCGTGTTGCGCCATCGGATTGAACCCCGGGCAAGAGCGTCCCGCGGCATCCTTCTTCGTGGTGGTCAGGCGTTGCAGCGCCTGCTTGCCCGCTGTCGGGTCATCGACCGCAGCCAGGGCATCGAGGTAACGGGCGTTGGCTTGCAGCGAGATCTCGCGATACCGGAACAGATACGCCACGCCCTTGCGCAGCGCGACCCATTCGGTGCGCTGCCTGCCATCGCGCAAGACCTGCTTGCGCACGCGGAACTCCTCGGGGTTGTTGATCACGGTCTCGATCCTCAACACGAGTCCCGCCTTGTCGTACATCTTCAGCCAGTTCTGCTTGACGCGATGCTTGATCCTGGAGCCGCCGACGCGCCGAGATGCGAAGCTGGACAGGTCCGAGACCACCTCGCCCTGGAAGTTGGCCACGAGCTTGCGGCCGAGGAAGTTCATGACCTCCTGGGCACCGAAGCACAAGGTGCTGTGGCTGAGCAACCGCGGGTACAGGTCGCGCAGCCCTTGCGCGCTCTTGAACATCACGTCTGTCGAGTATTCGGCCTGCGCCGCGACCCAGTAGTACTCGCAGCCGCTCAGCACATCGTCGAGCTGCGGCACCACCTGCCGGGCGTACCGGTTCAGGATTCGCGGCCAGTTCAGGTGCGCGAAGCGATCGGCCAGCCGTTGCGCGCGCGGCAGATCCCCGACGCGGATGAAGACGTTATCGATCCTGGCGTGCTCGATACCGCGCGCCGTCAGCTTGCGGGCCAGCCACTCGTGGCCGTTGAGGTAGATCTGCACCTGCAGCGGGAACCAGGTCTGTACGCGCACGTGCAGCAGACCCAGATCGCGATCCATGAAGTAGT
>CAYMKU010000169.1:0-1937 GCA_964391015.1 uncultured Ignavibacteriaceae bacterium
CTCATTTGTATTATTATTTTATTAAACACTCTCTGCCCTGCTTATCTGGTAAATGGTGAGTAATAAATGGTGGATAAGGGATGCTCAAAATCTGACGATTCACTATTGGCTATTCACAGTTCATGATCCCGAGCTCTTTTACCCGTCATAACTAAGAAACCCGTACAGGCAGGAAAATTGTTTTAATCCGTATCCGGTTGAAAAACCAGAACCCCTGGCCTTCCGAAAGATTTTTTCAATCATTTCCTGCCTTTGCGTACGGGTAATAACGACATTAACCCTTCTGTATTTTGCCCCCAATTGTCTGTTATTAATGGGTTTAAAAAAAAATTATTTCCTACCCGTCGTTTTTAAAAAACTGTCATATATTGGGTTCCTATTTAAGGAACTGCTGCTAATTTTGGCAGTTTTGTTAATACTGATTTTAAACAAATTATTCTAATCATGGAAAATAAAAACAGTATACATCCAAAAAAAGGCATTGCATTAATAATTGGGGGTGCAGCTTTACTTGGATTGATTTTACCCTGGGCAACTGTAAGCTATGGAGGATTTGGAGGTGGTAGTTCGCAAAATGGCTTTGCCGGTTGGGGATTTTTGTCACTTTTAGGCATAGTTGGGGTCGTTGTTGCGTCTTTATTGGGAGATAAAATACAGGATTATGATAAGAATATGAAAATAGTGGCTATGAGCTCTTTTGGCGGAGTCATTCTTGGTGCATTTATCGGTATGATGCAGGTTTCCAGTGCCGGTAGCCGAATGGGTGGATTTGGTGGTATAAAAACCGGTATTGGAATCTTTCTTACAATCCTTGCCGGAGTAGCTGGATTGCTATGGGTGGCAAATATTATTAAGATGCCACCAAAAAAACCAACGTCGTCATCAAAATAATTAATATATTCACGGGGGTAACCCGGACACCATGAGATTCGGGGGCGAATGCCGAAAAGCCAAACGAGTAGGCCCAACCAAAATCAACCAACTTAATTATGGAAAATTTAAATCTCAACAAACAAAAATTGTATGCACTGATTCTTGCCGGAGTAGCTCTTATTGCTTTATTTCTTCCATGGGCCACGGTTAGTGTAAGAGGATATGGCGGTGGTGGTTCTGTAAATGGATTGAAAGGTTGGGGGTTGCTAGCTCTTGCTGGCGTAGCAGCTGTAGCAGTAGCTTCTTTAATGGAAGACAAAACCAAAGAATACATGGGCAATATGAAAATGATTGCAATGGGTGGATTTGGAGCTATGATACTTGCAGGAGTTATAACCTTTATCCGTCTTTCTTCAGCTAAAGGAAAAGGGGGTGAACTTGATTTCGGTGGTATGGTAAAAGTTTCTCCGGGAATGGGCCTGTTTCTTTGTGCAATTGCCGGAGTTTTGGGACTATTATGGGTAATGGGTATAGTAAAGATGCCTCAAAAGCCCTCCTCTCCCACTCCTCCTAAAGCTTAGTTTAATTAAAATCTTTTAGAAAACATCCCGCCAGATCGGGATGTTTTTTTATTAGTATAAACCCCACTCATCTTCAAATTCATCTTTCTCGAATGTGCTGACCCATTGCCGGAATAACAAACGGAACTGATCAATCTCTTCCCGAATCACTATACCATGTGTTTCCTCGATCACTCCCTCAGCTATCATAGTGAGCACAGAGGATTTGATGAATTGAGCATTTTTGCGGATGATGCAGGCATTTTCCATTCTGATCATATACAACCCTGCCTCCGAACTTTTGATTTTCACTGCCACTATGTGTGCATCGCCAATCAGCATGGCTTTGTGGTCTTCCCAGTAATCTGCCGGAAATCCGTCCTTACCGGCGTCAATCTTCATACTGTCCATAGCGCCTGTCAATACTATCATTACCTGCTTCCATTGCTCATACATAGCTTTACAGGCATCGCGGGTTGGGTTGGGTTTCCATTCTTCTCCTTC
>CAYMKU010000170.1:0-1932 GCA_964391015.1 uncultured Ignavibacteriaceae bacterium
TGAATCTCATCTTTATTCTTTCGCTCAATAGTAATCCCGTCCGTTATGATCGAGAACAATCTTTCAAATGGGAATTTGTCTCGTATATCTTCAAATCCAATCACGTTTGTGTCCGCTTTTACCCTTTGGAAAGCAAAATTCTTAGATGGATTGAAATTCCTTCCTTCTTCAATTACTACATTTCTCACATGCCCGATTGCTTTTATAACCAATCCTTTTCCACTTCTTCCAAATGCGCCTTCACTTAATTTTTCATCAATGAATACAACCGCTTTAGCTATCGATGGATTTTTATAAGTATGCAGCAAATAACCAATCCCACTTTTTAAAGCTTCAAACCTTTTTACTTCGTTTCTGCAAATGTTAAATAGGAAATCCTCAAATACGCTCCGCTTGTTACCCTCAACGTAATTCCTCTGAATTATCTGTTTTCTCCAAATGTGTTTATTTAACTTCTTATAATCATAAAATTTTATCCCGGGATTATATTCTCCCTCTCCCTTTGGGAGAGGGCTGGGGTGAGGGCTGATAGCTTGTCCCATATTTTTCCAGCGCTGAGGGATTACTTCCACAAATCCATTCTTAAAATAAAAGTACCCGTTGCCATAAGTATCTTTATTAAACTCAATATTCTTAGTTATCAAAAACTCAAGAAATTGCTGCGTAAATAATTGATTATTCGACTTTATCAGTGCGTCTATTATCTCATTCCTATTTGTTCCTTCCAATTCCTCAGTCGCTGTTTGATCCAAGAAATTCATTACAAACTCTTTAACATCTATGCTGTCTATCTCTTCAACAATATTATTTTCAATCCTTACAAATAAATGATTACTCTCAATCTTGTACTTGCAAAATCCTTCACTTTCTAAAAACTTCTTAAACCTTATCCGCGATATTTTTAAGTGGTCATTCTCTCTAAACCAAAACTTTATTATCGGCTTTCTCCATCCATACATTTCAGCTATGTGATAAATTGTTCCAAGTGTCACGCTGCCATTATAATCGCTTACAAGCGAATCAAATTTCTTCCTCAGCTCAATTTCAGTGTCTTTATACTTCGGATTCTTCAAGCTCATTTCAATAAAATATTTCTCCCCAACTTCTTCCAAAGGAACCAATGCAAAACCTATTTTATACCACTCCTCATAGCTGCCATCCGGTAAATTCTGTGCAAGAAAATCCAACGCACTTTCCAATCGTTCTTTATCATAATACGGTTTCCCAATGCCATGCTCCCACTTTTTTTCGTGCTCCCTCTCCCTTTTACCTTTCACGTTTAACGTTTCACCTTTCACCTCACAAAACTTCTCCAAACACTCAACCACTTTATCCAACTCAATATATGCTGGCGGTTCTTTCGGTTCATCAAAATAAAAGTTATAAATACCTCCACTCTCATGCATCGAAGGTGGCAATGCAGTTTGACAATTCATCCATCTTAATTCTATATGTTTACAATACTTATCTTCTCTCATATAAAATTTATAAACTGCCTTTTCCCCACCTATGCGTACCAAACTTCCCCTCTCGGGAGGGGTGTCACAATTTATTGTGACGGGGTGGGTATTCTCAGCTATGCTTCTGAAATAAATATGAAACCCTTCACCGCTTCCACTCTGCACAACCCAGCTATAATCCTTAGGTAATCCAAGCTCATCAAGGATTAAATCAACTATCTCAAAATCCTCTACCTTATCCAGGTCCAGACATCTCCAATCATTTATTCCTTGTACTCCGCCAATGCCCGTACAGTTATTCCAATCCATCGAATCAATATCATCTTCAGTCTGTAATTCAGATTGCCATTTATCCCAATTGATCATTGGTCTTTTCCCTTTTAACGGGAGCACATTAATTTTCATTTGTTTGTTATAATTCAATGCTATTTGCTTAAATGTATTCATAATTACTCCTCTAATATGTCCCCTC
>CAYMKU010000171.1:0-1924 GCA_964391015.1 uncultured Ignavibacteriaceae bacterium
AGACCGTCGTAGCCGTACTTTTGGACTATTCCGTAGACGATCACGATGAACGCTCCCGTCGGCCCACTGATCTGTGCCCGAGAGCCGCCAAGGATCGCAATGACAGCTCCTGCGAAGATCGCCGTGTAAAGCCCCTGTTCGGGTTTAACGCCAGACGCAATGGCAAGCGCGATGGATAACGGTAGGGCAACGACCCCGACCGTTAGTCCGCCAAGAAGGTCCCCGATCAGAAGTTTTCTCGAATATCCCTCGCGAAGTATAGCGAGAAATTTCGGCTCTAATTTCCTATACATTAGCATTTACTGTCTCTGAAATTATATACGGACGCAAGGTGACTCCGTTTCGCATAGACATGAACCTTATTCGGGAAGGCGCCGGAACTTCGGAGATCACAGCAGGTAACTGTCAAAAGGCAATAGCGACTTCTGAAATCCCAAACCACGACTTCGAAATCTGAACCTGAATCATCGAAAAACAACTCCTGATCTTCAAAAACGATTTGCGGACTTGCATATGCAACTGATTGGTTGCATATTGTGAATTGTGATCGAGAGGAGAGATATGAGAAAAATAATTGCATGTGAATTTATGACGCTTGATGGTGTTATACAGAATGAGGACGAGGGCGATGGTTTCAAGCATGGCGGGTGGTTTTTTGGCTATGCGGATGAGGCCACGGGAGCGGTTGTGCAGGAGCGGCTGGCGAAGCCGGTGGATCTGCTGTTGGGACGCAAGACCTTTGCTGCTTGGGAAACTTACTGGCCGACGCATTCGAACTTCTGGCCGAACTGTATGACAGCTACAAAATACGTCGCCTCGAACACCCGCGACTCGAGCGATTGGCAGCCCGCCGTCTTTTTGAGTGGAGACCTCGCGGAAAAGGTCCGCGAGTTGAAAAAAACCGACGGCCCAGACCTGCACGTAATGGGAAGCGCCGATATGCTCCAGACGCTGTTTAAGAATGATCTCGTCGATGGCCTTGATCTGATGATCTTCCCGATCACGCTCGGCCCCGGCAAACGCCTTTTCGCCGACGGCACCATCCCTGCGTCATTCAAGGTAACCAACAGCCAGGTAACCCCAAACGGCGTCATCATCGCCTCCTACGAACGCGACGGCGACGTACGATCCGGCGGCGGCCCGCAGATAGAAGAAGACTGAGAAACTCACCACGGAGACACGGAGCACACCGAGTTTCTAAGGAACTGTATTATCTATAAGAATATCTCCGTGATCTCTGTGGCTCTGTGGTGAGATTCCTGATTGGAATAAAATTATGAAAACAACTGTTTTTATCCTTACAATACTCCTTTCGCTTGCAGTATCGGCGCAGCAAAAACCGGTTACAGGTTATGCTCCGGTTAATGGGCTCAAATTGTATTACGAGATCCACGGGACGGGCGAGCCGGTGGTTTTGCTGCATGGGGCGTTTATGACGGTCTCGGACGATAACTGGAGCGTGTTGATCAACGAGCTAGCAAAGACGCATAAGGTGATCGCGGTCGAGATGCAGGGGCATGGGCGGACGGGCGACATCAATCGCGATATTACTTATGAGAACCTGTCGGATGACGTGGCGGCTGTGCTCGATTATTTAAAGATCGAGCGGGCGGATGTTGTTGGTTACTCATTGGGCGGCGGAGTTGCGATGCAGACCGCGATCCGGCATCCGGAAAAGGTACGAAAGGTTGTCAGCATTTCAGCTCCCATCCGCCGCGATGGATGGGTCAAGGAAGCGAACGACTTTTGGCCGTCGTTTACATGGGAGCTGTTCAAAGGCACTCCGATGGAAGCCGAATATAAACGCCTGAGCCCGACGCCCGATAAATTCCCTGATTTTGTAAATCACATCAAGGCGACGGCTATGCGGCCATATGATTTTGGTGCCGACAAATTCAAGGCGACAAAGGCCTCGATTTTTTTT
>CAYMKU010000172.1:0-1914 GCA_964391015.1 uncultured Ignavibacteriaceae bacterium
TTCGTTGTTGCCCAGGATCTGCGAAGTGCTGGCCGTCGGCATTGGCGCAAGGAGCAATGAATTACGAACTCCGTATTTCTTCACTTCTTCGCGCAGCACATCCCATTCCCAGCGCGGACCTGGCGTAACGCCCCACATATCAAACTGGAAGATGCCCTGGGATACCGGTGATCCTTCGTACGTTTCGTAGGTGCCATCGGTCCTGGCGAGGTCCTTCGAAGCAGTCATGGCCGCATAATAGATCGTCTCATGAATTTCCTTATTGAGTTTTTTCGCCTCATCGCTTTCAAAAGGAAAACGCATCATGATAATGGCATCATCCAGTCCCTGTACGCCGATTCCGATCGGACGGTGGCGCATGTTGCTTTTGCGTGTGGCTTCAACAGGATAGTAGTTGATATCAATCACCTTGTTCAGGTTCTTTGTCACGACGTAGGTAATATCAAACAGCTTCTGGTGGTCGAAGGCGCCGTTGATAACAAATCGGGGCAATGCGATGGACGCAAGGTTGCAAACGGCGATCTCGTCTTTCGAAGTGTACTCTACGATCTCTGTGCAAAGGTTGCTGCTCTTGATGGTACCGAGGTTTTTCTGGTTGCTCTTTTCGTTGCATGCATCTTTGTAAAGCATGTACGGAGTACCTGTTTCAATCTGGGATTCGAGGATTGCAAACCAGAGTTCCTGGGCCTTGATCGTTTTGCGGGCTTTGCCTTCCTGCTCATAGCGCGTATAGAGGGCTTCAAATTCCTTTCCATAGCAATCTCCAAGTCCGGGTGCCTCGTTCGGGCAGAACAACGACCACTGGCCGTCCTCTTCAACGCGTTTCATAAACAGGTCAGAAATCCAGAGTGCATAGAAAAGGTCACGGGCACGCAATTCTTCCTTGCCGTGGTTCTTTTTCAGTTCGAGGAAGTCGAAGATATCGGCATGCCATGGTTCCAGGTAGATGGCAAATGATCCTTTGCGTTTGCCGCCGCCCTGGTCAACATACCGTGCAGTATCGTTGAAGACCCGAAGCATGGGGACAATGCCGTTCGATGTACCGTTGGTGCCGCGGATATAGGATCCTGTGGCGCGGATGTTGTGCATGCTCAATCCGATGCCGCCTGCGCTTTGTGAAATCTTGGCACAATTCTTCAGCGTGTTGTAAATGCCGTCAATACTGTCGTCTTCCATCATGAGCAGGAAGCAGGAAGAAAGTTGTGGCTTGGGTGTTCCGGCATTGAACAAAGTCGGGGTTGCATGTGTAAACCAGCGCTCGCTCATCAGGTTGTATGTTTCAATCGCTGCTTCCACATCGCTCTTGTGTATGCCGATGGCCACGCGCATGAGCATGTGCTGCGGGCGTTCGGCCACATGTCCGTTCAATTTAAGGAGGTAGGATTTTTCCAGCGTCTTGAATCCGAAATAATCGTATCCGAAATCACGGTCGTAAATGATCGAAGAATCCAGCAGTTCGCGGTTTTCCCAGATGATGTGGAATACATCGTCGGCAAGCAGCGGTGCTTTCTTGCCCGTCTTCGGATCAATATAATTGTAAAGGTCCTTCATCGTTTCGCTGAAAGACTTCTTGGTGTTCTTGTGGAGGTTACTTACTGCAATGCGTGATGCCAGCAACGCATAATCCGGGTGACGCGTGGTGAGCGATGCTGCGATCTCAGCGGCGAGGTTGTCGAGCACCGTTGATGTTACCCCGTCGTAGATTCCTTCAATGGTTTTCTGTGCCACAATAAATGTGTCCACATG
Organism: uncultured Ignavibacteriaceae bacterium; assembly: GCA_964391015.1. Classification (GTDB taxonomy): domain Bacteria; phylum Bacteroidota; class Ignavibacteria; order Ignavibacteriales; family Ignavibacteriaceae; genus XYD12-FULL-36-8. The sequence continues at coordinate 1,747 of CAYMKU010000172.1, forward strand.
CTCACTGAGGCCATAAGCGAGCTTCTGAATGCGCGCTGTGACCTTGTCGAATTTCACGGCTTCTTTTCTGCCATCGCGTTTGGTAACGTACATAGTGTTGTGTTTTTGGTTAGGTGAAAAATATTATTCCTGAAAACGCAGTAATTATTTGATGCTCACTTTTAAATA
>CAYMKU010000173.1:0-1892 GCA_964391015.1 uncultured Ignavibacteriaceae bacterium
TGTTGATGCACGATCTCAAAGGCGTATTGTACGCTTGAGCTGGATGCCCACGACTGCCGGTCTGGGATCGGAATCCGCACGAGGTGACAACAGTGGCTCAGGAGGAGGAGTAAAACCGGTTTACAGTTGATGTTTCCATGTTCAAAGCGCGTTCGCGTATGAACCTAAAATCCGCAGTTGAGGTTCAGCCGGTCGGGGTGGGCGGGGGTTGAGCGAGCCATTGGAGAGGATCATCGGTGGTTTGGCGGGCGAGCAGGCGCAGGAAGTTGCCCTGGGATTCCAACTGCGGCGCAGTTGTTGCCAACCACGTCCGCAGCCGCTCGTAGCAGCCTTTTAACACCTGCCACCACTCGGCGGTGACCGCCAGTTTGAGCGTGCGTTGCCGGCCGCTCTCGACCACTTGCGCCGCCAGGAACAAAAAGTTCCGCCGGGACTTGATCGCTTCGGTGTGATGGCCCGGATTCAACCCCATCAATCGCGTGAACAGACTCCACAGGTTGTAGGTCAACAGCACCAGCCGGGCTGCCAGTTCCGTCACCACCGCTTTGCCGCTGCAATAACCCCGGAAGCCCCACTGGTTCTTCAGTTCGTCAAAGACGTTCTCCGTGTCCGCCCGCTGTGCGTAGAGCAGCGCCACTTGCTGGAGGGTCGCCTCGCCCGCAGCCAGATTGGTCACATACACCGCCACTTCATCCTCGGGCGTGTCCCAGAACAGATCCTGCGGGGTGGGGTTGGTCGGCTTGAGCGTGCGCACGATCACGATGCGCCGCTCCCGGCTCCAGCCGTCCAAGCGCACCGTCGTCTCGGCGAACTGCTGGCAGCCCACGGTGGGCGAGCCTTCCCACAGCGGCCAGGGCACCCGGGCAATCGCCCGCCGCACGTTGTTCGTCAGTTTGAGTTTGAACAGGTATTGGGGACGCTTCTCTCCGGCGGCTTCATGCCACGCCAGGATGGCTTCCTGACCGAAGCCCACGTCTCCCCGATTGAGCCAGAGCCGTTGGCGGATCGTCGGGTGACTCCAGAGTTTTTCCATCGCCGGCTGCCAGTCGGTCGCGCTGACGGTGTCGCCCGGACGCCATTCCAGATGCAGGCACAGCCGCGTGCGGGCCGCCACGCAGATCAGCGGATGATGGCTCTTGCGCCCGCGCTTGTGCGGGTTGTAGCCCACGACGGCCTCTTCCTGATGGCCGTATCGGGTGTTCACCGTCGAGTCCCAGTCGGCGATGAAACGCTCCGGCAACGCGGCGTAGAGTTCGGTTTGCGGCCGGCTCATCCATTGGCGCAGATGTTCCCGGTCCAGTCCCTTGCCCAAGCGGGGCAAGGCATCTTCCCCGCGCACCCGTTCCATCCCCATCAGCGTGGCCACGGCGGGATCGTCCATGACCCAGCGCACATGACAGAAACGTTTGCCTTCCACCAGCACCCCCAGCAGAAAACTGTGCAACACTTCGCGCACCGGCGCGGCGTTGGGACTGGTGCGCGCCACCGGACAATGCTCGGCCAGCCGTTCGATGATGCCCAGGTGTTTGAGAAAACCACTCCACGCCCCCAGACCCCCGTAGGGCGTCAGCGCCTCGTCCGTGCGCGTGACCGTGACTTTGCCCGGCAAGGTGTCCAAGCAAATCTCGTCCTTCCCTTCACCCGCCAGGTGAACCGAAACCAGCGATGCAATCGTGCTCATCGCCCCCAATTTTATTCACTCATTCACACTTTGACCACCACTTCAACTGCGGACTTTAGGATGAAGCATGCCGGCCTGATTGAGATTTGTTCCCGCTCGTTTTCAGGCTTGCGTTTCGGGTGTGCGGCCTCGACCATGCGCCGCTCAATTATGGAACAAGAAACATTGGAGTTGCCGTTGAACGACCGCATTTTTGCCTGGTTCGAAGCGA
>CAYMKU010000174.1:0-1888 GCA_964391015.1 uncultured Ignavibacteriaceae bacterium
CTACAACTGGAAAGGGGTGTTCGTTAATCTGGCAAGCCTGCAGCCCGGGGACGAGATCGTGGTCGATGTGCAAGGTGACAAGCGGTTCATTTATCGCGTGGCGAGCGTGAATCAGGTGCCCTGGCGCGAGAAATCGGACGCCGAATGGGCCCGGCACGTGCAGTTTTTGGGTGCTTCCGATCGTGAACAACTGACACTGGTGACCTGCGGTGGCGCGGCGTTTTACCCATTTCCAAATCGCGTCTACGTCGTGGCTCACCTCGCACCGGAAGCAGCGCCAGGAGGCGAGGAATAGCAGTTGGCCGGCCTCATACGTCATGCCGCGATCTGCTGGATACGCCCTGTCTCGTGCGTGTCATACTCACCCAGGTGATCCAGCATGGTTCGCGCGGCGTCTGATGCGAGCCATTTGGCCAGGGTTTGCATCGCATGTGTCTCCCACGTCTCGCGGCGCATGACCAGGTCATAACGTTCGGCGGTGAGGGGCACGAAATCCAGGCCCATGGTTTGAGCAATGGTGGCGATGCCGATGCCAGTGTCGGCTTCATCAGTGAGCAAGGCACGGCCAATGTCAGTGTGGGTGCGTACCTCGTGTGCATAGCCCACAATGCGGATCCGGTCGATGTGCCGCTGGTTGAGCTGCGCGTCCAGCCAGACCCGTGTGCCAGCGCCCGATTGACGGTTGATAAACCGGACGCCTTGACGTGCCAGATCAGACACATCCTGGATGTGCAGTGGGTTGCCGGGATGCACGAACAGTCCGAGACGGCGGTGGGCCACCGTGAGGAGGGTCACTGCCTGACCAGGCAGAAGGCGCTTGACGAACGGTATGTTATAAGTGTCGGTTTCGCTGTCCCACAAATGGCACCCGGCCAGGTCCGCCTCGCCGGCGGCCAGGCTCATCAACCCACCCAGGCTGCCGGCAAACACGATGGTGAGCCGTTCCCCGGTCAGTTCAGCGAGCTGATCGGCCAGGCGGCTGATGGCCGGGTCATGGCTGCCCACGAAGCGCAGATGGTGAGGCGCGGCCGCTGTCGATTCGTTGGCCAGAACTTGCCAACGATCGAGATTAACCCGGACTGCGTCTCCCACTTCGGCCGGCGAATAACCAGCGGTGAGGACTTCGAGTAGAAACGACTCGACCTGATGGAGCAGGGTTGCGCGTCGCAGCAACGGTGCGTCGGCCATGGTAGAGGCGGCTTTTACCCGTGTTCCCTGGCCGGGGCGGCTGTCGACCAAATGCTGGCGCGCCAACTCGCGATAGGCTTGCTGCACAGTACCCGGTGTGCAGTGCCAGCGCTGGGCCATGTCGCGAATGGTCGGTAGTGGGTCACCGGGGTGCCGGCGACCGTGGAGAATATCCTCGCGCAGCGATTCAGCGATTTGTTGGTAGAGTGGCGTTTTGTCCATGGAAGTGATCCGCTGGACAATGATAACACAACCAACAGGCATGGCAGAAATCGTAAGGTTGCCTTCTCTGGAGAGGAGAAGGCAACTGCGGAATGCCCACGTACCGGTGCCGGGAACCTGTTCGGTGAGATCGCTCGCTTCAAGAGATCAGGTCGCGACGATACGTCCCTACACCGGCACGAGGGGATTGCCGGGGTTCTACTGGGCATTCCGCCAGGGTGTCGAATCAGGTATGAATAGCGACTGGCCAAATTCGTCCTGGCCAAACTGGCCAATTTTCTCCTGCACCGGGACCGAGATCAGCCAGTCGATGAAATTGTTGGCCAGTGCTGCATTGATGTGGCTGCCCTTGTCGGGATTGACAGCGATGACACCGTACGGGTTGAACAGGATTTTGTTGCCTTCGACCAGGACCTGTAGATCGAGCCCCTCCAATGTGCGCGCCAGGTATGTCGCGCGATCACTGAGCGTATAGGCC
>CAYMKU010000175.1:0-1887 GCA_964391015.1 uncultured Ignavibacteriaceae bacterium
AGATCTTTGTCTTCCCATGATGCGTGACGACAACTGGTGCCTCATACATGTACCGGACACCGCACCGGTCCAGGAACGAGGCAATCTGCCGTTCCCCTTCGGACTTGAGTAGGTGCGCATAGCGGCAATCAATAACTTCCTCCAGTCCCGGTGCATTCTTGTCCATAACACCAGGCGGAAGATTGACGAAGCATTTAAGCTTTTGCCGTCCCGCGGCCGTAACGAATCGTACGGTGGCTTGCGTGCAGACCCACCTGCGCTATCGCAAAGTATATAAAGCCCACCGCATTCCCGCTACGTCAATCCAAAACACAGCGACCATGCACACCGCCACGCATCCCTAATCCGGAACGCACGAGCAATGAGCAACCGCTGCAACCGGCACAAGCTCCACAATCTTCTCTTCGACTCCTGTCGAAAACGAAGTAGGAGCGGCCTTGCCGATGGTCCGAAGTCTCAGGACCTCTCGACGAGCGTCCTGGCTACACAATTTCTTTAGCGCCAGCTATTCCCCCGCCTCACACGCCGCGCACCTCGACGACAACCCATCTTGCCGTTCCCTCAAGCGCGCGGCACCCGCGCAGCCCTTCCGATCGCTTCAATCACCGCATTCTCAGAAAATTGCGCAGCCTCGCCTGCGGACAATTTCGTCCCTCAATCCGTCTAGTTGATCAAGAGAGAGGAAAGCCACCTCTCCCCGCAAAGTTTTCACGCAGTCACTAAACCGGCCCAACAGGAACCAAGAGGCCTGTTGGGCCTCAACACCCGAGGAGGTAACACACCATGAAATTCTACGGACACAGCAGAGAAGTGGCAGACCACATCGTGGAAGCATTCCGCCACCCGGAACAGCTTCCCAAGTCAATCGCCCCGATCTTCATCCATCGTACCGATGAAGCACCGTGTAGGCACTGGTCGTATTCCAATCAGTTCGTGCTTGCGCTATCCGGCACCACAGACGCACGCGGCATCCGCCAATGGAACGCAATCGGCCGCACCGTTAAAGCCGGTAGTAAGGCCATCCACATCCTTGCGCCCTGCATCAAACAACTCAAGGTCAAGGATGACCAAGAGAATGAAAAGGACCTGCGAATGCTGTACGGATTCCGGTCGGTACCCGTCTTTGCCGTCGAGGACACTGAAGGCGATCCACTCCCAGAAAACGACCCAGAAGCCAATACGTGGATTGCTTCGCTACCTCTCATTGAAGTTGCAGAATCATGGGGCATCAACGTGGGCACGTATTCTCATCACGGTGCCGCACCGCTCGGATACTACAAACACGGATCCAATGGCGAGGCCATCATGCTCGGTGTGGAAAACCTTTCCACGTGGACGCACGAGCTAATCCATTCCGCTGACCAACGTTTGGGAGGACTCAAAGAAGCAAAGTGGCACCGGGAAATCGTGGCCGAACTCGGCGGAGCGGTTCTGCTCACCTGTATTGGAAAGACTCATGAAGCAGACCTTGGCGGCGCCTGCCAATACATTGAGGCCTACGCCACAGAAGCCAAGATGGACATCGCACGTGCATGCATTGAAGTAATCAACCGCGTCTGCGCATGCGTCGACCTTATCCTCAAATCAGCCGAGTCACTCGAGCCCGCCGCAATCCCTGCCTAAACACGCTGCAATTCCCCGCCTCGACACAGTCACCCTTTTCAACAACCAACGGCCCGGTTAGGGGTCACCATGCCCTGACGGGCCACGACCACGGAGGTACGCCATGAACAACGCCATAAGTCACTCAACAACCTGCCCAATCTGCGGCGCACCACGCGTCGCCCAGATAGAAGCCATCCCGGTACGTGGGCGCATCAGCGTAGAACGACAATACGCCTGCGGCCGACGCATTCAATGCACATACGCGCTCATTGGAATACGCGT
>CAYMKU010000176.1:0-1874 GCA_964391015.1 uncultured Ignavibacteriaceae bacterium
CGGCCCCACGCGCGGGAAGCCACGCGGCAGGCCCAGCGCTTCGGCATCCAGATTGGCGCGGTGTTCGATGTCCTTGAGGGCGCGCAGCGCCACATAGAGGAAGTTGCCCGATCCGCAGGCAGGATCGAGCACGCGGAAATTGACCAGCCGTTCAATGAAGGCGCTGTGGATTGCCCCGGCCTCGGCCAGCAGTCTTTCCGCCTTGCGCTTTTCCGCCGGGGTCAGCAGGCGTTCGGCCGTGCGCTTAGGCGCGCTTTCCACCAGCGCGGTCATCCTGGCCAGCGCTGCGGCCCATTCGGCCTCCAGCGGATCGATGATGACCGGCTGCACAATCATCATGATCTTTTCGCGGTCGGTATAATGTGCGCCCAGCTGGCTGCGCTTAGCCGGATCCAGCCCGCGTTCGAACAGGGTACCCAGGATCGACGGATCAATCTGCGACCAATCCCGCTGCGCGGCCTGAAACAGCTCTTCCACATCCTCCCGCGTGACGGGCAGTGCTGCATCGTCCTGGAACAGTCCGCCATTGAACCAGTCGATCCGGGTAAAGCCGACTTTGCCACCCTGCTTGGCCATTGCGCCGAACAGTGTGCCGGCATGTTCGGCAAAGCTGGCCGGATCGCTGCGGCACAGGTCCAGCATTTTCGTGAACAGATTGTCGGGTAGCAGGCCGACATCCTCTGCAAACATGCAGAAGACCAGCTGGTTGACGAAATGGGCAACCTTGTGTGGTTCATGTCCCCGATCGCGCAGGCGCTGGGCGATGCTGGCAAATTCGCGCGCGGTTTCCTCGGTCAGCGCCTGGCGGGTCTTGCTGGGCTTGAAATCGTCGGGGTCAGTGAAGGCGCGCTTCAGCTTTTCGCGCACCTGGCCGTCTACCAGGTCTTCCAGCGTGAACTCGTGCACCTCCTGCACCGTGTTGGTCCAGTTGGTGTGGATACGGATGCGGTCCATGTCGGACACGATCAGCAGCGGCGGGTTCTCCAGCGCCACGGAATATTGCAGCAGCTGCGCGAAGGCCTTGTCGAGATCCTTGCGCGGCCCCTTGTATTCCCAGGCAAAGCAGCCCTTGCGCCAGACATCGGCCCAGCCTTCTCCACCGGTGGTCTTGGTTGCACCCTTCTCGAACGCGAACCATTCGCCCTTGGGATCGGCGGCGATAGGATCGAGAACGCCCAGCAGTGCGCACAGATCATTGAAATGGCTTTGTGACGCCGAACGCTCCTTGAGCTCGACGTGGCGCCATTTGTTGAGAAATTCCTGCGGGGTCATGCAATGCCTTGGTAATGGAACGTGAGGGGACGGTCTGGCTTCGGCATCAAGCCGCTTCCTCGAGTTCCTCCTCGCCATAGTAATCGTCATCCTGGTTCATCGGCAGGATGCTTTCGCGCACGGCTTCCTTACCCATCGCAGCTTCGATCAGGGACAGCAGGCTGGAACGCCGCTTATCCATGAAGCCGTTGAAATCGTCTGAAGCCAGCAGCGTTTCGTCGATCTCGTGGCTTGTCAGAATGGCAGACAGCCGATCAGCAGCGATCGGTGGGTTGCTGTCATTCCCCTTCGTCAATCGGCCAAGATAGGCCGACGGCGCAACACCGCCCAGCATACGGTTGGTGGCGGACGCGAGCGGGGTCTTGTTGACGATGCTGTTGTAGATCGCGGGCTCGATTTTCTGGTTCTTGCACCAGGCTTCCGGGAAGATGTGGTGGATGTCCACGTTCTCATCAAAGAACACGGTCTGGTCATAGGGCTGACCGGATTTGAAATCCTCGGCTCCGGACTTCATCAGCAAAGCGTGGACGCCCTTGTACGCTGCGGACAGACGCGAGCGGAGGGTACGAAGGCGCTTTTCCTCGAAACTCGAGCGCTGGACC
>CAYMKU010000177.1:0-1870 GCA_964391015.1 uncultured Ignavibacteriaceae bacterium
AGCGCATCCTTGCCGGCGCGCAGTTCCTCGCCCAGCAGCCGCACGAGTTCGCCCCGGCGCGGCGCAGGCAGTTCGCGCCACGCCTTGAACGCCGCCTGCGAGCGGGCGATGACCTTCGGCATCTCGGCCGGGTCGGTTTCGTGGACCCGTGCCAGTTCGACCCCGTCGATGGGCGAGCGCACGACCAGCGTGCCACCGGTCACTTCCGCCTCGGTCAGGCCATTGGCCTTCAGGATGTCGTTGGTCATCGTCTTATCCTTTCGTCACGGCCCTGCGCTGGTCGTCCATACCCATGGACACCAGCACCGGCCCGGTCTGCTGAAGATTCTGGAAATCGGCCTTCGACCGCATCCCCTGCCACTCGCACAGGATCAGCGACTGCGCAACCGCGCCGCCCAGCGTGGTGCCCGGCCCGGCCACCACGAACAGGTCGGGCGCGAATTCGCGCGCGGCGGTGCGGATGGCGCGGGTGAAATCGTAAGGCTCGGTCACCTGGTGGCCAAGCGTGTAGTCCCACAGCCGCGCCGTATCGGTCGCGCCCGGCCACCAGATCGCGCCGCGCCCGTCGATGAGCGGCAGCCTGGGCTGGGTGAACATGCTGGCGGGCAGCTTCGCGCGCCCTTCCGCGGCAACCGGGGCCTGCATCGCGGAATGGAATCCCGCGTGGTTGGCCAGCCGCATCGGGAACCGGCCCTGCACCACCGGCACGGCAGCCTCGAAGGCTGCCAGCCCCTCGGCATTGCCGGCCAGCACCAGCATGCCGCCCAGGTCGATGGACAGGCTCAGCGCATGGCCAGGCCGCGCGCCGATGCCCTCGACCAGCGCCAGAAGCTCGGCCTTGCGGGCCGCGTCGGGCTGCCAGTCCTCGCCCACGAAGGGGTAGATGATCTGCCCGCCGATCAGCGATTGCTGCATCAGCGTGCCCATGGTGTTGACCACCTCGAACCCGTCCTGCGCTTCAAGCGCGCCGCCGCAGGCCAGCGTGGTGTACCAGCCCATCGAATTGCCGGTAACGGCGACGACGTTCACCGCCTCGCCGTCGATCGAAAGGTAATCGGCCAGCGAGCAGGCGTAGATCAGGCCGCTCGCGTTGTCGCCGCGCGTATGGCGCGACACCGAATAGCTGCCAGCGCCGTCCAGATCGGCCAGCGTTTCCTGTCCCTGCGCCCGGCGCTGCGCGTCGAATCCCGCCAGCAGCGCCGCCTTGTCGGCATGGTGGCGCGACAGGTAGCCAAGTTCTGTCTTGGTATAGGTGCCGCGGCCCGGACAGATGACGACGGCGGTCTTTGCGGCGGCCTTCATGCACGTTTCCCCATCATCGCCATCGCCGCGTCGAAGATGCTGTCGGCCGAGGGCATCGTCGCCGCATAGGCAGGGCCGGTGGCGATGAAGCTGTCTTCCGCCGTCAGGCGCGCCACGGGCAGGTCTGTCCCTTCGGCGAACAACGCCATCAGCGCCTCGGCCACGCCGCCCGAGCGGCGGGTCTCATCGACGATCAGGATGCGCTCTGCCCCCGCAACCGCCTTCAGCAGCGCCTCACCCGGCAGCGGCGACAGCCAGCGCATGTCGATCACTCGCGCGTTGACACCCCGTTCCGCCAGCCGCTTCCCGGCCTGGCGGCTCAGATAATAGCCGTTGCCGAAGCTGACGATGGCGATGTCCTTGCCGGCGCCATGCGCGCCAACTTCGCCCAAGCTGATGGTCTCGGACGGGTCGGGGTAGCGTGTCATCCAGCCCGCGTCCTTGTCGGCGTGAAGGTCGCGCATCGGGTAAAGCGCGATGGGTTCGAGGAACACCACCACCCGCTGTTCCTCGCGCGCCAGCCGCACACATTCGCGCAGCATCCGCGCCGCGTCCGCCCCGTTCGACG
>CAYMKU010000178.1:0-1869 GCA_964391015.1 uncultured Ignavibacteriaceae bacterium
TGGTCAGTACCGTAACGCTTGCCAGGGTCGCGGGCGAGCTCGATCTCGGCCGATTCATCCGCGTCGGACGCGGCGAAGAAAAGACCGGCGGGCGAAAGAAACAGGCATTGCTGGCAAACACCCTCGAAGCCGTGATCGGGGCCATTTTTATTGACAGCGGTTATACTGCCGCCCGAGTTTTCATCGGCCGGATATTTGGCGAGGAGATCAGGAACGCAACGCCTCAAAGTTCGCTCGACTATAAAACAATGCTTCAGGAGCGGCTGCAGGCGGAGAAACTCGCGGCGCCAAGGTACAATACTATCAGGGTAGACGGCCCGCCTCATCAGCGCACCTTTCAGGTAGAAGCGGTGTGGTCGGGCGGCAGGACGATCGGTGAGGGGCGGTCGATAAAGGCGGCCCAGATGAAAGCTGCTCATGCGGCATTGGCAGAAATAGGTGCCCACGAAGGCAAAGGCGCGAAACAAGCCAAGTAGATCAAACGTATCTTGTTCGAATTATGAGTACAGAAGAAAAAGAATTGACCGCCGCGTCGGAGCCGAAGCCGGTAGGGCCGCCAAAATCGACATTTCGCGAGTATTTTGAGTCGTTCGCCGTCACACTCGTCATGGCGATCTTCGGGATGACGTTCATTCTCCAGGCCGTTACGGTCCCGACGGGGTCGATGCAGAATACGATCCTCGTGGGCGACTATTTGCTTGTGAACAAATTCATCTTTACGCCCGGCGGCAGCAGCAGCCTGCCGTTTCTGCCACAACGTGAGATCGAACGCGGCGACATCATCGTTTTCAAATATCCGGGCGATGCTGTCAATCCGGCTTCGGACCGCGAGCGGGGCCTCGTCAAATACCAGATAAATTATGTCAAGCGTGTCATAGGCCTGCCGGGCGAAACGGTGCAATTCAAGAACAATCAGGTTTTCATAAACGGCGAGTTGCTGCCTGAGCACCGTGTACTCGGAGACGCGGATGACGATATTTCGGCACTTACTACAAAGGAATTCGAAGAGCGTCAGCCGAACGAAAAATGGGATGTATATTACATGGAAAAGCGAATGAACCTCGTCAAGGCGGGCAGGGATCTGTCCGTCAGCGAGTGGGATTTCGGCGTTCAGGGCAAACCTATGAAGGTTCCGGAGAATCACTTTTTTGTCATGGGTGACAGTCGGGATCGGAGCGACGACAGCCGAGGATGGGGATTTGTACCGCGCGACCTGATCATCGGTCGAGCGATGTTCGTCTATTGGTCGTGCGACCGCGGGGCCTCGAACGGGAGCGTCTTTGGCTGCCTTACGCATCCGCGGTTGAGCCGGATCGGGAAGTTTGTAAAGTAGTCAGAACCACCGGTGGTAGTGGGTGGTTAAGGTCTCATCACAAACCAGCCGGATGTCGACTTTGTTAAACCACCCGCTACCGCAGGTGGTATCGAGTTTGATGAAATTCCAACTAAGCGAAGAAATATCCGATGCCGTGCTCTCAGGGTCGCCGGTCGTGGCGCTCGAATCGACGGTCATCGCCCACGGTCTGCCGTACCCGCAAAATCTTGAAACCGCCGTAAAACTCGAACAGATCGTCCGTGAAAATGGGGCGATACCCGCAACGATTGCTGTGTTCGACGGCGAGTTTCACGTCGGACTTTCGCGATCACAGATCGAGCAGTTAGCAACTCGCAACGACATTCGCAAGATCTCGCGCCGTGATCTGCCGATCGCTGTCGCGAACAAATTGGATTGTGCCACGACGGTCGCGACGACAGCATTTATTGCGAACCGGGCCGGGATCAGGGTATTCGCGACCGGCGGGATCGGAGGTGTTCATCGCGGTTTTGATGCTGACGTTTCGGCCGACTTGCCGGAACTCGCACAAACGC
>CAYMKU010000179.1:0-1866 GCA_964391015.1 uncultured Ignavibacteriaceae bacterium
TCGCCTGATTTTCTTTCATCTGTTTCAATTGATGAATAAAGAAATTCGGGAATTCTCATTATCGAGTGATGGCGTGAAACAGCAAGGCGAAGTGAATACAAACCCGCGGCACTGAAATTGTTATCTAATCCCTTGGCTGCATTTTTAAAGGCTGCAGCGTCAAAGAAAAGAATCGGACCAAATGAAAAATCATCTCGGACACTTCCAAACTGATAATCAATAACCGGATGAGATGAGGATGAATTATTTTTTGTGTCGTAGTAATCGGAATAAAGCAGTCCCGCGCCTGTTGCTTTTGCGGTCGAAACAAATCTTTCTAACCCAAATTGACCAAGTTGTATAAGTGTGTCTTGAGTTAGAAAACAAATGTAATCGGATTTAGTCTTATCAGCCATGAGCTTCATAGCTGCACTGCTGAATAAAGAATCAACCTTAAGAACATCGGCATTTTCGATTTTATCGGTCACATCATTCTGTGAAAGAAGAAATATTTTATCAACCAGTTTTGATGTGTTAAAAGTTTGGATTGTCTTGGCAGTAAATTCATTTCCCGAATAGGGAAGAAAGATAGTTATCAGTTGAGACATGGTATTCCTTTTTAGATTTTCTTATTGTAAAATTAAATATTAAGGTCTGAACGGCAAAAATCATTTGGATTGATCAATGGCTTTTTGATAAATCATAACCACTCTATCCGTTAATTTTTCCAAATCGAACAGTTCGACCGCTCGTTTTCGTGAAGCAGTCGAAAAATTTTTCCTTAGATCTTCCGACTCAAAAATCACTGAAATTTTATTTATCAAATCTTCGGCATTTTTATTCTCAAACAAAAGCGAAGTTTCATTGTCAACGGCAATATCTAAAATACCTTCGGCATTTGAGCACACACTCGGAATGCCCATCGCCATAGCTTCAGCTAATGCTAAGCCAAAAGATTCGGCGTGCGAAGGAAATACAAAAATGTTGAGCGCTGCCAAAACGTCAGGTGTATCGCCCCGGTAACCGGTGAATATTAGATTTGATAAACCATAGCCGCCGGCTAGTCTTTTTATGGATTCTGCATAATCATTTTCACCGCGGCTTGGTTCTCCCACAACAAGAAACTTGAGATTCGAATACTTCTTGTTCAGTTCTCTTGCGGCGTATAAAAATTCTTCGTGACCTTTGCCAGGGCTGAACCGCGCCATCATTCCAATTAAAATTTCATTTGGTGCAATGTGAAATTCATCTCGAACCTTTTTTGAATTTACTTTTTCAGGATTAAACCGCTCGATGTCAATTCCATTATGGACTAAAAGAACCTTGTCCTGAGGCAGCGGACAAGAATCAATCAAATTTTTCTCTATAGCGGTACTTATTGCAAACGCAAATGTTAAGCGGTTGTAAATCCACTTGTGAAGAAAATCTTTTTTGATAACAAAAGAGCCAACTTGTTTAGTGAGGATCAAAGGAATATTCTTTTTAATTAATTGGAGTGCAGGTACGATTATCCAAAGATCAAAAGATGCCTGTGTGTGAATAAGATCATATTTAATGCGGCGGATAAGTGAAGCTAATCTTATAATGTTGGATAAATTTGAGATCCATGTTCTTTTCACCGGATGTACCAGCAAGCCGAGGTTATTTGCTTCAATGTGTATTCTTGATTCCTTTGTGCATAAAAGTTCAACCGAAATGTTTCGCTTAAGAAGTTGTTTGACGGCGGTGAGAGTGAACATTTCCATTCCCCCCCAGCTTTTTGATAAACATGAATAGAGAATTTTCACTTTGCTAATAGATTTTTTTTAGCTCGGCATTCTTAAAGTAGTGTAAAAGGATTTCGTCGAACTCGTGTCCCTTTTCAGCCATAACTGCGGCACCGATTTG
>CAYMKU010000180.1:0-1865 GCA_964391015.1 uncultured Ignavibacteriaceae bacterium
TGTCCGTAAACGCCAGATCGAAAATCTCGAACAGATGAGCGGTGAGGAATTGCGTGCATTCCTCGACAGCCTGCCCGCGGGCCAGCAAACGATGAGCCGCCTGCTCGATTTTGTCGAAGACGAGTTGTACGACACTGATTGCGATCATCACTTGCGGCACGCGATGAAGTTCATGATGGATAATCGGCTCGACTTTCCCCGCCTTACGTCCTGGCTCAATGAGAACGGCGGATACTGCGACTGTAAGGTGCTCGAACAGATAGCGCCCGCCTGGCGAGCAAAGTTCGGCGACGACTAATTCACACGCTCGCCGACTAGCCTCGCAAGATATCGTCCCGTAATTGAACCTTCAACCTTGGCGACCGCTTCCGGCGTACCGGCCGCAACGATCTCGCCGCCGCCTACGCCGCCGTCGGGACCGAGGTCTATCACCCAATCTGCGGTCTTTATCACATCGAGATTGTGCTCGATCACGAGCAGACTGCCGCCGTTGTCGATCAATGCGCGAAATGCTGCGAGCAGTTTATTGATATCGTCAAAATGCAGTCCCGTTGTCGGCTCGTCAAAGATGAATAGCGTCCGGTCGGCCGTTTTCTGGGCAAGATGCGAGGCAAGCTTTACGCGCTGGGCCTCGCCGCCTGAGAGCGTGGTTGCGGACTGGCCGAGGCGGAGATAGCCGAGGCCGACGGCATCGAGCACCTTTAGCCGAGTTACGATCTTTGGCACGTCCTTAAAGAACAATATCGCCTCTCGAACAGTCAGCTGCAGGGCCTCGTGAATGTTCTTGCCCTTGTACCTGACATCGAGGACCTCGGACTTGAACCGTCTTCCACGACAGTCTTCGCACGTCAGTTCGACGTCAGCGAGAAACTGCATCTCGATGGTGACAACGCCGCTGCCCTGGCATATCTCGCACCGGCCGCCCGGCACATTGAACGAAAAATGCGACGAACTGTAGCCCTTTGTCTTCGCCGCGTTGGTCGCTGCAAATACTTCACGGATCGCGTCGTAGGCCTTGATGTAGGTCACAGGGTTTGACCTTGGCGTTCGGCCGATCGGTGACTGATCGACCAGAATAACGTCGTCGATCAGTTCTCCGCCCTTGATCTCCGTGAAAAAGCCGACGTGCGAGTTCCATTCGCCTCGCTTCTTCTTGAGCCCTGCATACAGAACGTCATGCACCAGCGTCGATTTACCTGAGCCGGAAACGCCGGTGACACATACGAGCATCTCAAGTGGTATCTTGACCGAGACATTCTTCAGATTGTGCTCGCGGGCGCCAATGATCTCCAGCTTTCGTTTTGTCACGGGCCGTCGCGACCGAGGCAGCTTGATCTCGGCCTCGCCACGCAGATACTTCGCGGTCAGCGACGACTCATCCCGAATGAGGCCGTCAAAAGGCCCCTCAAAGACGACCTCGCCGCCAAACTCACCGGCATTCGGCCCGATGTCCAGGACGTGGTCGGCGGCACGCATCGTGTCCTCGTCGTGCTCTACGACGACGACCGTGTTGCCAATGTCGCGGAGGTTCTCGAGGATCGCTATCAGCCGTGCATTGTCCCGCGGATGCAGGCCGATGCTCGGTTCGTCCAGCACATACAATGTCCCGACGAGCAGCGAGCCGAGATTTGTTGCGAGTTGTATTCGCTGGGCTTCGCCTCCCGACAGCGTCGCCGCCAGCCGCCCGAGCGTCAGGTAATCGAGGCCGACCTCGACCAGGAATTTCAGGCGTCGGCGTATCTCAAGCAGTACCTTTTCGGCGATCTGCGTTCGCTCAGCATCAAGTTCGAGTCGCTCAAAGAACTCATACGCATCGCGGATCGACATCTCGACTATCTCAGGCAGCGAGCGGCCGCCGATCTTTA
>CAYMKU010000181.1:0-1825 GCA_964391015.1 uncultured Ignavibacteriaceae bacterium
AGTTCCATTTCAATCGTTCTTCCAACAGCGCATGGCGCAGTCGATCCTCTTGTGGTCGAGATGTTTCTCTTGACCCCGCTGGTCGTTCGAATGTCCGTCGCGGTCGGCCCGGAGTTCGTCTTATGGGCCTCAACCCTCTCGCGATCCGTTGAGACTGAATTAGCTTCCTTAATCCCAGAATCGGTGCCAGAACTGGCGGGGAACTGGTTACTCATTTCGTCAGTTTGGTCGCTGTTCGGCAGCGTAATCGAATTTTCCAGTTCGAATGTACGCGCTACTTCGTTTTCTGCGTTCCCTCCGTTTGAACTGCTCATGATCCATAGACCCGCCAAACTAAACGCAATCAACAGTATGCTAGAAGCCAAAGCCAAGCGATTCCGATTGCCTAAGAGCCCGACGAACCATTGAGAGTATGTACTATCCGAAGAAAGCGAACTGTCCCTCTGCTCTGTTTCGTCGATTTCCCGTTCAGTTGTTATTGCGGTCCAGACTTGGGCGGGATCCGGTAAGGGCAGGAGCCCGCGACACTCCACACATCGGATCAGATGCCCGCCAATGCTGCGCGACTCGCTTGCGGCGAGAGATCCGGCGCTGAACGCCGCGATCTGATTCCTTGTTAAGTGCTCCGATGGATTCATTTTCGTATCGATCCCTCGAGTTTCACTCGTGCTTCGTACCGCGCCTTCTTGATCGATCCAGCTGTTCCTTCAGTTCTTTCGGCAATTTCAGCGTCGGACATTGGCAACCGATCACAGACATCATTCCAATCCTTTTCACTAAGATCCAAAGTCTCCGCCAACTGCCGTTCCGTAATACCGGTTTGCAGAAAATAGATGATTAGTTCTTGTGAATGCAGCAGCAAGGATCGACGCTGCCGTAAGGACAGGTTGCAAGTTGCTTGCCAAACTTGCCGAATGATAGAAAAAACTTCAGCGTTGGCTTGGCCATCAACGGATGGTTCTTCAGTTTCCGAAACTTCGTCGAGGGGCAGGTGCAGATGTCTGCCATTCTGGGATAGTTGGCGATTTACTTCGTTGTAGGTGGTGCGAGCCGCGAAGGAACGCCAGTCCTCATCGGACATTTGCGCATCTTTGTCCTGGTATTTTGAACGCCACCGCCAAAGCCGGAGGGCCACTTCCTGAACGAGATCCGATCCGTTATTAGAATCCAACCGCGACCGGCGCCGGCCGACAATTCGTCGAACGATCGGCAGAACGGCAAGGAACGAACGCTCAGACGACTGCCCTGATTCCGACGCCGGAGCATCCGGCTCGTCATCGGGGGCGCCGCCTTGCGGCATCTGTTCTAAGAGAGATTCGATCATGCGTTCTAACTTCGAACCGCACCTTTCGAGACTGGTTTTGTAACGAAAGGATTATTCGTTTCTCTGATTCTGGCTCCGCTGCCGGTGGCAGACGGTTCTGCGTGTTCGTCAAAGAAAAGTTCTTCGACAAAGTAACCTCTTGTAGTGGGCGAGGTTTTTATAGCTAGAAGTGAAATTTACGGCTAGTGGTTTTCGTGACTTTTTACTACAGAAAACGCGGCCCAGCTTGTTCTGCTTTATATAAATTTTGCATTAGCAAAAGAAAATTAGTCAAATGTTACAAAATTTAAACGACATTGGGAGTCTGACGCTTCTCGCACGGTACGACTTTCTCGACCTCTGTCTTCTTGGTGAAACAGGGACAGGCAAAACTCATACCGCAAAGCTGATTCACGATATGAGCCCCCGCGCCGACCGGCCTTTCGTTGCAGTGAACTGTGCGGAGCTTACGCCCTCGATCATCGAAGCGGAGTTGTTCGGTTACGAGAAGGGAGCCTTCAC
>CAYMKU010000182.1:0-1825 GCA_964391015.1 uncultured Ignavibacteriaceae bacterium
GTAGCCTGATGCGCTCACGATACCGCTTGCCACGATGACATAGGTCTCGCCTGCGGCGAGCGTGAAGGTCTGTGAGAAGATCGCATCGCTTGCCATCATGCTTGTCGGTGACGCGATACCCACGGTGAAGGGCACACCTGAGGGGGCATCAATGAATGGACTGGCCGTGCGGAAGGCGAAGTCGTCGATGAGAAGGCTGTTATCCAGCCACACGTCGACGGTGGCGGCAGCCAGGTCGGCGCAGTTGTGGATCACCTGCACGCGGGCAGGCTGTCCGGCGGCGGTCAACGCGGTCAACGTCAACCAGCCGGCCATCATATGCAGCTTGTAGAGGTTCATGATCAGATTGTTTGATTATTATGGTACAAACATGAACATTCCTCTCATGTGTTCAACATAAACTATATTAAGTTGAACAAAATTATGACCTTGTGCAGGGAACACCCTGAAAATCAGAGACCCGGAAGGTGATACACCCCCGGGTCTTCTGACCAAATACGTCGGTTGACGTGGTTACCTGATGACGGTCACATGACCGTAGAACTCGTGCTTGTCCTTGGTGATGCCGTCCACCACGTTCGCGTGGAAGACGTAGACGCCGATGGGCGCATCGCCGCCATCCCAACCTTGTGTGGGGTCCGTGGAAGCGTAGATCTGCTCACCCCAACGGTCGTAGATCTCCAATTTGTAAGAGGCCAGGTCGATCGCATTGCCGGTAGGGTACCAGACATCATTGATGCCGTCACCGTTCGGCGTGAAGGAGTTGGGCACATAGTAGCCGTACTCCTCCGGATCCAGATGGGCGATGATGGTGTCGGTGCTGAAGAACGTAATATCCACCTCGGCCTCCGTGCTGTCGGCCGGCACGATATCGCTGTGCTTGATCTCCCAGTACAGGAAGTCGAAGTAGGTGTTCGGGAAGACCTTCAAAGGCATGCTCACTCCTTCTGGCACGGACTCGAGATGAGGGAAGGTGGTGATCATCGTTCCGCCAAGAAGCACGGACGCCGAGTTTGGCGGATCGACCATCACGACCACATCATGACTGACGGGTGGAATGAAATGCGCGATGATGGTATCGGGCACGTCGATGGTGAGCCAGACCACTGAATCGGTGAGGGAGGGCTGGATCGTGTCATTCATGATCTCCCAATAACCGAAAGCCCACCCGGGTGCGGATAGTGCCTGCAGGTTCGTATTGATCCCACCGAAATAGGTGCCACTGAAGGGGTATGAGGACGGAATGATGGAGTTGATCTGTATGTCGCCGCTCAGCGGTGGATCGACCAGGAAGACCACCTGGTGAGGTCCTGTCAGGTCATAGCAGTCGACCATGCCCTCTCCATCGGTCTGGACCACGCAACGCTGTTCGATGAAATCGCGCAAGGCCTGCACGTTGGTCTGCCATCCCGCATAGGTCCCTCCCCACTTGGCCACCTGGGCGGGCATCTCCGGATCGATCAGCGCGATGAGGCTGTCGAGGAAGGGGATCATGTTATTGCAGGAGAAGGTGGTGTTCGCCAGATCAATGTACCGGTTCACATACCACTCATGGAACACGGGGCTCTCCGTCATGAGCTTGTTGAGGATGGGGATATGGCCCTGCCCCCCCGGATCGCCCAGCACCTCGGGATTGCACGGATCGGCGTTGGGGGTCTCGTCAGGTATGCCCGTGTAGTTCACGTAATGCCCGAACGTCGCGTCCTCGTCCCAGAGGGTATACCTCCAGCGGAGCGCATCGCCTGCCGGATCGAGACCGTGCCACCAGGCGGTGTTCCAGTTCAGCCAGTCCATGCACACGACGAAACTGTTGAGGATCACATAG
>CAYMKU010000183.1:0-1818 GCA_964391015.1 uncultured Ignavibacteriaceae bacterium
CTCGTCGGTCCCCAGATGTCTGGCCCGGGCTCGCTGATGGCTTTCGAGATGCGTGACGGCCACGATGCCGCGGCCAGGGTCATGGCGAAGGTGCGGGTGATGACCTCGGCGGTCAGTTTGGGCTCGGTCGATAGCCTGATCCAGCATCCGGCCGGCTTGACCCACCGGATGGTGCCCGACGACGTCAAACTGGCGACCGGGATCACGCCGGGATTGCTGCGGCTGTCGGTCGGGATCGAGGACGTCGAGGACCTGTGGGACGACCTCGCGCAGGCGATGGGCTGAGCAAGCCCGCTTGGTGCGCTGCCGGGGTGATCCCGGCGGATGCATCGTGGCGTCGTTCGATCAACTGGCCGAACGCTTCAGCGCGGTGATCACGGTGCGGGTGGATTCGGGGATAGGAAGGTTGTTCTGCATTGCCGTGAGCCACTGTGGCAGCAGCGCAACCGCCGCCTCGATCGCCTCGATCTGCGCCATGTCCGGGTTGCGCTTGCGACCGGCACGCTTTGCGGTTTGCTCGGCGGCCAGGCCAAGTTCGGCCAGCAAGGTGGCGCCGACCACCGGCGCGGAACCTTTCAGTGTGTGGAAGGCGCGGGTCAGCGAGCGCGTGTGAGTGGGGTTGGCGTAGTCGGTGCGCCAAGCCACCAGGGCCTTGTCGACGTTCTGGATGATTTCGGCCAATTCGGCGATGAAGACTTCGCGCATTTCCGGGTCGACACCGGCCGTCATCGCAGGTTTCCCAAGATGAGATTGCCTGCCAGCGAACACTCTTTGGAACAATGCTGAGAACCAATTACTCAAGTGCTGCCTCCTGAAGGAAACCGGAGCGGGATGGTGATTCCATCCGGTCCGCTGCGATCGTGCATCCCAGCGCTGGAACCCCCAGCACACGCCCGGTTTCCATCATAGACGTTGTGCATGGCTGGAACCGGTCGCGCTTGTCTGGAATTGGGGGCTTCACGGGACGAACGGCCGCAAACACGGGTTGAACGGTTGTCTCAATGGAGCCCTACGCCAACGGGTGTCGCCGCGATGGCGGCGAACCCTCGGTTCAGCGCTCGCAGCCGCGCGATGAGCCTTCATCGGCTTGCAGCAGATCGCCGACGTCACGCGTCCTGGCCGGTTGCAGCCAAGCCGGGCCCATCGATGCGCTTGCCCCAATCCTCCACTGAACCCTGCTGCATACGGCGTTCGATGATTTTCCGCCACGACGGCACCAACGGCAGCGCCAGCGCGGGCTCCAGCAGGGCAGGATCCAATACGCGGTCATACAGCAGGCGGGCCAGCCGGGACAGTGACCACTCGGGGTGGGCGCGTTCGCGCAGGATCAGGACGTCACCGGCGCGTGCGCTGCCGGGTTGCAGCACGCGGTAGTACCAACCGCTGCGGCCGGTGGATTGCACGCGACGGGCCATGTTTGGGACGCTGAAGCGGTCGTTGAGCTTCCAGCATGGTTGCCGACCTTGGCTGACTTCCAGCACGGCGGTACCCAGTTGGTAGCGATCGCCCAGGCAGACATCGGCTTCGGTAAGCCCTTGCGTGCTGATGTTTTCACCGAACGCACCCGGGTGTTGCAGCACGGGTAAATCGCCCAGTTCGCTACGCCACGTGGCGTAATGGTCGAAGGCGTAGTGATGCACGGCTTTGTCGATGCCACCGTGCACGCGCAGGTCGCCTTGTTCATCACCTTCC
Organism: uncultured Ignavibacteriaceae bacterium; assembly: GCA_964391015.1. GTDB lineage: Bacteria > Bacteroidota > Ignavibacteria > Ignavibacteriales > Ignavibacteriaceae > XYD12-FULL-36-8. The sequence goes on from CAYMKU010000183.1 coordinate 1,693, forward strand.
AGGCCGAGCTCACCGATTCGCACCGGGCCCTCGACCTGGATCTTGTGGATGCCACTGCGGCTACCGGGGCGCGAGTAGGGCACGGCCTTGCCGCGCAGGAGCGCATCGATGACGGCGGGCCCAGCG
>CAYMKU010000184.1:0-1801 GCA_964391015.1 uncultured Ignavibacteriaceae bacterium
ATAAGCTAAACCAAGACATTCTGGACGAGTATCCGGAATCCGACTCGGCCAGGGTCGGACGCGACACCATCGAAAATGAGCTGGACAACCACATCGTGAGAATGGCCGCTCGTGGGTACTACGCGATGAAACGCGGTCAATACGACGCGGCGGGCCATTACGCCACGTTCCCGCCTCGGGAACAGATGGACTTCGGCGTGCGCATCACAGTACCGGAGCCGGCGGTCATCAAAGTGGTAGGGCGTTTAGGCTTGATGCCGATCGGCGCCCGTGTCCAAGTGGTGCTGAAAGACAAGGGCTACAACCTGGACCTGCGTAAGAAGGGCTTCTCGTTCGAGGTTGCGAAGGACGTTACCTATATGCAGGATTCACTCTTCAACCGCAAGGCGCGGTTCTCGTCCACGATCAACATGACGAAAGACCCCTCCATGTACCCGTTCTTGGCAAACGAGTATGACTTGGAGTTTCTATGGTCGCCCCGCTGGGCCCCTGCGTACATTCAGGATCGCCTCGGTTGGAACGGGGAGGGCATGGACGACAAGAAGTTCCTGGACACCAGCGTGCCAAACCTGCGACAGATATTCTGCCGGTTGAACCTAACCAGAGACCAGATTTTGCGGCAGGGCCAGTGGCGAGACAAGACGCCGGTCATCGAGACGTCCGGCTTCGTAGAGCCGATCGAAGCTACGCCGCGCTACAAGTACGTGACGCCGGTGGCGCCAAGCGCTTCGCCCGGTGCGGCGACAGGAGCAATCAAAAGGTAGAAGGATGGGGCGGCGGTCATGGCCGCGCTAGATGGGGAGCCAGCGGTGCCCTGTACCCGCAATCCGCTATAGCGGGGTCGAATTCCCACCCTCGGCAGTTCTTTCCGCGACACGAGCGGCGGTCGGCGATGTTGATCGCCGGGCACTGCGCGACGGAGCGACGGCGAACCCCGCCAGGACCGGAAGGTAGCAACGGTAAGTCGAACGCACTGGGCGCCGCAGAGTTCCCGGCAGGAGTCGTCGGTTGTCGTACGCCGCGGTTTAGGCTGACAACGGTGGGGCGCGGCCGTGAGCGCCGCCCCACGGGAGGACGTTTTACCCGGACACCCGTCGGACCAATAAGTGCACTCCACGACGCGGTCGTGGAGTGATGAAAAACGAGACCCTCGTCGATGCGGTCGGCGAAGGATCGTAAAACGGCTCCCTTCAGATGAGTTTTTTGATGCCTCCGCCGCTCCCGCGGTGGAGGCGCATTGGTTTTTGAGGCTCGGTCATTGAGATGCACAGGGTCCTGCCCGGTGCTCTTTTTGATTTGATGCCTCCGCCGCTCCCGCGGTGGAGGCGCAGTTGGTCCTTGGGCAGCCCTTCAATGAGATGCAGAGGGTCCCGCGACGTCCTCTTGGGCCTCCACCGCAGGAGCGGCGGAGGCATCGAAACTCGAGGTCGCGATGCCGACGATGTGGCAGGCTCTGCGGACGCGCACGCCGAGCCTCACTAGAAACCGCGCTCCCGATACTCGCTCGGGAGCGTCCACCCGTTTTTTCGGAACAGCGCCCTCACCGCGTCAATTTCCAGGTCGCGCTCGGCAAGCAGCTTCTTGAGCTGGGCGTTCTCTTTTTCGAGACACCGCAACTGCCGAACGTCGTCCACCCTCATGCCCGCGAACTTCCTCTTCCAGGCGTAGAAAGTGTTCCCGCTAATGCCGTGCCGGCGGCAAATCTCCGCCTGCGTCCCCCCTCCGGCCGCCGCCTCCTGAAGGACGCGAACGATCTGATCCTCCGAAAACCGTGACTTCTTCACGTCAGACTCCTTTGCTC
>CAYMKU010000185.1:0-1796 GCA_964391015.1 uncultured Ignavibacteriaceae bacterium
CGCATCCCTCCAGGTGCTGATGCCACCAATGCCGGAGACGGGAACGGTTCGGGTGAGCTCATCCTGTGCAATGGTGGTGAGCATTTTTAAGGCAATGGGTTTTACCGCCGGCCCGCAATAACCGCCAAAGACAGATTTGCCCGCCACATAAGGATTGGGTACCAATGTGTCAAGGTCAACACCGGTTACACTCTGGATGGTATTGATAAGCGACAAACCATTGGAGCCTGCTTTTACTACGGAACGTCCGGTGGGCACCACGGAATGTACATTGGGAGTGAGCTTGGTGATGACAGGAATGGTAGCGGCTTCCATCACCCATTCCACCACCATGCAGGCAATTTCAGGATCCTGCCCCACGGCAGCACCCATGCCTCTTTCCGTCATGCCATGGGGGCAACCGAAGTTGAGTTCAATGCCATGTGCTCCTGTGTCTTCCACCTGTTTTATCAATTCATGCCAGGCCTGTTTGTTATTGTCGGCCATTAAAGAAACGACCATGGCCCGGTCGGGGAAGAGCCTGACACATTCTTTGATCTCTTTGAGATTAAGATCCAGAGGCCGGTCGCTGATGAGTTCAATATTATTGAGCCCCATGACCCGCTGCCCGCCATAGTCAACCGCAGAATAACGGCTGGATACATTTTTAATCTGTGTGCCGAGTGTCTTCCACACCACACCACCCCAGCCGGCTTCGAAGGCACGGAGTACGTTGTATTTTTTATCAGTAGGAGGAGCGGATGCCAGCCAATAGGGGTTGGGGGATTTTATGCCGAGGAAATCACTTTGTAACGAAGCCATACTATTGGAGTTAAGAGTTTAGAGTTGAGAGTTGAGAGTGTAAAGTTTAGAGTTATGAGTTTCGTTTATCATTTTATTATCCGATCCGACGATTCCACCTCACCCCGATCCCGATGCCGGGATCACCCCTCTCCGCCAGCGGAGAGGGGAAGGGGGAGAGGCAAACTTATTTGTCGCACATTTTCATTTTATCATCTTTGCCTACCTACCGCCAGGCTTTGCGGTTAATTTATTTTCAAATAAGAAAGTATTGCTTTTGCTCCCTTCTTTCCGTCTTCCACTGCATCAACAACTTCCTTCCCTCCATTCACCGCATCACCACCGGCGAAAACGCCTTTGATATTGGTTTTGTAATCCTTATCGATTGAGATTTTTCCGTTCTTGTTATCGATATTATACTTCTTAATTATTTTTTCAAATGGTGTTTGTCCCGCAATCATTGCAGACATACACAAGAGAGTCAGCACAATTGCGATCGACATCTTCTTCCTATCGTCGACTTTGAAAATTTGTAGATTGTCCAATATGTGGTATTTCATACTTTTTGTTTCTCCCTCTATCACGCCTCTTTTCATCTCAATCTGGTTTCAACAAACCCGCTATGGCTGCCAATTTTTTAACAATCGTTGCAAAATTCCCGAAACGGGTAAATAGTCTATAAATGTCATTTCTCTAATGGAAAGGCATTATGCGCTTGGGAGCGATCGTTCAAATTGTTGAGGGAACTTTCGATCCGGCATTTGCGATCGACGTGATAGGAAGTATAGCCGCGTGGAATCAGTCGGCTAATAAAGTGTTCGGAGTTTCTTCGGTGGAAGCCATTGGCAACCCCTGCTGCGAGATCCTTTGCGGAAGAGACGATGACGGAAAGATCTGCACCAGAGATTGCATGGTTCGACGTTCGGCTTACAAACGCCGATTGATGTCAAGCTTCGATCTACTCGCCCGTACCCCAACCGGTCGAAAATGGTTCAGCGTTTCCGTTATTGTCATTT
>CAYMKU010000186.1:0-1795 GCA_964391015.1 uncultured Ignavibacteriaceae bacterium
TATTCAAGCAGAACAGTAAAATACTTAACCGTATCAAGCTGAAAGCTATCAACCACAAGTGAATTGTATAAATTATTCTCTGCCATTTGTAAGTCAATTAAGACGGATAAAGAATCGTTAGCTTTTTTATCACCATTAACTGCACTTAAGATTAATGAGTTAAGTGATTTGCCGGTAAGCTTGACACTTTCCACACTTACGTTTTCCGAACAACCGAAGATTATGGGGATTATTACAAGAATTGACAAATAAATTCTTTTCATTGCTTTCAGATTAAATGATGCTGCTAAAAAATAGCAATTATTTTTGATTTATTTTTTATAGGTGCAGTGATTAGTGGGGGAGTGTATTTACTTTTTGATCAGTTCCAAATCTTGCATCTGTGGTAAGGAATTTTCAACATAGAGATGAATGGGTGTTGTAATTTGTCTTCTTGGAATTTTCTTCCAATCACCAATCGGCAGTCCTGAATGGCTTACGTTATTCTTATTGACTAATAATTTAGGTCTGTTATCAATAAAAAATTTACCGTCATAAATTGTTTGATACCTTTTAGGAAGAAGATCTTTTAACTCTTTATAGCTGAGTAAGCTGAAGTTTGTTGATGAATCTGCAAAAGAAATGTGAACAACACTCGAACCGTTATGGACTAAAACAGGAGTCCCAATTTTTATAGTATCATATATTTCGTGTGCAGTTTCTCTCGAAATTCTAACGCACCCATGCGAACTTTTCTTTACACCAAGAAATTTGTAATACTTTTTACCAAGCAGTGCGTGTAATCCTGTGCCATAGTTGAATCCCATCCAGTTAAGCATTAAGGTATTATCAAATTGTGCAGAGCGAAGCTTCGCAGCTTTAGTTTGAATTACAAACAATCCTTCTTTAGTTTCAATTCCCTTATCAATTCGTTTTGTTCCTGTTGAAACACCAAATTCCTTTTGATCACCATTACGAAAATGTACGTATGCTTTTTGCTTTGAGATGTCTATCTCAATAAATGAATTTTCGAGAGTATAAAGAGTGTCTCTGAGATAAGTAAAATCAGTTAGGTGAAATGGTGTTTTGAAATCGGATTGCTTTATTTCTTTATTTGGCTCCTTACCTCCTGGATAACAAAAAATTATCAGGAGATAAACCAGTATAAAGAAAAAATTAATCATGTTTAAGGTGAATTATTTTCAAAATGTTTTTTAAGAAGATCGGCTTTTTTCTTCCCAACTAATGCGGTTAATTTATCGTAGTTAGCATTTTTTATTTCAGAAAAACTGCCAACCTCTTTCAACAATTTTTGTGCCGTGGAAGCACCTATTCCTTTTATGTCTGTTAGTTCAGTCTTGATTGTTCTTTTTGCTCTTCTATTTCTATGGAATGTGATTGCAAAGCGATGTGCTTCATCTCGAATTTTTTGAAGCAGCTTCAAACCTGAAGATGTTTTAGAAATAGACGCTGGCTCAGATTGACCAGGTAAAAAAACTTCTTCTAATCTTTTTGCCAATCCGATTATACTATAATTTTTTATTTGCAATTCTTTTAATATTTCTATTGCGCTTGAAAGCTGACCTTTGCCTCCATCTACCATTATCAAATCTGGAAGTTTGTCAACTCCCTCAGCTACTTTGCTGTATCTTCTCCTTATGACTTCCTGCATACTTAAGAAGTCATCTGGTCCTGAAACATCTTTTATAATAAATTTCCTATAGAGACTTTTCTTTGGTTTACCATCTTCGAATACAACCATGCTTGCAACCGAATCAGTTCCTTGCAAGTTTGAGATATCAAAGCACTCTATTTT
>CAYMKU010000187.1:0-1795 GCA_964391015.1 uncultured Ignavibacteriaceae bacterium
CCCAGCTCGGCACGATCTCCACGGCTCCGGCTGCAACACCGGCCGCGACGGCCGCGGCCACCCCCGCGGCGACGGCGGCTGCAACGCCCGCTGCAACGCCCGCGGCGACGGCGGCGGTCACTGCCACGACGACTGCCACGACTACGGCCGGCACGACCGGCGCAGCGGCTACGGGCAACACGCTGCTGGCCGTAGCCGAGGCGAACGGCAACTTCAACACCCTGATCGACCTCGTCCAGGCTGCCGGGCTGGAAGACGAACTGAACGCCGCCGGCCCGTTGACCATCTTCGCGCCCACCGATGCCGCCTTCAATGCGCTGGGCGCCGCTACGGTCAGCGCCCTCAAGGGTGACGTGGCCCAACTGCGCCAGATCCTGCTCTTCCACGTCGTAGAAGGCATGGTAGCCTCCAGCAGCCTGACCGACGGCATGGAAGCGACCACCCTGCAGGGCAGCGCAATCGAGTTCAACCTGCGCGGCCAAACGCCGAAGGTGCAGGACTCCAACATCGTCGGGCCGGATGTCCAGGCCGGCAACGGCGTCATCCACGTCATTGATAAGGTGATGCTGCCGCCGCTGTAATCGCCGAGTATCGTTGTCCAACCGCATGTATGCGCCGGGCGTGCAGCTGCACGCCCGGCGTTTTATTTCCGCCGCGGGGGCCGGACAGTCCCGCCGCGTGTGCTACAATGACAGGGTGTTCGCGCTGCGCCAGGCTCCGTCGCTCGCCCGCAGCGCCGCCGTGGCCCTGGCCCGCACACCCATCTCACGTGTCGGCCAATGTGGGCCAGGGATCGCCCTGGCCGTTTATGTGCCCATGAGCGAGTACAGTTACGAGCCGCTCGAAGATGAAGTTTACGCTGCGGGAGACGCGCCGTTCGCCGTGCGCGAGGACAGGCCGCACCCTGCGTCCGAGGCGCGGGAGGAGTTAGCGGCCTTCGACTTGCACGCGTTCTTCGGCCCGGACGGTCCGCTGGCGTGCGCGCTCGACGGCTATGAGTTGCGGCCCAGCCAGTTGGAGATGGCGGAGACGGTGCGGCGCGCGCTGCTCGCGGGCCGTCACGCGGTGATCGAAGCCCCCACCGGCACGGGCAAGTCCATCGCCTACCTGGCGCCCGCCGTGTTGAGCAAGCAGCGCGTGGTGATCGCCACGGCCAACAAGTCGCTGCAAAGCCAGCTCTACCTGAAAGACATCCCCTTCCTGAGCCGCGTGCTGGGGCAGGAGATTGATGCCGTCCTGGTGAAGGGGCGCAGCAACTACGTCTGCATGCACAAGTGGGAAAACGAGAGCTTCGAGCAGCAGCGCTTCGCGCAGATCGACCGCGAGCACGCGCAGATCGCCTACCTGCGCGGCTGGCTGGCCGAGACGGAGAGCGGCGACGTGGACGATCTCCCCTTCGTGCTGGAAAACGATCTGCGCCCGCGCCTGGTGAGCTTCCCCGACGACTGTCTGCACGAAGACTGCCGCTTCCACGCCGACGGCTGTTGGGTCAACCTCATGCGCGACCGTGCCGCGGCCGCCCAGGTGCTCATTACCAACCATCACCTGCTGCTCAACGCGCTGGAGCTGGGTGTGGCGGGCGAGCGCATTCTGCCCCCCGCCGACATCTACGTTGTGGACGAGGCTCACGGGCTGGAACAGACGGCCACCTCCGTCTACGAGACGGCTGTGACCGACTACACGGTGGAGCAGCTGCTGGGACGCGCCCTGGTCAAGCAACACGCGCCCGAAGACGAAATCGAGGAACTGCGCTATCTGAATACGCTGGCCTTCCAGGAGGTTTCCCGCCTCAGCC
>CAYMKU010000188.1:0-1793 GCA_964391015.1 uncultured Ignavibacteriaceae bacterium
AATCACCTTTTTCATATTTACAATTTTCTTCATCATCAGCACTGCTGTCTACAGTTAGAGTTATATCATCATGATTTGAAGGTAATCCTTCGTAACCTTCCCAAACCTTAAGAATTTTGACTTTTAATTCTTTTGGTGGGCAAGGTTCAACAATACCTTGAGTTTGAATATCATCACAAGGATCTGGTTCTTCACAATCGTCATTGTTATCAGTCTGTATATTCTGCTCATCACAAGGATCTGGTTCTTCACAATCGTCATCATTTACCTGATTCTGCTTATCTAAATCACATGGATCCGGATCAGGTTCACCAGCATCATAAGTGTTTACGATAGTACAAACGATTTTCTTATCTTTTTGGATTGTTACTTGACTATTGGCGACTGCAACTGGTTGATCATTTTGATTATTCTTTTTTTCTACACAGGTCCAATCCGAAGGAGTATAATTATTTGGACCACCTGACTCTGAAAGAGTATAAGTACCAGTAGGGACTAGTTTATTTGTAATAGCAGCATTTCCAGTGGACCCAGAAATATTTATTGGACCGTCTGCAGAAAGAGTCCAGTCAGTAGCACTTGCATTGCCACCATCTACTCCCTTAACTAAAGTTAAATAGGCTGTTTTACAATCAGCACCCCAAATTTCTTCATTCGCACCTGTCCAATTTTTTCCAGGATATGAAACCACATTCGTTGAATTGTTCTTATCCTTCTAGTGGAAAGGAGGAATAATATCTGAGGAATGACTGTTATGGCCTTTGTTTTTAAAAATTGAATCTATATCAACATTTTGTTGATTATATTTTGATCCGTCCTGACCCTCTGGAGCATGACAAATATCAACTTTATGGTTTTTATTATCTTTTACAAACACCTGTCCATTATATGGATCATGGTTAGCTTGAGCGATATTCATAACACCTACAGGTGTAAAAACTGAAACCACCAGAGAAAACGCGGAAACAAAAACAGCGCCTTTAAGTAGCCAACCTCGGAGAGATTGTCTATTTATAGACGCATTCTTTTGAACCGCATATGTCTTGAAACCAACTCTGGATTTGGCTTCCGAGATACCATATTTATTCATATATATATGATTAATAATAAATCTTGTGATTATACTGCTAACCACAATTTTTGTCAAGTTTAAGTACTTTAATTATAAACTCCCCTTATATAAAAAGCAAATATTTGTTAATATTTTACCCAAATAATAAAAGGGTGTTAAAATAAAGGAAATGTAAAATTAATTGCCGCAAGGCAAAAGGAAACAAAAATGCAAGATCTTATATACTATCTGCCAACTGTAAATCTACTGGCAGTAGCTCTAAACGCTGTACTGGCAATGATAATTGGCAGTATCTGGTACGGCCCGCTATTCGGAAATCTTTGGATGAAAGGAATTGGCGTAGATCCAAAAGATACCGCAAAAGTAAAGCAGATGAAAAAATCTGCCGGACCTGCCTACTTCCAAATGTTTATTGGAGCGCTCATTATGAGTTATGTCTTTGCGTACTTCTATGGTATCTGGTGGAGCGGTGGTACCGCAGATCAAATCCTAAGCGGTGCATATTACGGATTCTTAGCATGGATTGGGTTTGTAGCTCCAATCATTTACGGACGAAAATTATGGGAACACAAACCATTCAAATATGTTGCCATAGACTTAGGTTACTACCTAGCAGTGTTACTAGTCTTTGGTATCACCATTGCCCTTACAATGGAGCGATGGTCAAACTACATCGACCAATTTTACATGATGTAAAAAAATATTTAGCTAAAAAACAGAG
>CAYMKU010000189.1:0-1792 GCA_964391015.1 uncultured Ignavibacteriaceae bacterium
CACGTTGCCCGGCCCGCAGTTGTAGCTCGCGAACGCGAACAGCGGCCGGTTGCCCGCGCTGAAATTCGCGTCCGGGAAGTACTTCGCCATCAGCTGGTCCATGTACTTGGCGCCGGCGTGGATGTTGGGCTCGATCTCGCGGATGTCCCCGACCTTGAGCGCGGCCCCGGTCGCGGGCATGAGCTGCATGACGCCGACTGCGCCGACGTGGCTCTTCGCGTTCTGGTCGAGCGTGGACTCCTGATAGCCCTGTGCGGCCAGCATCAGCGGATCGAACCCGTACCGGTCGCCGTACTTACGGAACAGCGCCAGCGTGTCCTTGAACCGCTTCCACTCGCCGCTTCCCGTCGGATCCTTGAGCTCCCGGACGCGCTTCATGTACTGGGCGAGGCGGTACTCGATCACGCCCTGCTTCGCCGCCCAGTTCCGGTGGAAGTCCTCGATCTCGGCGGCGAGCTTCGGGCTGTCCCTGCGGATCGCCCAGCCGATCCTGCCGTTGTCCCGGAGCACGAGATCCGGACGCACGACGAGCTTCGGCAGCACCTGCGCCCACATCCGCGCCTTCCAGTCGTCGACGACCACGAGCTCGAGGAGGCCGGCGTTCAGCATCTCCAGCATGTCCTCGTCCTCGAGCGCATCGGGAACGAGCACGAGGCGGATCTCCGGCTTGCCCGCGGCGCGCAGGCGATCGTTCTGCGCGACGAGGCTCTCGTGGTAGCTGGACGCGGGACGCACGTGCACGGTCTTGCCCGCGAGGTCGTCGAGCGTGTCGAGCTTCGGCGAGGCGGGGCCCGTGACCACGATCTCGTCGACGGTCTTCACCGTCGCCGGCGCCGCGAAGTCGACGGTCTTCAGCCGCTCGGGCGTGACCGTGAGATTGCCGACGGCGATGTCGGCGAGGCCGCCGGCCACGTCCGGCAGCAGCTTGTCGCGCGTCGCGGGGACGATGTAGACGGTGAGCGGGCGCTTGCCGAGTTGCTTCGCGTACTTCTGGTTCAACCAGCGCTCGAAGTCGCGGACGAGCTCCGCAGAGAGGCCGCGCTCGCGTCCCTTGTCGTTGAAATAGAGCGAGCGGCTGTACGGCGCGTCGACGCGGATCATCCGGCGCGCGAGCATCCGGTCGAAGTCCCCGGTCCACGCCTTGTTGGCGACGGCGAGGCCGCGCGCCGGTGCCGTCGCGTCGGCCTTCGGCGCGGGCTCCTGGCCGCAGGCCGCCCCGGCGGCGGCGAACGCGATCGCGGCGACGAGAAGGCCGGCACGGGTCATCGAGTCCTCCGGAATCCGACAGCTCTACTGGAACGAGAAGACCCGATTCCAGTCGGCCTTCATGTCGACGACGGTCCAGCCCTTGGCGACCGCGTCGTCCCACGCCTTGTCGAGCTTGCCGATCTTCGACTTGCGGTCGTAGGCGAACTCGCGCACCGCGTCGGTGTGGTGAACGAGGCCGACGAAGCGCGGTCCGTCTCCTGCGGCGGTCCATTGCAGCATCTGCCGGTCGCCGTCGGAGTTGCCGAAGGCGAGGATCGGCCGGCGCCCGATGTTCCGATAGATGCCGACGGGCTTGCCCGGACCGTCGTCGACGAACGCGACTTTCGGCTCGCGCACCAGCGCCGGCTTGCCGTCGACGGTCTGCAGCTTCACTTCGGCGATCGAGCCGATCACCTGCTCGGGCGGGATGCCGTAGGCCTTCTCGACCCACGGCCACATGAACTGGACGCCCCCGCCGGAGACGATGTACGTCTTGAACCCGTTCGCGCGCAGGTAGTCCAAAAGCTCGACCATCGGCACGTAG
>CAYMKU010000190.1:0-1789 GCA_964391015.1 uncultured Ignavibacteriaceae bacterium
CTGACCGGTCTCCTGTGCCGACGAGGGATTTTCTTTTATCTTTTTGTTCCAGATAGTTTTTTTCGCGTATAGAATCCTGGATTTTGACGTAAAGACGCTGCAGGGCTATCTCCCGGTTTTTGTGCTGAGACCTCGAGTCTGTACTCTCGGCGACTATGCCGGTGGGTATATGGGTAAACCTTACTCCCGATTCGGTTTTGTTGACATGCTGGCCACCGGCACCCTGAGCCCTGAAGGTATCCGTCTTGAGTTCGTCCTTGCGTATGTCGATTTCTTCTTCTTCAAATTTTGGCATGACCACTACCGTAGCTGCAGAAGTATGTACCCTTCCCTGTGATTCTGTTTTGGGTACCCTTTGCACCCGGTGAGCACCAGATTCAAACTTGAGTTTTCCATATACATCGGCTCCATACACCTCCATGACCACTTTGTTGTATCCACCTACAGTACCCGGATTTTCGTCCAGTACCTCCATCTTCCATCCCTGGGTCTCGAAGTACTTGGTGTACATCCTAAAAAGGTCACCTGCAAAAAGGCTGGCTTCATCACCACCAGTCCCCGACCTGATCTCAAAGATCACGTCCTTGCTGTCTTCCGGGTCCCGGGGTATAAGCAGGTAATCAATCCTCTCTTTCAGTTCTTCCCACCGGGGTTCCAGTTCGCTTAGCTCAGAAGATGCCATCTCCCTGACATCAGGGTCATCGTCTCCCAAAAGTTCACGGGCGCCTGACATCTGTCCCTCTACGGCTTTGAGGTCTTTGAAGCAGGTCACTATCTCGGTAAGGTCTTTATATTCCTTGTTGATTTTTGCAAATTGGGTCATGTCTGCCAGGACCTCAGGGTCCGACATTTTTTCTTCCAGATAATGGTACCTGTTCTGAATGGCCTCCAGCTTTTCTGTCATCTTCTTTAAAAAAATTGTGCAAAATTAATCAAAATCAGCATGGTGTAAAGTCACCTTTGCTAATTGTTACCGTCAGGTTCAGGATATCCTACCCAAAAGTTATTGACCCCTTCTCCCTGCATTATCGCCAACTGCTGCAGATTCAGGAGTTCCAGCAGGGCAATGAAGGTGACAATGGCATGGATGCGGTTTTCGAGCTGTAAAAACAAGTCATCAAATCTTATCTTGCCTTTGGAAGGAATTTTACCGAAGATATAGGTTTGCTGTTCTTCAATATTGTATTCAAATCGGTTTATCTGGTGTTTGGGTTTGTTTTTATCCGTTTCGTACCTGAGCATCAGCTGATGAAAGGTCTGCATCAGCTTGTACAGACTGAGTGATTCCAGTTCGATATCCACCAGTGCCTTGTCACCTATGGAGCGGAGTTCAGACAGTACGTTGCCACGGGTAAATCTGAAATGGCGGTTTTCCTCCAGTGCACTGAGGTCATCAATGACCGATTTGAATTTTTTGTACTCGATCAGCTTCTGAGCAAGCTCCACCCTTGGGTCTATCTCATTTCCCTCTTCGTCCACCTCCTTTCTGGGTATCAGCATTTTAGCCTTGATCCTCATCAGAGTGGCTGCCACCAGGATAAATTCGCTGGCTACGTCTATGTCCAGAAGTTCCAGTTGACGGATGTACTCAAGGAAGTCATTGGTGATCCTGGCTATGGGTATATCGTTGATGTCGAGTTCGTCCCGTTCTATAAAAAAAAGGAGAAGGTCAAAAGGGCCCTCAAACTGGTCTATCCTGATGCTGTACGTTTCCACACGGCAAAGATAAGCTATTGGACACAAAAAAACACCAGAGCCTTACTGCTGACACCCCTCAGGGTCACGTGTC
>CAYMKU010000191.1:0-1781 GCA_964391015.1 uncultured Ignavibacteriaceae bacterium
CAGGAATATTGTTTGAAAGTTTGGGTATTACTTTTTGTAATGATAGTGGCCCACCAGTTGAAATGCCAATTGCTACAGCCCGGCAATCGAAAGAGGGAAGTGTTGTATTCGTAAAATTAGAATTTTTGCTATCCAGGGGTTTCACAGTTTTGTGAAGTTGAATGTTTCTAATTCTCTTTAGCCGAATACTTAAAGACTTCTGACGGACTATTTCTTTAACCTTCGTAATTAGTTCCTCTCTAATTTTAACAATATTCACATTTACATAAGAAAGTTCTTTAGGAATAAAATCAACTGCGCCATATTCCAGCGCTTTTATTGTTTGTTCGGCACCTTGTGTTGTTAATGAGCTAATCATAAGAACGGGAGTTGGAAATTCACTCATAATTTTCTGCAGAGCAGTTAATCCATCCATTTTTGGCATTTCAATGTCCATGGTAACAATATCCGGTAATTTTTCTTTTACCATTTGAACACCTTCAAGTCCATCTTTTGCACAACCGACAACTTCAATTTCACCTGAACCTTCAAGCATTAAAGTTAATGACTTGCGCATAAATGCTGAATCATCCACAATCAGTGCTTTTATTTTTGAACCCATATTATTTAAGTGAGTGATTGATCAATTCATTTAGATCTGCTATCATAACTACGGAACCATCACCCATAATAGTAGAACCCGCAATGCCAGGTATTTTTCCAAAATAGGCTCCAAGAGATTTGATAACCACTTCTTTTTGACCTACCAGACCCTCTACCTCAATTCCGTACCGTTTCTCAGCAATTCCTACAACAACAACATATTGCCATATTTTTTTACTGTCGTCCTCTTTTTTACCAAACATTACTTCTTCAACATTAATAAGAGGCAGAACACTGTCGCGCATTCTTATAACAGGCTTTTGATTTACTGTGGAAATATTTTCTTTATGAACTCGAAGAACTTCCAGCACCGAATTTAACGGAATAACTAAATGCTGTGAGTTAAGTTTTACGATCATTCCCTGAATAATTGCCAGCGTAAGAGGCAGTTTTATAATTATTTTTGTACCCAGTCCCGGGTTCGATTCAATATTAATAATTCCTCTTAGCTTTGCAACATTTGTTTTAACCACATCCATTCCCACGCCTCTTCCAGATATGTTCGTAACTACTTCAGCGGTTGAAAATCCTGGTAGGAATATTAAATTTAGAATATCCTGCCGGCTAAGCTCTTTTGCTTTTTCTGGTGATAGCATACCTTTTGAAATGGCCTTTTCTTTAATGACTTCCGGATCAATTCCTTTACCGTCATCTTCAATGGTAATGATCACATTATTTCCTTCATGCTGCGCCGACAAAATTATTTTTCCGGCTGTGCTCTTACCTTTCTTTGATCGTACTTCCGGAAGTTCTATTCCATGGTCAATAGAGTTGCGAATAAGATGTACAAGCGGATCATTAATTTCTTCAATTAGAGTTTTATCTAATTCGGTATCTTCCCCGTAAATCATTAAATCAATTTCTTTGTTTGATTCTTTTGACAGATCACGAACAAGCCTTGGAAATTTATTAAATACCTTTCCAATTTTTACCATTCGAGTTTTCATAACAACCAGCTGGAGTTCATTGGTCATCAAATCAATCAGCTTAGCAACATCAGACAAATCGCGCGATAATTTAGTTCCTTCTTGTTCTAGTATGAACTCATGATTAACCTGATTTAGACGATTTCTACCAAGAACTAATTCGGAAACTATGTTAAGCAGGTCATCAAGTCTCTCAATATCAACACGAATTGA
>CAYMKU010000192.1:0-1781 GCA_964391015.1 uncultured Ignavibacteriaceae bacterium
GAAGCAGGTAGAGTACATCGACCTGGCAACGTGGGGCTGGGTTCAGCCCGGCTTCAAGGGCAGCGCGGTGATCTCGGCGACGTTCTGGGAGCATGAAGTCTTCGACCCCGACGGCAAATTCGTGCGCAACGTCGTAGGGCTGGGGGCTATCAAGGTCGAGCGCTTCGTCCCAACGGGCAGCATGCCCCTCATGGGCGATGTGGCGGCGGCCAGCGAAGGCTTCCCCATCATGTCGTCGCGGGATGGCCAGCTGGGCCACTTCCAGCCCTACTTCGACTTCGAGGGCTTCCGCCCCGTGTGCCCCGGCCAGCCGCATAGTCGCCCATAGGCGCGTTGTCGGGGCAGTTCCATCAGACCTGACACCCAAATTTTGCGCAAAAATCGGGGGGTTTCTTCCCCAGAACGCACGTTAACAATTGAGGTATAATAGGAGGCACACCTGGCAGGAGGTGAGCCATGCCCCTGAACGTTCGCTTGACCCCCTTGCACCACGAGACGGGCTTTGCCCCCCTGGCGGTGCTCGGCTACTGTGTGCAGGAGACCCACTTCCTCCGCCCGCTGTGGGCCGAGGTCCAGCTGCCCCTGAAAGTGGTTGACTACCCCACCGAGGCGAAGTTGAGAGCCTTGCTGTTGGGGGTGCTAGCGGGCGGGCGAGCCATCTCCCAGGTCAATAGCCTGGTCCGCCCCGACCAGCCGCTTTGTCAGGCCTGGGGCTTACCCCGCTACCCCGACCAATCCGCCCTGGCTCGCACCCTGGATGCCTTCACTCCTCAGCCCCTGGACCAGTTGCGCCAAGGCAGCCAGACGTGGTGGCGCGCCCACAGCCGCGTCCTGCAGCATGACTTTGAGCGCCAGTGGCTCTGGTTGGACATTGACCTGACGCCGCTGCCAGCTTCCAAACACGCCGAGGCCAGCACCAAAGGCAAGCTGGCGAAAAGGGGGGCTATGGGCGTCAACTGGCCCGCGTGCATGCCCCTCAGTATCACGAGACAGTCATCTCGCGCCTGTATCCGGGCAAGCAGGAGAGCGCCACGACGTATCAACCGACCCTGACGGACCTGGACAGGCTGTTGGGCTTGACCGCCGACCAAAAGCAGCGAACGGTGGTGCGCTCCGACGCCGGCTTTGGCAGCGACACCAACATCAACTGGGCCTTGCAGGCGGGCTGGCAGGTGCTGACCAAAGGCAAGGCGGGCCATCGTCCAGCCGCCTACGCTCGGCGCCTGCCCCAGGACGCCTGGCAGGCGCTGCGCGCCGATCGCTGGGTGGCCCAGCCGCTGGCCCCCTTCACCTACGTGCGGCCTAGCCAGCACTTGGTGGTGCGCTGGCTGGATGGGAGCGGCCACCTCAAGCACGCCACCCTCATCTGCTCGGTTCTAGACTGGTCCCTCAGTCAGGTTGTGGCGGCCTACGACCAACGCGGGGCGTGTGAAACCGAGATCCAGGCCGACAAGGTCGGGCTTAAGCTCCAACGGCGGCGCAAGCGACACCTCGCCGCCCAAGAGGCGCTGATCCTGCTGACGGATGTGGTCCACAACCTCCTGGCCTGGACCGCCGACTGGATGTTCCACGATACCCCGCTGGCCGCCTTCGGAACCCTGCGTCTGATCGAGGATGTCTGGCGCATCCCAGGGCGGCTCCAGTTTGAGGGCCAGCGCCTGGTGGGGGTGGAACTCAATGCGGCCCATCCCCATGCGGCGGTCACCGCCTTGGGGCTGGAGCGCCTTCTGCGTCACTTCGACCTGGCTTGAGACCGACCCAGTTCTCTTGTACCTCAATTG
>CAYMKU010000193.1:0-1760 GCA_964391015.1 uncultured Ignavibacteriaceae bacterium
CTGAGGCTCAGTCGGGGACACCCTAGGCAAAGGCATTGGGGCAAATCTTCCTGAGTTCCTCGATGAGAAGTGCCTCCCGTCTCACCGATGGTGATTCGAACCCGAGGATTTCTGGCAACTCGTGTCCGTAGACAACTCCTCTTTTGAAGATTGCGTCAGCCAATCGCCCGACCGCTTCACGATACGGCAAAAGCTTCTCGTATGCAACCTGGACTTGAACTTCGAAGACTTGCTCCAAGACTTCTCTCGGAACTCCATCCGACTCCTTAAGGCGGAGTTGCTCAGCTACAGTGCTCATGTCCCCCATGTGGCGCTGGGACTCGCCGCCGTTCGACCGCAATATGAAGTCATCATAGCTGTCATACGGTTTCCCGAAGAGTCGCTCTGCCGCAACCCCAGATGCCGAGATTAGAGATTGGTTGAGCACATCCACATCCACGTTGTAGGTGCATCGCCCGCCCTGGAATCCGGCTCTATCGTTGCGTTGAACACGTACGACCAAATCCTTGTGTTGAAGGTATGCGGCGACCGCATGTCCAGCCTCGTGCCAGCAGATTCGCTTCCTGAAGTTGAGGCTCATCATGACGGTTCCACCTCCGATTCAGTCGATGCAGGCGTAGACCGGGATTCGTGGAACCCCTTGCAGAAGACCGCCTCAACCCCGAACTCCTCAAACAAACTCTTCATCATCTGCTCGTGAGTGGAGCGCGTGAATCCCCACCGTTGTTGCCAAATCATATCGGCGAACTCATTGTCGAACTGATACTTGGGTCGGAGGAGTTTGAGGAGTCGGCTCGGTCGGAGGTTCTTGCTCTTCACCAGCAATTCGGGAAGGTCTTCCGAGCAGTATCTACGATAGTCCATCAGCGCTCGGATATCAGACTCAGTTAGCTCTTGTATCACCCAACGCGCAATCCTAGCTGGTGGAATGACTCCCACATGAGCAACTATGCCAAGCGTTTCAAATGAACCTCGCCAATCCCATTCCCGGCGTGCGTCTAGCTCCGGAAAGCGTTCCTTTAAGAATATCCACGTAGCGTCCTCATACGCTCTTAGGTTTTCGAAGTCCTCCTCGGTGAATTTGACCTCAGCGACCGCGATACTTGTGCAAGCTGGAAAGTTTGCCTCAAGTGAGTTGAACGCATGGTGGAGCGTATCCCAACTGGTGAGGTATGCACGGTCGGGCATTGGGGGCAATCTTGGGTCGGTGCCAGGCTCCGTTCCCCCCGGTTTGATGCCCTCACGCATGATGCCCTCCACGTTGCAGAGGGCAGTGCCGTAGTACAAGGTCACACCTCCTTTCTCTAGACCCTCGCTGCCTTCGGGCGATTGTTTCTCCAGTTCGCCGGTTGCCTGCTTCTTGATGGCGCTCATGGATGCACCTCTTCAACAGATGGGTTCAGCGGTTCAAAGCTGAGGTACCGGCACTCCGGGCAGCACTCGACCAAATCGAACGCTATCGCCAGTTCACTGAGTTCGCTTTGGATGGTCAGCAGATTTCCCTTCACGCAGCAAGACCGCTGCACCGACTTGGAAAGGACGTTGCTGAGCAGCATCGGGACGAGTTGATGCTCGTTGATGAGGGCACAGACTTGGTTGTATGCATGGTCACGCGGGGTGAGGAAGTCCTTGTTGATGGGCTCCAACTCGGTTGGCTTGGGTGGGTCGCTTGCGATTCCTTCGAGCACAGCGCTGATGTCCTCCAGTTCACAGGGGTTTGATTGGGTACGTGTCATCGTGCGCAAACCGCCATTTCAAGC
>CAYMKU010000194.1:0-1737 GCA_964391015.1 uncultured Ignavibacteriaceae bacterium
TTCCTGCGGCCGTCGTGCACGATGTCGGTGGCACGCTGGCGCGACGCCTCGGTGTATCGGAGTTGCCGGACAGCTACCTCGTAGACCAACTCGGTCGGGTGCACGCTCGGTCGCTCGGTACGCGTCGCTGGGATGCCACCGAGCTGCGCGCGGAGCTATTGTCTGAAGGCCCACCATGAGCGCCGCCAATACACTGGCACTCTCGATCGCCGTCCGATTGGCGCTCGCTACACTCACGCCAGCGCCGCACCGTACGTAGGGGGTCAAGATGATGCAGCCGCTGCGCGAGTCATCGTTCAACGTCGCGAAGATGGATTGCCCATCTGAAGAGCGCATGATCCGCCTCGCGCTCGAGGAGGTCGAAAACGTCCGAAAGTTGTCGTTCGATCTGGCGCGGCGTCACCTCCTCGTCGTGCACGCTGGCGAGGTCGACGCGATCGCCGCCAAATTGGCGACGCTTCGTCTGGGTGCGGAACTGATCGGAACTTCTGATGCGCTTCCAGAGGCTGACGAGATCCCGGATCCGGCAAGCGAGGCTGGCACCCTGAAGCTCCTCCTCGCCATCAACGCGCTGATGTTCGCCGTGGAAATCGTCACCGGAATTGTCGCGAAATCAGCTGGCCTGCTCGCGGATTCGCTCGACATGTTTGCTGACGCCGCGGTGTATGGGCTTGCGCTCTACGCGGTTGGCCGGTCGGCGCGGGCGAAGTTGAAGACTGCGCACATTGCGGGATGGATTCAGGCCGCCTTGGCAATAGGAGCTCTATTCGAGGTTGTCAGGAGATTCATTCGAGGCAGCGAGCCCGAGCCGCCTCTGATAATGGCAATGGCATTTCTGGCGCTGATTGCCAACGTGACTTGCTTATGGCTGGTGTCGAAGCATCGCGACGGCGGGACTCATATGAAGGCGAGTGCTATATTCTCGGCGAACGACGTGCTCGCGAATGTGGGTGTGATTCTCGCCGGTGCATTGGTCGCATGGAGCGGCTCGCCGTATCCAGATCTGGCAATCGGCGCTGCAATAGCGGTCATCGTCCTGAGCGGTGCAGTACGCATCCTGCGCTTGCGTTGAACTATGCAACTCGACCGCCAGAAGTGCACGGGCACGCCGCTTCGCGTCGCACCCGTGCACGCAACGAGAGCCTCAGAGCAAGGCTGACGTCAACGGGCTTCGGCCGCCGCTAGCGTCGGCCGAAGCCTATGGAACTACATGTTAAACGCAGGGCCAGCCAACAAGCGACTGGATCGGACAAGTCCTGAACGCGCGTGCAGGGCACGCGCGTTCGATCGGACTTGCCGCTCAGTCGCCAAACGTTGGCTGGCCCGTGCAGTCGCGCATGAACGACACTCAGCGACCACCCCGTGCAGTCCCGCTCGCCCGTTCAGCCCGCCGTTGGCGGTCTGAACGAGCTCGCTGACTTCGTTGCTGGACTAACTGACCTCGTTGTTGGCTGGCCCGTAACGTCAACACCTTGGCGCTCAAGCTATCGTCGACGTTGGACTCGCCGCCTGATCCAGCCTTACCCCCGCGCTCGGGGGCTGCTCAACCTCAGGCCCCAACCACCATTTAACGCATCCGTGCCTCGACGCCCACGCAACACCTCGACGATACCCAGACTTCGCTCGCTTCAATCCCGGCATTGTCATATGGTTGCGGCTCGCGTGACGCCGTGCCTGCTCCAAGTTTAGATGAGCGGACGGCGGAAGACGGAGCAATTTTTACCTCAAAGCCAGCAT
>CAYMKU010000195.1:0-1733 GCA_964391015.1 uncultured Ignavibacteriaceae bacterium
GTGTTACACCTGCACGAATATCCTTAATGTTTTGAATCATGCTGTCAGTAATAAAACTCGCATCAAAATAAGTTCCCAACCCTGGTTGATTTGCTAACCACAGAGTATCAACAGCAACCATCTGTTCATAAACATCAAGATAATCCTCGCGTGTCATTTGCCCGGTAAAGGGCTGAGGACGAATTGAGTCTGCGTAGTAGGTGGAAAATAATGGATCTCTCCATGCAGCAGTATTTGCAAATACAATTCTTCTACCTTCTTCCGGGCCAAACTTGGATGGTAAATCACCTATTCCCCAAATGCCTGATTGGATAACCCGAGGGTTACGATTGGGGTCAGAATAATCGCTGTAACCTTCACCATGCCAGAATGGATTTATAAGCAAGTTATTTGCAAAATATGCTTCACGCCAGTTTTGCCCATCAACTGCCATTGAGCGGCCACAGTTAACTAAAGTGTTGTGATTAAATCTAACATAATTTGCTGCGCCGCCTTCTAGTTGGAAAGGAGTGAAGTTTACATTAAAGAATGTACAGTTCTCAACTATAACTGTGTCCTGATCAATCCATAATGAAGTACCGCGGCCTTCCCACTGTTGAGTACTGGGAGCGCCAATTAAATTTCTGAATACACAATTTGTGAAGGTAATATCATTATTAGGATTAGTAACAGCAACTACCGCAAAATTGGTTCGCTCAAAAATTACATTATCAAAAGTATATCTTTTGCCGTTTCCTGATAACTCAAGCGGTTGATACGCTGTTTGTACACCCTGATCATCACAATGCAGTATATAAACATTCTTCATTGTGAGATCACCATTGCCAACTAAAAGCTTAGTGTCCACAAAGTCTTGAGCATCATTGTAAACCCGTTGAATTACAGGTGGATTTCCAGCTGGATCATTTGGATCACCAGCTTCACCCTCTATACGGAGATGAAAACCTGAGTTATCCATTTTATCAATATTCCAGTAGTATCCTCCTTTAAGCAATTTATAAACTGTATTCTGCGCATGCGAACCATCAGTTAAAGTATCATGAATAATGGCATCTCTTAAAGCATTTTTAAGAGGAACACCTGAGCCAGGACTTGTTTCCCATTGCACAACCTTTTCAACTAATTGTGCTTTGGTATCCTGCATATTGCCAAGAAACACAAATGCAAGAAAAGCAAAAAATACGAGCACGTAATTAATTTTCATAAATAAGCCTCCTGATATTGGTTAATGAATAAATTATTACATCGATATTTTATTAGTTCACTGAAAATTATATCTTAAACCCACATCCATAGTAAATCCATAATATTCAATAGTCCTAGGACTGGTTCCAATAAAGCTTCGATCTTCTCTACTATTTAGATTTGTAAAATTGGCAAACAGTTGAATTCCCCAATTAAGTTTCTGCTGAAGAGATAGATCCCACCGATAGTAATCACTGGTAAATGCATCCAACTGCGATTTATTTGCGATGTATGATACTTTATCCGTTTGGAATAGATAAGACAACCGAGCTGAAAAACCACCTAAATCATATCCTAATGTAACGTTAAATATATGTCTGGGTTGATCAGGCATTCTTTGAACTCTCGAACTGTCAAGAACCTTATAACTCCAAACCGGCGGTATTCTTCGTATTAAAGTATCTTGTACCACATTCGGTATCCATTTATCCACTTCTGAAGTGATATTGGTATAGTTTACATTAAGGACCAAACCATTTAAAAATGAT
>CAYMKU010000196.1:0-1731 GCA_964391015.1 uncultured Ignavibacteriaceae bacterium
GCGTCGGCGTCAACGCCGTGCGCATTCCCGTCGGCCACTGGATCTTCGGGCCGCCCTATCCGTACCACGCCAAGTACGGCACCGAACGGTACCCGTTCGTCGAGGGCGGGATCGCGGTGCTGGATCGGGCAATGCAGTGGGCATCCGAGCTTGGCCTCAAGGTCGTGCTCGACCTGCACGCCGCGCCCGGCTGCCAGAACGGCTTCGACAACGGCGGCATCAAGGACGTGTGCGAATGGCACACCCGGGAGGAATACCTCGCGCACTCGGTGGAGGTGCTCGGCCGCCTGGCTGCGCGATACGCCGCAACGCCGAGCCTGCACGCGATCGAGGTGCTGAACGAACCACGCTGGGACGTGCTGACCGGGCTGCTCGAGGCGTATTACGCGCGTGCGTACGTCGCGATCCGCGCCCACTGCTCGCCCGAGCGGGTCGCGGTGGTCTTTCACGACGGATTCCGCCCGTACGCGCTGTTCCAGTCGTTCTTCCACGGGAGCCGGTTCGAGAACGTGGTCTTCGACGTGCATCGCTACCAGTGCTTCGATCGCGCCGACCTCGACATGGACATCCACGGCCACCTGCACAAGGCGGGCGTACTGTGGCGCGAGGAGGCGGTTGCGCTGCAGCGTGATCTCGGCGTGCCCGCGATCGCCGGCGAGTGGAGCCTGGGCCTCGACCTCAAGGTCGTATCGCTGTGGGCCGAAGGGCCTTACAACCACGCGTTGCAGCCACTGGATGCCTTCCAGGAGAACGTCGCGCTCCGTGCCTACGGCGCCGCGCAGTTGCTCGCCTTCGAGCATTACCTCGGCTGGTTCTTCTGGAGCTACCGCACCGAGACCACGCCTGCATGGTGCTTCCGGGAGTGCGTCGAGCGCGGATGGTTGCCGTCACGGTTTCAGTGAGGTGCAACGGCGTCCGTGCCGTTGCCATTCACGCGACGGCCGTCGAACAGGTATTTCGTTGCCGCGACGCGTTCGAGGACGATTGTGCGATGGTGCAGTTGCTCGAGTTCGGGGTGGAAGCTGATGACGACCTGCGCAGCGTCCGGGAGTTCCCGCCCCAGCGTCTCGAGGATTGCGGCTTCGCCATCCGGATCGAAGGCGTCGGTCGCGCCGTCCATGAATACCCAGGCCGGGCGCAACAGCAGCGCACGCGCGAAACCGAGCTGCTGCTGGGCGCGCAGTGGCAGCACCTGCTCCCAGTTGTCGCGCTCGTCGAGCCGTGGAACGAGCGATTCGAGGCCGACGTCCGCGAGCGCCTTGCGCATTTCCGCAACGCCAATCGAGTCGGGCGGGCGCGGATAGCTGAGCGACTCGCGCAACGTACCCTCCGGCAGGAAGGGACTCTGTGGCATGAAGAGCACGCCACCGTTCAAAGGCAGCTCGATGTGCCCGCTGCCCCAGGGCCAGATCCCGCCGATGACCTTGAAGAGCCGCCCGGTCACGGCCGGGTCTCCGGCGATGAGCACGCGCTCGCCGGGCCGCACTTCCGCGCTGAAGTGCTCGATCAGCACCCGACCCGATGGCTCCGCGATGCAGAGATCGTCGACCAGGAGTCGGGGACGCTCGGTACGCTCCCGCACGATACGCGGTGCTCCGGGCTTGTGCGCTTCACGGTCGATCCGCCACATGCCCTCGTAGAGCGAGAGCACGCGATCAGCGGAGGCCCGGCAGCGCGCGATCTCGCCGATGTTGTCGACGGGCCACGAGAGCGCCGAGGTCAAGCGCTGGA
>CAYMKU010000197.1:0-1728 GCA_964391015.1 uncultured Ignavibacteriaceae bacterium
GAAACTTAGTATCTTCGTAATCCGGCACAGCGTGTGCACAGAGCCCGTTAGCTGCATATCTGGTTAATGGGTAAGTTAAATCAAAAACTATGAATAAAAGTATTTTTTTATTTTTATCATTTACAGTGGCAATATTAAGTTGCGATGAAATTCCTAGAGGAATGACAGTTCTGGAAGCAGAGGAAAAAGGTATTTACTTCGATAGCTTAAATGTAACTTATAAAAGTGCAGTAAGTACCGATACCACAAATTCCGTTTTCAAAAATGAGTCTGATATGGTAAAATCTATCCAAGAATATCAGAATATGCTTGATGAATTTGGCAAATATTTATCAGAGCACAACTTTAATTGGCCTTTTGCTACTTCTTGCTTTCAAAAAGTATACTTCAATGAAGATGGACATATAGACTATTACTTATTCAACTTCCTTGGCGAACCTCCATATGAGGTATCTGCAGAACAAGAATTGAAGTTTAAGAAATTGCTGAATGAATTTATTAAAGGATATAAATTTTCGATTAAAGCAAACCAAAAGTATTCACAATGCGGAACGGTTGTTTATGGATTAAAGAAAGATAACACAAACCACAATTAATAGGAGTTTATGCAGCTAACACTGTGCATATCGCAATGCCTACATCACATTTCATAAAAAAAGAAATATCTTCGTAGCCCGGCTCTGCGTATGCACTTTTCCGTTACCACCAATGCTAAAAGACAGACAACAAATGAATAGAACAAAAAAAATCGTATTAACAATCTTGACAGTTTCATTGCTGACAGGTTGCGACTTTGTTAAAAATACATTTACCTATAAGGACAAGACATCGGAGTTTGTTGAGACTTTGCTAAAAGAAGATTACAACAAATGTGTTGACCTAATGGCTATGGAACACGAGATGGCAAAGAACACCAACATTGATACAATGAAAATGGGGTTAGCCAATTTCAGACAGTTGATAGTAAATAATTGGGGGACAGAATTAGAATATTCTTTTATGAAATCTGAAAAGAAGTTCTCAACTGTTGAAGCCGACAACACACCGCCAAACACGACACTTGTTTTAGTTGAGTTTAATAACCAAAAAGACTTTGGTGTTCTTCAAGTTCTCTTTGACGACACTTCTAAAAAAATATTGAATATAAAGACACTTGACGTTAAAGCACCAATTCCGACAATGACATATTTTTGGCTGTTCGGACTTCTTGCCATTTGTATTCCAATATTCAACATTTATGTAATCAGACAAATAAAACGTAGCGACCTTAAAAAGAAATGGCTAAAATATATTGCTGTTATTTTTCTAAATACACCTGCAATAACTTATGCCGCTGTAAACGGACTATCCTTTAAACTTATAAATCTTCAAATTCTATTTGGTGTAAGTTTTGGTTATATGGGTTACCTAAATTCCTATTGGACATTTGGAATTCCACTTGGCGGACTTTATTGGTTTTGGAAACTTAGACAACTAAAAAATGAAGTTATTGAAACTGAAATAGCGACTGTACAAAATATTGAAAAAGAACCTATGACTGACAATGACAAACCAACAACAGAATAGAAGCACTGGTGGTAACACGGGTTTTGCGTCAGGCGGGCTGACGTGCAGACTTGGAGCTTTGTGCTTCTATTCAAGTGTAGTGCTAGTTGACAGTTTTGTGCTCCGAAACCCGCCCGAACGCAAAGCCCGAAACCGTGTGTGACTTGAATCAATCATTAATGA
>CAYMKU010000198.1:0-1726 GCA_964391015.1 uncultured Ignavibacteriaceae bacterium
CGCAGCCTGTCAGAAGTTGGACGCGTCCTTAATTCTGACGGGCTTTTGATTGATGAGATATTCTGTATAGAAAGTTGTCATAAACTCTTTGGTAGTCAGATCCGGCACTTTCCAGAGACTCATCATAAGGTATCTAACCCCAGCTTGTTTGATAGCACGTTGTAAACCATATACACCTTCACTACCTTTGATATCACCAAGTCCCGTTTCACAGGCTGACAACACTACCAGCTCTGTATTAAACAGTGACATATTGCTCACTTCATATGCTGTCAGGATGCCATCTTCATGATTTGTGGTTAGTTCTTCACCTATCCAAGCTTTATTTCCACCAGCCATCAGCAAACCGGAACGGTTCATAGGATTATCTGCTAGGGTAAAAGTATTTTCATGCTGAAATGAAATCATCTCAAGTTTCTTTTTGTCTACCTTTGGGTCAGGAAAGAAAAATCCATGTGTAGCTATGTGTATCATAGATGGTGATTTTTCACCAGTCAGACTTTTAAATCGCTCTTCTGTAGCTTGAGAGCCTGTAAATAGTTTACTTTGGATATTCATTGATTTTGCCATTTTGTCGATACTTTGCACTTCGTCCAGCGTCCCATTTAGGTGTGTCCATTTACCACTACGGGTACTGTTTTGTGTGTAAAGCGATCTGGAAACTATGTCCTCTTCCCTCACTATGTCCTTAGCAGCAATTGCAATTTGTTCAATTGATGCATCAAAGTCGATGCCGCCGAAAATGGCTACATCTTTGACAGGTTTATTATTAATATCTTCTATTGATAGCACTCCGGTGCTTCCCACCTGATGAAAAGTATAGTGATCGCTAAGGTGAGTAGAATCGCTGTCTGCAATAGCTCCAAGTGAAATACTATGCATGGATCCGGAAGGTGAAAAGTAAATCTGGTCACCATGCTTAACATATTTTTCTAACGGTTTCCAGATTAATTCATATAGCCCTCTATTTTTATAGATTTTATTTATATGACTAGATTCTTTGTGGGTAGTCCTTACAAAGAAACTATCCAATTGCTTTTGTTCAAAAAGGCTTACCATTGTAGGTATTGTATCGTCTTGTCTTAATATAAGGGCAATATAAACGGTGCTATCAGTCCAAGTTTTTGGATTCCGATAAAGGAAAGCAGAAAACTCGATAACTATTTGATTGCTATTTATTTTATTTTGAATATCTTTATATGTTAAAGATCCTGATTTTTTAGAATATGCAAATGTCTTTGATAATTTAATTAATCGATTCTCTAGATCATTTTTTTCAAATTCTCTTTCCTGAATTTTGTCACTTCTTAATTTTGGCGGTTTACTATATTCCTTGGCCAAGTATACTTTATTTTCCTGCCACTTATTAAAAATTATTAAGCAATCATCTGAACAGTCATTTAGCAAATTTTTTCTCATCTGAAGACTTGAGGACAAAAGAAAATGTTTTTGAAACAATTCACAATTGTAAGCTTCATCAACGAAACGAATGATATTTGGTCGTCTTTGGAAATATGACTTAATAACAGAAAAATATTGATTCTTATTACTTGTAAATTGTTGAAGATTGTCTTCAGATAAATATAATTTTGAGCTTGCATACTCCTTTTTTAAGGTTGATAGTCCTAAATAAAACAATGAATCTGATTTTAAAAAATCACCAAGAAGTTCATATCTAATAGCACTTTCAAGTTGAAAGACACCCAAATCCGCGTATGAATTTCCA
>CAYMKU010000199.1:0-1724 GCA_964391015.1 uncultured Ignavibacteriaceae bacterium
TGTTATAACTTCTTCAAAACTTCCCTTTAATGTTTTGTTAAAATAGTAGCTCATAAATAAACCTTTAAATTTTTATTGATAAGATGATTCATTTATTAGAAAGTTTCTCCATCGTTGAGAACATTCATATTAACATACGAATATTTAGATTTTTTTTTATGTTTACCCAACGTCAAATGATTTAAATTCAAATTAGGATTTACTTATGAAAGCCAAAATAAAAAAGCGCCCGTTGTGGGATGAATATTTCCTCAAGCTTGCAATGCTTGCCTCCGAAAGATCAACTTGTCCGAGGATGCATGTAGGGTGCGTGCTTGTAAAAGATAAATTTGTCCTTGCGACGGGATATAACGGTTCGCTGCCAGGGCTGCCTCATTGTGAAGATGTTGGATGCCTGATTGTCGATAATCACTGCGTTAGAACTAACCATGCTGAGATAAATGCATTAACTCAAGCTGCAACACATGGAGTAAATCTTAAAGGATCAACTGCGTATATAACCAATATGTCTTGTACAACATGTGCAAAAGCATTAATTGCCACGGGGATTAGAAGAGTTGTGGTGTTTTCAGAATATCATGATACTCTCGCGACAAAATTTTATATTGATTCAGGTGTGGAAATTGTTAAGCTTAAAGTACCGGAAAAAGAAATTCACTATGATTTGATGCGGTATACGTCTGCTCGTAAAACTAAAAAATCAAAGTGAAGGAGAAAATCCTTTCATACTGGAAACCTCTTGCTGCAGTAGTGCTATGGGGGGGCTCCTTCATCGCTACAAAGATAGCTCTTGAAGAGTTGGCCCCTCTTTCAATTATTTTTTTAAGGTTGATTCTTGCCTCAATCTTGTTAGCTGCTCTTGCTGTTTACTCTAAAAAAAGTTTTGCTCTTAGTCTGAAAAACCACGGAAGCATTTTTATTCTTGCCTTAATTGCTGTATTTCATCTCTGGATACAAGTAACAGGAATGCAATACACAACTGCAGCAAACACCGGCTGGATAATAGGAACAGCCCCAATATTCATGGCAATTGTTGGCGTTATTGTTTTTAAGGAATCGCTTTCTGCTGTTCGAGTTTTTGGAATTCTACTTGCGTTTTTCGGTTTGCTTATGCTTATCAGTAAGGGAGAATTGGGTTCAATAAGTTTTTTATCTAACAAGGGTGATTTTCTAATTCTTGCAAGCGCATTTACCTGGAGTATTTATTCTGCAGTTAATAAAAAAATATCTCTAAGCTATTCACCTGTTCTTACAGTTCTGTTTTTATTTGTCATGATGGCAATAATAATTTCTCCATTCTCGATTAATTCCAGGGCAATTCAATCGGTCGTTGCTTTGTCGGCTAAAGGTTGGATTGCGATTTTGTTCCTGGGAATATTTTGCTCAGGAATTGCATATGTACTGTGGGCACAAGCGCTTAAAGGAATGGATTCGGTGAAGGTTGGGGCACTCCTTTATTTTGAACCCTTTGTTACAGTTTTTGCAGCATGGCTGATGTTAAGTGAAGAAATAACTTTTATAATGATTATAAGCGGAGTAGTTATTACACTTGGAGTACTTCTTGTTAACTTCAATCTCCGTGAGTTGTTTCGCAATAATAAATCTTTGGTTTAATTGATTTCGGACAGACAGGAATGTCTGTCTACCGATTTATCTTCTCTTCTTAATCGCTTTTTCGTAAAGAGAAATATATTCCTTTGCAGAGTTCTTCCATGAATAATCTC
>CAYMKU010000200.1:0-1723 GCA_964391015.1 uncultured Ignavibacteriaceae bacterium
GCCATTATCCAGGGCGTGGACAAGATCGTACCGGTGGACGTCTACGTGCCGGGCTGCCCACCACGGCCCGAGGCGCTGCTCTATGCGCTGGACAAACTGCGCGAGAAGCAGGCGAAGGAGACCTTCGCCAAATACCGGACGCCGGGCGGCAGCCCCACGCCGGCACAGCCCGCCGACATCGACGCGCTGGAGGCGCTGCCCAAGGCGCGCCCGGTGAAGGGCAAGTGACCAGTGTTCAGTGACCGGTGTTCAGCAGTGGAGCGCCGGTCGCTGTGTAGCTGTGGAGAGTAGCGTGCAAGGATGGAGCAGAGAAGATGCTGAACGTATCGCCGATCCGTCGCCCCTACGAAGTGCTGCCCAGCCTGAACGTGCCCGGCATTCCCGCGGTGGCGGAGCTGCCGACGGGCGAGACGGAGGACACGCGCCGGGTGATGGAGCGCTTCGGGCAGGCCATTCCGGCCGCGGGCCTGCACAACGGTCTACAGACAATCTACGTCCGTCCAGGCAACCTGGTGGAGGTCGTGCGCTTCCTCAAGGAAGACCCCCAGTTTGCGTACGAGGCCTTCATTGACGTGACGGCAGTGGATCGCCTGAAGCTGCCCATCGCCCACGGCGAGGCACGCTTTCACACGGTCTACCAATTGCGCTCCTACAAGCGCAAGCAGCACGTCATGATCGTCTGCCCGCTGGAGCCGGGCGACCCGCCGGCCGTGCCCAGCCTGACGGGCCTCTATGAGGGGGCAACCCTGCCTGAACGCGAGTGCTACGACCTGCTGGGCGTAACTTTCACCGGCCATCCCGACCTGCGGCGTATCCTCATGCCGCACAACTGGCCCTATCACCCGCTGCGCAAGGACGTGCCGCTGGGTGGCGAGCCGGTGCCCTTCACGCTGACCTACGGCGACCCGCAGTTCGCGACGCTGGGCACGCAGATCCTGCCCGCCGAAAGCGTCAAACCTGCCGTTCCGCCCGGCATGAACCGCGAGCGCATCCTGAACATGGGGCCGCACCACCCCAGCACGCACGGCGTGCTGCGCCTGGCGGTGGAATTGGACGGCGAGACCGTGATCAAGGTGGACCCGGACCTGGGCTATCTGCACTCCGGCTTCGAGAAGACGGGCGAAAACAAGCGCTACAAGGACTTCGTCTACTACACCGACCGCATGGACTACCTCTCTTCGATGAACAACAACATCGGCTACGTGCTGCCGGTGGAAAAGATGTTGGGCATCGAGCTTCCCGAGCGTGCCCGCGTGATCCGTGTCATCGTGGGCGAGTTGCAGCGCATCGCCTCGCACCTCTTCTGGATTTCCTCACACTCGCTCGACGTCTCGGGCGTGGGCTTCGCCCTCCTCTTCTATGCCACGCGCGAGCGCGAGCGTATCCTCGACCTCTTCGAGATGCTCTGCGGGGCACGCCTGACCTTGAGCTACGTGCGCGTGGGGGGCGTCTACCGTGACCTGCCGCCCGCCTTCCTGCCCCGGCTGGAAGTGCTGCTTAAGGCGCTGCCGGATCTGTTCGACGAGTACGAGCGCATGTTGACCAACGCCGCCGTCTGGCAGGCGCGCCTGCGCGGCATCGGCGTCTTGACCCGCGACGAGGTCATCAACATGGGGCTGACCGGCCCCCTCATGCGCGGCAGCGGCGTGGACTGGGACCTGCGCCGCGACGCCTCCTACCTGGGCTACGACGAGTACGACTTCAAGGTGCCCGTCGGCACGGA
>CAYMKU010000201.1:0-1709 GCA_964391015.1 uncultured Ignavibacteriaceae bacterium
GTTTTGTAGTACTGTCTGTAATGGTAGTTTGCGTTATTTTGTATGTTGTAAGAACTATAAAAACTAAAAAAATAATAATTCTTCCATTACTAATACTAGCTGGAACAATTCTAGCCGCGTTACTTGCGAAAGGTGACTTTGGACCGTTAAGTCCATATGCATTATTAAAACACTTACCTATACTTAGCCAGATGAGAATACCTGGTCGATGGTTGATTTGGGTAGTTATGGGTATATTATGTTTTATTGCCGCAGTAAAATTACCTACCAGCAAGCATTTAAGATACGCAATCTATGTACTTATATTTTTTGGGATATGTGAATTAGCCTACTTTAACTTTGGTTTTACAACGGCACCGATGGTAATTCAGCCTCAAAAAGTTAGATCAGAAGAAAGCAACTTTGAGCAATACTTACACTTTAAAACTAATACCAGCTACGATCCTAAAACCTTCATTTTCGTAGAATACCTTTATGAATCAACAATTAACAATGCAGGGCAAGTAATTGCTGCAGAATCACTAGTAGACACCAGAACTCTTCCCACACTACGTTGTGGTGTTAATGAAGGATGTCCATTCGTTATGACCAAGAATGCCAGTGTTGATTACTGGTCACCAAATAAAATAGAATTAACTAGAACCTCCGAGGGCGCAATAGAACTAAATATGAACCCCTCGAACTATTGGGTTGTAAATGGTGTGAGAATATTTGCAAACGATAGGGTAGCTGAAACAGGTAAACGGTTTGTTATTAACGACCCTTCACAAAAAATTGTCATTGAAGCCATACCTAAATACTCGGTAGATTACTGGCTGAGTAAATTTGATAATAATTAAAGACTATTTCTTAATTGCAACTACTTCCATAATATCAAAAGTATTTACCTTAATATCTAGCTTATTAAGCCTTGAAAGTTTTGCTACAGAATAGCCTGCCTTTACAAGAGTAGGTGATTTTTTGGAGGTTTTTTTGTTCAGCAAAAGCTGGTTAAAAACTGAGTCTATATTTCTATATACCCCAGGGTGTGTAATACTCACCACTTCAAGGTTATGTTTTATAAGTAATTTAGTAATACTATCTTTAGAAAAGTAAAATAGGTGAGTAGGAGGGTGAATCATTCGCCACTTAGAACCGCGTTTTTTTGCCATCATTGAGCCTATATCGCCAGTTGTTAGTATTAATCGCCCATTTTTTTTAAGGGTTTTTGATATTTTCTCAATATACTCGTTCGGATTTCGCAAATGTTCAATAACATCCCACATAAAAACAGCATCAATATTCTTCTTGTTTACGCCAATAAAATCTTTATTGTAGGCCTTCATTTTGAGAGTTTTACTTGCATATTTTATAGCATCCTCA
Organism: uncultured Ignavibacteriaceae bacterium; assembly: GCA_964391015.1. GTDB lineage: Bacteria > Bacteroidota > Ignavibacteria > Ignavibacteriales > Ignavibacteriaceae > XYD12-FULL-36-8. Next base: position 1,363 of record CAYMKU010000201.1, read on the forward strand.
GATACATCGTATCCTTCAATTTTGGCCACCCTATTGCTCATGAGGTTCAAGAAGTATCCATAGGCACAGCCCAATTCTATACAATTTGATTTTCTATTATAGTATTTATTCAAAACTTCAATTCTTTTTTTAAAGTTCCGCTCAATAGCCTTTCTATCTTGAATATAATCAAAGTATTCTTCACCAAAATAATAATCCTGGCTATAGTATTTGTTTAACTCGGCTTGAGAAGGACTAATAGCTGCCCTCACTAGACCGCAGATATTACATTCTATCAAATTATTGTATTTTTTAGACCAACTTGATTGACCACAAATATCACACTTAATGTTACTCATAAATCCTCT
>CAYMKU010000202.1:0-1697 GCA_964391015.1 uncultured Ignavibacteriaceae bacterium
AAACGCCGAGAACAGGCCAAACCGCTGCTCGCTGCTGCGCATCACGACCACCCAGCGCTCGCCACGACCACCCGGCAGCCGGCGCCGCTGCACCTCGGCAAGTTCCTGATTTTTGAGCAGGTCGGTCGTGTCGGCCTGCAGTGCGTCGAGCAACCCGTCCTCGATGCCCTCACCGGCGGGCGGCGCGGCGACCAACAAGTTGCCCACCGTGTCGTGGACGGCAATGGCGCAGCGGGCCTGGCGCGCGGCGGCCTGCACGATCTGGAACAGGGTCGCACCGCTGAGTACCAGGTTGGTCAGTTCCTGGTTCAGGGTAGTGGCAAATCGTTCGAGCTGGGCCTGCCGGTTGACGATGGCGCGGATGACGTCCCGTTCGACGTCGATCAGCCGGTACTCAGGGGGAACGGCCAACAGGGGCAGGTCCACCAGGCGAGCAGCCACGACGGCGGTCTCGGGGACGCTGCCCAACACGGCGATACCGGCAATATGTTTGGGGGCGAGATCAGCAATGACTGTGGCAAGCGGCAGCAGCGGGTCGAGCTGCCGGAGGTCCGTGGGGTCGATCAGCACCAGTTCGCCGCCACCCAGGTGGGGCAGCGCCGGCGGGCTGGGGCGCAGCGCAGCTGCCCACATGACGGGTGTCTGCAGGAGCGATTGCCCGTGCAGCACGTGCGTACTGCGTGGGAGCGCCAGGCGCAAGAGTTCAGCAAGCGTAGTCATACAGGTAAAATGAAATTCCCGGCCAATGGCCAGGAATTGAACAGGTGGTGACGCCCAGACTTGAACTGGGGACCCAGGAATTATGAGCTCCTTGCTCTACCGACTGAGCTACGTCACCAGGATGACAGGAGACGTCGAGCGTTGTATGGCAAGACATCATGCAAGAGAGGAGGGCCGATGCACTCCTCTCTTGGTAGGTAGCGGGGGCAGGATTCGAACCTGCGGCCTTTGGGTTATGAGCCCAACGAGCTGCCACTGCTCCACCCCGCAGTAATTTGACTAGGGCTATGTTACCACATCAGGCGGCTTTGTCAAATAGCCGCCTGTCAGCAAAACCAGCCGGGCCGGCCCACACATGCCGAACCAGGGCGGTCAGCGGGCAAAAAACAGGTCGCGCCACGTCTGCCAGGGCGGTGACGAGGGTGCTGGGGGGCGTACCTGCGTCACGGCTGGCGTGGGTGTCGGCCCGGCAACACTCACCGGCACCACGAGCGTATCGCCACGGCGCACCAGACCCAGTTCACGTCGTGCGGCCTCTTCCAGGTAGGCGTCACTCTGGACCCACTGCAGTTCCTGCTGCAAGCGCTCACCCCGGCTCCGCTCGGTGGCCAGACGGGCTTCCCAGTGCTGCAGCTCGGCGACGGCCGTCCGGTATTCAAGATCACGGCCAATGTAACTGGCAATGAAAAAGAGCAGCACCGTAATGGCACCCAGGAACAAGAACTGGGTTTGTGATACGCGCAACCACGCCAACTGCTTTCGCATCTGTCCTGGTCCTCGAGCCACCGCTAGCCGTCGCATAACACAAAAGGCTAATGTCAAGGCTACATCAGAGCCTTGACATTAGCCTTGCGCAGATGCCGAAGGAGGGACTTGAACCCACACGGGCTAATGCCCACTACGCCCTGAACGTAGCGCGTCTGCCAATTCCGCCACTTCGGCCTGTTACTGGGAGAAATGTTACCACTAAGGCGTTG
>CAYMKU010000203.1:0-1680 GCA_964391015.1 uncultured Ignavibacteriaceae bacterium
CACTTTTCATTAAGGATTTAGAAAATCTTTCCTGCTGATTGTCCCATATTACAAGTTTGTTACCTATTAGGTACTTGGAATAGTTATTATTCATTTTTTATTTTTTTAATGAATAAATTTTGGATGTCCCAGCATTTAGCTAGATTTTACAACGGCCCTACTGATTTCATTGGTAGCTCAGTATATCTACCACCGTTCATTTATGTTACTCTCTCTTAAATAGAGAGGATCGTGTATTTCTACACAACTCTTTATGTCGCCATAAAGATCGGACTATATCATCATGTATAAACATGTTTGGCATATAGTCTCTGAGGATTTTTCTAACTTAGTTAGAAATCTTTCCTGCTGATTGTCTCCACTTTAACATTTTCACTATTAATACATTATTAAAAATATATTAATGAGTAGTTAAAGATACCGAGATGTTCCAGCATTTAGCCAAATTTATTAACTACAAGTTTTGGTTCATAGTTACAGCCGCCATTCACCAGGACTTAACCTCAAAGCTTTCACCTCAAGGCTTAATCTTCTGGCATTGGGCAGGCATCACCTCCTATACATCCTCTTTCGAGTTAGCAGGAAGCTGTGTTTTAGTTAAACAGTCAGAGAGACCTATTATCTGCGACTCACAAATATATACCTGTGAGTACCCCTTTTAGCGAACGTACGGGGTTAATTTGCCGAATTCCTTAACAAAGAATCACCCGATCACCTTAGCGCATTTACGCCAATCCACCTGTGACGGTTTCCGGTACGGTTACATAAATTTCTCATTGCGAAGTTTTTCCTGCGGAAAAAATATTCCAACTTGCGTTAAACTCTCGCCTAACACTTGTACTAGTAACTCGTGTCTTTCCATCCGAAGATGGAAACAAAAGAACGGATTTACCAATCCTCTCTAACTTGTTACTTAAAAGTTCACCTATGAACTCTTGGACTTCTCTTCTCCGTAATCTCCTCAATTGATAACGAAAAATATGTAGTAGCAGAATATTAACTGCTTGTCCATCGTCTACGCTTTCCAGCCTCGACTTAGGACCGACTAACCCGACATCGATTAACGTAGTGTCGGAACCCTTGGATATACGGTGTCTTGTTTTTTCATCAAGATAACGCTACTCATGCCACCATTCTTACTTGTATGCACTCCAGTTGTTCTCACGATCAACCTTTACTGCGCATACAACACTCCCCTACCAGATAATCTCGCCGAAGCGAAATTAAATTCATTGCATCGGTTGCAAGTTTGAGCCCCGTTACATTATCGGCGCAGAATCTCTCGACCAGTGAGCTGTTACGCACTCTTTAAAGGATTGCTGCCTCTAAGCAAACCTCCTGGCTGTATAAGAAATTCCACATCCTTTACCACTTAACTTGCGATTAGGGACCTTAGCAGATGATCTGGGATGTTTCCCTTTTGCCCAATGGATCTTAGCACCCATGGACTGACTCCCGTAATATTCATATCAGTATTCGAAGTTTGGGAGAGTACGCTACCCCCGAAGGGGCGCTGTATTCAACCAGTGCTCTACCTCTGACATTTAAATTACAAGGCTAGCCCTAAAGCTATTTCGGGGAGAACCAGCTATCTCTAAGTTCGATTGGCATATAACCTCTAATCACAGCTCATCGGATAGATTCGTAATTCTAACCCGTTCGGTCCTCCATCCCGCTTTC
>CAYMKU010000204.1:0-1679 GCA_964391015.1 uncultured Ignavibacteriaceae bacterium
TTCTAGATATAATATAAAAAGCCGCCTTCCGGCGGCTCAATTTGGTGGTCCCTCTTCTGAAACTTTAAATAAATAGCGAAGTTAACTTTCCCAAAATACTTCGTGTCGTTTGCTTCGATTCAGCGTTAGAGTCTTGTTCACCATCCCGAACATCATCCAAATCCAGATCATCAAACATATCATCATTTGCCATCTCAACGTACGTCTCTAACGTTTCCTCATCCTCATCACCAACTACCGGCATGCCATGCTGAAGGCAAAGCTCGACTAGCTGTTCTTTTCGTGATTTCACTTTTTCATCATAGGTATCAGGTTGTATATCATTCATTTGAGGGACCATTTAATTAAAAATATTTACTCTCTAATTCATAAGATTTAGTACAAGTATCGTACCTCATCGGTGCGTTAATATTTGTTAAAAAACATTGAATAAATTTTCTCATATTAATATTTTCGGTAATAATTTCACGCATCAGAATTATTAGCATGTCACTTTGTTTAAACCATTTTGAGATTAATTTTACTCAAGCCAGGATACTATTTCAAAGCCGCCGGTGCCAGGATAAAATGGCGGCGAGCTGAACATTAATCGGTCGTCATATCTATAACTTTTTGCAAAACCGGCTGTAATTGTTGACCCACTAAATGTACCAACGGCTTTTCTAGTATTTTGAATTATTCCTCCCAATAAATGAATTCGACCACTTACAGGCCGAGTGCTATGATTCTGAGCACCAAATCCATTTGATTCGCTATAAATTGATGCATGTATGTGAATGTCATTATTATTAACAGCGTTCTCCGTTATGAGCACATCATTTTTTGCAATAATCCCGAGCATATCAGTCGAATTTGGATTTGTACGTGGATCAGAATTGTACGTGATATTATCATCTAAATATATTTTTCCTCTTCCATTGCTATTACTATCAGAAGCGGCAACAGAAAATCGTCCTTTCACAACTCCTTGGATTCTAAGAACAGAGTTTTTTGCAAATATTACTCCGTTGGGTGCTAAAGAATCTGCTAATTCAGTAGTTGTGGAACCATTATAGCGATGTTTGTATTTGATGCTATCTCCAACAAAAGTTAAATAAAGAGTATCCTTACCGGCAAAAACCTTTCCTCCAGCTGTGGCTGCATTTAAAACGGGAGTTAGTCCGTCAGTTGGTAGAGGTAGGTCCACTCCTTTCTCATAACCGCCATAGAATTTTGGTTTACTAGTGCTGGGGTTTTTTACTAAACCTCTTTTTGTAGTTGCTTTACCCCAAAAGCATGGATTGCCGGCTACTCTTAAATAATCTTGGGTATGAAATGGTCCATACACTGTATCTTGTGAAATCCAATATATAGTACCGCCTTCACTAACTGAGTAATAAGCAAATTTAGAAAATTTACTTGGCTGCAAAATAATTTCCACAGTGCTTGTAACATCTTCGAGCAAACCCAAGTTTGATAACCTTTTCACTGTACCTGTTGAAGTTATTTTTTTAATATTTAAAACTGGATCCGTCGTTGTGAGAGTAACATTCATTATTCCGTTTTGATAGCTGATGTTATCGTAACCAGTGGTCCATGTTGGGTCACGGAATATTCTGTTTGCAGCCATATTGGCGCCTGTTACCGCAATATCATGGGATACGGTTTCGGCATAATAATCAGTAAAATTATCAACGGCT
>CAYMKU010000205.1:0-1678 GCA_964391015.1 uncultured Ignavibacteriaceae bacterium
CCGGTAAGAAAGCGAGGGATTTTGTTAAAGCACAAAAGATTGTTCAAAAAATGCGAGGCGAAAGACTAACTAAAAAACCAGCGGCTAAGGAAGGTGGTGAAACACCTAAAACAATTTCAACTTACGAGGTTAGCTTTGGGTCGCTGCTCGGCAGCGGAAGGGAATTACTCGAGGTAATTAAAACAGTGCCCGGTTATGCACCCAGTAATAATAAACTAACTGTAGGTGAGTTTGATAACTTCTTAGATGCTATTGATGATAAGAATACGCTTGTTGCACAAAAATACGAGGCGTATGATGATGCAGTTGAAACACGTGTATCACTTTATAACGAACTGCAGGACAGAATAACTAAGATAAAGCTTGCAGTAGCGGCGCAGTTCGGAAAGGATTCTAATGAATATAAGGATGTTGTGAAGTACTGACCTTACCCTTTATCCCTCTCCTTGTCTAGCTGAGCCTGTCGAAGTAAAGGAGAGGGAAATTGGGACAGCATTGTGCCTACCCGCTGCCCAAAGCAGAATGCAGCTTTGAAAAATGAACGCCAATAATTTTATAAAAACTTTTTTATTACAACCTACTTTAAAGAGCAACTAATTATTGTCAACCCTACTTATTTTTACTGCAAACGACCGTATCGAAGATGCGGTCGGCTTGAAGAATGGGTTATGTTTATTTTTTACTTTTAATAAAATCGTTAATCTGAGCAGAACCATAAACACTTTGTGAAATATTATCTGCAACTTGTCGTAGACTGGTTTCCATACTCATTTTCATAATTGCAGCTATATCTGAACAAGAACCACTACCATTATTAAAACCGGCACCATTCGATGTGTACGTATAAATGGTTTCACCACTTGAATTAAAGAATTTTAAAGAAATTGAAGTCTGAAATTGTGAATTAATTGTATTAGTGAAAAAACTTTCTTGAACCGAAACGGAGGCATTCTCATTTACAATTTGAGGAATCACATATAAATCGAATCCTTCAGTCTTTGCTAGTTCTGGACTGATAGGACTGTTTGAAATTTGCACATTTTCAATACAAGAATTTAGTCCACTTTGAATTGCGGTACTATAACCATTGCCGCTAGAAACTTGGGCTTTCCAAGCACTGCAAACAAATGTACTTGTTCCGACTGTTGTGATTCTATCTTTAATTTCCGACGGCATATATAATCCAACTTTCATTTTTAATTTATTAGAATAGGTGTTAAAAGTTTGGATTCCACTTAATGTAGCAGTTGCTGAACAACCATAATAGAATAAGAAAGAGCTTAATAATGCGAGAACTATAAATTTGTATTTCATAATAACTCCAAATTGATTGATGATAAACCTAACTATTAATTAACCCGCCATAAATCCGGATATTATTCCGGCGTTTAGGATGATATCTACCAATAAAAACTTCGTTTTTATTCCATTTTTCATATTTCTTGCGGGATATCGTTCCAACGATTATGGCGTGTTATCCCGCCGCATAATTTCCAATTACTTTACGTTAAAACCCCAATCTCTCCATATCCACAACAAGAGATTTAACAGCATTCACCGAGTTATTAAGCAGTGACTGTTCTTCCTCATTCAAAGCAAATTCGACAATCTTTTCTACACCTTTTGCTCCCAAGACAGCGGGAACGCCAACATAATATCCTTTCACACCATATTCGCC
>CAYMKU010000206.1:0-1672 GCA_964391015.1 uncultured Ignavibacteriaceae bacterium
CTAAAAACAGGCTACGTAGCGATGCACTCAAAATTGTTGAGGCTGGCTATGAAGCTATTAAGATAGCTGTTTGATGAATTTTATAATCATAAAATAATAACTAAAACTATGTCTGTATATGTATAGTTTAACATTATATTGGTCTATATATAATTAATCTCTTGTGGTTTCAATTATTAATCTTTTAATATTTCGTCGATAATGAGCACTAAAGATGCAAGTGCAGTCTCGGCTTTGAGTAAGTACTTGCTTATACCAAATTGTTTAGCCCTATCTATCATATCTTGATCTTTAGAATTAGATAATATTACAACTGGTACATTGGAGTGCAGGTTTTGTCTTATCTCTTCTAACACTTCAAAACCATCTTTTTTAGGCATGGCAATGTCGAGCAAAACAAGGTCTGGCTGGTTTTTTTCAAACATAATCAAGCCTTCTTCGCCATCCATCGCGTAGACAACTCTGTATTGTGAGTTTTCAAACTTGGCCTTAATTGCCTTAATAAGCGATGGATTATCTTCAATAATTAATAATTTTTTCTGCACCCGTTATGCCCTGATTAGTAAATATTTATCATTTTATACATAAGTATTATATATAACTTACATCGATAGAGCTATAGATGTCGGCTAAAACAGCCCAAGCTTTTAGGTGTAAAATCTGCTACTATAAAACTAATGCTAGGCAGAACACGTCAATTACTACATGTGTTTCAAAAAGGTAGTCGCGAACTAGATACTCGCGATGTGCTTGAGGCACGAAAATATATAACGTCTTACTGGAAACATTTAAAAAGATTTAATCCTAAAGAAGATTCTACACTCATAGCTCTGCCTAAGCCGTACGTGGTGCCAGCATATGAGCCGGGTCGAGAGTTTGACTTTCCCGAACAGTATTATTGGGATAGTTATTTTATTAGCCAGGGACTACTTGATAATAAACACAAAGATGTAGTGGTGGGTATGTTAGAAAATCTAATATTTATGTTTGACAGGTTTCATATTATTCCCAATGCTAGTCGCAACTACTTAACTGGGCGCTCGCATCCACCACTTCTTACTAGTTATATATTTGATGTGTATCATGCCTATGATATGGACAAAAAGTGGCTGAAAAAAATGATTGAAACTGCTCAGCACGAATATCGCATAGTTTGGATGGGTACTACCAAACCCAATGTACGTAAAGTCTATTTGGGCTTGAGTCGTTATTATGATATAAATGTACTCAATGACTTAGCCGAGGCCGAAAGCGGCTGGGATATGACCACTCGGTTTAGTAGGAAATGTCTAGACTATCTACCAATTGATTTAAATGCCCTGCTATACAAATATGAAAAAGATTTTGCGGTAGCTGCCGAGATATTGGGCAATGCAAAAGAGCACAAAGAATGGTTGAAAAAAGCTAATTATCGCAAACGAGCTATTGACCATCTTATGTGGGACAACCTACACAAAACATATTTCGACTTTAATTACCAAAAACATCGCCACTCCATGGTAAATTCGCTGGCCAGCTATTATCCTATGTGGGCCGGTATGATAGATCGACGCAGAGCCGAGCACCTAGTACGAAACCTGCGCCGATTTGAGCACAAGGGCGGCCTAGCCACTACCGAACTACCCAATATGCCAAAAGTGGCTCGTAATTCAATACCTACCCAATGGGCCTA
>CAYMKU010000207.1:0-1668 GCA_964391015.1 uncultured Ignavibacteriaceae bacterium
CAATATTGGTCTTGATGATGCGGTTCAGACGGTTGTCCGCGGCATATTCTTCCAGGTAAACGGCTGCCCCTACCCCGATGGGCAGTGCAAAGAGAATGGTGATCAGAATGGTCCATAAGGAACCGAGAATAGCAGAACGTACGCCGGCCAGATCAGCGCTGCTGGCCTGCGAGCTGGTGATAAAATTAGGGCGAACCCAACTACGAAAGCTGAGTTTAGCGTTGGGGTATTGCGTCGCGACTGTTTGCTCAATCGCCTGACGTCGAAATAGCGAATCAAAAAGCGACCAGGTCTGAACGACTTCGGATTTTAATACCCGCTCTTGCACCAGCGCATAGACACTCTCACGGCTGCGCTGAGCAAAGGGTTGGTCATTTTCAAAGCGCCGCATTAACCCTTTGGATACATTGGCCTGTAACAGCGCAATCAATTCTTCTTTAGAGAGTGCCTCTGGCGAACGCCCATCGGGAATTAACTTAGCCAGGTCCACTGCACTCTGGGTGGCGACCAGGCCAAAGGCATGGTTGATGACGTTATAGAGCAAGGCGGTTAGCGCGACAATGCTCAGGATCATGCTCAACTGAAAAAGCGCTGCCCACAGGGCGCCGCGGCGACGCCGCTGGTCAATAAGACGGTGTAGCGCGTCACCTTCCGGCATTGTGCCGTCGGCAGTATTTAGTACATCTGCGTTCATTCGTACACCTCCCGGAAACGGCGCACCACCGTTCGGCTGATCATATTTAAGGCCAAGGTCATCAAAAAGAGAAGCAATCCGATGGCAAAGATGCTGTTGTAGTCCACAGAATCGTAGCTCAGGTCACCACCGCTGATGCGGACAATATGCCCGGTCATGGTCTCGGCGGCTTGGAAAGGGTTCAGGGTAAAGTTGGGGCCAGCGCCAGCCGCCAGCGCCACAATCATGGTTTCGCCGATAGCCCGTGAAACAGCAATGATGATGGCTGCTGAAATACCCGATAAGGCAGCCGGGAGCACAATGCGTAGCGCCGTTTCCAGACGGGTTGCCCCCAGACCGTACGCCGCTTCCCGTAGGCTGCGCGGCACGGCCCGTAAAGCATCTTCACTCATCGACGTGATCAAGGGCAGAATTAAAATCCCCATGACCAGTCCAGCCGATGCTGTGTTGTAGATCTGGACCACATCCTGGCCAAAGAGGCGGCGCAGCAAAGGCGTCATAAAGGTGAGGGCAAAATAGCCATAAACCACGGTAGGGATGCCGGCCAGCACCTCTAAAATCGGCTTGAGCAGGTTACGCACGCGCGGGGTCGCATACTCACTCAGATAAATGGCTACAGCTAGACCCAGCGGCAGGGCCACCAGCATGGCAATGGTGCTGGTGGTCAAGGTCGCTGTCACCAGGGGCCAGATGCCAAAATCTTGGATAGCCGGTTGCCAGGTGGTACGGGTAAAAAATTCACCCAGGGTCACCCCTGGGCTGCTGAAGAAAAGCCACGATTCATGACCCAGGACATAAATAATGCCGACCGTGGTTAAAATGGAAAGCGCACCGCAGGCAAAGAGAAACCATTGAATCAGCGCTTCGCCAACCCGCAAACGTTTCGTAAGCAGGTTTGGCTCCCAATCTTCGTGCTTCGGCTGGAGTTTTGAACGCTGCCGATTTGGCTGGGGCGTAACTGCAACGTTGTCTTG
>CAYMKU010000208.1:0-1664 GCA_964391015.1 uncultured Ignavibacteriaceae bacterium
CGTTCTCGACAGGGGCCGCTTTTGATCTCTCAGGCGGGCGCGCCACGTATTGATTCGCACCAGACGCCGAGCCAAGGTCGTGCTCGAGATTGGCCACGCACAATGCAACTCGGCCCATTCCGATGTCGGCCTGAATTGGCATGGTCAACTATCGAAAAAGTCAGGAATTGATCATGGGAACAAGTGTTTTTGATTCCGACCTTCTGAAGAATTCTTGGTCGACAGAGGAGATGCGGAATGTCTTCAACGACGAGGCCCGCATGCAGAGCTGGCTCGACGTCGAGGCAGCCCTCGCCCTAGCTCAGGCCGATCTGGGCATTATCCCCGAGAGTGCAGGGCGGGAAATCGCCGCCAAGTCGCGCTATGAAGCGATCGACAAGGACCAGGTGCTGCATCATCTGAGAATTACCAAGCATCCTCTGGTGCCGACGGTTCGGGCGCTTGAGCATGCTTGCGCGGGAGGGGCGGGCGAATATGTCCACTTCGGCGTGACGACGCAAGACATCATGGACACGGGCCTGGTTCTTCAGATGCGGAACGCCTTTCAGATCGTTCGACGCGACTTGAAGGTCATCGCGAGCGATCTGTGGCGGCTCAGCAGGGAGCATCGCAACACGGCAATGATGGGTAGAACCCTTTCCTTGCAGGCAATCCCCATCACCTTCGGTTTCAAGACCGCGATCTGGTTATCCGAACTCGACCGGCATCTCCAGCGCATGGACGAAATTGAACCGCGCGTCTTTGTCGGCTCGATCGTCGGTGCAGTAGGGACCAAAGCCGCTTTCGGACCCAAGGCCGATGCAATGGAAAGAGCGGTGAATGAGCGTCTCGGCCTCGCCACGCCAAACATCTCCTGGCAGTCCGCACGGGACCGCTTCTACGAGTTCGGCTCGGTACTGGGCGGCATTAACGCCACGCTGAACAAGATCGGCAACCAGTTGCTCTTGTTGGCTCACAACGAGTTCGATGAGATCGCCGAACCATTTGCCGAAGGGCAAGTCGGCTCATCAACAATGCCGCACAAACGTAACCCCGCAGTGACCGAAAATGCGGTTACTGTCAGTAACACGCTCAAATCCAATATCAACATGTTGTCGGACATCACCAAGCATGAGCACGAGCGCGACGGCGCTGTCTGGAAGATGGAGTGGAAGATAATTCCAGAAATCTGCCTGATGCTGTCGGTGGTGCTCGAGAACCTGAAATTCGTGCTTGCCGGACTCGAGGTTAAGAAGGACAAGATGCTGGTCAACCTCAACTTGTTGAAAGGCTACGCCCTGGCCGAGCGGGTGATGTTCGCGCTCGCCGACAAGATGGGCAAGCAGACCGCGCATGAAGAAGTGTATCTGGCGTCGATGAGGGGGATCGAAAGTGGCACGACCTTCAAGGAGGCGCTTCTGGAGAACGAAGCAATCCGCACGGCGGTAAGTGCTGAAGATCTCGACGTGTTGCTGGACCCGACCACCTATGTCGGTTCCTCACCTGAAATCGTGGACCGCGTGTTGGACGATATCAGGGCGGGTCACCGGATTGATGCACCGTAATTCATCCTTGCGCGACCGGCTGCAGATCTCGCCGCCAAGTCGGCGGGGACGTCATATGCCGGGTGACACTGCTGTCCGGTCAAAATCCTTGAAGAACCAATTGGTTGGAATTGTCGGGCT
>CAYMKU010000209.1:0-1651 GCA_964391015.1 uncultured Ignavibacteriaceae bacterium
CCAAGGGTTAGGCTGTTCGCCTATTAAAGCGGTACGCGAGCTGGGTTCAGAACGTAGAATACTGCGTCTCCTGGAAGTAATTTCAGGATGTCCACTGGCTATATCGGTGAAACCCGACGTGAGTTCCGAACGCTCACGGGGTAATACCGAGGGAAGACCAGAAAATGGACGAGACTGTCAGAGCTTACATTGCAGGATTTCTTGATGGAGACGGCAGCATTATCTTTCAGATAGTGCGTCGAAAAGATTATGCCTACGGTTATCAGATCAGAGCCAGTATCTGTTTCTACCAGAATAGCAGAAGCAGAAACGGCCTCTATTGGCTCAGAGAGCGGCTTATTTCAGGTTACATTCGAGATAGAGCCGGTTCAATGAGCGACTATACCCTTGTAGGCGTGAGCGAAGTCAAGCGTGTTTTACAACTGGTGCGTCCTTACGTTGTATTCAAGCGCGCACAAGTTGAGCAGGCACTAGCGTTAGTCACAGTGCTTGAAAACAAGCTGACCCCTCAGGAGTTCGTTGAAGCGTGCAAGTTGATAGACTCGTTTGCAACCCTAAACTATTCCAAAAAGAAGCACATAGACGCGAAATGTGTTGCGAGTTTTTTGGAAAGCAAGGGTTTTCTGGTCCCCGTAACGACTGAGGCTTGATGCCGAGATGATCGTGACTGCCGTTCGATGAGACGGTAAATCTAACGCGGTTATCATACGCCAGCCCCTGGAAACAGGGTGAAGATATAGTCTATGCCGCCAGGAATGGCGGAGATCATGCGTGAGACAGTTCGGTCCCTATCCGCGGTGGGCGTAGGAGTTTTGAGGGGGGCTGTCCTTAGTACGAGAGGACCGGGATGGATCGACCTCTGGTGTACCGGTTGTGCCGCCAGGCGCAGACGCCGGGTAGCTATGTCGAGAAGCGATAAGCGCTGAAAGCATCTAAGCGCGAAGCGCGCCCCAAGATGAGAACTCCCACAGAGTTAATCTGGTAAGGTTACAGGTAGATAACCTGTCAATGGGCGGCAAATGTACGCACAGCAATGTGTTTAGTTTAGCCGTTCCAATCAACCGAGGGCTTACGCTATTCTTCAAAAGCGCGTGTCCTTGAATGAGTTGGTTCTTAGACCTACGCTTTGGAATGTTCCCATTCCTCTACACTTTCCTGGTGACCAGGCGACGGGGGTACACCCGTTCCCATTCCGAACACGGTAGTTAAGCTCGCTCGCGCCGACGATACTTGGGGCAAAAGCCTCCGGGAAAATAGGTCGTCGCCAGGGATTAACTCAACGGCTCTCCGCAGCAGAACGCGGGGAGCCGTTTTCTTTCTTCCTCCGCGTTGCGCCTTTGGCCGTTGCGTAATGGGAGTTCCTCTGGAGGACGCAATGGGCATCATGCCGGAGAACAGGCCGGGCTGGATACGGGTGGCCGAACAGGCCGCGTGGTCGCCGCGCGACTCGTGCGGCGAGTTTGTCTTCGACGGGCATATGTGGCTGCTCGGCGGATGGCTCACCTCACAGGAGCGCGGCCCGCGCGACGTGTGGAAATCGGCGGATGGCGTTCACTGGACGCAGGTCACGCCGGAAGCCGCGTGGACGCATGGCGACCTGCCCACCTCCCTTGTTTTTCATGATCGAATGTGGATGATGGGAGGCTGGCAG
>CAYMKU010000210.1:0-1647 GCA_964391015.1 uncultured Ignavibacteriaceae bacterium
AGCAGGAACCTTAGCAGTCAATGGTGACTCTATCACAGCAGATGGAGCAACCTTAGTTATCAATGCAGCTGGAACTGTAGATATCCAAGATAACGTCACAGTTGATTCTCTTACTGCAGACACAGGAAACGTAGCTATCACAGCAGGAGCTCTAACACTCAACGGTACCACCAGAATCTCTAACGCTGGTGTAGGTACCTTTATCACAGGTACTGTTATTGGTAGCCAGACCTTTACTACTAACAACATTTCAGATAGTGGTGCTTTAACTGTAAATGCTACAAGTGCTGCTCTAACCCTTCAAACCACAACCTCTGGTAACATTGTCCTAAACAGTGCTGGTGGTACTATTGAACTTCAAGACAGCACCAATATCACCGGTGCTCTAGATGTCTCTACCACCTTAGCTGTTGGTACAGCTGATGCTTTCACTATTAACTCATCCGGTGCTATCACTGCAGCTACTGGCATTACTTCTTCTGGCACCATTAACTTCTCTGGCTTATCTACTAACGGCGCTGTCTATACCACAGGTGGTACTGGTACCTTAGCTAGTGAAGCTAACTTAGATGTTACCCGTGGTGGTACTGGAGTTGGCTCCTTTACCCTAAACGGTATCTTGTATGGTAACTCTACTAGTGACATCCAAGTTACTGCAGCAGGAACTACTGGTCAATGTCTAGTAGGGAACACAGGTTCTGCTCCTTCTTGGTCTACCTGTAGTGGCCTTACTACTCTTCAGAATGCTTACAACAATGGCAACTCTATTGAAACTGCTTCCAACACAGCTGTAGTCATCACTGAAACTACAACCGGTGCAGTCACAGGAGATCTATTACAACTAACCGTTAACCAAGCAACTGGTGGTACTTTCTCTGGCGATGCTCTTCAGATCACTATGGACGGCACTGATGCTAATGCCTACACCGGTAATGGTCTTAACATTATTGTTGATCAATCCCAGAACACAGGTTCACCAATCTTAGTTCAAGATGATGCTGCCACCACCTTATTCCAGCTTTCTGAAAATGGTGCTATCACTCTTGGAGCAGCCGCAGCTGAAACCACTGCTATCACTATCACTGATACTGACTACACTAACGCTCTCTCTATTGGAGACAACAACATCATTGGTACTACTGCTAACATTGACTTAACTAACTTCGACGTCACAGGTTCAAACGGTAACATCGTCACAGCAGGAACCTTAGCAGTCAATGGTGACTCTATCACAGCAGATGGAGCAACCTTAACCATCAATGCTGCAGGTAACGTAGATATCCAAGACGCTCTAAATGCAGATAACATTACTACAGATACAGGTGGAGTTAGTATTGCCTCTGGTCAATCCTATACAGGTAGTGGAGCTGTAACTCTATCTTCTGCCACAGCATCTGCCTTAACCATTGATTCTGGTACCACCGGAACTATTAGTATTGGAAGTGATGGTTCTGCAGAATCTATCCTCATTGGTACAGGTGTTGCAGCTAAGACCATTACCATTGGTAATGCTGCAGATGACACCTTCTCTCTATTATCTAGTGGTCTTAACGTCTCAACAGGTGGTGCTCTAACTGGTGTTGCTTCTATTGATACTATTAACGTCTCTTCCACAGCCTTAACCTTTACCTCTACTGCACCAACCAT
>CAYMKU010000211.1:0-1631 GCA_964391015.1 uncultured Ignavibacteriaceae bacterium
GCCCTGGCGGAGATCAGCGCCCGCGCCAGGACCCTCTATGTGAGCGGCGAGGAAAGCGAACAACAGGTCCGCATGCGGGCCGAACGCGTTGAGCCCAACGCAAAGGGTTGTTATGTGCTCACCGAGACGAACACGCAGAACATCTTCAAGCAGATCGAGGACCTCAAGCCGGGCCTGGTCGTGATCGATAGCGTGCAGACGCTCCATACCGCTGTGCTCGACGCGAGTCCCGGCAGTGTTGGGCAGGTGCGCGAATGCACGGCGGAACTGCTGCGGTTCGCGAAGGTCACCAGCATCCCGGTGGTGCTCATCGGTCACATCACCAAGGAGGGCTACCTCGCCGGACCCAAGGTGCTCGAGCACATGGTCGATTGCGTACTGCAGTTCGAAGGTGATCGTGATCACGCCTACCGCCTGCTGCGCCCGCTGAAGAACCGCTTTGGAAGCACCAATGAGCTTGGCATCTACGAGATGCAGGGAAGTGGCCTCGTGCAGGTGGAGGACCCGTCACAGGTATTGCTCGGTCGTCGCGATGAGCGCCCCAGCGGTGTGGTGGTGGCCGCCGCCCTGGAAGGCATGCGCCCATTGTTGATCGAAGTGCAGGCCCTGGTGAGCAGCGCGGTCTATGGAACGCCACAACGGAGTTCCACCGGCTTCGATCTGCGTCGCTTGAACATGTTGCTGGCAGTGCTCGAGAAGCGCTGCGGCTTCCGACTGGGCGCCAAGGACGTCTTTCTCAACCTTGCGGGCGGTTTCCGCATCGAAGAACCTGCGATCGACCTGGCCGTGGTGTGCGCGATCTTGAGCAGCGACGCCGATCTGGCCGTTCCCATCATCACCTGTTTCGCCGGTGAGGTCGGTCTTACCGGCGAGATCCGCCCCGTGACGCGCACGGAACAACGTGTGGCCGAGGCGGCCAACCTGGGATTTGAGCGGATCTTCGTTCCACGCGGCACCAAAGGCCTGCCTCCGAAGCCCGGTGTTCAAGTGGTGCAGGTCGGAAAGGTCGACGAGGTCCTCGCCCAATTGTTCGGTTGATCCTACTCGCGCACCAGATTGTACAGTTGGCGCAGGTCCGGTGAGAGGATCACCTCGATACGCCGGTTCTTCGATTTATCACCTGGATCCACCGGAACATACTCACCCCGACCTGCGGCAGTGACACGCCTGGGGTCGAGCTTCGAGCTTTCTTGCATGATGCGTACCACGCTCGTGGCCCTCAGCACGCTCAGGTCCCAATTGTCCTTGTAGGTGGATCCGTTCAACACCTTGTCGGTATCGGTGTGGCCTTCCACGAGGATATTGAGGTCCTTCTCGTTCTCGACCGCCTTTGCCAGGTTGATCAGGGCCTGCTTGCCCTTCTGGTCCACCACGGTGCTGCCCGTGGCAAAGAGCAACTGGTTCTCCATGCTCACGTAGATCCTGCCGTCCTTCTCCGTTACAGTAAGACCCTTGCCCTCGAAACCGGTGAGAGCATCGCTCACGCGCTTCTTAAGGTCGCTGATCGCCGCCTCCTTCTTGTCCAGTTCGGCCTGCAGCTCCGCCAGACGCGCCTCACGCTCGCCCAGGGAACGCCCCAGGGTGTTCAGTGAATCCTCCTTCGCCTGAAGGTCGATGCGGATCGTCTCCAG
>CAYMKU010000212.1:0-1631 GCA_964391015.1 uncultured Ignavibacteriaceae bacterium
AAGACTCCCATGGCAATGTTGTCCCGAGGTGTTGCCGGTATCGCGAACGGGACGCTGATCATAAATCTGCCTGGATCGCCCAAGGCGGTTGAGGAATGTTTTGATGTCATCCGGCCTGTGATTCAGCATGCTATCGACCTTGTCGGGGGCCAAACTGAACATCAAGGGAAATAATATGGATAACGAGGTCTCTACAGAAACCATCAAGGTAACCCTCGAAGTCGGCGGTTCGCCCTTAACTATGGGAATGTCGGTACCGAGCGAGTCCGTGAAGCTTCGGGCGATGCTTCCGATCATTCGAAAGATGTCGGACTCCTTCATCGAAATGGGGGTTGAACAGGTGATCGCCGCTGGAAAAGAGATCTCGTGCCGTGCGGGCTGTGGTGCTTGCTGCCGACAACTCGTTCCTGTATCGGAATCAGAAGCTTTCGACCTCGGCGAACTGGTGGAAGGCATGCCCGAGCCGCGAAGGTCTGAGATCAAGGAAAGGTTTCGCACGGGCAACGAAACGCTTGAGGCCGCAGGATACTTTGAACGGCTGTCGGACGCCGCGAAGTCGGGCGAAGAGGAATACGAAGCAGCGATCACTGAATATTTTCGATTCCAGATCGCCTGCCCCTTCCTGGAGAATGAATCTTGTTCGATCCACGAATCCCGCCCAATAACTTGCAGGGAGTACCTGGTAACATCACCGGCGGAACTTTGTAAAACTGCAGAGGGCACGGGTGTCGAGAACATAAGGCATTTCTTTCAGGTGAAAGAATCGTTGATCACCACGGCTCGAGAGAGAACATTGAAGGAAATGCCTTATGTCCCCATGATAAAAGTATTGGACTGGGCGAGCGCGAATGCGGGAAGAGAACAGGAAAAGACCGGAAGGGAATGGATGCAGTCGTTTTTTGGTGAATTATCACGTTTGAGCGGGCCGCCTGAAAAAGAATGATCAGGAAATTTGTCTTTGTATTATTTTTCGTCGCATTTTCCCCGGCCATTGCTCTGCCTTCGGTCCCGGCAAGGCACGCATCTCATCTCAATTCCTCTTTAGCCGAAAAATATATCAGAACAGAGCTCTTTTTTGGTTTGAGCAAACGGAACGGTTCGTTGGTAAGCGAGTCAGATTGGCAGAGATTCGTCGATGAATTTGTGACACCGCGCTTTCCCGGTGGGCTGACCATTCTCGAAGCTGACGGCCAGTGGCGAAGCGAAGACGCGAAAGTCGTTAGGGAACAAAGCAAGGTTATCGTGCTTCTCTACAAACGCAAGGAACGCAAGGCCGCAAATACAAAGATCGAAGAGATCCGGTCAGAGTATATGAAACGATTCGATCAAGAAGCCGTTATGAGAGTCGACATAACTCGAGCGGTCAGCGTAACCTTCTGACATGGACTGAAGCCGCTTTCCGGGAACTTCGAAAATTGTTATCGTCCTGATCGTTGCGCAGATGACTGAATAAAGCCGGTTACATCCACCTTAAGCTTCCTCAGCGATTCCTTCTCGATATACATCATATGGCCCGCCTCATAATACGTAAACGTAAAGTTGCGTCGTAACTGCGGGTCCAGGTTCATCGCTGAAACCGTATATTCCGCTGCGAAATACGGTGTTGCCATATCGTAATAACCGCTCGCGAC
>CAYMKU010000213.1:0-1611 GCA_964391015.1 uncultured Ignavibacteriaceae bacterium
GCCTTGAAAGTCGCTACTGGTGCGGGTTTCAGAGGTGTTTTTCAGAGTCAAAAAGTTGTACCATTGTTGTACCTCAGAAACATGAAACCCCGCAACATCAATACTATCAAGGGTTTGCGCTTCTTCCCATTGGGATTAAAGAAGTAAAAAAAAGAAGGGTTTAGAAGCACAACGGTTCGTTTACCTACACTATTCATTAGAAGCTCAACTCTTTGTTTACCTCTCAAAGCCCTTCTTTTTTTTATTTCTTTTAATCTTGCTGTTATGCGCATACTCTACTCTCGGTTACTTCTTCCAGTCATAATTTAGTTTCTCGTCTTTGCAACTACACCGTATTCTGTTTTTTACAGTGTCAACATTTTTGGTTGAGATAAATTTATTACAGTCCTTGCAATAAAAAACCTTTATAAGTTTTCCGATGTCCTCCCACATTACTTCAAAGTCCTCAACACTCGCTTGAAAGTCATTGTCGTGAGAAGATGTGTTACCAATAAACATTGGCATCCCTTTTACTCTCGGAATGTTTGCTGCTGTTTTTAATTCTGTGCTTTTGTCAGTAATTCTTCTTTGAATTGAATCCAAGAGTTCGGGAGCCATTCTTTTTTCATTGATGTCATTATTCCTGTATGAAACAGGTGCTTCAATATTCAGAGCGATTTCCTTCAAAACTTTTTCTGTGTAAATCCGAATGTCATTGCCAAGGCCATCAGTATTCCTATCATCAAACTTTTTCTTTATTCTTTCTTTACTGTCAATGGTTGCTTTTTCAATGCCTGTTCCTTTCTCGGCTGACCAAGTTATTTGTTGAATATTCCAACCCTTATTTTTTACATCGCTTGAAACAAGTTCAAAGAAATCTTTTTCGTGAGTTAAAAGAATTACTTGATACTCGTTAAACTTATCAATAAGAAGTTTTGCAAATCTTGCTCGGTGGCTTCTGTCAAAACTTGAAATCACATCATCTAATATGAAAAAATGATTTTCATTATTGAATGCTTTTACAGAGGCAAGAAAGAATGAAAGTCCAAGGCAATTGATATGACTTTCACTCAGGTAAGCCATTGGCTGCGTTTTCGTTTCATCAAAGAAAGTATATTCAATAGTAATCCCCACCAAATCATCATTCTTATCTTTAAGTGGAAGTAATTTTATTCCTTCAACTTTTTCTTTTGGATTCATTGAAGTATAAAACTCATTAATGTCTTTTGAAAATGTTTTTAGGAAAACATTGAGTGCTTCTTCTTGTCGTCTGATAAAATCAGTAAATAAATTTTCAAATGTTGTTTGTTGTTTCGTTAAAATATCTTGTTGTCTTTCAATTTTCAAATATGATTTGTAAGCTAAATTGGCTTGCAAAAGTTTTGAGTAAATAACCAACTTGGTATTTTTCTTTTGACTTTCGGTAAGTTGCTTTGCTCTTTTCCCCGCATTTTCAATGATTACTTTTATTCCTTTTTTATCAAAAATTATTTTGTTGGGTTCAATGATTGAAACTTTAGCAAGTAACTCTTTCTTTAATTCAGTAGCAAGTGTATTAAGAACGGATTTTATTTCTTGAATCTTTTTTAGAAGCTCAGAATTTTCTTTTTCCTTGAAACTTTTATCTTTTAA
>CAYMKU010000214.1:0-1607 GCA_964391015.1 uncultured Ignavibacteriaceae bacterium
CGGATCAATGACGAGCGGAATGCTGCGGTTGTATTGTCCTGAAATCTGAAAAGAAACTTTATTCTCATTCAACCGGAAGGAACAAGGGATTTTTACCTTGCTTCCGTTGATGATTTGGTAAGCATATAAGTTTTCCTCACGGATGGAATTGACGGAAGTGACATAGTTCAGTATTCCGTTCTCCATAAAAAGCTGCTCCACACCTTCAAACTTCATGACGATATCGTCAGGATCGGCCTGTGGCTGCAGCACAAAGGAATATTTTAAATGACCGCTACTTTCTTCAAATACCAGATCAATTCCCGAATAGATATTCCGATAGCTTACAGAGCGATATGCTTTCACGCGCGAAGCCCACCGCAAAGGATCGTTGCCTGTGAAATAATTTTCATAAAAGGAATAAGCCTCCAACCCATGAACGATTACATGCGGATTGCAGTTTTCAAAATATACCCTGAAGGCGTGTCCTCCCTGCTTCTTGTGCTGACCCTCCTCAACATGTTGATGCCCTATTCTTTCAGAGTCGAGAAATGAATATGTCAACTTATCCTTCTCCAAATACAATACTCCGGTTGTGAATTTCAGCCGGAACAAAACATTTTCATCCCACTGCCCTTTGTTCTCACTAAAGCGGATATTGGAAACGGAATCCGGTATTTCTTCAGCAAACGCGGCAACCGAAAGATTCAGCCAGAGCAGGAACCACAGGGTATTTCTCAGTACGCGCTGAATGTGACACACTGCAGACATATTATCCGGAGAAATTAAACAATAATGCCCACTTGGAATTACGATGGAATGCAGAAGAAAGAGGCTTTGAATCTAATATCAAAAGTGCCAAACTCAATATTTCGTCATTCTGAGCGATAGCGAAGAATCTCCACTAATGGATGGGATATTTCGCTATCGCTCAATATGACGTTTTCATGGCTTTTGAAACAACCTCTTTAAACTTTTATCACTTTGACGACTTGCGACTTGCCATTGATTCTGACTTCCAGGAAATATACACCTTCCGGGGCTTGACTTCCGATAGGAATAGAAAGGGTATTTAATCCGGAAGTCAGTTTTACCGTTCTGTCTATGAGTTCTTTTCCCATGAGGTCTGTTACTTTCAGATTTCCATCAGCAACATCAGTTACGTTCAGATCAATCATGAAATAATCTTCAAACGGAACAGGATACACATTCATATCAAATCCTCCCGGATCGCTGACCGATGTCTTGAATGCGCAACCGGTGCCAATCACGCTGAAATTCACCGTTAGCGGCCTTCCCTGATCGCCCAATGTATTCGCACCGGAATAAGGAACCGCCACTAAGGTATAATCTCCCGGGGCCGGAGTCCACCCGTAATAACTTCCCCCATTGTCACCTGCAAACGAGAAAGGCGCTGAGTTTTCAATGCTGAAAAAACTCCCGTTCAATAAAAATTGAACACTGCCATCCGGAGAGTTGCAAACGTCTGCCCGTATGTTGAATGAACACAACTTGTCGAGATTGATGATCGCACCCTCAGCCAGTGGGGCCACATCTCCGCCATTGCGCTCGCGAACGAGCGTCAACCCGGAAACGCTGAGGCTGCAATCAAAGATATCTACCGCTTT
>CAYMKU010000215.1:0-1606 GCA_964391015.1 uncultured Ignavibacteriaceae bacterium
GTTCCGATATTGGTTGACGAGGATTACTGGGGTTTTATAGGATTTGACGAATGCCACCGTAATAGAATATGGACAGATAGCGAAGAATCATTGTTAGTGATAATGGCAGCAACACTTGGTGCAGTAATAAAACGCGATAGAATTAAAGAAGAATTGCTGAAAAAGAATAAAGAATTAGACATAGCAGTAATTGAAGCAGAAAAAGCAATTAAAGCTAGAAGTGAGTTTCTTGCTTTAATGAGTCATGAAATCCGAACCCCTATGAACGGTGTTGTTGGTATGACAGGATTATTGCTTGATACGAATCTAGATGAAGAGCAGAAAGAATTTGTAGAAACAATACGACTTAGCGGTGATCAGCTTTTAGTAATAATAAATGACATTCTTGATTTTTCAAAAATTGAATCTGGTAAGCTTGAACTTGAAACTCAGCCATTCGATTTAAGGGATTGCATCGAAGATTCTTTAGATTTACTTGCTTCCAAAGCATCAGAGAAGCATTTGGATTTGGCTTATCTGATTGAGAATAACACGCCTATCACAATAAATGGTGATGTAACTCGGCTAAGACAAATTTTGACCAATCTAATTAGCAATGCGATAAAATTTACTCAGCAAGGTGAAGTTTTTGTTAAAGCAGTTGCTGTCAAATCAGAAAATGAAAAATATAAGATTCAATTTTCAATTTCTGATACTGGTATTGGAATTCCGCAGGAGAAAATGGGGAAGCTATTCCAATCTTTTAGCCAAGTTGATGCATCAACAACAAGAAATTATGGCGGTACAGGTTTAGGTTTGGCAATCAGCAACAAGCTTGTTGAGATGATGGGCGGGACAATATGGGTTGAAAGTAAGGTGGATGAGGGGACCACTTTTTATTTTACAATTAATGCCGAAGTAATAGCTTCAAAATCAAGAATATATTTTAGAGCACAAAATCAAACCCTCAGGAATAAAAAAGTTTTAGTGGTTGATGATAATCAGACAAATAGAAAAATAATATGTGCTCAAACAGAATACTGGGGAATGAAACCAAAAAGCATTAGTGATCCAAAGGAAGTAATTGATTTATTAAAAAAAGGTGAAACATTTGATCTGTTTTTACTTGATTATCTTATGCCTGAAATTGACGGTTTAATGCTTGCACGAGAAATTAGAAAGTTTAATTCATCATCAGCCATTCCGATAGTGATGCTGACTTCAGTTGGCAGAAAAGAATTCTCAAGCGATATTGACTCATTGGACATTTCTGCGTTCCTTACAAAACCGATTAAGCATAATCAATTGTATGAAACGATTTTATCAGCATTAGAAGAAAAGCCAACATCTAATAAACTGAAGCTAAAGACATTTCAAATTTCTGATACTATCGCTGAAGAGTATCCGATGAAAATATTAATAGCTGAGGATAATGTTGTTAACCAAAAAGTAGCACAAAGAATTCTTGAGCGGATGGGTTATCGCCCGGATGTAGTGGCAAATGGTTTTGAAGCTGTTGAAGCAATGAGAAGAATATCATACGAACTGATCTTTATGGATATCTTGATGCCTGAAATGGATGGAATTACTGCATCAAAAATTATTAGGGAGAAATACAGCGCGAATA
>CAYMKU010000216.1:0-1604 GCA_964391015.1 uncultured Ignavibacteriaceae bacterium
GATGATGATGCCTCCGTCGGACGTGATTATAGCCATCTGGGCTCCGTTTGCGGCACTTTTTACCCAGCCCGTATGGCACCACGTGCAGGTGCTGTGGATGGGGGCGGTCCTATGTCGCGGACCGCGCACGGTGGCGGCGGTCCTGCGGGTGATGGGCCTGGGTGGGGAACGACGGTTTGTGAACTATCATCGGGTGCTGAGCCGGGCGCGGTGGTCGGGGCTGCAGGGCACGAAGATTCTCTTGGGGTTGCTGATCGCCCTGCTGCCGCAGGATTGGCCGGTGACGATCGTCGCGGACGAAACCATCGAACGCCGGAACGGCCGGCGGATTCAGGCCAAGGGCCGGTATCGGGACGCGGTGCGGTCGACCCAGGGGACCGTGGTCAAGTGTTACGGCCTTAAATGGGTCAGTTTGATGCTGCTGGTGCCGTTGCCGTGGAGTACCCGGCCGTGGGCCCTGCCGTTTTTAACGCTCCTGGCTCCGTCGGAACGGGCGAATACGGTAGCGAAACGTCGCCATAAGACCACGGTGGACTGGACGGGGCAGGCGGTCAAGGTGATCTCGCGCTGGTGGGGCGGCCGGCGGTGGACGTTGGTGGGGGATGGCGCCTATGCCTGCGTGCATCTGGCCCGACTCTGCACCGCCCGGTCGGTCACGTTGATCAGTCGCTTGCGGTTGGATGCCCAGCTCTATGCCTTTCCGGACCCGAACGCCCCGCGCCGCCGCGGCCCCAAGCCGTTGAAAGGCAAGTGGTTAACCGCCTTGAAAGCCCGGGTCGCGGCCGCCGTCCGGGACGGGACCGACCTCGAGATTCCCTGGTATGGCGGCACAACGCGCCAGGTGCGGGTCTTGAGCGAATGCTGTTTATGGTATACCCAAGGCGAACCGCCGGTCGCCATTCGCTGGTTGCTGGTGGTCGATCCGACCGGTCAAGATCCGCCGATGGCGGTGTTCAGTACCGACTTGGACCTGTCCGCCGAATCGATCCTGGCCCGGTTCGTCCTGCGCTGGAATGTGGAAGTGACCTTTGAAGAGAGCCGGCGACATCTGGGGATCGAGACCCAGCGCCAGTGGTCGGACAGGGCCATCGCCCGGACCACGCCGGCGTTGTTCGCCCTGTTTTCCCTGGTGTGCCTGATGGCGCACCGCCTGGTCGCGCTCGGCCATGTCCTACCGATCCGGGTGACGGCTTGGTATCGGAAGTCTGAGGCGACCTTCTCGGACCTGTTGGCCATGGTGAGCCGGGTGCTCTGGGCGGAAAAGTATTTCCCACAGTCATCGGATCCACTCGAACCCCACCAATTTCACCCCGAGGATTGGGAGGTCTTGCTGAATCAACTCGCTTCCACGGCCTGAAATGGCCAAAGTCGAGTACAATGAATCCTACCCTCAGCAGCCAACTTTCGCAATTCATGACTCATTTTCAGGTGGATTTATGGAATTGGCAACAAGATGATCCCTTGGAATTGACCCCGAAACTCATCGACGTGATCAAAGTTCTTGAATTTGTAGATATTGAGCGGTTCGTGCCGAATAGTCGGGGATTCGTGGGGCGACCGGCGGAGTATCGGCGCCTTACTGCCCGGCGGGACACTTCGAGACC
>CAYMKU010000217.1:0-1591 GCA_964391015.1 uncultured Ignavibacteriaceae bacterium
CCCGGCTCCAATCTTGACCCTTCAGTCGGCCGACGCGAATGGAAGTGATCGGCCGGCTCATCTGTAGGCCGATCGCTGAACACAACAATTTGAACGGGACAACGCAAGAAGCTTCGCCCGGCCTCACGACCGTGCCGGGGTGCCAAAGGCTCCAATGAACCAAAGGCTGAAATGAAAATGGCCCGCTCGGTCGAGCGGGCCATTTGATGACCGACTTGAAGTCGGATCAGTAATAGTACCGGTAATACCGATACGGCCGGTAGTAATAGCGCGGCCGGTAGTAGTAGCGATACGGGCGATAATAGCGATAGCGATAGTAGTAGCGCCGCGCACTGATTTCGTCGTGGGTCACTGCGGGCTCGGTGTTGCGCACACCATCCGCAGCGGCGCTCGCCGGTGCGGGAGTCAGCGCGACCAGAGCGCCGAACAGGGCCAAGAAGCCGAGATATTTCAGCATATGGGTCTCTCCAAGAGGTGAGCTTGCCTCCACCACCGCACAGCATAGACGCCCGGAGGCAGCTGTTTCAATCGTTCCCACCAGAACGTTACCCGAATGACGGAGCAAAGTTAACCGCGTACCCACCGGCACCGCATCTGCGGCGTCACAACAGTTCCACTTGGCCTGTGCTCCGTCGCATACCAGTCGACACATTGCCGCACCGCTCCGGGACCAGGCCACGAAGATCTACCCGGGCGCGGATAGTCGAAGGCCGGCGGCTGATCCGGGTAAACGCGCACACGCGGCCGCTGCCGGGACTGCGCCGACAACTCGGTTGCAGCCAAAAGCCCGGTCTCGCCGGATGAACCCGCTGCGACAGGGCCCGGACTGGCGGCAGCCAGTGCAGCGGCAAGGATAACGAGATGAAGCGCTTTCATGGCGGAACGCTCCCCCATCCGGCGTGCAAGGTCAACCGTTTGAATCCAACGGCAGCCGGCCTAAGCTGCGGCATGGAGCGTTCCGGCCCGGATCAGAACACACAGCGCGCGGCGGAAGCCGACCTTGCACGGCTCAGCCGTGCAGGCGATGCGTTGAGCGGTCTATTCGGGCGCGGCGGCGAACATTTCGGCATCACCGACACTCCGGCCAGCGATCCGATCGAGCTATGGGGGCGGCGCATCGGGCGTGCGCTGGGTGCCATCGCATTCGTCGCCCTGTGCGCATATTTTTATATTACCTATGTCCGCTGATACCCCCGCAAGCCCGCTTGCCGATCCCCTGGCCTGGCGGCCGGTCAAGGCGCTTTCGCTCGAAGAATTGGAGGCGATCGCAGCCGACGTTTTCCGGCGGCTACCGGAGACCTTCCGGTCGCTATGCGATGGCGTCATCATTCGCGTGGATGACTTTCCGTCCGACGAAGTCGTCAAGGACATGGGGCTCGGGAGCGAATTTGACATTCTCGGCCTGTTTCAGGGAATAGGGTTGCCGTTCCGCTCCGAGAGCGCGCCCACCCAGATGCCCAACATGATCTGGCTCTACCGCCGGCCGATCCTCGACTATTGGGCCGAGCACGAGGAAACGCTGGGCGGCCTCGTCAGCCACGTGCTGATCCACGAGATCGGCCATCATTTCGGCCTGTCGGACGACGACATG
>CAYMKU010000218.1:0-1581 GCA_964391015.1 uncultured Ignavibacteriaceae bacterium
CTTCCGTATTCTGTCCCTAATCCTAAGCCAATACCAAAGTGGGGAGAAACACGGCCACCTAATACTTCATTAAAAGAGAATACCGCTGTTTTACCGGCAAATGCCACACCCAATTCTGTAATGCTTACAAAGCCTTTCTTGTAATAATCGACTGGTTCTGTTGTTTTAGGTTTTACTGCAGTCAGCGCATTTTCAATTTTTTCACGACCAAATCCCAAATGGGTAACGACCAAAAGTACGAGTGCTAAAATAATTCTTTTCATATTGTTGTGTTTTATAAATCAAAAGTATTCCATATTTCTAAATAAATCAATGATAAAAATCAGCAACCGGAAAGATTTTCGGGTGAATTAAAATACGGAAGAATTAAAACTTAACTGCCATACCAATTTTAGCAACACACATTTCCAGCCAGCCGGCTTCAATATTTACTCCGAGATGATCTAAGAAATAATAACGCATACCGATACCACCTCCGCCGGTTGCACCGGCATATTTGCCCACGCTTTTGCCTATTCTGATAATGGCACCTGCATGCATGGGTATATAAACATCCAGTTTTGCGGGGTCAATCCTCGTATGTTTTTTTTTGTAAATCATCTGATACAGATGCAATACACCCCTGCCACCTACGCCAATGCCGGCCTGTTTTTTTCCGGCATCGTATCCTATAAACACACCTACACTAAAAAATGGGTGTGCCGCCACATCTAAATTCAGCATCATGCCTGGCCTAAAGCCAAACTGATAACTTTTAAGCGATAAGCTATCTGTTTTCTTCCCGGAAAACGCATAATGGCTTCCGAAATTAAAATTAACATCCATCTGCATGAACCCTTTTCGGATGCCTTCAAAATCAACTGACGATTTTTCTTTCTTTTTTTTCAGGGAATCTTTAACTGCAAAATTAGCACCTTCAAAGGCACGGGTTTTGTCGAAAAAGAAAAGGATAATAAAAAAGAAAATCAAGAATCTCATTTGAATCGTATTATGCAGCTAATGTAAAACTTATTCAAGGAGCAATATAATAAAAATTGACTACCCGTTTATAAGAAAGTAATTGGAAAACTTTTTTATCATTCCTTTGTAAAAGGGAATCTCATAATCCATCTTTCATAAGATTCCACTTTCGTGGGAATGACTTTTGACTCTTGCTACATGCAGATAGTCAGTTCTGAAATAAAAAAATCCTCCGGAATACGGAGGATTTGTATAAAGTTATTGTAAAATATTAATTACAGTTTGATAGATACACCACCTTCTACTATACTCTTACCATATCCGACTTCAAAATTAACACCAATTTTATCAGTAAAGAAGTATCTAACACCAAATTGTGGACCTGCAAATATGATTCCATTAACAGTGGTACCTCCGCCTTTAACTATATTTGCAGCTAAACCAGAACCAACATTCAAACCAAAAAATAAATCTAATTTATCACCGATGGCAACATTTTTCTTAACCGCAATCAGCTGAAAAAAGTGGAAGTTCGCTAAAATACCAACAGGCACGTATAAAACGCCACCGCCGCCACCGACAAATGGTCTGCCACCTATACCTGTACAAAGACCTACCCCA
>CAYMKU010000219.1:0-1581 GCA_964391015.1 uncultured Ignavibacteriaceae bacterium
TGGCCATGATCCGCGCAACCTCCAGACGAATAGACTTCGTTGCCTTTGGAGATGGCCCTTCCGTTGTCAGAAACTGCCGCCAAACGTTATACGAAACGTTATACCGTTGTGTTTTGGTAAGAAAAAGGGCCAACAGCTCAACTGTGTAAGCTATTGGCCTTTAGCGACTTATTATGGTGGGCGGTACTGGACTTGAACCAGTGACCCCTTGCATGTCAAGCCCTCAAGGGCGGTCTGCCGGTAGTCGTCAAATCTTGTAAGTTATCGCCAATTATATAACTTACGTCCAGTCACAAAATGCCGCGAGGTGACACCAAAAGTCAAGTTCTTGGCCCGTGTGTGATCCCAAATGTGATCCCCATTCGGGTGAAGCGAGTCAGAACCGGTTTTTAGCGCTGCACAGACCTCTTCCGCGCCCTGCCTTCGACATACGCCGCGAATGGTCATGAATGTCAGAAGAGCGTCGGAGGGTTTTACACCATTGGTTACACCCTGGTTCGTACGGACACTGCCTCGTTCGGGACTAGCTCCGTTTTTCTCCAAGAAAGTAGTAGTTTGAAGCGGCGACCACTTGGCTTCAGGACAGGTGGTCTACGGGTCGTTGCGTGAGATTTTTGGGTTGCCGCAGTCGAGGTAGTACGAGGCAAGATTCATGCCTTACATCGCCCGAATCGCTACCAGCCTAAGCAATCTTTGATGGTGCAGCCCCCTGCAGGCGTACAGACGCTTGCGTGCGCAGTCAAGCTCTCCAACATGCTGTTCCATCTCTGGCTTCCTTTGTGACATTAAGCGCCGTCCAGTCGCACGACGCGAAAGACTGGGGGGGACGGCGCCGCCTCAGCTTGCAACCAACGAAACACGACGACTCCTTCGTGATGCCCGCACGTGTCGAGCCAGTTGGCTGTGCCGGGGTCGCGATGAGCGACGAGAATTTTGAAGCGACCATCCGGTTCCAGTGTGATTTGATTCTTATTCAGCGAGACGCGGTGGTAGCGGTAATCAAGGGATTCGAGCCAGCGGTTACTTAGTTGGAGAGACCAATACCTGCAGTCTGGCGGCGTACCTTCGATGACAAGCGCCTCTTCGACGCGTAATTGGTACCACCCGCCAACATATTGGTTATCTGGCATTGGGTAAAGGTTCAGCAAGGAGTCCGCTCCCCCGTGGATCGACACGGTGTTAGGCTGCTTGCTCCACGTCTTCATCGCCTCGATAGTCGAGCTTACCATTCGGTCGAGACTAGCCGTGAGCAACCGCAAGCGTTTTGTCATCTCCATAGGATTCAAGGGTGGGGGTGCCGCTTGCACATTTAACGCCTCAATGCGCAATTCTGCAGGCCGCTCCGTTTTGCGATTGAGAAAGTACTGCCGCGCTACGAGTATGCGCGCGTTTGCATCCAGCGTCATCCAGTTTGCAGCCCCGCGAGGTTTGTCGGACGAAAGGATGAGTTCAAAGCCACCATCTTCGTCGAATTTCAATTCTCGGTCCGATATGTTCGCGACGATGTAGGTGTGCCCGCTGGTATGGCCATATGCACAAAACGATAAATATTCACACGTGCCTCTGTTGCCAGAGATGCGA
>CAYMKU010000220.1:0-1576 GCA_964391015.1 uncultured Ignavibacteriaceae bacterium
CGCAATACGCTTCCCTGGTAAGGAAATTGAAGCATCTCAAGGTGAGCGTTTGAAAAAGTTAAAAGATGCTGTGTTGAGTCGGACAGGAATTCACTTCGAAGACCTCAATATGAAAAAATTTGCTGAAGGGGTTAAAACATTTAAAGGTTTATTCAATAAAGCGTGGAATACTACTAACAATCATGGTTGGGTACCTTTAACTGATGAGGAATTTGATTTTATTACCGGAAGCTTGAAGCCCATTACCAATCCTAAGTTTGTTATTATGGCTAAGAAAGGTGATGAAGTGGTAGGAGGTATGATTTGTTTGCCTGACTGGAACGAAGTATTTAAAAGTTGGAAAGGAAAAATCTTTCCATTTAACTGGATTCAGTTATTTACAAAAAAGAAATCGATCAAATGCCTAAGGGTGGTTATTCTCGGGGTATTGCCTGAATATCAAAAAAAGGGATTGGATGTGGTAATGTACCATGAGGTAATGCGAAGGGGTTTAGATCAGGGAATGGTATGGGCAGAGGCGAGTTATATAGTGGAAGACAATATGCCGATGTTTAAACCTTTGATGAATATTGGCGGTGAAGTGTATAAGAAGTATTGGGTAATGGAGAAAGGGATTTAATTCTAGCAATCTCATTTAACTCATCCATTAAACAGGCTATACCAAACGTTTCCTGTTGAACAAGCTGCTAACGTTAAAATCTAATTGCTGCGGGTAAGTTTCTTACTCCTGAACAAAATCTAATTTGTGAATCAAAAAAAAGTACTACTTTTGCCCCCGGAGAGATGGCAGAGTGGTCGATTGCGGCGGTCTTGAAAACCGTTGAACCGCAAGGTTCCGGGGGTTCGAATCCCTCTTTCTCCGCGGAGAGCCCCAATAGGGGCTTTTTTATTTTTTACTGATCACTTGAACTCAGCTCCTATAATAAAATATAAATTCATATATCACTTTCGGTTATTTGATAAACTGTGTATAAACTCAAACTTATAAAAACTTTCCATTTTAAATATTTCGACCGAAAAACGAAAAAGCCCCTTTTTGGGGCTTTTTCGTTTAATAAGCTGCTAATTAGTTTTAATGCAACACAAGTTTGATTGTTCTGCTACCCCATTCGCTCAAGATGTTCGCCTGATAAATACCTTTAGGTAAATTGGAAAGATCCATATCTACCACATTAATTCCTTGTGGTACATTTTGACTTCTGTCAACCAATATACGGCCTGTCAGATCAGTAAGTGTAATCCGGAAATCAGCACTTTCAAGTGTTGTAAATTGAAATGTTACTATGTCTTCAACAGGATTTGGAAATGCCACAACTTTATAACCTGTTTGTCCGTAATCAGCATCTTTTGGAAGCGGCATATTAATAGTTGCCACTTTTGAACAGCCTTTGGAATCAGAAACTTTCACCTTATAAGTACTTCCCGGGCTGAGTGCCGTTGCAGTAGCGGTGTACTGATTAGGTGCTGTGTTCCATAAATAAGTATATCCCGGAACACCACCCGAAACTGCTGCTGTTGCCGAATAGATACTTACCGGTATGACTGTAACGGTCATAGGCGGGTTTTGCGTAATCTG
>CAYMKU010000221.1:0-1574 GCA_964391015.1 uncultured Ignavibacteriaceae bacterium
AGGCTCTTGGACTTGAGCACTTCCATCAAATCATATAAGCGTTTATAAAATGTATTTCGTTCCTGCTGTTCTCTTTTCTGATCGTAGTATGCATATCCCTTTAGCCTGATTTCGCCTACATCGATGCTCACTGGCATTACAAACAGTGGCTCTTTTTCATAGAGCTTGAGATATTCAGGATCATCGATTCTTTTATGTATCGCGGATATCGCTTCTTTTACATTCTTGAGATTATTAGTTGGAGGAATGATGAACGAAAGGTCTGAGGATACCATCGCCTCAATATTATCGGTTGAAAAGAAGCCCCGATCCATAATCATAGTGTATCTTTTGACGCCCTGCGCGGCAATTTTCTTGATTGTATTTTTAAGAGTGGATATATCTGCAATGCTTCCTGGATAGAGATCGTACATTACTGGTATGCCCAAATCCTTGTCTACAATTAGAGATAGATTGATTTGAGGCAGGTCTAGACCATCTCGATTATAGCCATATTCCAGAAGGCTGATGCTCTGTGAATAGGATGAAATAGAGGTTATATCGTAGACCAAAGTGCTGCAGGTGGAAATTTGCTGAATGAGCCTTCGTGAGAACTCCAGATTTGCAGTGCTTTCTCCAATACGGCTTAGCATTCGTGAGAGGCTCTGTGAGGATAAAGGAAGGTCCGGATAGTCTTCAGACATATCTGTGCCTTCATACCAGCTCTGAATATGGGTTAATGCTAGGGGGCGTGTGGCATAATTCATTGCCAGAGCTAACGTCGGTCTGACTTCTTTGCCAGGAAGAACATCGGAGAGGAGTTTTTCTAACATGAGGTCTTCTGCGATCTTCTTGAGGGGTATAAATTCGCCATGTGACAGAGCCTTCTTGGGAATTTTTTCGCATGACCGAACCTTTACCGGGACCCCATTAACATTTTTACCCAGATACTTGCTTTTCTGGCGAATTTGCTTCTTTTCCTTGTCATAATAGGGCGTAATCTCGTAAAGATATTCTTGGCCTTTTATGTTTTTAGATCGAATAAAAGATTTCATGTTATAATTAGGCACATAATACTATTTATATGTTTCGGTCATTGATTGCGAAAAGATGCTTAAAGTGCCTAACTTATGGGGAACTTAGGTATAAACTAGCTGTAAGAAGCAGAAGGTTATTTATTCCTTTGGGAGAGAACATAAATCGGTAAACGAAAGTGGGATAGCAACTATAGCAAAATCCGGATCGTGCCAGCAGTGTGGTGTTTGATGAGGCCAATATACCCAATTGTTATTCTGTTCCTGCTTGCTGCAGTCAGCTCTGCCCAGCTGTCTCCAGATAAAGATAGGTTCGATGTGGTGCTCCATCCCGGCGACCTGGTGGAGAGGACTCTTAAGGTGACCAATACCGGGGACTCCACCATCCATGAGATCTCCAGGACGGAGATGAGCGGGACCGCCAAAGGCTATATCTTTTTAGATATGCCCGAGGAGGAGCCTCTTGTCCCTGGAGATGAGGCTGAGATCAAGATCTTTTTTGTTTTGCCGCCGGAGATCGAGCCGGGAACTTATACCGGATTTCTTTACCTGCTGGACAGC
>CAYMKU010000222.1:0-1569 GCA_964391015.1 uncultured Ignavibacteriaceae bacterium
GCATCGAGCAGATATACACCGCGGGGCTGGCCTATATCTACAAGGACCCGCCGGAGTGCGACAAGGCAGAACCGTGGCTGCGCATGGCGCTCGAACGGGATCCAGAGAGCGGCCCCGCGCTCGACGGGCTGCGCGTCTGTGGGCAGCCCGCCGCCGGCACACCTACACCCTGACCCTGGGCACGCCGGCCATGTCACTGAAGCGCTCGCGTCTCAAGTCGGAACTGCCCAAACAGGCCACCTATTCAGCCACCCGGCGCGGCGCGCACCCCGACGAAGAGGACGGCAAAGAGACGGGCGCAGCCGGGACAGCCGCAGCAGACGGGGCGGCCCTCCCGGCGCGCACCTCCACGTTGGACCGCACCACCACCACGAAGCGCCGCCTCCAGCGCCGCTACACGCCGCTCGACATCTTGCAGCAGCCGCTCCAACTGGCGGGCCGCAAAGTCTTCGACCTGCGGCGTTTCCTGCTCGTCATCGCCCTGACGGGGTTCACGCTGCTGCTGCCCACGCCGGAGGGCCTGAGCGAGGAAGGCCAGCGCGCGCTGGCGCTCTTCGTCTTCACCGGCAGCATTCTTGCGCTCGAACCTGCTCCCCTGCCCATCTCCGCCCTGCTCGTGCCCGTGGCGCAGGTGGCGCTGGGCATAGACACCGTGAGCGGCGCGTTTGCCGCCTTCGGCCAGCCCTCCGTCTTCCTCATTCTCACCAGCCTCTTCCTCGCCGAGGCGCTGCGCAAGCACGGCATCACCCGCCGCCTTGCGCTCTACTCGATTGTGTGGAGTAAGGGGCGCTTCGCCACGCTGGTGCTGAGCATCATGGTGATCACCGGCCTGCTCAGTATGTGGGTGCAGAACACGGCAACCACCGCCGTGCTCATCCCGGTGGCGATCACCATCGCCCAACGCATCCCCGACCCCGCGCACGCCAAACGCGCCCTGCCTCTGCTCATCCTGGCCGTCGCCTACGGCGCGAGCATCGGCGGCTTGGCGACGATCGTGGGCAGTGGCGAAAATGCCATCGCCGCCGGCGTGCTGAACCAGGTCTATCCTTTCGGTTTCATGGACTGGATGAAATATGGCCTGCCCGTGGCGGCAGTGCTGTTGCCGGCAACGTGGTGGCTTCTGCTGCGCACGGGCAACGCCCCGGACACGCAGCTCGACACCACGGCAGTGCTGCGCGAGATTCGCCGCAGCGGCGCGCTCACATCCACCGAGCGTGAGATCGTGGTCGTGCTCCTCATCTGCGTCTTCCTATGGGTGACGGGCGAGCAGATCGAGACGTGGCTGGGGCTGCCCGACACGTTCCTTTCCAGCGTCGTCGTGAGCATCGGCGCGGTGGCCTATCTCTCGTTCTCGGGCGTCATTGACTGGAACGACGTGAAGGGCGTCAACTGGGGCGTCTTCCTGGTGATCGGCGCGGGCTTCACGCTGGGCGACGCGCTCAACAAGACCGGCGCCAACGCCTGGATCGCCGGCCAGGCCCAACCCCTGCTGGGCGACCTGCCCTACGCCGTGGTGCTGTTCGTCGTCGTCCTGATCGGCTTCGTCACCACCCAGTTCATCAACGACGT
>CAYMKU010000223.1:0-1562 GCA_964391015.1 uncultured Ignavibacteriaceae bacterium
CGATACTCGCATCCGCCGGCACTTCATCGGCCCCGTGATCACGCAACACGCAGATGTTGATTGCCTCGCCATAGAGCGAAACCATTCGGTCAGCCGCTACGTGCTTGCTGCGGTACTCTTTCAGGAACCCTTCCATCGCCTGATCCAACTGCTGGGTGAGTACCGTTCGCCGGGTGTGAATGGGCCTGCCGTCGAGCCGGGACCAGCGCTTCTCTTCGTGAAGATGAATCCAAAGATAGCGCCACCGTCCGCGAAGCGGCGCGTACGTAAATGGTGTGTGCGCAGGTATGACCGCCACTTCACCGCTCCCCACAACAAGTTCGGTGGTGAGCCCGCGCACCAGCCCACGACCTTGTGTCGTGTAGATGAGTAGGTGGTAGCGGGGATCGACCCGGCCGAGACTGTAACCCGGATAAAGATCGCTGATGCCCGCCTCGGCGATCCCGCCGGAATGCAGTGAATCCGCGACGCGCGAACGCCAGGGGAAGAAGTGTTCGCGGCACTTTGGCGACCACCGCAAATGTTCCGTTACATGCCCCACGTTTTTGTTTTTGCGCGCCATTTCGCTTTCTCTCCAAGTCCATGCGGCATCAGTTAGGCGATAGTCTCACAAATAATATGGATAGATTGAACCATTGCGCAAATGGCCTCTTTAAGTCACGATTCGGACGCTCGGTTGTGGCAATGATTGTATTTCGAATAAGTGGGGTAAAACAGGAGAGGTGCAATAGCATGAAGAAACGTGGTTTCACACTAATCGAATTGCTGGTGGTGATCGCCATCATCGCAATTCTGGCGGCTATCCTGCTGCCGGCGCTGGCGCGCGCCCGCGAAGCGGCGCGCCGGTCTAGCTGCCAAAACAATCTCAAGCAACTGGGCTTGGTGCTGAAGATGTTCGCAAACGAAAAGAAGGGCGAAAAGTTTCCGGACGTAGACTTTTGGGGCACGGACACCGCGGACGCCGGTGAAACGCTTTGGCCGGTGGGTTGTGGCCCACGCGGTAAGGAGATCTACCCCGAGTACATTTCCGACTGGCGCGTGTTCTTCTGCCCGTCAGCCCCCAGCCGCACGGGTTGGGAAGACTGGGTAATTGAAGCTCCGTCTGACGACCCCGAGGCCACGCAGTGTTCTCCGGACGACCTCGAAGTCGTGAATTCGATGTTCATTCCGAACGATTACAGCAGTAATTGCAGCCTGCCAACTGTGTTCTTTACGTTTGCCATTGCGTATCACTACATGCCAAAAGTCATCAAACCAGAATGGGTAGTGGACGGCGCGGACGTGCAGTACTTGAGCGATGTTTGGGACGACGACGATCCCAATGCGACGGGCGCTGGCGATAGCGTTACTAACATCGCGAACTGGTGGGAGAGCGATGTCGAACTCGAGTTCCCGACGTCCGGTACGCAAACGGCGCACCACCTGCGCGAAGGTATTGAGCGCTTCATGGTGACTGACATCAATAATCCGGCGAGTTCGTCCAAGGCGCAGTCCGATATCCCGGTGTTTTGGGATCATTGCGCATCAAAGAACACTGGCCAGCTCACGGTCGCGACAGCCAC
>CAYMKU010000224.1:0-1559 GCA_964391015.1 uncultured Ignavibacteriaceae bacterium
CGAACCACAAGCCGAGCACGATCATCGCCGGCACGTACGTCGTCCGCACGAAGAACCCAAAGAGCATGAGAATCAGCACGCGCGCTTTCGGGAAGAGCACGAGATACGCGCCCAGCACGCCGGCGATCGCGCCGCTCGCGCCGACCATCGGCACGCGGGAAGCAGGGGAGACGACGACCTGCAAGAGCGCAGCCGCCGCGCCGCAGAGCAGATAGAAGACGATGAACCGCGTCGGTCCCATGCGATCTTCGATGTTGTTTCCGAAGATCCACAGGTACAGCATGTTCCCGCCGACGTGCATGAAGCCGCCGTGCAAGAACATCGACGTGAGAATCGTGAGCACGGGAGGGAGCCCCCCCTCGACGACCACGCTTCCCGTAAGCCGGGCGGGAATGAGCGCGACGGCCATGAGCGCCTGCTGCAGTCCCGCCTGCCCGAGAGACATCTCCCACAGAAAGACCAACACGTTGAGCACGATCAAGCCGATCGTAATGACGGGCGTTCGCTCGGTCGGGTTATCGTCGCGAAGGGGAAACACGGGGCGCAGCCTACCGGCGTGCACTCTACTGCGCAAGGCTGCGCGATGGACGCACAGGATGGAGGAAGGGCGATCGATGCGGCCACCCCCCGCAGGTCGCTTGACGCGCAGCGCACCGCGCGGCTACATTGTTCGGCCGATTTACTTGGGGCTGTAGCTCAGCTGGGAGAGCACGAGGCTGGCAGTCTCGGGGTCAGGGGTTCGATCCCCCTCAGCTCCACCACTTCCAATGAATCGGATTGCAGACGGGTCGGAAACAACAGGCGATCCGATCTCTGCTGGGAGGTCGTCCAGCGGTAGGACTACGGACTCTGGATCCGTCTACGGGGGTTCGAATCCTCCCCTCCCAGCCAATTCGTGTGGCGCTATCGTCTAGTGGTTAGGACAGGTGGTTCTCAGCCATCAGACCGGGGTTCGACTCCCCGTAGCGCTACCATCGTGCACCGAGGGCCGGTCGACCACGCCGGCCCTCGGCGCGTTTCAAGTCATCGATGGTCTACCGCGAGAGCGCTGCGGCGCTGTGGTAAGGTGGCCGATAGAAACATGCATCGTGACAACCCTGGCCGGAGGACGTCCCCTCGCATGGTGCGTTACCTGCTCATCGAATCGCGCAGTCCGTTCGAGTCGCACGACGTCGCGTACATGTACACCATGGC
Source organism: uncultured Ignavibacteriaceae bacterium (assembly GCA_964391015.1). Taxonomy (GTDB): domain Bacteria; phylum Bacteroidota; class Ignavibacteria; order Ignavibacteriales; family Ignavibacteriaceae; genus XYD12-FULL-36-8. Next base: position 1,195 of record CAYMKU010000224.1, read on the forward strand.
GCGCGAGTTGATCGACTACGGGCACGAGGTCACGCTGTTCCTCGTGCAGAACGGCGTGCTGGCCGCGCGCAAGAACGCCAAGGTCGCGGGTCTCGAGGACATGCCCGACGACGTTACCGTCCTCGTGGACGACCTCTCGCTGGACGAGCGCGCCATCCCGCACGACGGGTTGCGGACGAACGTGCGCGTGTCGTCGCTCGACCTGGTGGTCGACATGATGGCCGGCGGCGCCAAGGTCGTCTGGCACTAGGAGAGAGCACACATGGCGACCCTGACGATTGGTTTGATGGACCCGCCCCTCGAGTCGGTCAGCGTACCGACCGCGTTTCGCTTGATCGACACCGCGCTGCGCAAGGGGCACCACG
>CAYMKU010000225.1:0-1555 GCA_964391015.1 uncultured Ignavibacteriaceae bacterium
ATACTTCACCTACACGTTCGAGACCCTCGAACACCAGATCCGGCACGTCATCATCGACGAGCAGGAGCACGTGACCGAGCTTTCGCTGCTCTTGGGAATGTAACCGGCCCGCTACGGCACTAAAAAACGTCCGCCCTTTCCGGGTGGACGTTTTATTTTACCCGCTCTCCCCGCGGACAAAACCGACGCGCCCCTACGCGCGTTCCGCCGCCGCGTTCAACCTGATCAGGACCCGGGTCCCCTTGCCCGGCTTGCTCTCGGGCAGCGAGGGGAAATCCTCCCGCGGCAGGCCCGCCATCTTGAAGCTGGTGCGCTCGCACTCGATCGAGGCCCAGGCGTCGGCGAGCTGCTTCAGGTGAACGTCACTCTCCGGCAGCGCCCTGACGATCTCGTAGAGCTTCTTGGCCTGCAGCGTCAGCGCGCCCTTCTGGGCCACCTGTGCGGGACAGCCGCAACGCAGCGAGACGTCGAGGTCTGTGGCCGCGATGCGGATCTCGTTCCCCTGGGCCTCCACGAGGACGTTCGAGAGGATCGGGATCGAGTTCTTGCGCTCGACGATGCCCTGGACCAGTTGAAGCTCTTTCAAGAGGTCGCTCTTGCGGACGACGATCTCCATTCAGTTCCTGCCTTTCGGATTCTGGGAGAGTTCTTGATGAACGAGAATGAGCGCTGCGGAAACCGCGGAAAACATCCCAGCCCGTTCGAACCATGGGGCTTGGGCTGTGGGCGGTGCTGTGGGCGCGTTCGCGGACGGCCACCGAAAAGCCTGCTCCCAGCGGCGCTGCGCAGCGCGTCCACACGGGACCTGTGCGCGGGCTGTCGAAAACCCCTGCATGTTCATCGAAAGGACTGCACGAAGCTGTTGATGAGGCGGTCGAAATCGGGGTCCTTGCGCCGCAGGCCGTCGATCTTTCGCAAGGAGTGGATCACCGTCGAGTGGTGCTTGCCGCCGAAGGCCTTTCCGATCTCGGGCAACGATGCCTGGGTGAGGGCCTTGGTGAGGTACATGGCGATCTGGCGGGGAACCGCCACCGCCTTGGAGTTGTTCTTGGCGCGCAGGTCGGCCAGCTTGACGTTGTAATGGTCTGCGACGAACTTCTGGATCATCTCCGCGGTGACCGGCTTCTCCTCGGTGGCGAGCAGGTCGCGCAGCACCTCGTGGCCCAGCTGGAGGTCGATATCGCGCCCGGTCAGGCTGGCGTAGGCGATCAAGCGGATCAGGCTGCCCTCGAGCTCCCGGATGTTGGTCTTGACCTTGCTGGCGATGAACAGCGCCACGTTCTCCGGGATCTCGACGCGCTCGGACTCGGCCTTGCGCTTCAGGATCGCGACCTTGGTTTCGATGTCCGGCGGCTGGATGTCCGCGATCAGTCCCCACTCGAACCGGCTGTGCAGCCGCTCCTCGAGGGTGGGGATCTGACGCGGCGGGCAGTCGCTCGAGATCACGATCTGGCGCTGGCCGTCATGCAGCGCGTTGAAGATGTGGAAGAACTCCTCCTGGGTGCGCTCCTTGCCCGCGATGAACTGGATGTCGTCCACCAGCAGCACGTCCACC
>CAYMKU010000226.1:0-1555 GCA_964391015.1 uncultured Ignavibacteriaceae bacterium
AAATGCTGTGCCCTGTGTGTAGGTGTACTGTCCATTACTTTCCCTTGGGGGTACAATTTCTAAAACGACAGACGTACCTTGTCCTTCCCGATTGTTAAATGCCATGATGTTCCCATTTCCAGGCAAACTATCCGGCAGCCATACACTGCAATGTACAACATTGAATACCTGACTACCCGCCGCGTCATAGTTTGATGGTTTACCCCATCGATAAAGAAAATCGCCGCCCTTTCCACCTCTGCCACCGGTATGGCTTGCTGCTTCTTGAGTTGTAGTGCTATGATCAATTACATAAATTTCATCAAGTTCATGAGATGAAATTACGATTTGATCGAGTGTAGGATTATAGCTGATACCATTGATATGCATCCAATCGCCGCTGCCGGAACTTCCAACATTAATATCTAGTAATTCCGGATGATCGGCAACAACTCCGTAATTACTTTTAGCTGAATTGTAATCCTGGATTAAATGATCCCATGCATGCCATTGCCAAACAATGTTACCTCCATTTGTTCCAACAGGCTGCACTTCAACAACATGATCTGGCCAGATAGAAGCACTATGATTTAAACCCGCTTGAACTGCTTGAGCCGTAGTTTTAACTTCCCAAGCAATTAACAAAACATTTCCATTTGGCATTGGGCAAATATCATGATGTGATCTGTACGTTGAGGAGCTATATGTATATTCCCACAAAACTGAACCATTCCAGGCAATTTTTTGGACTATGCCGGCAGCACCACCTCCATTTAATTGCGAATTGCTTGAAGCTGCTGATCTGAGCAAAGTTCCATCTTCTAAAAGATAACAAGAATATCCTCCGGTTTTTGTGTGCGTCCAACTATGAACTACCTGATTGTTCATATCAATTAAGTATGTATTGCGGGAATTATTCGGACAAAAGAGTGTATAGCCATCAAATGCCTGCGGAACTATTTCAAAATTTATGATTACAACCGATGCAGCTATTGCAAGGGAAAACTGCTGTTTAATAAGCCGGAATCTCAATAATCCTCCTACTTTAAAATGATCATTTGCTTTGTTAAAGAAATATTGTTGGTTACTAATCTATAGAAGTATACACCGCTGGCTAAATTATTTGCAGCGAAATTAATAGAATAAGTTCCAGACCCCAGTTCTTCATCAATTAGTTTTGCGGCTTCTCTTCCGAGAATATCATAAACAATAATTTTTACGTTTCCGGTATTGGGGATTTGAAACCTGATTGTTGTTGATGGATTAAATGGATTTGGATAGTTTTGATAAAGTTGATAATCAATGAGCGCAGAACCCATTGCCAAATTCTCAACAGAGGTTACTCCGCCAGTAGTAGTTTTTAAAATAGCTCCACCGCTTCCAACTGTATATCCAACATTCAATGAAGTGAAATAAGTTGAATAAAGATTATTTTCGGTTCCAACAGTTATGGTGTTCCATGTTAACCCGCCATCGGTAGTTTTCAGCATTGTTCCATTATAACCCGAAGCATAGCCAACGCTATTTGTTGGAAAGTATACTGCATATAAATTGTTTTCAGTGTTGTTCGAAATGT
>CAYMKU010000227.1:0-1552 GCA_964391015.1 uncultured Ignavibacteriaceae bacterium
AAGTTCCTGATGATTATTCTTATCTAATATATTATACTGCGCTTATTCTTTTAATTGACGCTCTTTGCGTAATTCCATTTATCAAGCTTATAATTGAGCGAAAAGCAAAAAGATTTGCCGTATATAAAATCATTAATATTCTGGTAAATGTTTTTCTCAACATATTGCTTGTGCTTTATTTCAAATTTGGAATAGAAGCGGTATTCGTCAGCAATCTTGCCGCATCGGCACTTACACTATTAATATTTTTACCTGAAATTATTAGCAACATTAAGCCGGTAATTAATATTTCCTTGCTTGAGCGCTTATTGAAGTTTGGATTACCATATCTTCCCGCAGGTTTAGGATCAATGCTGATTCAAGGAATTGACCGCCCCATCTTAACAAAGCTAACTGATTTGGGAACTGCCGGAATTTATAGTGCGAATTACAAACTCGGAATATTCATGATGCTATTTGTTAGTATGTTTCAATATGCATGGCAGCCGTTTTTTCTCCAGCAAGCGGATGAAAAGGATGCAAAAAAAGTTTTCTCAAAGGTGCTAACTTATTTTACATTCGCGGCGAGTTTGGTGCTTGTTTCAGTTTCTCTTTTCATTGAGGATATTGTTAAAATTAATTTGTTCGGAATAACTTTGATAGGTTCAGCATATTGGAGTGGATTAGTGATAGTTCCGATAGTTCTTCTGGGATATATGTTTAATGGTTTGTATGTAGTGTTTACTGCAGGCATTTATATAAAAGAAAAAAGTCTTTATGTTCCGATAGTAACTGGGATTGGAGCACTGGTAAATGTGGCGGTCAATTTTTTATTAATTCCTCCTTTCGGAATAATGGGCGCAGCATTGGCGACGCTTGCCGGCTATATTGTAATGGCGTTGGGATTATTTATAGTGACACAAAGATTTTATAAAATTGATTATGAGCTGAATAGGGTGCTTAGCATCTTCGTAATGATTATAATTGCCGGTTCGATTTATTACTGGCTTCTTTCCATTGAAGAGCTGAATGTTTTCTACAAGCTTATCATTTTACTTTCCTTTTTTATTCTTAGTTCGATGATCGTGTTTAATAAAAATGAATTAGTGATTCTAAAAAATAAATTCTTTAAAAAATTTAATAAGGGAAATTGAAAACCTTTATTTAACGAATATGTGGCTAAAGCCAATACTCTTTAGAATCTTTTAATCCGTCAGATAAATCTGACGGCAATTGATTTATTACCGTTCACTTTAGTGAACGGTTGCGGGACAGGCAATGCTTTGGCTTTAGCCACATTGATAACTTTAGCTCGGATAGTAAAAAATATTTCTCCATAAATAATATTTGAAAGTAATTTGCAGATGAGTGATATCATAGAAATTAAAATTAAAAGACTCAATCCTGAATTTGATGATATACCGGTGCCAAGAAATGCTACTTCAGGGAGTGCGGGAATGGATGTCCGTGCAGCCGTAGAATATGAATTGTTCATTGAGCCAAATAGTATAGTGATGATTCCAACTAATCTTTCTGTTGAAATTCCGGTTGGATATGAAATCCAAGTCAGACC
>CAYMKU010000228.1:0-1546 GCA_964391015.1 uncultured Ignavibacteriaceae bacterium
TACGGATGGCAGCCGTATTGCATTTCACTTGGGGCTAATCAAAAGATTGAAGAGATTGATTTGGAGAAGTCCAAGCAAGATAAAATTGATGTTGTTTATCGTCCCACAGGCGGGCGGGCAATTCTCCATGCAGAAGAGTTAACTTACTCGGTAATTTATCCGGTAACAGGCAGCACTTCATTCAGAAATATTTATCATGAAATCAATCTTGCATTATTAAAAGGTTTAACCTTATACAACTCAAATCTTTCCACGCTTGAGCTTGAGTCGCAGCAGCCCAACTTCCCAATTGTTTATAAGGAACAATTGTCAACGCTGTGTTTTGCAGTCCCTGCAAAAAGTGAAATAAAATACGGCGGAAGGAAATTAGTCGGCAGTGCACAAAAAAAAATGAAGAATGTTCTTTTACAGCACGGTTCAATTTTATGCGGTGATCATCACCTCAAGATTATTAATTACCTCAAACTCGCTGCAGAGGAAGCTGATTCAATGCGTGAGGAATTGAAAAACAAAACGACAGAACTTGCATCAATACTTAATGAAGAAATTAATTATTCGCGGTTGATTGAATGCCTTACAAATGGTTTCACTGAACATTTTAAAGTTGAGTTTGAAAAAGCAGTTCTTCAAGAATCCCTTTCATGATAGATAGACCTTTTCATTTTTATCTTAGCAAATTAGCCGCAACCGTATTTTTATTTCTTTGCATAATCTATTTCTGTAACCGCTCCGGCGTTGCACAATCTTCAACTGAATCAGTTCTTGAAAATGTATCCGTAACAGCTATTAGAGGTGATCAACATTTTTTATGGGTTGCAACTTATGGACAAGGGATCTACAAGTATTCAAAGAAAGATGATAAATGGACTAACTTTTCGACAAGCAATAATTCCATTGATAATGACTTATTTTCTTGTATCGCCGTTAGTGATGATTACGTTTGGGCGGGTTCCATCGAAGGATTATTCACATACGACAAAAAGAAAAATAGCTGGCGTAAGAGGAAGTTTGCCGTCGGCGGTGAGATGGGAAATTGGATTCGCTCTTTATGCTACGATAAAAAAGAAAATACTCTTTGGATTGGCAGATTTAAAAATCTAACCGAGCTTGATGTTAAGAAACAAAAATTTATTGAACATGATCTAACAAAAAACAACGATCCTAAAACCAATAATATTAAGTCAATTAGGTTGGATGGGGACAGCTTAGTTTGGTTCGGTTCTGAATCAGGAATGCATATTTATGATAAGCAAGCAGAAGACACTGTTTCTGCCTGGAAGTTCATAAATAACAAAAGGGGATTTAATTCGGATGGTGATGCTGTTTCCATATCCGATTTTCTTTTTGATGGTGAAAATGTCTGGATTGCAACTGATGAATTTATTACGCAGCAGCAGCCGAATTTTAACATCGGCGGAATTTATAAGTTCGACCGCAAGCTAAGCTGGGAAAGATTTTCGAAGCAGGATGGCTTACCGGCAAATGGAATTTATGCGCTCGAGAAAACCGGAAATAAGATTTGGGTTGCTGTTTATGCTTTCGATAA
>CAYMKU010000229.1:0-1540 GCA_964391015.1 uncultured Ignavibacteriaceae bacterium
ATGAGAATAACTGATATTAAAATAACAAACTACCGTGCTTTCTATGGCGAGCATCATATCCAGTTAGACAAGGATGGAAAGAATCTCATGCTTTACGGTGAAAACGGAAGTGGTAAAAGTTCGCTGTTTACCGCCATGAAGGATTTCTTTCTGGCATCGGTAAAAAAGTTGCCTGAATTGGAAGAAAACATCTTTCTGCCTGCTTCAAAAAAGAATACTGCCAAGATTGAAGTTACCGTAAAAGAAAAGCCTGATTCAACCAAAAGCACGGTATTTGAACTCAATGCCGTTCAAAAGGAAATTGTAAGTGCCGATAAAATCCTGATTTCTGATGCAAACAAAATCAAAGGCTTTTTTGATTACCGTAACCTGCTCAAAACCCACCTGAATCATAAAGCACAAGTTGACCTTTTTGACATTATCGTTAGTGAAGTATTGTATCATTCCATCAATCGCTTTTCAGGCAAGGAAATCGGCAAAGAGTGGGATGCGATAGTTGACGACACTTTCAATAAAACACAAACCAAACGGGTTCAGGAAGCCACGAAAAACTATCTCAAAGACAAATTCAATCCGGGCTTAGCAGAAATACTGCAATCCATCGAAAGCGACACCAACACTTTCCTGAAATACTTCGGCATCAATCTGAATGTGAAACTGGAGTTTGAAAAGGTGGAGTATTTCGGAAGACGAATGCTCAAAGGTCAAAACATCAATCTCAAAATTGACTTTTTCACTAAGCACATTCCGAAGCACCAGTATTTTCTGAACGAAGCAAGATTAACGGCTTTGGCTATTAGTCTGTATCTGGCATCCATAAAAGTAAACCCGACAAAAGGAGCATTAAAAATCCTTGTACTTGACGATTTGCTTATCGGTTTGGACATGAGTAATCGTTTGCCACTACTTGAAATCCTCAAAAACCACTTCGTTGATGTAAAAGCAGATGACAGTTTTCAAATCATCATGACCACCTACGACAAAGTGTGGTATGAGTTAGTGAAAAGCTATTTCGGAGAAGAACAATGGAAATTTGTGGAAGTCTATTCCAAACGATTGAATGATGATGACTTTGAAATTCCTATCATCAAACACGACAACGGTTATTTAGACAGAGCCAAACATTATCTTGCAGAAAAAGACTTTAAAGCATCAGCCGTTTACATTCGGTCAGAGTTTGAACGATTGGTAAAAACCATCTGCGACAAACAGAGAATTCCTGTTGCTTACAAGAAAAACCAAAAAGAAGTAACCAGTGACGACTTCTGGACAGCCATTGAATCACAAACTAATCTTGACCCTGCCTTAGTTAAGGAAATCAAAATTCACAGAGGTGTTGTAATGAATCCATTCAGCCACTACGACCTTGAAAAACCTGAGTTTGAAAAGGAACTAAAGGACACTATAACTTCCGTTGAGAAACTAAAGGCAGAAATCGGTAACATTAAAAAAGATAAATCCATTGACAAATTGGAGAAGGAAGTTGCAAAACTGAATGGTGAAGTGGCTGCAAAAGAAAAAATCATTGAAGATTTAAGAG
>CAYMKU010000230.1:0-1530 GCA_964391015.1 uncultured Ignavibacteriaceae bacterium
GTTCATCTGTCCTGAAAATACTATGCGGCTGGGGTGAGGGTCACGCGATGCCCTAGCGCTTCCAGCCGTTTGATTAAGTGTCGAGTAAGTCGTTGGGGATTAAGTTGTTCATAGTGATTGGCTCCCAAGTCGCTGTATTTGGCTCCGCGACTCATCATGTAATAGACACTGACCAGAATCGAATGTCCAACAGCCACCAATGCACGCTTTCTGCCTCGTCGCGCCGCCAGGCGGCGAAACTGCGCCGACAGGTACGTGTTCTTGGTGTGGCTGGCCGCCCACGCCGCCTGCACCAGCGCTCGACGCAGCCAGCGGTTGGCCCGATTGGTCGTTCCCTTCTTGCGCTTGCCGGCGGATTCGTGGCTGCCCGGACAGATTCCTGCCCAAGAGGCCAATGCATCGGCGCAAGGAAATTGGCTCATTCGCGGCCCGACTTCCGCCAGCAGGGTCTGGGCAACGCGCCGGTCCACGCCGGGGATCGTGTCCAGAAGTTCGATCGAATCAGCGAAACCGGCCATCGCCTGTTCGATGCGCTGCTCGATCCGACTGAGCAGTGTTTCCAGTTGCTCCAGTTGATCCATCAACAGTTGCAGCATGAAACGATGATGTCCGGTGACTCGCCCCTCCATCGCCTCACGCAGCGGCTCGATCTTGCTGCGGAGCCGGCCCCGGGCTTCGGCGGCCAGTACTTTGGGATCGCTCTGCCCATCGATCAGCGCCTTGAGCATGGCCCGGCCACTCTTGCCCAGCACGTCCGAGGCCACGGAGGCCAACTTGATGTTGGCGTCCTCCAGCACCTTCTGGATGCGGTTGGCGACCTGGCTCGTCTGGGCAACGAGTTGAACGCGATGCCTCGTCAAATCACGCCACTGGCGCTGCTCAGGCCGCGGCACAAAACTGGGCTTGAGCAGCCCGTGTTGAAGAAGCTGCGCGATCCACTGGCAGTCCATCACGTCGCTCTTGCGACCCGGCACGTGCTTGATGTGGCGGGCGTTAACCAGGATCAATTCAAAGCCAGCCTCCAGCACGTTCCACACCGGCTTCCAGTACACGCCGGTGCTCTCCATCGCCACGTGTGTCACTCCACACTCGCTCAAGTAGTCGTAAAGGGCCAGCAGTTGCCGGGTGGTGGTCCCGAATGCACGCACCTGTTCCTGCACCTTGCCCTGCTGATCCATCCGCCGCACGCAGCACTGGATCGATTCCTTGTGAACATCCAAACCCGCGCAGCATCCGTAAATCGTGTCCATGGCGGACCTCCTTGGAAAAGAAAAAGTAGCCCACGACGGAGGACGCCGAATATCGTACAATCTGTCCTGCGTGCTCCCGGTCGGGGTGTGTCACACGCAAACACCCCGCCATGGCAACAATCTCGGGTTCGTGGCGACGTCCGGGCCAGACTGTGGTGCGAGCTCAAACGCTTCACAGATAAACGGCCTCGGCCCGTAGCGGGCAACTGCTACGGTAACCGTCACGAACTCTTTTTTCATGATCTCAGGGTGTCGCCCAGCGACATGCGGGACTGTGGTT
>CAYMKU010000231.1:0-1529 GCA_964391015.1 uncultured Ignavibacteriaceae bacterium
CGTTCGTGATCCAGGCGATAGGCCACCGGCGTTCGCCGCCAGCGCGAGCCGTCCTTGAGCACCGGCGCCGGGTTTTCAACGCTCAGGAATTTCAACACGTGCTCGATCTGCTTGCTGCGTCGGAGGTTGACCACTGATTCCAGTTCACTGACCGTCAGACCATCGGACTGTTCCAGCGCCCGGAGAATCGCGTTGACCTGAGTTTCGTCGGGAAAGGCGCTGTCGCGGAAAAAGGCGTGAATCTCCTCATCTTCCCGGCCGGCCAGCAATATCCCGACGGCGTAGGCGATGGCGCGACCGGCCCGGCCCACCTGCTGATAGTAGGCCACGATGGAACCGGGCGCCTGATAGTGCACGACGAAGCCCAAATCCGGCTTGTCGTAACCCATGCCCAGCGCCGTGGTCGCCACCAGGGCCTTGATCCGGTTGGTCAGCAGCAGGGTTTCCAAATGCTGCCGGTAGGCGTTGGCGTCGGCAAAACCATCCGCCACGCTGTCGCTGTAATAAGCGCGGGCCGGGATGCCGTTTCGGCTCAGCCAGTCAGCCACCTGTTCGGCATCGCGGCGAGTCAGGGTATACACGATGCCGGTTCCGGGCAGTTCCGGCAGATGCTCCGCCAACCAGGCCAGTCGCGCCGCTTGATCGGGCAGGCGCAGGGTTTGCAGGGCCAGGGTTTCGCGCATCAGCGAACCGCGCTGGACCTGGATGTCGCCCAACTGCTGGCCAATATCCCGCAACACCCGGTTGTTGGCAGTCGCTGTGGTTCCCAGCACGGGCATGTTCGGCGGCATTCGCCGCAACACGTTGACCAGACGGCGATAATCGGGACGGAAGTCATGACCCCAGTCGGAGATGCAGTGAGCCTCGTCCACCACCAGCAGGCCGAGACGCTGGGCGATGGGCATCAGCACCTTCCCGACGAATTCATCGTTAGCCAGACGCTCGGGCGAAACCAGCACCGCATCAGCCCCATCGTTCAGAATGGCGTTGATCAGCGGCGGCCAGTCGTTGCGGTTAGCGGAATTGATGGTCAGCGCCCGAATGCCCAGCCGCTCGGCGGCTTCGATCTGGTTCCTCATCAGGGCCAGCAGCGGCGAGACGATCAGCGTCAGCCCGAAACCCCGGTCGCGCAGCAGCCGGGTCGCGATGAAATACACCATGCTTTTGCCCCAGCCGGTGCGCTGCACGACCAGCCGCTTTTCCCGCCGATTGACCAGGGCGTCAATCGCTTCCCACTGGCCGGGGTGGAAATCGGCCGTTGGGTAAGCCAGCGCCTGGCGCAATAACTGGCGGGCCTCTTGGCACTGAGTCTGCGAATCGGTCACGTCCATCACTCCCGGAACGATGGGGTTCAGCCCTCCCCGCGCACGTCGAACTCGACCTTCCAGGTTTCCGCGCCGACCCGCGGCACTGCTTCCAGCCGCAGGGTGCCGACTTCAGTCACTGCCGCGTGCAGCCGCACCGGCACCACTTCGCCCGGCTGGCGCTCCTCGGTCGGCAGGGTCGCCTCGATTTCCTCCAGTTCCTCA
>CAYMKU010000232.1:0-1528 GCA_964391015.1 uncultured Ignavibacteriaceae bacterium
AAGTTGGCCAGACGGATTTTGCAGATTGTGAATCACCTTGCCATCGTTGTCTAAACCGAGGACAAACGAATAGCGCACCGATTGCGGGAGCAAAGCCTTTGGCAACTGCCACAGTACGCGCCGAATGTGTGGATGCGGCGCCAGCGCGTCTACAATCTCATCGCGTGGGTTTGCGAGGGCAAGCCAGAACGTGCCTCTGCCGTTTGACGAGATGTTATCCGGAAAGCCGGGAAGGTTGTCGATGAAAACGTCCCAGGTGCCTTTCTTGTCGCCGGTCAGCCAATACCGAAGTACGCGGTAGTTCCACGTTTCGTTTACGAGAACGAAGGATTCGTCGGGCGCGAGCGCGACGCCATTTGCAAAACACAAATCGCCGATGAGCTTCGTAGTCGTCTTCGTAGCGGGATCGTATTTGAGGAACTTTCCGTTGCCGCGGTGTTCCATGAGATCGGCGAGATAATTCGGTGCGTGGAATTTGTGCGATGCGTCGGTGAAGTAGATCGTGCCGTCCTTTGCGATGGCGAGGTCGTCGGTGAATCCAAACTTAACGCCGCTGTCTTCTGTCGCGAGGGCTGTAATCGCGCCTTTGGTATCTATGGACAACAAACCCTTGTGCGCATCGCAGACAATCAGATTTCCCTGCGCATCGAACTCCATGCCAAGCGGGCGGCCGCCGGTATTCGCGAAGTTGGAGAATTGCATGTTTTTTGTAAAGCGCACAACACGTCCATCCGCGACGCCGGTGTAAAAGCGGCCCTCCGCGTCGCGCGCAATGTCCTCAGGGCCGATCAGACCTTTACTCGTATATAGCTTGAGCGATAGTAGGCTGTTCTGTGCGTATTGTCCGGTAAGCGGTGGCGCGGGCTGCGGTGTCCATGCGATCGGATCGATTTCTGACGAGCCAAAGACGAGCCACGCGACGATTAGGCCGATGGCAAACAGAACCGCGAAGAGAATTCGATACGCGCGTTTCACGGCGGGCGTCAGCAGCCGAATTGGCGCAGGTGATGATCGAAATGGGCCGCGTGGAACTTCAGCCATTTCTCCGGGCCGATGTTCCCGAAGTACGGATGGTGCGGCGGATGGAACTCGCCCGCGTCCGCTTCAGCCAATACGCGATCGATGGTTGCCCGCAATGTTTCAAGTGTTCCGTCGGTCAGTGTGGTCGGTTTAGATTTTTTTGTATGTGGAATCTTTACATTTTTCGGGAATTTGAGAATGCCGTTTAGGAGCAATGGCGCATAGATGAACTGTGTTTTGAAGTTGCCACGAAACGGAATCACTGGTGTTTCGCACAATGTGTAGAGCAAAGTATTCGTCACGTGGACGAACATTTGCGCGCCGGTCATCTTTCCCCACAACGGTTTTGCATCTGGCGCGATTTTCTCGAACCGACCGAGATAGACGTGTTTGTTCGCAGACGACAATGCAGGCATCACCCGTTCCTCCGCAGCCTTCAGCAACCGGAGATTATGGTACAAGGAAATCGGTGCTGTGTCGAGACTATGGCCTGGTAGAGTCAAAGGCG
>CAYMKU010000233.1:0-1525 GCA_964391015.1 uncultured Ignavibacteriaceae bacterium
AACCCACCATCAAGTGTCGGCTCCACGTCAAAACCAACCTCGGTGCTATCACTCCCGAGGGAATAGATCCATTGATCCGAACCATCACTGTTCAAGCGAACAAGGGCCGCTCGCAAGATCCCTGCTGGGGTAGTAATGGTCCCTGCGACCACACAGCCGTCATCCGCAGTAGCACGAACACCCATCGCTTCATCATTCCAGCTATCACCAACGGTCCTTGTCCAAACCGTATCACCATCTGTATCGATGCGGACAACCCACAAATCTGAGGCAGATGAAGCATACGTGATCCCGGACATAACGTAGCCGTCGGGCAATACGGCCAGGGCGTTCAACATGTCCCAGTCGACTCCACCGTAGGCCTTTGACCATTCCGGTATTCCGTTCAAGTCCGTCTTTACCACATATCCATCGTATCCACCCGCGCCGAACGAGTTGGTCATTCCAGCGATGATGAAACCCCCATCCGATGTTTCCTTTATGGCACGCCCACGATCCACTCCAGCTCCACCAATGGTCCTTGACCAAAGCAGCTCACCAGAGGGATCCAGCAATAGCAAGTAGATATCGCTTGCCCCCGCACCAAAGCTGCCAGTAGACCCGCAGACTATGTAATTCCCTTCTGTCGTCTGTTGAACTGCAAAGCCTTCATCGGTTCCATAGCCGCCATAGCTCCGTCGCCAAGTGATCTGTGCCTGGATCGCGCTCCACTCCACGCAGATCAATGCGACCGAAAGAACGCGGGGAACTCTCATACCTGGCTAAATGTACCGAGTGGGCATTTGGAAGACGGAGCAAACCTGATGTGCGCTGCCTTGATGAACGGGAACAAGTCGGGCTGACCGGTTCGGGGGACCGTCTTCTGAGCACCACCTTTGTCGCCGCTATTCCACCTCCATGTCCTCCCGCGGTCTCATCGGTTTCGTGATCTTCCTTTTCGTGCTGGTCCTCATCGACCTGTACGCCTACAAGGGCATCAACACGGCGCTGGGGAACTGGACGGTGGCGGGGCGCCGGTGGGTGCGCTGGATCTACTGGGCCGAAAGCATCGGCATGATCGCGCTGCTCGTGTGGGTGTCGGTGAGCATCAGTGAACTGCGCGCCAACCGCAACTATTCCTTCGTCTTCAGCCTGGCCGCATTGTTCATGCTCTTCCTGCTGCCCAAGCTGGTGATCGTCGTCTTCCACGGGATCGAAGACGTGCTGCAGGGCATGCGCTGGCTGTGGTCCCGCTTCGCGCCCGGCACCCCCGTGTTGACGGCAGCCCGGCAGCTTGGAGTCGATCTCGATTCGGTCTGCGGCGGGCGCGGCATCTGCTCGAAATGCCAGATCACGCCGGGCTACGGCGAATTCCCCAAGCATGGTGTCCATGTCGCCGCTGACGCGCTGTCGGAGTGGAACACCGTCGAGGACCGCTACAAGCGCATCCGCGGCCTGATCGACGGCCGCCGCCTTGGCTGCCAGGCGAAGATCATGGGCGATGTGGTCATCGACGTGCCGCCGGAAAGCCAGGTCCACCGCCAGG
>CAYMKU010000234.1:0-1521 GCA_964391015.1 uncultured Ignavibacteriaceae bacterium
TCGACCCGTTCGATCATGCGCGTCGAGATCCCCAGTCGGAGATCGCGGAGCTTCGCGACCAGGAGGCTCCCGTCGATCAGATCGATCGGCGTCGCGCCATCGCGAATCGCTTCCTTGTTGGCTTCGTTGGTGAACCTACCCGTCGTGATGATCAGGCCCTTGTCGGCGCGCCCCATCAGGGCACCGCGAAAGTCCCGTACGACGTTGGAGCCGACCGTGTCCTTGTAGCGCTTGGCCTGGAACATGACGGTGAAGCTGATTAGACCACCGAGGCGGAGCACGCCCCGCCCGTCGATTCCGCCATCGGCTGACTTCCCCGTTACCTCAACCTCGATGAATCCGGACTCTCGAAGAAGGCGCTGGCAAAGTCGTTCGAACGCTGCTGCGTCCATGCTCTTGAGGACCGCCAGGGATGCCTCCTCCCAACTGGTGTCCTCATCATCGGGGGCATGACCATTCGCGTCGTCGCTTCCCGCGTTGACAGGCGGCTTCGCCTCGCGCGCGAGACGATCGAGTTCCTTGACTCGCTTTCGAACGGCGACCGTGTCGACTTCCGGGGTCGAGCGCCCTTGTTGAGTCAGGCTCCACACGCCGCGCTGGGAGTTCTCGAGGAGCCCGTATTTCTTCAAGTACGTGCGCGCCCACGCGATGCGATATCCGACCTCCGTCATACTTGTGTCGCCGTGTGGAGTCTCGGTGACGTCGGTGGACAGCCGCATCAGCTCGGCGACCGTCTCCTCAAGTTCTGCGATCGTTGCGCTTCCTCCCAGTCGGTTCAACGCCTGGAGAACCGGGTTGAAGAACGCATCGTACGTCGGAATTCGTGGCGGCATGGAGGAGCTCCCAATCTTGGTGCGTAGCCGCCGAACGGTACTGCCGCAAGCACGGAGGTGTCCAGCCGACCGCTTGCCCGCTCCACAGTGGGACGTTCACCAGCGAGCGGGCATGCGGTCTGGCCGGCGCTGTCGCAACCTGCCAATCCGGTCAGATGGTCCGCGGAAACGTCGGGTCAGGCGCCCCCAGGACCATCACAAAACTCCAGAAGCCAGCGCGCGTTGCGCTCCAGCGGCGCGATCCCTGACGCCGCGAGCGCGTCGAGAACCGGTCGCAACCCATTGGGGTGCGTCGCGGCCATGTCCATGAGAAGCGCGCTGAAGCCGTCGTTATCGTTACCCTCGTCGAAACCGCGTTGATACGCCTCCAGGAGCTCGGGCAAGGCAGCTGCGCCAGCCAGTGCGGACAGCGGCCATGCAACTGCTTCGCGAACGTAGAAGCTCTCGTCAAGCAACAGCGCCTTCAGTCGCGGGATGTCAGCGGCGGCTGCATCGCGATGGAGCCGTTCGGCCGCATGCAACGATGCGTCGATGTCGTCGTGGTCCTTCAAATCGCGAATCAGAGCCGCCCACTCGCTATCGTTCATGCCCGGTGCCCGATACGTCGGCGTCGGCGGAGAGCGCGTCGACGCGGCGCGAGTCCGCTCCGCGCCGCGAAGGTATCATGGGGGCACTAGACATAGCTCTC
>CAYMKU010000235.1:0-1521 GCA_964391015.1 uncultured Ignavibacteriaceae bacterium
GATGCCGTCGCCGCAGGCGCGGCAACCGGTGCCGCCACAGCGGCGGCAGCCCCCTCGGGCTTGACCTTGTCGGTCTCGCGCAGCAGGTCGCGGATGTTCTGGGTCAGCGTCTCCCAGAAGCGGTTGTTGGAGTTGTTGGTGACGGCACTGTTGGAGCTGTTGCCCGCCCCCGATCCCCCGCCGCTGCCGCTGCGCGCAATGCTGGTGCTGGCACCGATTTCGCTGCGCGCCTCGCGCGCCACGTTGAGGTAGTCCACCCGGTAATGCCTCAGCACGGGTGCATCGGGCATGACGAACAGGTTGCGCCCTTCCATCTCGTAGCGCATGTTCACCTGCAGCGCGGCCCGGTCCAGGATCTCGGGCAAGGTCTGGTCGATGGCGTTCATGCTCACCGTACCGGCCAGGTCGGGGTGCACGTCCAGGTTCAGGCGTGCATCGCGCGCGATGGCGAACAGCAGGCTGCGGATGTCCACGTTGTGCACGCTGACGGAAAACACATCGGCCTTGGCCCGCGCGGGGCTGGGCGGGGGCGGCAGCAAGGGCGCATCGACCAGCGCGGGGGGCTGCCCCTGCGCTGCAGCCTGGGGCCGCAGGTGGCCGGCCCCCGGCGCAGGCGCATTGCTGGCACAGGCGGCCAGGCCCAGGGCCAGCAGCAGCACCAGTGCGGGCTTCAGGGAGGGAGGCAGGGTTCCACACTTCATGACGGCACCCGTTCGGGGTAGGTTTCTTCGCGCACGCGCACCAGGGAGCGCGGCAAGGGTTTGTGGGTCTTCAGGGCGTTGGGCCATTTTTGCAGGTTTTGCACGGCCTGCGCCCGGCTGGCGTAGCGCCCTGCGTACACGGCCCACAGGCCCACCATCTTGGTTTTGTCCTTGTGGCCGGGGTAGGCACGGTCCTGCACCCACACCTCGGCACCGGCCTGTCGCGCCAGCTCCAGCAAGCGCAGTGCCCCGGCGGCACTGTCGGACAAGCCCGTCTGCAAGACCCAAAAATCCTGCGCCGGGTCGTCAAACACCGCGCGGGTTTGCAACACGGCCTCGCGCAGCGCGGGCGGCACATCGGCGTAGCGCTGCCCCAAGGTGTCCTGCAAAGGCTTGGGAATCGCTGCAGGGTCGGGCCGTTCGATCACGGCGGGCACGGTGGGCGACCCAAGGGCAGCGACCACCGAGGCCGCCCCAGCGGGAGCCACCGGTGCGGCGTCGGCAGGAAGCACCGGCGCGACCACGGGCGCCGCCACGGAGGCTGGGCTCTGCGGCAACACGGGCGCAGGCGCCGACTGCACCGCTTGCGGAACCGCCGCGCTCCCCCCGCCTGCAGCGGGGGCACGCTGGCCCAGGCCGTAACCCACGGCCACCCCGGCCCCCAGGCCTGCACCCGCCAGGGCCAGCCAGAGCAAGGCACGGCGCCAGGGAACGCCCACCACCGGCGCCTTGCGGCTGGAAGCGCCGCCACCCTGGACTTCGGCCACCGCCATGCGCACATGCTCGCGCCCAACCTGGTGCGCGCCCTGGGCAAAGGCCG
>CAYMKU010000236.1:0-1517 GCA_964391015.1 uncultured Ignavibacteriaceae bacterium
GTTCCCATCCTGGGGCTTTTTACCGGATATGTCTTCAACCCCAAATATAATGTGACGGACTCTTCCGGGCAGATAGTCGGTGTGTTTACTAAGGAAGCATCTTTTTTGGGTACCAAATTCCGGCTCGACTCCACCGCTGACTTGTCGGAGGATGAGAAGGAGAGACTTATTCTGGGGCTGATGATGATGGTTTTCCTGGAGAAGCAACGGGGCTGATAACCACCGGTAGATTATTTATAAATGAAAGTGGCTAAAACAGAATATCTGTATCCTTTCAATTGGGGATAGTTTGCAGCATCGGTATCTTTTTTTTGACATCCTGTGCTGAAGTGCAGCATAATCTGAGTCCTTGCCTGGAAGGCCAGACGTACGGCTTCTGGGGTAGCCTGTGGCATGGCATAATAGCCCCGTTTTCGTGGGTTGTAAGCCTTTTCCAGGCAGGGGCATATTTACGAGACCTACCCATAAACAGGATAAGATGGAGTATAGATAATAATGCAGTAGATCAAGTTGGCGTGGCTGCCAGATTTTATGATAATGGTAGTAATAATTCTATATTGCAAAGTGAATTAGTTAGGGAAAAGTTTGATTTATTTTATCCTGATGCACCCCCTGGTACTTTTGATACACCCCAATCGACCTGCAATTTTATAACAGATCCAGCAAACAATCAATGGTTTAATACAATGTTTAACAATCTAGCTTATTAATCAGATATGAAACCAAATAATTTACAGCTTAAACAAATATATCGTCATCCCTATGCTTTTCAGATGGTACTGGTTGATGATAAACTATTTTTTACAGAGCGGTTTCCGGGAGAATTGGAAAAAAAGATAAAATTTAAAAATTACCCTAAAAACGATGGACTTTTTGTGTATGAAAACGGTGAAACAAAAAAGCTAATAGATACATTGTCATCACATTTAGCGAATTGTAAGGATGCTGTTTTTACCCTTGACTTTTATGATAAAAAATTAAATTACGTCGATTGGTCATCAGGAACATATAGTATAGGAACATTGGAGGGAAATTTTAGCTTCTGCGTAAATGATAAATATGGTCGTCAAGATTGGGTTTATATTGGACATTTTGATGGACAGATTAGCACTGGTCTGTTTGGAGAATCTTTAAATGAATTATCGAATAGGGATTTTACATGGTTTATTACCAACGATAAAATGATTCGTCATTTTGCTGATGTGCCTTCAGAGAAAGAAAATGAAAAGCCTACGAAGGATTGGACAAAGGCCACATTTTTAGATAAAAATAACTTATTGTTAAAAACAATAGATCTTTCAATCCTATCAAACAATAGAATAGATAATTCAAAACGTTTACAAGATCCGATCATTTATGAGGATAAAATGTATGTAGCTTATAATAATTGGCAATTGATGTGTCTCGACCTGAAAGGCGAAGACCACTGGTACCAACAATACGAGTATAATTTTAAAAATTATGAATTATCAGAAGGTGTGATTTATGCCAAATCGTATGGTAAACTGTGTAAAATA